>CAZSSH010000008.1:0-148142 GCA_964609825.1 uncultured Victivallaceae bacterium | reverse complement strand
GGTGGATAAATTGTTGATATTGTCGCTCTCGGCAACAAATTTGACGCAGCCAGAGTTGTCAATCCCGCCGGTGGTTTCCAAGGTCATGTTGGGGGCCTTGAACCAGTTGGTCAAAGCCGCCGGGGTGTTGAAGTCGGTTTGGTAAAATACTTCCTCCCCGGCTGCAAACAGCGATGAAGCAAACAACAAGCCGATGACGGCAAAAATAATGGTTTTCATAAATCTTCTCAAAGGTTACTTGGTGTAAAGGTTGCTCCACTTGGTCTTCCACCGCAGCTCGTTGCAGTGGCGCGTCTCGACGTGGCCGTCAAAAAAAGCGCCGTTGGCATAGGACAAGCCGCCGTGACGGAAGGCCACCGGCGAACCGCTCGGATTGGTCGAGGTTTCTCCAGTGTAGTTACCGTATTCGGCGGTCCACAAGGCGACGCGCCAGTCGATGCTGTCCAAAAACGCCACCGAGTTGGAGGGGTAAAACACCCGCGAAATCTTGATCGCCGGGTTGGCGGCGTTATGCGCATCCATATTGAGCCCGTAGCTTGCCTCCAAGTGCTGATATTTGGCGCTGTCGCCGACGCGCAACGCGGCGCGGGACATCGGGCAGAGCATGTTTTGGGCGATGCGCTCGTCACAGTGGTTGACGGCGGCATTTTCATAAACAATCCCGCCCAGCGCTTTGCGGTAGGTGAGGTTTTGGTACCACGCTTTGCCGTTGCCGCCGGCGCTGATCGGCACCCAGTAATCATTGTAGCTTCCCGCATAAAGTTGCCCGGCCAGCCCCAGTTGCCGCAAATTGCCGCTGCATTGAGTCTTTTTGGCCTGATCTCGCGCTTTGTTGAGGGCGGGCAAAAGCATGGAGGCCAAAATGGCAATGATGGCAATCACGACCAAGAGCTCGATTAGGGTAAATAATTTTCGCATGAAATACTCCTTTATGTTAGGGTTTGCTGACAGGGGTGTGATATACTTTGAGGCGGTGAAAAATACGCGGCATGGCATCGGGTTTCATTGCCAAAAGGCGGACGATTTCTCCGGCGATGTCCTCAAAGCTGGTACTGACCACGATGCCGTTAAATTTCCAATTTTCGTCAATCCAGTGGTTGGCGCTGGCAATCAGGGCGTCGGCAAGCTCGGGGATGCGCTCAATGGCCTGCTGGAACCCGACCGCTTTGCAGTTAAAAATGATCCCGTCCGGGGCTTTGCCCTCGGCGACCAATTGCTCCAATTTATGCTCGTCGGCAAGATCGTTGCCCAAAATGAATTCCTCTGAGAAGGCAATCCCGGCTTCGCCGCAGGCGCGCTCAATGCCGGCCACCGCCTCGGGGATGTAATGCGACCGCACCAGCGCCAATTTGCGGCAGCCGCGCGAGATCAATTGGCGGGCGGTTTCGTAATTTTCCGCCTCAAAGTCATAATAATAGCAGTCGATGCCGGGGACTTGTCCGGAAATTACCACCACCGGGATGGTTTCGGCGATGCGCCGCAAATCGGGGATCACCTTTGCCTCGGGGCCCCACCAGACAATGCCGGAAAGATTGCCGAGCTCGGGGAAATTATCGCGCGAAGTTTCGCCCATGGTGATCAGTTTGAGTAAATGATTGTTGTCTTTTTTGAGCAATGCTCCGCCAATGACGCTGGCGGCGTAAAAAGCGTCGCGCGCCAGATATGCCCAGCGGCCATCGCCGAAAATGATCCCCCAGATTTTGCTCTCCCTCGCATCAAAGCGCCCGGGGTTGCTGAATAAGCCGACGCCGGGGCGGTGAATAAGGTAGCCCTCTTTGATCAACTCCTGAAGTGCTCTCACCACTGTCGGCTGGCTGACGTTGAACCGCTCGGCCAGCTCGCGGTTGGACGGGATGCGCGTGACCGAGCCGGTGGTTTGCGCCAGATAGTCAAAGACATAGTGGCGGATGCGCATATAAGTGGATGTCGACTCGTTTTTCATCGTTGTTGCTTAAGGGCTCCGGGGTTACGGTGATGTGTATCACCTGTTATCACCATATATTATAGACGATTTTACCTTAAAAGTCAAGCGCGGGGATCGAAAAAACAGAGAAAAAGTCTTGCTGAGGGTGATTTTGGGGTCGCACTGGGAGGTAAAAATAGATCCGATTTTGCAAAAATGCTTGACTTGAGGGCTGTAACAGGTTATATTGCCGAAGGTAACCGGAAGTTTGATATGATTATGAAAAAAGTGTTTGCAGTAAAAAATATGGGATGCGCGAGTTGTGCGCGGGCGGTCGAGACGGCGGCCAATTCATTGCCGGGGGTTTCCGGCGAGGTCAATTTTGCCACCGCCAAACTCACGGTGCGTTGGGACAAGGGCGGGCTGGATGAAGCGCAGCTTTACGCTGCGGTGCGCGCGGCCGGGTACGATCTCGGGGAAGTTTCGTTGTCGTCCGTTGATGCCGTCGCCGCCGAGGCGGCCAATCTCCGGGGGCGGCTGATTGTTTCGGCAATCTTTACCGTCCTTTTGCTCTATCTCACGATGGGGGATATGGTGGGTCTTCCGTTGCCGACGAATTGGGCGCCCCACGCACATCCCTTGTTATTTGCACTTGCGCAACTTTTGCTGACGCTGCCGGTGATGATGAGAGGCGGCGAGTTTTACCGGACCGGTTTGGCGCAGCTTTGGCGGTGGACGCCCAATATGGACTCGCTGGTGGCGGTGGGGACGCTGGCCGCGTTTGCTTACAGTTTATTTGCCGTGGTGATGATTTTTTTGGACAAAACTTTGTGGGTGCATTTTTTATATTTTGAGTCGGCGGCGGTGATTTTGACCTTGATTACCTTGGGAAAGTTTTGGGAAGTTTCCGCCCGGCGCCGGGCCAATGATGCGGTGACGGCGCTTTTAAATTTGACGCCGCCGATGGCGACGGTGATCCGCGGCGGGAGTGAAATTGAGCTCGCTGTCGATCAAGTCGCACTCGGCGAATTGATTGCGGTGCGCCCGGGAGGCACGATTGCGCTGGACGGCGTGGTCGAGGAGGGCGAGTCGGCGGTCGATGAGTCGATGCTGACCGGCGAAAGCACGCCCGTGGCCAAGCAACCCGGCTCGCCGGTGGTCGGAGGCTCGATCAACCAGCACGGCTTTTTAAAAATCAAAGTGACGCACACCGGCGGCGATACCATGCTTGCCAAAATCGTTGCCATGGTTGAGAGTGCGCAAAACTCCAAGGCGCCGATTGCCGCTTTGGCAGACACGGTGGCCGGATACTTTGTTTCGACGGTGATGAAGTTGGCGATATTGGCCGCGGCCGCTTGGTTGCTGGTGGGGGAGGACGCAGCCTTTGCCCTCAACATTTTTGTCTCGGTATTGGTCATTGCCTGCCCATGCGCCTTGGGTTTGGCAACGCCGATCTCGATGGTGGTGGCCTCCGGTCGGGCGGCAAAGCGGGGAATTTTGTTTAAAAGCAGCGAAGCCGTGGAGGCTTGCTCCAAAGTGACGGCGGTGCTTCTTGATAAAACCGGGACACTTACTATGGGCAAAATGTACCATGCCGCAACCGATGCTTTTGATAATTGGAGTCCCGATGATGTCTTGATTTTGGCCGCGAGTTTGGAGCAAAAGTCCGAGCACTTGTTGGGGCAATCCATTGTGGCGGCGGCCAAAGAGCGCAAGTTGACATTGAGCGAAGTCACTGATTTTATGGCATATCCCGGTCACGGATTGACCGGGCGCGTCAACGGTCACAATCTCGCCGTCGGAAGTTTGTCCTGGCTGGAGAGCCAAGGAGTTGCCGTCGGCGAGTCAATGCCAGTCGTCGCCGGGTGGACTGAGGCCGGGCGAAGCTGCATCGGCGTGGCGGCGGACGGACGGCTGATCGGCGTTTTGGCGCTCGCGGACGAGCTCCGCCCCGAGAGCGCGCAAGTCGTCGTCAAACTCAAGGCGCAAAAGTATAAAGTGATAATGGTTTCCGGCGACCGCCGGGCCACGGCTCAGTCGATTGCCGCCCAAGCCGGGATTGATGAAGTTTTTGCCGAGGTATTGCCCGGTGACAAAGCCGCGGTGGTCAAACAATTGCAGTCACGCGGGGAAATCGTGGCGATGGTTGGCGACGGGATCAATGATGCGCCGGCGCTGGCGGCGGCCGATGTGGGGATCGCGGTCGGGGGCGGTACCGACATCGCCGTCGAGACCGCCGATGCGGTATTATCGGGCAAAAGCCTCCAAGCTTTGCCGGAAGCCTTGTTGATCGGCAAACTCACCTTGCGCAATGTCAAACAAAATCTCTTTTGGGCCTTTGCCTACAACATTGTCGGCATCCCGGTCGCCATGGGGGTGTTGCACATTTGGAATGGCCCCTTGCTCAACCCGATGATTGCGGCGGCGGCGATGAGCCTGAGCTCAGTATCGGTGGTGCTCAATGCTTTGCGCTTAAAAACCATGCGCATTTTTTGATCACTTGGCCGGTTTGAACTCGATTTTGTCCAGGACACCGATGCCGTCGCGGAGGCGGACGGTGGCGGTCACTTTGACTTTGCGGTTGGTTAACTCTTTTTCCAACTTCGGCGCGCGGTTTTCATTCATATAAACGCGGTCGAGCGGGTAATGGATGTTGAGCTTGGATTCGTAATAATAATAGTTGATGATTTTCCAATAACTCCGGGTGGCGGGGATTTGGGCGGAGACTTTGCCGATTTTGGCCAGACCGTCGCCGCCGGCGGTAAATTCGACGTACAACGGGTGGTTATCGCGGTAGGAATACTTTTCCAGTCGATCCTCCAAGGTTTTGTCAGAGATCCGGTATTCGCTCGGCTGCAGCCGGATGCGGACAAAGCGCCCGAGCATCGGCGTATAGGGGTCGTAACCCTCAACTTCAAAGGTAAAGGCTTCTCCCTGTTGCCGGATCTGGTGATATTGGTACGCCATCGAGAGCGGTACGGCGATAAAGACGAGCGAGCAAACGATAAACGCCGCAATCCGAATTTTTTTATAAGTTTTGGCGGTCATGCTTGACCTCCTTTAATCGCTTTGAATTTTTTATAAAAGAGCAAGTTGAGAACTCCGAATACGGCGCCGATGACGATAAAGCCGACGCCGCGCCACAAGATCGGGAAATCGTTGCTCAAAAACCACTCTGCCGCCAGCACCACAATCGCCGCCGCGCCGCCGTTTAAAAGGGCGAGACTTTGCCGGTGAAATGATAAAAAGAGCAAAATTCCTCCGGCGGAAAACAGCAAGATACTGCCGCCGAGGCAGAGCCATGTTTCGGGGATCAGCAGCAACACCGCCGCCAGCAGGATCGGCAGCAGCCAGTAAAATTGCCGTCGCATGACCGTGCGCTCCGCCAAAAAAATCATGACGGCCGCAAAAATCAACGCCGGCGGGAGGTTGCTCCATTGCCAGACTTCGGGGTTAAGTATAAATACGGTTGTGGAGGTGGTGGTATGCGGGTAAGCGGCAATCGCCCCGGCGATCAGCAGACCCAAAAAACCGCAAACCGTCAGGGATGCGCTTGGCCGGTTATTTTGCAACAGCCAAAGTCCGAGATAGAGCAGCAAGGCGGCGAGCAAGCAAAGCATCACCGTACCGGCAGTGCCGTGGTCGGCAAAAATCCCGGTAAAAATCGGGTAGTAAATCAATATCGGCACCAAGAGCCAGCGGGCAAAGGCCTGTCGGATGCTGCTGTTTTTAACTTTGAGGACATGAAACAAATATCCGGCATTGGTCAGCAGCCACAGCAAACTCCAGTAGGGGCCGGCCGGATCCCGGGGGTGGCACGCATTGGCCCCCCAAGTCACAAAAAGGATGGAGCCCAAAAGCACCGCCGAGATGCTGCGGAGCACCCACACCAACGGCAGACTGAGCAGCAGCCAAAGCTGCAAAAAATCTTTGACTGAGCCGCCCAGATTGTAGACCTGGGCCACTGCCGCAATTGAGCAGCCGATGCCGATGATAAGGATGATCGCGGCGGACTCGGTCCATGCCGAGCTCTTGTCCTTGAGCAAGCTTATAAGGCCAAAGGCGATGCCGCCCGCGAGCGGCAGATTGCCGAGCAAGAGCCGGGTAGCGTTGGACAGCTGATCCCAGTTGTGGGACAAAATCAGCGCCATCCCGAGCGCGATCAACAACGCGCAGCAACAGCCGAGCGCGAGCAATAGATGGCGGCCGCTGTTGTCAGTTTTTTGCGCGATTTTTTGGCGGCAAAACTGCTCCAGACGTTTGGCGTTTCCCTCATCAATGATTTGCTGATCCATGAGCTCCGGCAATGCCTCCAAGAGCCACTGGGCGGAGACGCACTCACATTTCTTTTTGGCCATGATTTTTACTCCGTTTGCAACGCGGTTTGCGGTTCATTTGCCGGAGCGGCTTCCCCGCCGGGCAGCTGTTCGCGGGTTTTTTGGTACAATATTACCATATAGGCCTCCCAAGTGATTAAAATGAGAAAGTATAGTCCGATTGCCGTTATTTCCAATGCCAAGAGCATCTTGGTTATAATCACGTCCGCAGGGAAAATCAGGATAATGATCCCCCAGCCGGCAATGAGTGGCAGATAGAATAAAACTCCGGTGATAACTTTGCCCCAAGTTTTGCGGAGGGTCTTGAGCGAGCTTTGGAGGATTTCCTTGGGCGTGTCGAGCTCCAAAGCGGTGACGATGGCGGCAACGTCAAAACAGCAGGCCGCCGCCCATGTATATGCGACCGTTTTGCCGGCGATGATGCCCGGAAAGCCGTATCGGCATTGGAGGATATCCAGCACAAACCAGACTGTTGTGATCAGGAGCGACCATGGCAAAATGATTTTAATCCGGCGTAAGCCAAAGGAAAAACCGCGGCACCAATTGACCGGTTGTTGCCGCTTTGATTGCAAAAATTCGGAAATATAAACGGTGTATAAAAAATAGAAGCTGACGCAATAGAGGAAATGAATGCATAAAAACGCCGCCAATTTCCGAATTTCTCCGGCAATTATTATTTGTTGCAGCCACTCTTTATCCATATTGGTAAAGAGACTCGGCGATACCGCCAGCTTGATGCGGATGGCGATCAAATAAATAAGAACCATGAGCACGGTCAAAATACATCCGGCAACCAGCAATTTGCGGTCGCTCTTGAATACTTTGGCGGCTTGACAAAAGATGCTCCAACTCTGACGCAAGGTTTCTTTCATACGATTTCCCCGGCGATTATTTGCCTTTGGTTTTAAAAGCGCCGGTCATATCCTCGACGGTGAAATCGCCGACCAGCTGCCCCTGGGCATACAAATAGAGCGCGCTCTGATAGATTTGTTGGGCGGTACTTACGAGATAAATAAAACCAAAGAGGGCTATTGTGGCGATTCCCCCAAACAGTACGCCGGGGATGATCAGCACCGGGACCGCCACGGCGGCGACGGCGCCGGCCACGCAAAAAATGATATACGAAATCACTGACAACATAATCAGTGATTGAAAACCGACAAACCCGATCAATGCCTCGCCCCAAGTTTTTTTAATGGTGGCCCCCGAGCGCCGGAGCACCTCCAAGGGGTTATTGAGCGCCGGGTCAAAGATGATGCAGGGGATGGCAAAACAACTCGCCACCGCCCACACCACTCCGATGATTTTTAACGCGATCGAGCCCAAAAACCCGGCCCGCTCCTGCAGCATGTTGAGGATGACGCCGACCGTCGAGGCCAGCAGCGACCAGTACAGGATCGCTTTAAACCGGCCGAAAGCAAAGCGGAACCCGGCCCGGACACTCACCGGCTCTTGCCGCAACGATTGAAAGATCTGAGAGACAAAGGCGACATTGCAAACGGTGGCGACCAGCATAAAGATAAGATATGAGATTGCAAACACGGCAAATTCCAAAATCGGGTTGCCGGATTGGGCATCCTGCTCGGCCGCGGCCTCGCCGCCTTCGGTCAAAAGCGATGGACAAAGCAGCAACAGCGCGGTCACGCCGCCAACAATGAGCAGGATCAACAGCAACAGCACCGCACCTGAAATCAACGGAAAAATCAGGAGTTTTTTATTGGCGGTGATGGCTTTGACGGACTTGACGAAAAGGCTCCAGCAACGTTGCAGTTTGTCAATCATGATATTTCTCCCGGCGGTCATGATAAGTACGTTTCTCAATAATATAAGTTAACTTTTTTATTTTGCAAACGATTTGAAGTCAGGTACGAAAAATATCTTTTTTTTGATTTTTTTTGCCGCCGCTCTTGACTTGGCGTGGGGTTTGTGCTAAACTATAAATAAATCATTCATATACATTCATACATAAAGTAATAAAACGATGAAATCAGCCAACAGTACGCCCGGTTATCTGCAAATCCGGCGCTATGTCTACAGTTTGATCGCCTCCGCTTCGGGCGATGAGGCGGTTAATTGCAAATTGACGACCGAGCAGGAGCTCTGCAAAATTTTCTCGATGTCCACCGGGACGGTGCGCAAGGCATTGGATGCGTTGGTCGCCGAGGGGTTGCTCTTGCGGCGGCCGCGGCACGGGACGTTTATCAACCCGTCGGTGCTCAAGCTGCGTCATCGGTCAAGCTATGTCGGGATCATCATCGGCGACGGCAATGCTTGTGTCTATGATCCTTTTATCATGATGGAGCTCAGCGGTATTTTTAAGGGGTTGTCCGACTGTGATTATTTGTGTCAACTGATCAATTTTGCGCCGGTGAGCGAGCAAAATATGCTGGGCGTCGCTTTGGACAAAAGCTCCGGGGTGATTTGGCTGCAGCCTGCCGCCGACAAGCTGGAGGTAATCAAGACCATCCGCGACCGCTTGCATATCCCGGTGGTGCTGGTCAACCCGCTGTTTGCGACCGACGAGTTTAAATGTGTGAGGATCGATTATCAGGCGATGGGTTTTTTGGTCACGCAAAAACTGTTTGAGCTCGGTCACCGTAATATTTTATTTTTGGACTCCAACCATGAGATACAGTATTCACGCAAACGCGACGGGGCGCGGGCCGCGTTTGCCGCCGCCAATGTGCCATGGTCCGAGCAAAATTTTATCACCGGGAGCGCGCTTTCGCTCACTGATCAGCTGACGGATTTGCTGGCAAGTCATGCCGGTTGCACCGCGGTCTTTTGCTGCGGCGCGTTGCAGCAGACGGTGCGCAACTATTTGACCGATCATCATTTGCCGTTGCAGCTGGTCGGCAACAATTTTCATGATATTGATCCAAAACTCTATCCTTTGCGGGTTTTGGTTTCGCTGGAGACGATGGGCCGCATGGCGGTCGAGCTTTTGCGGGAGCCGGACGAGGGACCGGCGTTGCGGCTGCAGACGCCCCAGATTGAGATCGTTTGACAAATCATCCGGCAAATTTGCCAAAATATAACAGGAAAGGTCCATTTATGAGAGGTCGTCAAGGTTTATTTACACTGATCGAGTTATTGGTAGTAATTGCGATTATCGCCATTTTGGCGTCGATGCTGCTGCCCGCTCTTAACAAGGCCCGGGACAAGGCGCGGGCGATGAGCTGTTTGGCCAATTTAAAACAGCACGGGTCGGCGGGGACGCAATATGTGGTTGACTCCAACGGGTATTTTGCCCCGGTCAACTATGCGACACTCTCGGGAGACAATCAAAAGGCGATGCGCTGGCACAACGTGTTGGCGCCTTACGTCGGGATCAATCTCTCCGGATCGACCATGTTTGAGCGCGGGCTCAACATTCATAATTATTTGAATGCCAACAATACGGTGTACACTTGCGCCTCGCATTATGCCATCCATCCCAAGTCGGCTTCGCGTCGGACTTACGGGATTACCAGCGGCATTGCCGAGGTGCGCGCCACTCCGGCCAAACACCTGATTTACAAAACTTCGCAGTGCAAAAGCATGTCCAAAGCCATGTACATGGCCGACGGCTCATGGAATAACTCGGGGTGGTTTGAGAGTACATTGTTGTACACCCCGGCCACCGCCATGCCCGAAAAAATCATCCATGACGGGAGGATCAATCTGGTTTATCTTGACGGTCATGCCGCCGCGCTTGCCTACGAGGCCATCCCGACCGACACCAACTCAACGGCGCAGCAGTACGGGCTCTTTTGGTTTGGGCGTGACAATGCGATTGCAATTCGCGACTCTTTGTGATATGGTAAATAATATGATGCGGACAGTGAGGAAAATTATGATATTGGCGGCCGGGGCGGTAATGAATTTCGCGGTGTCGGCGCTGGAGTTGCAGCAAGTGCTGCCGACGGGGCCCTGCACCGATGTGGCGGGCAACGGTACTTTGGCGGTGGCGGTCGGCGGTGGCAATTTGTTTACCATTGATGTTTCCGATCCGGCTGACGTGCGGATTTTGGGCAGGCTTGACGGCTTGGGCGATACGAGGCAAGTGGCGCTGCGGGGCAACCTTGCTTTGGTGGCGAGCCGGATTGACGGGCTTTTTATCGTCAAGATTGAGAATCCCGCCAAGCCGCAATTATTGAGTCATTATGACACGTTGGAAAAAGCCACCGGCATTGCAGTTTCGGGCAACATTGCTTATGTCGCCAACCGTTTTTACGGGGTGGAGGCGATTGACATCAGCGATCCCGCCCGGCCGCAATTTATCTCGTCGTTTTTGGAGAAGCATGAAGTCCAGTCGGTCGCCTACGGGGACAATCGCCTGTATGCCGGGGTGTGGGCCGAGCGCAAAGTGATTGCCTATGATGTGCAAAATCCGCGGCAGCCCCGGCGGCTCGGTGAAATCGCGCTCGACGGTTACGGCGACGGGGTGGCGGTGCGCGGCAATCTCGTGTTGGCGGCGACCGGACATCATGCGGCCAATTACCCGTTGGAGCACTATCTGCCGCGCGCCAAAGATGCCAAAGGCTACGGCGCCGGGCACGGGCTGGAGGTGATTGATTTCTCTGGTATGCTTCCGGTTAAACAAGCGGTGCTCAAAACCCCGGCGTATTACCGCGGTGTCCCCGACTTTTGGAGCGTTGACTTTGGTGCGGGCAGCCGGGCCTTGCTGTGCGACGCCCACAACGGGGTGGCGGTGATTGACCTTGCCGATTTGGCCAATCCCAAAATCATCTCGCGCTGGACGATCCCGGTCAAAGATCCGGCCGTGCCCGAGGCCGTCGGCGGCGCCGCCATCGGCAATGGCGTCGTGTTGGCGGCGGGCACCGAGAGCAATCTTTATGTGTTAAACGCGCAAAAAGAAATCGCTTTTGCGCCGTTAAACAATCCGCAAATGCAAAACGTCGGCGAACCCGTTGCGCCCGCGGCATGTCCGCCTTTTGAGCACATTGCGCTGCCGGGGCTGGTGCGGCAGATTTTGCCCTTAAACGGCAATTATGCGGCGGTGGCGGCCGGGGATGCGGGGCTTTTGGTGCTTGATTTGAGAGACAACCGGTGGCAACGGTATCCCGCCGTCGGTTTTGTCCGGCATTTGACCAAATTTGAGGACAAATTGATCGTTGCTGAGATGCATGGCGGGGGCAGTGTTTGGCAAATCGGCGTTGACGGCAAGCTTGTTTTGCTCTCACGGCAAACTTTGGACGAAGCGGTACTGCAAGTCGAGACACCGTCGGCGAAACCTTATTTGCTCGTCGAGGCGGGCATCCGCGAATTTCGCATCTACGATATCAGTGATCTCAATCGCTGGGAGCTCAAGCTCAAGGAGACCGGCCCCGGGTTGTTCTACGGTCCGCAGATTGCCGGAGAGTTGTTTTTCGGCAAATATGCGGCGGTTTTTTGGCACCACGGCGGGCCTTACTGGTATGATGTCGGTTCCGATACCCCGGTGCGGGTCAACGAAGTCGCCGTTAACGTCAACCAAAACGTGGCGGGTAATCTCGTCCGGTACGGTGACTTGGCGCTCCTTATGACCAATAACGGTTATCTCCTTGCCGGAAAAGAGGACTTAACATCGGTTGCCAAGCTGCCGCGTCAAAGGTTGGCCGGAAAAGGGCTCAATGGTCTGGCAACGGTATGGCAAAACCGGCTGATTACGGTCAACCCGGCGTGGAAGATATTGCGGGTGATCGCCGTAGCGCCTGACGGCGCGCCGACCCTGGTCAAGCAATATGAGCTCCCGGGTATGCCGGGCGCGGCGACGGTGATCGGCGACAAACTCTATGTGCCCGACGGCCGCGACGGTCTTTTGGTTGCGCCGCTGGCAGAGTTGGCAAAATAACTCAGTCGTCCTCCCCGGCCTCGGCGTTGATCAATTTTTTGACCTCGGCGAGAACCGGGGCGCTGCCCATAATAAGCATATAATCGCCCGCCAGCACCACGGTGTCGCCCTGCGGCAAAATAAAGCCGTCCTTGCGCCGGATCAAGAGCACCAGCGCGCCCTTGGGGAGCCCGAGTTTGGAAATGGGCTTGTCGGCGGCAAAGGAGTTTTTGGGTACTTCGATCTCGTCGCTCACCTCTTTGATGTTGCCGGTGTGCTCAAATTGCAGCGGGGTGCGCGGCGAACTTTTGTAGGGCGAGTCGAGCTTGAGCAGCCGGGCCGCCGGCATCAGCGTCATGCCCTGCAAAAACACCGAACTTAAGACGATGAAAAAGACGATGTGAAACATCATATCGGCATGGGCGATGTCGGCCATCAACGGAAAGGTCGCCAGCATAATCGGCGCGCCGCCGCGCAAGCCCACCCAGGAGACAAAGAGTTTCTCCTTGACATTGTACCTTGGGCCAACCATGCAGAGAAACACCGCCAGCGGCCGGGCGATCAGCATCAAAAATCCCGCTATGGCCAGTCCGATCCACTTGGCTTCCCAGATTTGCGACGGAAAGGACAAGAGTCCCAGCATCGCAAAGAGTACGATTTGCATCAGCCAGGCGATTCCATCGTAAAAGCGTCCGATGCCGTTGCGGTAGACGAAGTTTAAATTGCCCATGGTTATCCCGGCAACGTAAACCGCCATAAAACCGTTGCCCTGACAAAGCTCGGTGAGCGAAAAGACCAAAAGGCAGACCGCAAAGCCGATCACATAGTAGAGCCCGTCGTACTCGAGATCAATCTTGTTAAAGATCCACGCCGCCAGCCGCGCAAAGCCGTAGCCAAAGAGAATCCCGAGCGACATTTTGAGCAAAAATGTCGGCAAAATGCCCCAGTAGCCGCTCAGCGCCATCACTTGACCGGTCGCTTGCTCCTGCGTCAAAACGCCCAGCATAAAGATGGTCAAAAAGGCGGCCATCGGGTCGTTGCTCCCCGACTCAAACTCAAGGAGGGGTTTCATATCGCCCTTTAAACTCACGCCGCGCCCGCGCAAAATGGCAAAGACAGCGGCGGCATCGGTCGAGGAGATTACCGAGCCCAGCAACAGACACCATGACAGCGACACCTTGAGCTCGGGGTAACATTTTCCCAGAAAGAACCAGGCAAAGAATCCCACAAACAAGGCGGTGAAAAACACCCCCAGACTTGAGAGCAATCCGCCGTACCCGAGGACCCGCTTGACGCTTTTAAATGAGGTGTCATACCCCCCCGAAAAGAGGATAAACGCCATCGCAATCGAGCCGATGACGTTGGCCTGCGTCGCGTTGTCAAAGTCGATCTTGCCGATCCCCTCGGTCCCCGCCAGCATCCCGACGCCGAGGAAAACGAGCAAGGTCGGCATTTTGATCCATGACGAAACCTTGCTCATACAAGCGCAAATCATAATAAGTGCCGTCAAGACGGCAATGGCGGAATACATCTCCATTTTATGCCTTTATTTTTTGGGTCAGGTCCTGGCGGAAAAAGTTGCCGACGACCTGATCGGCGACATTGTCCAAGAGTTGCTCAAACTGCTGATAAGCTTCTTTTTTGTACTCGACCAGAGGGTCGCGTTGGGCGTAGCTTACGAGATACACCTGATCGGTCAGAAACTCCATCGTATTGAGGTGATCCACCCATTTGCGGTCCAACGCATCGAGCAACAGCCAGCGCAGCAGTACCGTCTGCCAGGCAACTTCGAGATGTGCCAGTTTTTGCTTGGCCGACTCCTCCAATACGGCGGTGATGTCATCGACCAGTTTGTCGCGGTCTTTGGCGCGGCGGATCGGAGTGTCTTCATTGACGGCAAAGTCAATCCCGGTCTCCTCCAGGAGCATGTCACGGAGCATCTTTTTGTCAAACGAGTAGTCGGTCGCGCCGTCGCTTTGGCGCGGCGCGGCGGCGAGCTCAACCAGCGTCCGTGCCCGGCGCGCCAGCATTTCGGTCAAGACTTTTTGCTCGTCTTTTTCCAGTATCCGGCGGCGCCAGGCGTAGATGACTTTGCGCTGGATATTCATCACATCGTCATAATCCAAGGTGTGTTTGCGCATGGAGAAGTGCTTCATCTCAAGCTTCTTTTGCGCGTTTTTGATGTAGCGGTCAAGCTCCGGGTGCGACAAGGCTTCGCCGTAGGAGGGGGCGACTTTGGCAAAGATTTTGACGACGGTTTCGGGGCCGAAGAGGCGCATGAATTCATCCTCCAGCGAGACATAAAACTGCGATTCTCCGGGGTCACCCTGACGCGAGGAGCGGCCCTCAAGCTGCAAGTCGATGCGCCTTGCGTCATGGCGCGAGCTCCCGATTACCAACAGTCCGCCCAGCTCGGCGACGCCGGGCCCGAGCTTGATATCAGTTCCGCGTCCGGCCATATTGGTGGCGATCGTCACCGTTCCTTTTTGACCGGCACGGGCCACGATTTCGGCTTCCTGCAAATTTTGTTTGGCATTCAAAAGCTGGTGCGGTATCTTGTTGCGTTTTAAAATCCGGCTCAGCATCTCGGAGTCTTCCACCGAGGGCGTCCCTAAGAGAACCGGCTGGCCTTTTTGATGGCGTTCGGCGACTTCCTCGGCGATAGCGTTGAGTTTTTCGCGCTTGGTCTTAAAAACGAGATCGTTGTTTTGCCGGCGGTTGACCGGCTTGTTGGTCGGGATCTGGATGACGTCAAGCCGGTAGATTTTGGCAAACTCCGGGGCCTCGGTGGCCGCCGTCCCCGTCATCCCGGCCAGTTTTTGATAGAGCCGGAAATAATTTTGCTGGGTGATGGAGGCGTAAGTCATGTCCTCGGGCTCGATTTTGACGTTTTCCTTGGCCTCCAATGCCTGGTGGAGCCCGTTGCTGAAGCGCCGTCCCGGCATGGCGCGGCCGGTGTGCTCGTCAACGATGACGATTTTGCCCTCGGCGACGACGTAATGGATGTCCTTTTCAAACAAACAGTAGGCCTGCATCAATTGGGTAAAGCTGTGAATGTCGTCAATTTGCTGCAAATATTTGCTGTTAAAGTCCTTGATTTGGCTGCGTTTGTCACTCTCGGAGAGCGTGTGATCGCTCTCGATGACTTGGATGCGCTCTTTTTTATCGGGGAGGATAAAAAAGTTTTTGTGATTTTGCGACAGATACTCGTGGCCGCGGTCGGTGACTTCGACCATCCGGCGTTTCTCATCCACCACAAAGTAGAGCCGATTTTTGAGCTCGGAGAGCTCGCTCGCGGCCGTGGCGGCAAGCATTTTCTCCTCAAAGCGGTCGAGTTTTTCGCGGATTTCGCTGTTTTCCAAGATTTTGCGCAGCTGGGGGTGCAACGGCATTCCCAAACGGACAAGAAGCAGCTTTTTGAGGCACTCTTCGTTTTCAAAATTTTCGTGCAGCATGGGTTCGATTTCTGCCAAAATTTTGCCCGCGCTCCGGCGCTGAATGTCGATGAGCTGACGCACGTCGCCCAGTTTGTTGTCGTATTGGTTATGGGGGATTTCGCGGGCACCGGCGATGATTAAGGGCGTACGCGCCTCGTCGATGAGGACGCTGTCGATTTCGTCAATGATCGCAAAAAAGAGCTCGCGCTGGACGAGCTCGTCGATGCTGTGGGCAATCCCGTTGTCGCGCAGATAATCAAAGCCGAACTCGCTGTTGGTCCCGTAGGTAATGTCGCATTGATACGCCTGACGGCGCTCGGCCGGATTTTGCCCGGTTTGGATGCAGCCGACGGTCAACCCCAAAGAGCGGTAGATTTCGCCGATCCAGTCGGAGTCGCGGCGCGCCAGATAATCGTTGACGGTGACGAGGTGGGCCCCTTTGCCCGCCAACGCATTGAGGTACAAGGGCATCGCGGCGGCCAGCGTTTTGCCCTCGCCGGTGGCCATTTCGGCAATGCCGTGTTCATGCAGGACGATCCCGGCGTAGAGCTGGACATCGTAGGGAACCATGTCCCAGGTGATGTCAAGGCCGCAGACTTTGACCGTGCGCCCGAGCATCCGGCGGCAGGCGTTTTTGACGGCGGCAAAGGCCTCGGGAAGCAAGTGGTCCAAGCTCTCGCCGGCGGCGGCGCGGGCCTGAAAATCGGCGGTTTTGGCCCTGAGCTCAACGTCGGAGAGCTTTTGATACTCCTCCTCGAGGCGGTTGATCTCACGCACGGTCGAGCGAAGCTTGCGCAAACGCCGCTCGGAGGCGGTTTTGCTGAAAAAACGGGCTAAATAATCGGTAAAAGACATTGTTCAATCCTTTCGGCAGACAAAGAAAATACTTTTTCCCCGGCCTCCGGCGCAAATAAGTGCTTGCATCCGGCAGAGTCCGGTCGCTTTGTCTGATGGTTTGGTTGGGTAAAATCGTGATCGAAAAAAACTCAAACAAGCCATAACCCCGGTCCGGCGCGGACGGGTTGCAAAAAGTAATTGGATGCCGCGGCAAACCGCCGGTCGCCGACGGTAAATTTATGCTCCCCGGAGGGCAATGCCGCGAGGGCGGCGGTCTTTGGGGGCGTCTCCAAGGAGATGGTGAGATAAAATAAGGTTTTGGGCGCTTTGACCGGTTTTCCGGGCCGCAAATTGAGGTTGGCGCGCAATTGGTTCAGCAGCCGCTCGATTTCGTCGGACGAGAAATTGATGACAACGTCTTCGGTTTCTCGGTCGCGCCGCTGCCATTGTGCCGGAGCGGTACCTTTTTGTGCCAAAACATCGGAAAAAAGCTGCCAAGTTTGCGCCGCCGTCCGCTCCTCGGCAATACCGCCCGCGCCAACCGGGGTGGAAAAAACGGCGCAACAGCAGAGCAACATCAAATTGGCAATCATGATTTGCTGCATCGTTTGTTTCATCAATGGTTTCTCCGGTTCGGGTGCATGGGATATTACCAATATAGCATTTATTGATGTAAAATCAATCATAAAAAGAGCTTTAAATCAGGAAAATCCCGGTTTTTTGCTATGGAAAACCGAAATATTTTTATGAAAACATACTGTCACCATAAAAACAGCTTGATTTTTATACCGATCGTGTTATATTGATGACATAAATAAACCATTGAGGATCTTTGCCGAATGAAATACCCGGAAAAAATGCGGGAGTTGATCTCCGAAACCGTGCGCGCCAACATTCACCAATCCGGCATCGAGCTCATTCGCGAGTTTGGCTGGAGCGCCTTTACCACCGAGCGCATTGCTGAAAAAGCCGGGGTGTCGCGCGGGGTATTATACAATTACTTTAAAAACAAAGAGGCGATCGCCCACTCGATCATCGAGGCCGGGTTTGCCGCCTTGAATGTCAGGCTTTCGGCGATGGCCAACGCCAAAAAGAGTGCGGCGGCGCGGTTGCGCGAAATGGCGCAGTTTGAAGTCGGCCATTTTGTCAGCCAGCGCGAGTTGCACCGGGTGTTTATGCAAAATCTGCCGCCGCCGGGCAAAAAAAAGACGCCTTGTCCCAAGCACTTTCACCACGAGCGCGACCAAATTTATGCTGCCGTGATCGAGTCGGGGATTGCCGCGGGCGAGTTTGGGCAAGTCGATATCAACGCGGCACTGACGCTGTTGACCGGCGCCTTGCATCAACTCTGCATGCGCTCCATATTTGAAAATTTTGATGCGGACGCCGCGCCGGTATTTGCGCTGTGGCTCCGCGCCGTCCAAAAATAAGGTTGCATTTATGAAAAAACATTGGAAACTCTTTTCGGTCATCGGTTTGCTTATCCTTACCGCGGCGGCCGCCGCCGTTTGGTACTTTGGCCGCAGTCCGCAAAAAGTGTCGTATCAAATCGTCAGCGAGGCGCTTGCCAAACGCGACATCGTGCGGTCGATCTCCGCCATCGGCACGGTGGAGCCGCAGGAGTTGATCAACGTCGGCGCTCAGGTCAACGGCAAAATCATGGCCTTCGGCAAAGACGCCAACGGCAAAACCATCGACTACGGCTCCACGGTACAGCGCGGCATGGTCATGGCGCAGATCGACGATGTGATTTACAAAGCCGAGCTTCAGCAGTCACAGGCCGCCAAGGAGCAGGCCGAGGCCTCGATTTTGACCGCCCAAGCCGCCATTCAGGAGGCCGGCGCCAATCTGGTACTGGCCAAAAACAATTTTGAGCGGGCGCAGCAATTGATCAAACAAGGCTCAATGTCCAAGAGCGACTATGATACCAACGAGGCCGCCTATTACTCCGCTTTGGCGCAAGGCTCCAAAGCCAAAGCCCAGTTGGCTCAGGCCAAGGCCTCTCTGTCGATTGCCGAGGCGTCGCTCGTCAAAGCGACGCGCAACGTCGAGTACTGTCAGATCACCTCGCCGGTGGACGGCATCGTCATCGACCGCCGTGTCAGCATCGGTCAAACCGTGGTTTCCAACCAGACGGCGTCGAGCATTTTTTTGGTTGCCACCGATTTCAAGCGCATGCAAATCTGGGTGTCGGTCAACGAGGCCGATATCGGCAACATCAAGTCGGGTATGCCGGTTGAGTTCACCTGTGACGCATATCCGGGCAAAAAATTCCCCGGCGAAGTCTTTCGGGTGCGGATGAATGCAACCTTGTCGTCCAACGTGGTAACTTATATCGTCGAAGTCAATGCCCCCAATGACGACGGCAAACTTTTGCCCTATTTGACCGCCAACGTCAAATTTATTTTGGCCGCGCGCCGCCAGGTGCTGTCAGTGCCGACCACCGCGTTGAGGCTTGCGCCGCCAGCCGGGTTGCTGGCCGCTCCGGCTCCCGAGACGGCGGCGGGGGAGGCGGTGCTTTGGGTCGGGCAAGATAAATTGCTGCGCCCCGTCAAAGTCAAAACCGGCTTGGGGAGCGGTGCCTATACCGAGATCATTACCGATGAATTGCACGAAAATGACCGGATCGCCGTTAAGATCGACACCGGCAACGCCGCCGCTCCGGTGACCGTAGGCAGCGCTGCAAGCTCCGGTGATACCCAAAACCCGTTTATGCCCAAGCTGCCCAAAATGCAGTCCTCCGGCTCGGCCGGACAGCGCGAACGGCTGCAAAAAAGCGGCGATGCCGCCAAATAGGGACACTTTTATCATGAAATTTGTCGCCACTGTCAGTACTTCCTTGAGCTCTCTGGCCAAAAATCCGACGCGGACGATTTTGACCATGCTCGGCATTGTCATCGGCATCGCCTCGGTGATTACCATGATGGCCATCGGCAAGGGCTCCAAAAATTCGATTCGCGCCTCGATCGAAAAAATGGGGGCCAATTCGGTCATGATCATGCCCGGCAGCATGCAGCCCCCCGGCTCCGCCCGGCAGGGGGCGGGGAGCGCGATTACGCTGACGCCCGGCGACGCGGCCGCGATTGCGACCGAGTGCCCGAGTGTCGGCGCTTCGTCGCCGGTGGTGCGCGGGACCGGCATCCGGGTGGTCTATGGCAATGTCAACTGGGAGCCCGCCAATATGTACGGCGTGGCTCCCCCTTATTTGAGTGTGCGCAACTGGTCGGTCGCCGAGGGGCGCTGCTTCACCCCCGAGGAGGTGGAAAACAATGCGCGGGTGTGTCTGGTGGGCTCGACCGTAGTGCGCGAAGTCTTTGACAATGCTTCGCCGATCGGCTGCGAGCTACGGCTCAATGAGGTCACCTTTGAGGTCATCGGCGTCCTTAAAAGCAAAGGCGCCAATATGATGGGGATGGACGAGGATGATGTCGTCTTGACCCCTTGGACGACCTTGCAAATGCGCATTACCGGGCTCAAAACAGGGACGGCCAGCAGCACGGCGAGCACGGTTTCGAGCAACCCCGGCGACCGCTTTGCGGTGAGCGGCGTCGCCTTGTACCCGGAGCAGGACACCAGTGTTCGCAAAGACAAGCTCTACTACCCGCGCTTTACTCAAATCAATCAGATCGTCTTTGCCGCCGTGTCGAGCGAAAAAGTCGCCGACTCGGTCAAAGAAGTTTCCCGGTTGTTGCGCGAGCGCCATCACCTGAAGCCGCTGGACGACGACGACTTTCACATCCGCAACTCGGCCGACTTTATGAGCATGCTCAATCAAACCTCGCTTTTGATGACCAATTTATTGCTCGGGGTCGCTCTGATTTCATTGATTGTGGGCGGGGTGGGGATCATGAATATCATGCTCGTCTCGGTGACCGAGCGGACGCGCGAAATCGGCCTCCGGATGGCGGTGGGGGCGCGCGCGCGTGATATTTTACGCCAATTTTTGATCGAGGCGGTGGTCTTGTGCCTGGCCGGGGGCGGTCTCGGGATCGCCATCGGCTGCGGGGCGGGGTGGCTTGTCAAACATTATGCCCACTGGCCGGTGGAAACGAGTACCGAGTCGATTTTGGCGGCGGTGACGGTGTCGGTGGTGGTCGGCCTGATCTTCGGCTTTTACCCCGCATGGAAAGCCTCCCGGATGGACCCGATTGATGCTTTAAGGTATGAATAATGACAAAAAACGGCAGTTTTTGATAAAAAAATGGCAATATTCTTGCATTTTGATTTATTAATGCTATTTTTAGGGTGAGAAAGAGAGGACAACATCATGATACAAATCGGCAATTCGCACGATGTTTTGGTAAAATACCTCAAAAACCGCCACCCGGAAATCGCCTTTATCAAATTGGAGCACAGTGAGCAGCAGGATGATCTCGAGCACTTGCATCAGGGGCTGTATCAGTTGAGTTACGCCACCGGCGGCCACGGCGTGGTCAAGATCCAATCCGAGCGGCTGCGCTCGGAGCCCAATACGTTTTATGTCATCAATCCCAATGAGCTGCATAACCTCTCCGCGGATGCAGGGGCATTTTTTCAAAACGCGACCTGTCGCTTTAAGTTGCCCGATTTCAGCGGCAAACTCTTGCGTCACAAGATTACGCTGCCGGAAGAAGAAGCGGTGCTCGGGCTCGGTCACTTTTGCACCATTCAGTCGCTGGCCCTCAAGGGGGACGACCACAGTTTGATTTTGGCCAATCTGGAGCTCGCCAAACTTTTGCTTTTGTTGAGCCGCTACTGCAAAGAGGAGTTTGACGAAAAATATTCGGCATTGATCGCCAAGGCGATTCATTTTATCAGCGAAAATTTCCGCGGCAACATCAGCATCGACTCGGTGGCGGTCGCCTGCGACGTGAGCGCCAGCCATTTGTCGCGCGCGTTTCGCAAGGAGACGGGGGTGACGCCGCTGTCACTCTTGCAGCGCATCCGGCTCGGGTACGCCTTGGAGCGGATTTTCTCGACCAATATGAAAATTTCGGACATCGCTTTGGAGTCCGGCTTTGAAAACAGCAAAAATCTCAATCTCGCTTTTCAGCGCGTCTACAACATGAGTGCCGGGGCCTTTCGCAGCAAATACCGCGAAAGCAACCCCTTGATCGAGAAAAAACCGGAGTAGATCAATATCTACTCCCCGACTCCGCAAAGCTCAAGGAGCTTGCCGGGCGCCAAGGGGTCGGCGTTTTTCTGAAATACGCTGATGAGCTTAAAGCGGTTGACCGCGCCGGGGCTTTTTACTTGCAGACTTTGCAAATAAGGCACGGCATAGTTGCTGTACTTGCGGCAGGGTTTGATCTGCTCGATACTGAGCTTGCGGCCGGGGCCGAAAAAGGTCACATGCCAGTTGCCCGCATTAACGGCGCCGCCGTCGCCCTCGGTTTTCCACGCATAATCCGAGCCCCACAAAATAGTGATTTCGTGTTTGCCCGTGCACTCGACGGTGTCTTCGACGATGATCGATTTGTTAATCAGCGTCACCGAGCGCTGCCAGAGTTTGAGACCGTACTCTTTGGGGTAAATGTATTGGAGATTGAGCTTGGCGTTGATGTCGTAGCCGCTGTCCGTGACTTTGACTTTTTCGGGCTCGATGTCCCACGGCGGCGGCGGCATCCACGGGTAGTTGTCATTGTACTGCCCTTTGCCGTCGATCAATAAAATATTGTGCTCAATCCCGGCTTTGCATAACGTGTAGCCGGTGTCGGACAAAATCCATTTGCCGTCGTCCATCAGGAGCACGTTGCCGGTGTCCGGGTGGTGGTGTCCGTAGCCGTAGGTGTGAAACTCGCGGCGGAATTGCTCGTGGCCGTGCGGCGGCGCGGTCAAAAAGTAGAGTTTGCCGTTGTTGTCCAGATTGCCGACAAAGTACCCCGCGCTCGGGAGCAAAGAGAAACGGTTTTTTTCGGACTCCAGCTTGATCGCATCCAGCGACTCGTCGGTGATTTCGGGGGCAAACATCATCAGCCAAAAGTTGTGGCAAAGCCAGTTGACTCCGCCGTCATGGCCTTGCTGGTATTTGCGGTATTTGGCCAGCAATTGACCGGCCGTGTGATTGACGGCGGGGAGGTTTTCCGGGTTGTACGCCCACATGACAATCGACGGAAAAATCGGAAATACCGCGGTCGCGTCGTCAAAAAACAGACCCTTGCCGGGGTTGTTGGGCATCAGGCAATTTATCGCCTCAATGTGTTCGGCAAGCCAGTCGCGGACAATCCACGGTTTGCCGGTGCTTGCTTCCAGTAAGAATAAACTCGGAAAAAGTCCCAAAAGGCCGAATGACACATAGCCGACCCCCTCGTGATAGGAGCCGTCGCTCGGCAAGTTGGCGGTAAAACGCCGGTAGGCGGCGACGCCGATTTGCAGATAATCCAAGGCCTGAGCGTGAAACCGCTCATCCGGCAGCAGCGAGAGCCCGGCTACGATCAAGGTTTGGTAGCCGTAATACGCGTGGTTTTGGGTGGAGACACCCGGCCAGGAGCTGCGGCAGCCGACGATCCACTTGAGCATTTCGCCCGCCTGATAGTCGATTTTTTGGCGGATTCGGCAGCAGCGGTCGGCGCCGAAACGTTTGCCGTGAAAGCTGAGGGCGACGGCCAGCCCCATCATGTTAAAGTCGGCCGTGAGGTCATTGTTGTGGTCGCGCCCCTTGGGGTCGGCGTCGCCGCCCCATACCGGGACATTGACCAAAGCGTCGGTCCACTTGACGAGCTGTTCATAATCGCCGGGGCGGTCAAAGAGCAGCGTCCGCAACGCGAGCGCCATCAGATAATCGCCCCAAAAGACGACGTTATCCTCATAAATGTGTTTGGTTTTGCCCTTTAAAAAGCCGGTCACAATCACCCGCGCTTCTTCCCAACTGCCCGGAGGCGTAAAGGGGGCGCAGTCGTCGAGCACCTCGTTGACCCGCTTGCCCCAGGTGGTATTGAAATAGTTGCGGCGCAAAATTTGGAGCTTTTCGTCATTGATAAAAAAGCGGTCTGGAGCCTTAAAGTCGCTGATTTTGAGTGTGAGATCGGCAAAATTTTTGACCTCCTCAATTTTGACCTCGTGCCACAAGACCTCGGTATCCGCCTCAAGCTCAAGCTCGATTTCTTTGGTTTCACGCACCCGGAAACCGACTCGGCCGTTGAAGAACAAGCGGTCAAGTTCACTTTGGCGGGGGATAAAGACGCGCGCCTTGACATCGTCGTTTTGGGAACTTGTCAAGTGGACGCAGGGAAGCAGACAATCGCCGCTGTTGGCCGCTCCCCACGGCGCATAATCCCAGGGGCCGGTACGGCGGCCCTCAAGATCAAAATAGAGTTTTTCCCTGTCAAAATTGAGGGCGGTAAAGGCGTAAATAATTTCATACATGCCGGGGGCAAACAATTTTTTGATCTTCATGATATCTCCTATTGATTTAACAATGCCTGGGCAAACATGGCGGCGTTGACCGCGTCCTGCGGTGCAGGCGAAAATTGCTTTGTGCCGCTCTCAACTTGACGGATAAAAGCGGCCAATTCCGCAATTGCACCTTCGCGCTCGGCTAAAGTCTCGGTGACGCCGAAGCGGAACTCCTTGACGATCAAATTATCCTCATAAATGGTGAAGCCGCGGAAATAGTCGCTGTCAATCATGAAATTTTCGCCGAAAAGGCGGTAACACTCGGACATATAACCCGTATTGGGGCGGATGACGAGCGAAAAGTCAAGGCTGTCGTCAAAACGGCCGATGGCGGTGACGTCGTTGCCGTTAATCTGGCTCCGGACCTCTTTGACTTGCCGGTCGCCCGCCAAAAAGTCGATGGTATCAAGCATGTGGATACTGGTAGCGGTGACAAAATCATGGTCGAAACGTTGGTGACGGGTCATCAATCCTGAAATATGATTGATTTTTTTACCTGCAAGATAGGCATTGATCTGAGCGATCACCGGGGCAAAACGGCGGTTAAAGGAGATCATCACCCGCGCCTGATGCGTTGCGGCAAGCTGCTGAAGTTCACGTGTTTCGGTCAAGGTTTGGCCAAAGGGTTTCTCCATCAGCATGGGAAGTTGATAGGGAAGAAGCTGCCGAAAAATTTGACCGGTCACCGCCTCGGGAGTGACCGCAATCACTGCATCCGGCCGCTCGGCGCGGAGCATCGTCTCCACGTCGTCATACGCCTGATCCAGCTGAAAAAGTCCCTGATAGCGCCGGGCGGCAGCTAAATTGAGGTCGGTTACCGTGACCCGTTTTAATACGTGGCGCAATGTCTGCAATGCGGGGCCGTGATGGAGCTCCGAGTGTTTGCCGGCGCCGATGAGTGCGATATTGAGCATTTTGATTTCTCCTCAAAAGATTTGCTTTCCTATATTATACACATTTTTTTGATGAAAATCAAGGGGTAAATATCAAAAAAGGTAAATAAAATGGCAATTTTTTTTCCATCATGCAAAAAAAATTTATAAAAAATATCAAATTATGGTTGCTTTTTGATTTTTTTTTGCTATAATTATTACAGATACATTTGAAACTGAGACAAAATATCACGGAAAGGGGAGAAAAATGGGAAATCAATCAATTCGCAACAATTTTACTCTGATCGAGCTCCTGGTGGTCATCGCCATCATCGCCATTTTGGCGTCGATGCTGCTGCCGGCCTTGAATCAGGCACGCGAAAAAGCGCGGGACACCAACTGCTTTAACAACTTGAAGCAATTGGGGCTCGCTTCGGCGGGATATTCTCAGGACAACGGTGACTACGCGGTCCCCGCCATGGCGCCGTATTACAAGTTTTTTGACGGGACTGCGGCGGTGCGTCCCGGGTTTGAGCTTTTGGTTCCCTATCGACCGGATAAATTTAAAGGGATCAATTACGGTTTGAGTTATCCCAAATCGTTGAGTTGTCCGTCGGTTTACGAGCCGTTTAACGCCGAGGTTAACAAGGCAGCGGTTGTCGGCGGTACCGGCAGCGTGGCGTGGTTTCAATACGGGATCAACGGTTATAACGGCACCGCCGGTTCGTTGACGACCTACCCCTATCTCAAGATCAACCGGATCAAAAAGCCGTCGGCTTACCGCTCGTTCATGGACGTGATCTATGGTGCCAATCATTACAACGGGGTGGTCGGCCGTTGGCAGGTTGGTGAACGGCATGCCAACAAAACCCGCTTTAACGTGGTGTATGCAGACGGTCACGCCAATGATCAATTTTTACGGCGTACCGGAGATGTTTCGTCGAGTTCCTGGGGGACTGCCTGGGATCCGTTCTTTGCGATGAATGAAGGTCTTTGATCACGGAAAGGATATTGTTGAGAGATGAAACATGCAATCATTGTAATGAGTTTGGCCGGAGCGTTCGGCTTGGGCGCCGCCGATAATCTGGTGACCAACGGCGGTTTTGAAGAGGACATCAAGACCTGGAGTTATGAGGAGTATAAAGGTTTGCCGCTCCCGGGCAGGATTGAGACCGAGGGTGCGCCGGAGGGCGCCAAATACTTCGTCTTTACCGAGCCCGGAAATATGCAAAAGCGTTTCATCCGCACCAATGCCTTTACGATACAGCCCGGCAAAGATTATGTAATGACGTTTAAACTCGCCGGCGAAAATTTGCCGGGAAAATCGATTGAAGTACAGCTTCTCCAGTATGAGCCGGTGGTGGATAAAAAATCCAAGGTAATCGGCTGGGCAAGCGCCGGGCGACCCGGCGTCACCGATTTTTTGGCGGGCAAAGCCGCCGGGACGTTTGGCTGGCAGGAGTTCACTTACACGGTTCCGGCGTCGGCGATCGACCCCAAGACCGACCGTATCGCCGTTTACTTCCAAAACAAAAATCCGGGCATCGGCGAACTCAAGATTGACGCCGTGTCATTTGCGGTTAAAGAATAACAGGATGGATCATGAAACGACAATTATTCACCGCTGCCGTGCTGCTGGCCATGCTTGACCTCGGCGCGCAAAACTTGTTTCCCGGCGACAGCTCCTTTGAGTTTGGCACCAACCGCTTTTTGGGCGGCAAACAAATCGTGTTTGACGGCAAAAATATGCTGGAGCTTAACCGCGCCTACAACCACAGCGATATTTATTATGATATCATCAAGGCCGACAAAGAGTACGTTTTGAGCTTCATGGCGCGGTCGCCGCAGCCGGTTTCACTTACGGTTACCATTTATCACGTGTTATACGGCAATTTGCTGGCGCCGCAGACCCTTGAGCTCGGCCCCGCGTTGCGGCAATATGTGATCAAAATTCCCAAACAGCCCAAAGACCGCGACATTTATTTCGGCTTTGCCTTGCCCGCGGGAGCAACCGCCCAGATTGATGATCTTGTGCTCAACGAGGGGACCATCCCGGAAACTTACGCCAATGCCAAAACCTTTCAAACCTTGATCGAGCCTACCGGCACACCCGGCAATATCGTGCTTGCGTCGGACGCGCTGAAGCCGGTCAAAATCGGCGCGGGCAACTTCGGGAGCGAGGCGCTGGCGGGCAAACTGGAGCTGGCGGCGTTTGATTTTTACGGCCAAAGAGTCAGCGCCAAAACCGTTGACGTCGATCTCGCTCCAGGCAACACCGTGACGGTCGATTTCAATTATTTGCCGGAGCTCAAAAAAGGGTATTACATCATTGACGCCAAATTGATCGGCAAGGACGGTAAAGTATTGGCCGCCGACGCGATGCCCGTTGGTGTGGTGCCTGAGCCCTTAAAAATCGCACCCGCCCAATCCTCGTTCGGCACCCACAGCGACAGCAGCCGGGTCGAAAACGCCGCCTTGCCGCGCATCGGGGTCAAGTGGGTGCGCTCGATGCCGGGGTGGAATTGGATGGAGAAATCTCCCGGCGTCTACACTTTTTCGATGGACGACCTGAAAAATCTCGGCGACAACGGCATTGCCGTTTATTACGGCTTAAAAATCATTGAGCATTTACCGCCGTTTTACCGTTTGCCCGACGGCAAACTCAAGGACCCGGAGGCGCTGCGCAACTTTATTAATGCGTTAAGCAAAGCCGTTCCTCCCAACGTCTTGGCCTGGGAAATCGAGAATGAGCCCGACTTGGGCTACCCCGACAAGCTTAAAACCAATTATCTTGATTCGGCAACTTATTACGGCGAAATCGTCGGTTTGGCCGGGAAAATGTTTCATGACGCCCGGCCCGATATGCCGGTGGGAGCGATGTCGGTTTCCGGTGGTTCGGCTGACTCCACCTTTGTCAACGCGGCCAATGTCAAGGGCGGCAAAGACTATGACATTATGGCGCCGCACCCGTACATCGGGAGCCGATACCTGGGACCCAAACTCCCGGCGGTCGCCCCCGACTCGTATATCCGGGAGCGGATGATCGACAAGGCCAAAGTGCGCGGCGACAAAAAGCTGTGGGCGGGCGAAATCGGCTGGGGTTTTGACCGGCGCGAAGCCTTGGACAGCGACACCTTGCGCACCTACTCCAACTACATCGCCCGGGCATTGATTTTAATCAAATCGGTGCCGGAGGTCGATAAAATCATGTGGTTCAAAGCGCAGGGCTGCTATGAGCGCGATTATTATCAGTACGGTTTGTGGCGCAGTGAGTTTGAGCCGTTGGCCGCCACCGTTTTTTACGCCAACATCGCCAGCCGCCTCGAGGGGGCCAAAGCATTGCCGCCGGTGTTTGAGTCGGATTTGCGCGTTTATCCCTTTGCCGGGCGTGACGGCAACGTCTTTGCCGCTGTCTGGCGCAGCAAGGGGAGCGTCCGTGAAATCGCGTTAAATGCCAAACCGCAGGATTTAACTGTCACCGATCTATTCGGCAATCCGGTCAAAATTGAGCTCAAGGACGGCAAAAGCGTGATCCCGGTGAGCGAAACTCCGCTCTGGGTGGAGAGCAAGGGCGATGTGATGGCCCTGTTAAAGGATGTCGATATTGACATGGTGCCATTCAGCGTCACCTTTTTTATGGACGACGGCAAACACTTGTTTGGGTTGATCAAAAACAATTTGCCTAAAAAACTCGATGTCACGGTCAGCGCTCCCGGCGTTGCCAAGCAGAGCATGAGCTTGCAGCCCGGCGCGGCCAAGTCGCTTGCGCTAACTTTTGACAAAAATGTGCCGCCGACGGCCGTGATCAACTTTGCGACCTCCTCGGGCGAGGTCAAGGTCGAGTACGATCAAAGCAATTTCCTCAAGGCCGCTTTGGTCGCCGATCCGGCCAACGTCGGGGCTAAACCGATGATGTTGGCCGAGCGCAAATATATTTATCCCCCTGACCCCAATATCGGGTGGGGTTCCCCGGCGGACTTGAGCGCCGCTTTTGAAGCAGGGTATGACGACAAGTATTTTTACTTCAGCGTTGATGTCACCGATCCGGTGCATTTTCAGAAATCCGAGGTCTACCGTGCGTGGGGCGGTGACTCTCTGCAATTGGCGATCGACACCATGAATGACGCCCCCGAGGGGGTGTTTGAATTCAACCAAAACGATGTCGAGTTCATCGCCTGGCTGGGCCCCAAGGGGCCGCAGGTCGCCAAGACCTACTCCCCGCAAAAGGATATGGGGCAAGTATTAACTGACGTCAAAGTGGACATCAAGCACGAAAACGGTCACACCAGATACTTCCTCGCCATCCCGTGGAGTCAAATGGAGCAACTCAAGCCGCAAAAAGGGCGGATCTTCGGCCTCAACTTTATCATCAACCAAAACAACGGGCAGGGCCGCCGCTATTGGCTCGGGCTCACCGAGGGGATCGGCGAAACCAAATATCCCTTTATCTACCGAAAGTTTAAACTTGAGTAGTAAAACACCAACCGCCCGGCGTTGCGATGACAACGCCGGGCTTTTTTTTGATGATAATTTCGGTGGATAGGGACATTGGGGTTGATACAAAGCTACATTTTTGTTTCAGAGTAATGTAAAATAATATGATTTGTCTGCTTTTTCCTATGGACAAAGAAAAACCGCGCCGGTCCGGCGGGACGGGCGCAGTCGGGTGCGGCAAAGATTATTGCTCAAAGCGGATGTCGTCCAAGTAAACGGTGACCGGACGGCGCTCCGGGCCGGGGACTTGGCCGTTGTAGAGAAAGAGTTCGCCGCGGATGTCTTTGACCGTCAGCCCAAGTTTGTTAAACTTGAAATCGCGGTCGAACTCGAGGCGGACGCGTTTGAAATTGCGCATCGAGTCATCGATTTTGACACTGACAATCGGCGTTTTTTTCCAATTGGTCTCGGGCAAGGCGATGTCAATCGCGCCGCCCGCATCGTAGGACTTGATGAGGAAACTCAGCGCCCGGCAGTTTTGGCCGATTACCTTGGCCTTGTCAAAGCGGGTGAAGATCACCGGGACATTGCCCGCTGCCGGGGCATCCATCGTGATTTTGACGGCTGAGAAACCGTTGCCGACATTGGCGGGCTCCTTGTCGGCGGTAACGGTTTGGCTTGAGGGCTTGGCTTGACCGCTTCCCGCTTTGGGTTCGACCGCTTCCCAGAGGATTTTGCCGCCTTTTTCGTCCGATACCGGGACGGTGAAACGGCTGTCGTCGCTGTCGGCACTCTCTCGCAGCATCTCCAAGAGGATGGTCATGGCGGTGGTTTCCCAGTCGCCGACGCCCATCCCGAGATTTTTGGCGCTCATGCCGCCAAAGTTGAGGGCACGGTAGAGGCGCTTCTCAATTTCCTGGCGCGGCTCATGATTGATGTAGCCCGCTCCGGCGATGCGGGTGTATAAATAAGCGTAATTTTCCTGGTATGCGTAAGCACGGAAGACGTTTTCGTAATTGACCAAAATTGCCGTCATCTCCGGGCTCGACCGATAGAGGTTTAAAAGCTCCATCGGCACGCCTTTGCTGGTGCTGTAGAGGTCTTTGCCGTCATAGGTGTGCTTGAGGGTCCCTTTATCGAGTTTGGCCGGCCACAACGAGGGCCAGCCCTCGCCGTAGCCCTGACAGAGTTGATAGGGCAAATAGCGATTGCGCTCGACGGTCTGCCCGGCGCCGGTCATCTCGTGGATCACCGGTTTGAGCTGGGCCGGGATCGGGAAATTTAACGAGTTGTAAAAGTCGCCGAAAAAGAGTCTGGCTCCGGTCGCCGCCGCCGCTTTGGCGGCCATGTAGCGGTCAAAGGCGGCTTCTTCTTTGCGGCCCAGCCTCTGGTCAATGCGGTATTTGCCGCTCCACGCCGTCAGCTCGGCATTGAGCATGTCAATGTTGTTGCCCATGCCCCACTCGACCGCCATCGAGCACATCCACGTCCAGTCGTTGTACAAATGCATGTAGCTTATGAATTGGTCAAAATACCGCTGATTGGAGACCAAAAAATCTTTGTCCTGATACATCAAATCGTACAAGGCCAACGTTTGCATCACCACGCCGCAAGTTTCATTCATATCGTGAAACGTCCGGTAGCCGTTGCCGTAACGCACCGGGGCGATAAAGGCGGCAAGATAATCATTGCCGCTCAACGGCTCTTTGCGGTAACGCAAAAAGGTCTTGTAGGTAAAGTACTCGATGTCACGCTGAACATTGCGGTTGATCTTGGTCTCCAGCTGTTGTTTGACGTCCTCATTGCCGGGGACCCCGTTGAGGTAAGGGCGAAACATCAAATTGCCGGTGACTCCGCCCAGGGTGAGGTGTAAATCAATGTATTTCCAGCTGGGGGTATCGTCGGTGAATTTCCCCTCGGTCGCTGCTTTGAGGTCGCGGTTGGGAATCGTTTTGCCCGGAGGAGGCTCGACCAAAAAGCTGCGTGCGGGGATGCACAACAATTTGGCGGTGTTAAGGTGCTCAATGATTCGCTCAAACAAAGCGCGGTTGATCGGGGCCTCAAGGCGCGGATCCACCGGCGAAGTCGGGAGATTGTATGCAAGATCGGGTACGGTAAGCGTGTACTCTGAGACATCCTTGCCGAAGATGCCGTACAAGGGTCCGTGAAAGGTGGCGAAATCAAGGTCCTGATATTCTTTGTCGAAAGCGGCGAGTTTGGTCTTGGCATAGATCGGCACCAGCGGCGGCAAAAAGGCCACTTTTAAGGGCTCGATGCCCCAGTCGTTGTTGATTAAGAGATACTCAAAGCGATTGCGGATCAAAACTTTGCCGTCTGTTTCTTTGAAGCTCTCCACGCAGCCGACGGTTCGCGCCGCCAGCATTTTTGCCCAGCGCGACAGGACTTTTTGATCCCACTGCGGCAATTGGTTGGACGGATAATGTTTGAGCCCGGCCAAAGGCATGACGGATATTTCCAACCCGGGTTTGGCAAAGTCAAATTTGAGTTCGCCGTTGACGGTTTGGCAGGATTTGATTTTGCGGTTAAAGGTGATCAGCAAGGGCCACGCGTCAAAGCGCTCGTTGGCCGACCATACCAAAAGATAGTTTTGAGTCATTTGGCTCAAATCGGGGATCGGGCCGTTGACGGCAAAGGTCTGCAATTCGTTTTTGCGGTTGACAAAAGCGATGGTTTGGAGCATCGGGGAGGCGAAGCGCAGGGTTTGCGCGGTCGGGTTTTGAAACAGCACTCCCGGCGTTCCTAGGCCAAAAGTGATCAAGGTTTCTTTGCCGAAGCGGCCGCCGCGCGCCGCCATGGTTTTGCTCAAAAAATTGACGCTTTTGCAGGAAATCTCGGACGGAGTGTCAACGTCGGTAAAGCTGACGCCAAAGGTGTCCGGCTCAAAATCCCACATCCGGAAAGTCTGCTCCGGGCGAATCGAAATATCGTTGACCCGGTCGTTGTTGCTGAACCCGAAGCGGCCGACGTTGTTGGCGGAGATGCCGATTTGCATGCCGTCGCTGTCATAGCTGATTTGGCGCGGCATTTGCTTTTGGTACTTGGCTCCCAAAATGCTTTGGATCAAAGCGGCGTAGGCCTCGTTGGGCTTGACTGCCCCGGCAAACGCGTAGACTTTTCCTTTGCCAATTTGTTTGACGGCAAGCGCGGTTTTTCCGTCGGCCGCGGTTGCCAGAGTTTCGGCTCCGTCCGCGGTTTGGGCGTTGATCAAAAAGACATTTTGACCGTCCAGCTTGGGGAAAAGCTTGCTTTGGAGCGCGGATGCTTTGCTGTTATAAGATTTGGCACGGTCGATGCTCAAGGGGTTCAATGCGTCCAAATCCGGGTGATTGAGGCCAAACATTAAAACCGTGCCGCCGTTGCCGACAAAATTTTGAAGTTGCTTCACCGCCGCTTCGTCCACCGGCCGGTAACTTGACACTACCACAAGATCCGGCGCGCCGCGGTCAGGGAAGCTGTGCAAAGGCTCGATTTGCCCGGCAAAATCCTGATTCAGCCACATGGCGTATTCTTCGGCATCGGCGTTGTCCAAAAGATAAACGGCGCGGTAGCGGTACGGCGTGGTGTCGACATAAAATTTCATGTCAAACATTTCCGTTTCTCCCGCCGGCGCAATCGCAAGATTGTAGTAGCCGGTGGGGAGCTTGGCCATTTCCGCTTTGTCGAGGATGGTGTATACGGCAAGCTTGCCGTCAATTTGGTATTCCTTGGCCGTGCCGGATTTGATCAGCGTGTTGTCGAGGTTTTTAATTTCATAACGCACCCCGTCGGTCAATTTGGCCTGATCCTCGGGGGCAAAGGTAAAGGTGAAGTACAAATCTTCGCTTGCGGTTTGCAAAAAATCGACTTTTTCGTAATACAGCCCGTCAGGAAGGATTTGCGCCTGTATCACGGCGGTCAGCAGCAAAGCCGGTAACAATAATAAGTGCCGCAACTTCATTGATTTGCCCTCTGAAATACTCGCCAGTAGCGTTTAAAGTTGGGCGAACTGTAGGAGTTGTCATCGGCGGAGGTAAAGGTAATGTTGCCGACATTGCCGCCGATAAAGAGGTAAGTCCCGAAGTGGCCGTGTGTCCACTGGCAGTAATTGTTGGTGGCAACCGGGAGCCGGAAAACATATTGATCCATCGAGGCCGTGCCGTACAGCATGGAGTCGCCGGGCATGCAAGTCAGGGAGATGGCTTCGCTCGGACTCAATTTGGATTTTGCGTATTTACCCTTGAGACAGTTGGCGTCAGAGTTGGTCCACAAATAACCGTTGCAACGGTAGCTGCGGATCGGCTGGCTGGTATTGACGACGCGCTGGAAGTCATCCCGCGGACAGCGGGCGATTTTGTAGCCGCTGCCATTCATCGGCAGGTACTTGAGGTTATAAATGAGATTGTCCCAGGAGAGGTTTTTGGCGGCGTTGGTTTCGGGATAGTAATCCTTGTTGGCGTCGGCATATATTTGGATGATGGTGCCCATTTGTTTTAAATTGTTTTTGCATGTGATTCCCTTGGCTTTTTCGCGCGCTTTGTTTAGCGCGGGTAACAACATCGAGGCCAAAATGGCGATGATGGCAATTACTACCAAAAGCTCGATTAGAGTGAAAAACTTTTTCATGACATCCTCCTTTGGGGGGCCGTTATGCCGCCCGGACGGTTTTTGAGCCGTCCGGCGGCAAGGGCGGCGTGATTAATCTTTAATTTCGACAAATTTAACATTGCTGATGCTAATAACGGTGCCCTGTTTGGCCAACCCGAGGAATAATCCCGGAGCGCGCAAGCCGCCTTTGACATCCTTGTCGGGCGTCCAGTCAAGGGTGATGACGGCAGGCACATCCGCTTCCAGATCAAAGCCTTTGCTGACATAAGTCGCCCACGGTTTGTCCTGATCCATGATTTGGGCGACGATTTTGGTCGGGGCGGAGGCTTTAACCGTCAGAGTGGCGCGGTACTTTTTGCCGCCGGTGACTCCGGCCGAATAAGGGGCAGCCCATTGCACCGCGGTAAAGTTGCCGGTTTCGCCGTGGTTGCCGGAGATATTTAAGACGCAGCCGTCGTCGGTGTTGGTGATTTCGGCGACGTCTTTAATGGAGTAGACAAAATAACGGTCGTACTTTTGCTTGAGGACGATTTCCTCCGCCTGTACCAGCGCGGCGGTCATCAGCGACATTACGGCAATGACAATCAACTTTTTCATGTTTATCTCCTTATCTTAATGAGTGGCAATTTCGATTTGAAACATTTGGGGACTTTGGGCTCCGGCGATATTTTTGACCATGGCGACGAGATTTCGCGTCAGTTGATCATAATCGACGCTGGAGGTGGTGATTTTGGGGTGCCAGTAGCGCAAAGCAGTGAAGTCGCCTTCGCCTGAGAGCAAAATCTTTTTGGAGCTTAAATCCGGGTCCTCGGTCAACACCGAGGCGATGCCGCGGGCAACGATATCGTTGTGGGCGATGATGGCGTCGGATTGGCGGATAATATCCAAGTGCTGAAGCGTGATGACGCGACCGGACTCAAACTCATAATTCATGCTGGAGTCGCTCTTGGGCAAGGGCGGCGAGAGCACGGTGCCGGTTGCATCAGGGTGCTTGTTCAGCGCTGCCAAAAAACCGTCGACTTTGGCTTCGGCGTCATAGCCGTAAAAGTCGGGGCGGTTGCGCTTGATGTTCCACGACGAGACAAATACAAATTTGCGTGCCTGCTGCCGGTAAAACGACTCAAAAATATCGACAATCTGCCGGTCGGAGCGCCAAAAAATGTGGTGGAGTTCGCTTTGGTCGATGTTGCCGAACACCACCCGGTAGTCCTCGGTTGGCGAGAGCTCGATCAAAGGAATGTTGCGCCGGATCAACGTGTCATACATCAAAGCATTGATTTGACCGTAGTTGATCACAGCCTCGACATCGATAAAGATTTCGTTCCACAGCGAGCGGGACTTTTCGTCACTTACATTAAGGATTACCAGATCGTAATTTTCTTTGGCAAAGGCGGCGCTCGTTTCCACCAAAATTTGCTGGATCAAGGGGACAATCATGACTTCAAATACCGGCAACATGCTGTTTTCCCCAAAGACGAAGCCGATCTTTTTGCGGTCGGCGCGGTTGCGGCGGATCAAACTCGCACCCGGGTGAGGGCGGTAATTGAGCTCACGCATCGCCTGGCGGATTCGCCGGGCGGTGTCATCGCTGATCGGAAAGGTCTCGGTGCCGTTAATGTAGTTGGACACCGTGGTGTTGGACGCCTTGGCGATTTTGGCGATGGTATTGATGTTGATTTTTTCCATTGATTTTCTCGGTAAACATATAACGTGAATCGTGTATCATGGTAATATTATACTATAAAAAAATGAAATGTCAATAGAGTGACCATAAAAAACTGCAATAAAAAAGCCGGCCGCGGAGAACCGGGGCCGGCATGGGCAAGTCGGGCATGCGTTATTTGAGTTTGAAGTTGTTGTCGATGAGTTTATTAAGGGTTTGCACCGAAGCCGCCGAGCGGCCGCCGTCGGCGGGCGTGTGGAGGCAGTAGTCGATCAAGGTGTCGACGTCCGAGACCGCCACATGCATCCGGGTGTCGCTGGAGGCGTAATAGATGAATACTTTACCGTCCTCATCGGCGATCCAGCCGTTGGTAAATAAAACATTGGACACATCGCCGATGCGCTCCTCATTTTGCGGCGCCAAAAAGTAGCCGCCGGGGGCCGCGATGACTTTGGTCGGATCTTTTAAGCTGGTCATAAACATATAAAGGACATAGCGCAGTCCGGCCGCGCAGCCGCGGACGCCGTGGGCGAGGTGAAGCCACCCTTTTTGGGTTTTGATCGGCGCGGGGCCCTGACCGTTTTTGACCTCTTTGATGGTGTGGTACTGCCGGTGGTCGATGATGACCTCCTCTTTGATTTCGGCTTTGGTCATGTTGTCCACCAGCGCCCAGCCGATGCCGCCGCCGGAGCCGGCGTCGATAAAGCCGTCCTGCGGGCGGGTATAAAGGGCATATTTGCCGTTGACAAACTCGGGGTGCAATACGACGTTGCGCTGCTGGCTCTTGGTTTTGAGGTCGGGGAGGCGCTCCCACTTGACCAGATCTTTGGTGCGTGCAATCCCGGCGGCGGCGACGGCGCTGGATAAATCGCCGGGCGCCGCCTTGGGGTCGCGCCGCTCGCTGCAAAAGATGCCGTAAATATAGCCGTCCTCGTGACGGGTGAGCCGCATGTCATAAATGTTGGTATCGGGTTTTTTGGTTTCGGGCATGGTGACCGGATGATCCCAAAAGCGGAAGTTGTCAACCCCGTTGGGGCTCTCGGCGACCGCAAAAAAGGATTTGCGGTCATTGCCCTCGACGCGGACAACCAGGACATATTTGCCGTTGAATTTGATGGCGCCCGAATTCATCGCAGCGTTGATGCCGATGCGCTCAAGGAGTCGGGGATTGGTTTCGGGATTGAGATCGTATTTCCAAAAATAGGGCGTGTGCTCGGCGGTGAGGACCGGGTAGCGATAGCGCTGATAAATATTGTTGCCCACCAATGGTACATTTTTGCGCCGGATCAAGTCCTCGTAGTTTTGGATTAAAATGCTCTTTTTTTCCTCGAAATTCATACATTCCTCCTGATTTGCCGTTGGTCATTGCAATGATTGGCCCGATACGATTCTCAACCCCGATAATATAATCGGCCATTTTTTACTTTACAAGGGTCTTTCTGCAAAAAAGCGGAGAAACCGCCGGATTGATTGATTTCAGACATGCTGTTTTTCCTCCTTTTTGAACTCAAAAACCGGAGGAAATGAGCTTTTATGCAAATTATTCGTTGAAAATGCAAAATACTATTTGCAAAGTGTTGTTTCGATGCTATTTTAATTTCAGGTTTTTTGTAAAAAGCGGGCGAATTTCTGAGGCGGCAAGTATCTGCTTTTTGATCAAAAAACCGTTTGAGGTTTAATTGAAGTTTCCGTTTCCCATGGCAGTTGAAAGAAAAATGGCGGCCCGGCGATTGATCGCCATGATGCGATTGCGTTTATGCTCCGTATTGATGTTGGCTGGTCTGCGGATCAGACGGCGGCCGGCGGTTTCCTTTTTTTACTTTACCGTCACTGAGCTGGTGATTGTCATCGCTATTTTGTTTATTTTAATTACGTTGCTTTTGCTCAGTGTCGGCTGGGTGCGCGAGACGGCGTCCCGCAACGGTTGCCGCAGCAGCATCCGGCAATACAGTCAGGTCGTCCATATGTATGCCGCCGACAACTACGGTTATTTTTTGACTTCCAGTGCCAACACGCTGTCGCAACAGCATGAGTTTCGCTCGTTTTGGGAATTGGCCCGGGTTTATCTGCCGACAGCGGTGACCATCCGTTATTGGGATACTTACGGGGCATCGGTTTTTTCGGACCGGACGGATGGCATCCCGGTGTCGCTCTTGTGTGCTTCGGCAATCCGCTCGTTTGAGGAATACCGTACGCTGCTTCAGATTGAGGAGCTCTTTGATGCCCGCCCGACCCGGCGCGGGGTCTACAGTACGGCGATGATCAACAGCGACTCGCATCCGGCAGCCCGCGAGGCGGGAGGCAAGCAAAAAGTGGATCGTTTACCCAAGCCGTCGTCGTATTTTTTTATGCACGAAACCGGGTTCAATGATATGACCGATGATCGGGATTATCCTTTTTGGGTGCTTCGCAAACAATTGGATGGTACGATGCACTGGGGGCACGGGTTGTTTTACAATGTCGGATTTTTGGACGGCCATGCGACCGGTTACAAGCGCAAGCGCCGGGATTTGTCGTGGCAGAGCAACTACACGCGGGTATTTGTCCCTTGAGTAAGAAGAGGGGAGGCGGTTTATGGTTTCTTATGTTTTGAGTACCGGAGTAAAAATTTTTATCTTACTGGCGCCGTTTTTTATTTTGTCGGTGTTTGTCACGCTGACCGAGCATGACGGGCTCAAAAAACGGCGGTTGATCGCGTTGCGCGCCTCGCTGGCGATTTGGATCGTAAGTTTAATCGTTTACTTTTTGGGCGACTGGATTTTGCGCGGGCTCGGGATAACTTTAAACTCTTTTAGCATCGGTGCCGGGCTGGTGCTCTTGTTGAGCGCTCTGGCGATGGTCAAAGGAAGCAGCGAGTCGCCGCGCAGTCACGCCGGGGATTCGGGAGACGATATTGCGGTGGTGCCGATTGCGATCCCTTGTGCCGTCGGGCCGGGAACGACCGGGGCCTTGCTGGTGATGGGCAGCGAGAGCACGGCGCTTGCGCGCGTGACGTATGATATTTTATCGATTACACTCGCCATCGCGGTGATCGGCGTCATCTTATTTTACGCCAATGTGATTGAGCGTTTGGTCAAAAAGCGCGGGATCTCGATTTTAAGCAAATTGACCGGCCTTTTTTTGTGCGCGCTGGCAACCCAGATCATCATCACCGGGATCAAAGGGGCGCTGCAACAGTAAACAACCATGCGGTGCCTTGTATTTTTCACTTGCGGTCTTATATTATATTCTTGTCAAATTAATGAGCAGGAAAGATATGACCGAAGAATCCAAACCGCATCAACGGCGCGTCCGCTATCAGGGGACTCATCCCCGGCGTTTTCGCGACCGATATAAAGAGCTTAATCCGGATAAATACGGCGAGCAAATCCAAAAGCAGATCGAGCAGGGCCGCACCCCCGTGGGGATGCATCGGCCGATTTGTGTGGATGAAATTTTGTCGGTCCTGCATCCGGCTCCCGGCGAAATCGGTCTGGACGCCACGCTCGGCTTTGGCGGCCATGCGGCCGAGCTCTTGAAATACATTGTGCCGGGCGGCAAACTCATTGCCACCGACGTCGACCCCTTGGAGCTGCCCAAAACGACCGCTCGGCTGGCGGCGCTCGGCTTTGGGCCGGAGGTATTTTCTCCTCACAATATGAATTTCGCCGGCTTGATGAAACTGTTGCCCGAGACGGGCGGCCGCGGGTTTGATTTTTTGCTGGCCGATTTGGGCGTCTCCTCAATGCAGCTCGATGATCCGGCGCGGGGCTTTACCTTTCGCGAGGACGGTCCGTTGGATTTGAGGATGAATCCTTTGCGCGGCAAACCGGTCTCCGAGATGCTTGGGGAGTGGAGCGTTGCCCAACTGGAAAAGATCATGATCCAAAACGCCGACGAGCCTTATGCCGCTTTTTTGGCCAAAGCAATTTATGCCAAACGCCAAGAGATCAAAACGACGCGGGCGCTTGCCGAAATCATCCGCGAGACCATCATCGGTTTGGGCAACCGCAATGCCGAGGGCGTGGCCGACAAATCATTGCAGCGGGTGTTTCAGGCCTTTCGCATCGCGGTCAACGGTGAATTGAGCGTCTTGGAGCAGTTGCTCCAGTCGCTTCCGGCGGTAATGGCGCCCGGGGGTAGGGTGGCGATTTTGACCTTTCATTCCGGCGAAGACAAGCGGGTGGATGCGGCGTTTCGCCAAGGGTTGGCCGATAACATTTATCAGGCAATCAGCGAAGAGCCGATCCGTCCCTCGGCAGCCGAAAAATACACCAATCCGCGCTCCAAATGCGCCCGTTTGCGTTGGGCGATGGTCGCGGGACAATCTTGTTAAACTCCGGTCGGCGGATTGATTTCCAGCCAGCGGCTCAATACTTCAAACAAACTATTTAACGTCACCGGTTTGGTGAGATAATCGTCCATCCCGGCCTCTTTGCAGCTTTGTTGATGGGCATCCATCGCATGGGCCGTTACCGCGATGATCGGGATATGCCCATGGTCGTTGGCAGCTTCGGCGGCGCGAATTTTTCGGGTAGCGTCAAGGCCGTCCATTTCCGGCATTTGCACATCCATCAAAATCAAGGCGTAATTTTGAGCGTTTAAAAAATTGATAGCGATCAACCCGTTGTCCGCCACATCGGCTTGCAGACCGAGTTTTTGAAGCATCAGCATCATGATTTTTTGATTGGTCGGGTTGTCCTCCGCCAGCAGAATTTTGCCAGGCGCGACCCTTTGGGGTACTTGATTGGCAGCGTCCGGCCTGATTGCGCCGATGCTCGCATCCCGTGAAACCGTATGCAGCGCCAGATGGAGCACCCGCTCAAGCTCTTTATTGCGGATCGGTTTGTATAAAACATAGGAAAATTTGACCCCGGAGAGCAACTCGTCGGGCAGCGGGTCGCCGGGGCGGGCCATTGCCAGCAAGGTGGTTTGGGTCAAATCTGCCACTCTTTCGGCAGCATTGACATCGAGCGGCATCATGCAGTCAACCAAGGCGATCAAGTAGGGATCATTGTCCTTGAGCGCCTGATGCAGCATGGCAACAAAGGTCGTGAAGTCCGCCGCCGTGTCCGGTCGCAAAGTACACAAAGTCAACTCGTCATGCAACGTTTCGCGGACCGTCGGATTGCGGTCGGCAATCAGCACCCGGATATTTTTCCACTCCTTTGGGTGTTCGACGATTTTAGCGGCGATGATCGGGTCTTTGGCCAGCGTCACGGTAAAGACAAATTCGGTCCCGGCATCGACTTGGCTGGTGAACTCCAGTTTGCCGTCCATGAGCTCGATCAAGTGTTTGGAGATGGCCAGCCCCAGCCCGGCACCGCCGTAACGGCGGCTCAGAGTCGCGTTGCCGAGATAAAACGGGTGAAACAATCGCTCATAATGCTCGGGCGCAATCCCGACGCCGCTGTCGCGAACGCTGAATTTGAGCTTGATGCTGCCGCTGGACTCCTCAACGCGTGAAACTTTGACCAAAATTTCGCCTTGCTCGGTAAATTTGACCGCATTGCCGACCAGATTCATCAATACTTGCTGCAAATGCAGCAAATCGCCGTGTAATATTTGCGGCAAATCGGGGGCGATGGCGATGACAAGCTCCAGATTTTTGGCATGCGCCATCGGGATCAGATTGCCGACCACGCTGTCCACGAGATCGTTGAGGTGAAAAGCGGCGTTTTGTATCTGGACTTTGCCGTTTTCGATCCGGGCGTAGTCCAAAAGCTCGTTAACGAGCGAGAGCATGAGTTTACCGCTCGACTGGATAATGTCGATGTAATTTTTTTGCTCCGGGTTGAGTCCGCTTGATGCCAGAAGCTCGGCAATCCCCAAAATCCCATTCATCGGGGTGCGGATTTCATGGCTCATATTGGTCAAAAATTCACTCTTGGTGCGGTTGGCCGCCTCGGCGGCTTTGCCGCGCCGCTGCAGTTCTTCTTCGATCTCGCGGCGGCCCTCGATATTGACAAGCATATGAGCAAAGACCTGAAGCAAATTGATTTCCTCCGTCCGCTGGCGTTTGGACGCGATTTTTGAGGCAAAGCCGGTGAAGCCGATGCATTTGCCGTCATTGATCATCGGGACGCAGAGCAAACTTTTGATGCCGCGCTCGGCCAGAATGTTACGGTACGGGATATCGGCGGCGGGATCATCGGCATCGGGGATATCGACGGTTTTGCCGGTATCCCGGGATTGTTTACGCCAGGGGGTGGCGGCGATGGAAACATTTTGCAAATCATTGATTTGCGACTCCTCGGGAGTGGCGCTCCACTCGTGGATGCAGCTGCTCGACTCGTTGTCCGGGTGGTACCGCATCACATAGAAGTGCCTGACGCCAAAGAGCCGCCCGAATTCTCCGAGCGACCGGCTGACTGCCGAATCGATTTCCGAGAGCGGCAAATTGATGTAGGTGGTCGCAATATCGGTCAGCATTTTTTGAAAAGCGATTTGGCGAAACAGCTCCTCTTTGGCCTCTTTGGCCTCGGTGATATCGGTGGCGTCGCCGCGGTAGCCGATGAGTTTGCCGGAGTCGTCAAACAACGGCATCCCGTTGGCGGAAACCCAAATGCGGCGGCCGTCCTTGGATTGCAGCAAATCCTCGACACCGTAGAACGGTATGCCGGCAGCAAAATAACCGAATGCCCGGTTTTTGCCGTTTTCGCGCAATTCTTCGGCGAAAAAATCATAAAAATGGGATTTGCCTACCACCTCATCTGCAGTATAACCGAGCAACGACTCAAACACTTCATTGATGTAAGTAAACACGCCCGCCGGATCAATATCCCAAACGAGAGTGCGGCTGTGGACGGCCAGCTGGCGGAAGCGCTCGTCGCTGGCTTTGAGCTGGGCGGTCCGGTTGGCGACTTGTTTCTCCAGATGCCATTTGCCGCGGGTGATCAGGATGACGATTACGGTCAGCGCGGCGGTGAACCCGAGGCCGACCAAAAGCGCGATCAGGCTTTTGCGCAACGGGTAATTTTGGATGAATTCCGGCCCCGGACGGGAGGTAAGGACAAATACTTTGTCAAACGCAAAAATATAGCGGCAAACTTCGATGTCATGTCCTTCCTCGATCGTCGGGCGGTCGTACGGGACTAAAATTTCGGGAGTTTCTTGCGCTCGGAGCATTGACAATCTTGTTTGTACCAGATTGCTTTTGGTAAAATTGCGCCGCAAGAGTGAGGATATCCGCACGGAGAGAAAGACATAGCCGCGCAATTGCGGTTTGTCCGTCGGTTGGACAATCACCGGGATAAAAACCAAAAATCCTTTTGCCCGCGGCGGATTGTTGACCAGCGGGATCGGCTGGGTGCAGCTGGGCAGGCCCGTCCGATTGCAATTTTGCATGGCCTCAAGCCGGGTCGGCTCGGAGGTCATGTCAAATCCGACGACGTTGGTCACCCCATGCTGCGAAAAGAAATAAAGGAGCGGGCAATATACCTCTTTTTCCGGGACCGGGATTTGTTTGTAATTTTGGTCAAATTGCCAAAGTTTGAAATTCTCATCAATTTCTTTGCGGGCCTGCTCCTCAACGGCGTCTCGGTTTTCGCCGGAGATGACCGGGATCCAGCCCCAGGCTGAAATCAGCGGATTTTTTTTGAGATGTTGGCTGTAACTCAGGAATTCTGTTTTTTTGATATTTCCGTCGGAGCCCAGCAGCGCAAAAAGTCCGTCCAGCTCGGCGGAGCGCACGACTTCAACAATTCGGGTGACCAATTCGGTATCGCTGGCCGCCAGCTGATCAAAAATGCGGTTGCGGGTGTGGGTCTCCTCGCGGGAAACGTGCCAGGAGATAAACAAGGCGAGGATTACTCCGCAAATTGCCGTGCCCGCGGGATTGATCCAAATTTTGAGGCGGCAGCGCGCACAGTCGTGCTGCCGGTGCTGATTGTAAGCAATCATCCAAACGACGATCACCCCGAGCAAAAGCAGGGGAATTCCGATGGCGTTGATTGCCTGTTTTTGCAGAAGTTTGTTTCGGATTTTTGCATCGACATCAATGCCGAGCTCGGCGACCGTCTGGCCGGTCAGGGGGTCGGCGATGGAGACAATTGCGCGAATCCATTTGCCCCGCACGTCGGCCACCGGTCCTTTGACGGTTTCCGTCCATTGACTCAGCGAAGAAGTGAGCAGCGATTGGTCGGAGAAAGAACTTCCCGGTTCGGCGGCGAAATTGGATCGGATCGGTTCGCTGTCAACCAAAAAAACGATACCCTTGTCATGGCGGTTGCCCAAAAGATAAATCAGACTGAAGTCGGGGTTGGCCTTGTTGACCAGAGTCAGCTGTTGTTTTAATTGCCGGTAATACGGGTTGCCGGTATCTTGCGGTGATCCCGTCAGCTCATTGAGCTGATCCGCCTTGATGCCGTCGGCGATCAAGCGCGCGCTCATCAAAAGGTTGGCGCGCATGGTTCGGTCGGCGCTGTCGATTCGCCACCAGCAATAGAGGGCGCCGGCAATCAGCAACAGTGCCAGGATTGCCGACTGCAACTTACTCAAAAACGGATGGATCCGTTTTCCCGAATGACTGAAATCGTTTGCCATGGTACTAAAAATCATCAATTGGGGGACATTGATTTTATTTTCTCCAAGGTAAATATACACGCCTTTCAGTCGAAAACAACCCCGGGAAATAAAAATTTAGCCGTGACCAATCGCGATTTTGCAAAAATATGGCAAAAAATACAGGAGTGCCGCCGCTTGTCCGGTACAGCGGCAACTTTGTCCCGGACAAAGGCGGATGATTTGGCCGGTATTACTCAATCAGATGCAGCCGGACATTGCGGACCCAAAATGTCAGATGATTCTGTCTCGGGTTGGCCCCGATTCGAAACAGCCGGATTGTTTCCGGAGAGTGGGACGCCAACTCGATGAAATTATCCTGCCAGTTGCCGTATGACGGGGTATAATTAAGGGAGTCGGCTCCCTTGCCGGCTTCTTTGACGAGCATGACCAAACTCAAGGCGGTCTGTTCTTTTGACTGATTGCTTTTGATCTCAAAGGACAACCCGGCCGCATTGGCAGGGAATCCTCCCTGCGGTACAAACTCCGGGTATACCCAGCGGTCAATATTGGGGGCAAAATCGACGTCGAAACGCACCGCCTGCTCCTTTTCGTCCCATGCGATATTCATTTTGCCGGAGCTGTTCGCCCGCCACTTTGCCGGGTCGATGCTGCCGGCGAGGATCGGTGCATCACTTACAAGCCCGAGCGGCACCACCGGCAGCACCAGTTTACTGATCGCGCGATCGCTGAAGGTGCCGCCAAAAATCAGCTCATGCAAACGCATCGGCAACCCCGGCGGGAGCTCAATTTCAACGACCTTGACTTCAAACGGGTTTAGTGTCAGCTTGGCGGGTAATCCGGAGACGGCGATCCCGGCGGCGGTGAGCTCTCCTGATTTAACATCATTGCTCAAGTTGGTGACTTCGAGCTTAATTTTACGATCCGGTGCCCCGGCTTTGAGCAGCAGTGCCGTCCGACCTCCGTTGAGTGTAAAGTCGGTCGAAGGGATCACCCGCAGAACGATGGATTTGTCAATTTTACTCTGCCTGGCCCCGGTCGTACCGACGGCGGCCGGAGGTGTTTTTACGGATATTTGAAAGGTGCCGGTCAGGTAAGTCGGGTATCTGGTAGCGGTCAGCCGGAGCTGTCCTTCCCTGGGAGTCACGGTTTGGGGAGTGCCAAAAAGATCCGCAAGGACGGCGTTCCCCGAAGTCGGCAACGCAAAGGTCCGCGGATAATCGTTATCCGGAGTATACCCGGCGGCGGTGTCCCCGGCCCGGTCAAGCTCCGATTCGCTCCAAAAAACAAGTGTTTGCGCGCCGTCGTCCCGGGCAAAGAGAAACGCCCGGGTGCCGGAGCCCAAGTCCGGCTGTCCCAAATACCGGGCCGGGCCCAGCGCTTTGGTCATGGCGGCAAAAGCGGCAAAGGCCGGTTTGGCACTGTAGTCACGCCGGAGCATGCCCCAGTCTTTTTCGCCCTTGCGTTCATGCACTTGCGGCAGGACAAAGGTGAAGGTACGCTCAACACCGAGGCTTTGCAACAAAATCTGCGCTTTGGGGACAAACTCCGCCCAGATCATTTCCTGATCTGCCGACAAAGCTTTGTTGGTGTTGTCGGCATTTTTTTCGAGTGCGACGCCTTCGGCATTGGTACCGTTTTCGGTGACCCAGAGCGGCATGTTCGCGACACCGTACTTTTTAAGCTCAGCTTTCCAGTCGTCGATATTTCCGGCGTAAGTATTTAACGGTCCATAAATATGAAAATTAAACAAATCAAAATATTCAACCAGATCGTTTTGCAATGCCGCTTTGGCGTATTGATCACTGGCGACCGGAGCGACACAAAAAGCGCCGTTGGTTATCGGGATCGACGGGTCGCCTGCTTTAAATCCGAGATAGGCCGCCTTGGACATGGCGGCAAATTCCCACGGCCCCTCGGCGCAAAAACCCGCCAGCTCCGGCTCGTTCCAAAATTCCCAGACATTGATTTTTCCCCGATAGTGCCCGGCCAGTTTTTGGCAAAATTCATATACGGTTAAAAGTTTTTGCGGCAACTTGGCGCTGGTCGAGGATTTTGCCCAAGGTGCGAAGTCATGACAACTGGCGCTGAGTCGGATATGTGCTTGAGCAAATAAATCCGGCGCCAGATCATAACGAGTCCAGTCATAAGCATCCGGTGATTTTTCGATGCCGTTGTGATGGATGCGCTCGCGGGCGTAATTGACTCCGGCGAGTTGCGCCAACCGGACAAAAAAACGGATTCCCTCCCGCGGATTTCCCGGGGCGTAAGCGTGTACCGTCCCGACGACATTGAGTGCTGTGTCCATGCTGTAGGGGCAATCCGGGCGACTGTCGCGCCCGGCCGGATCGGCAACGACGCAAAAGGAACGAAAGCCGTAAAAGGTTTGTCCCGGAGCCTGCAAGGTGATTTTATAGTAACCGCACGGCAGTGGCGGGATGATAAATTCGCCGTTAGCGGCAATCTCTGCCGCGGCGACGGACCGATTGCGAAAATCACTGACATTGCAGTTTAGACCGCTGATCGGTTGTTTGATCTTGAATTTCAGCGGTTCGGTTTCGGTAAAGACCGTGGCCGGAGCTTGAGCGGTGATGATTTCCGCTGTTTTTATGCCGGATTCTTCGGGCAATTGCTCCAAAAAACGGATATTTCGCAGCCAAAATGTCAACTCGGTACTTTTGGGGTTGGCTCCGATGCGGATTATTTTGACCGCGGCCGGATCGATCCCTTTGGCTTTGAGGTCAATGGTCACGTGCTGCCATTGCGGCGAGGGAGTCCAGGGAATATTACCGTCTTTGCTGCCAAACATCACCAAGGCGCACTGATATTTGGCCTCCGCTTCGCGTTGCGTCATTTTTACGTCAAATGTCAGATATTTGACAGCCGGAGAGAGTGGTCCGACGGCCAACTCCGGGTAGGCCCAATAATCGGTGCCGGGTTTAAATACCGAGGTAAACTTCAAGGCATTTTGGGTATCATCCCACGCGACGCTCATCGTCCCGGAGCTGTTTTTGCGCCACCGCTCGGGGTTGTTGAAGTCGTCGGCTGCCAATGCATCGACACTGAGCCATAAGAGCAGCAGAGGCAAAAATTTCAAATTTATCATCATTATCCTCTCCCTTGATTGGAAGTTCATTGGGGCAATTTATTTATTTATTTATTTGGATAAAATCCGCCAGCAGCCGGCGTTGTAAACTCCGCTTTCGTCCACCCGCTTGGGTTTCATCCGGGAGGTCCGGGCGCCGCCGTCACTCCGTAAAAATACCAAATTGTTTTGATGGTAGGCGCCGCCGTATTTTTTATCCGCAATGTTGTCCGCCGAGGTGGCGTAAGCGTCGATTTCACTGCAGTACGAGGCAGTATCGGCATATGGCGCGGTACAGTAAATAAGAGCGGTATCCGGGTAATATCTGGAAATCGGTGCCAACCGGCCGGTGGTGTTGTACCACAGATAAGACAGCCATTTGATTGATTGCGTCGCGCGGTTGTTGATGGTCGGAGCGTAAGTGACATAAATTACTTTGGCGGGATCCAGCTGGGCGGCGGCAACGCTGCAAACAAAGGGATTGGTGGCAGGGCGCCTCACATTGAGACTGCCGGCGTAGCTTTTTAAGTGCGGCAGCGTTGGGTTAAGTACATGGTAATCCCGTGCCGAGACTCCCCGCATGGGCAAAAAATCTTTGTTGTCGGCGGCGTACATGCCGAGAATCAGTCCGATCTGTCGCTGATTGTTGATACAGGAGGTTTTTTTGGCGACATCCCGTGCTTTGTTCAACGCCGGCAGCAGCATGGCTGCCAAAATTGCGATAATAGCAATAACGACAAGCAACTCAATTAGTGTAAAAAGTTGTTCCGGTCTTCTTTTCATCAATACAATCTCCTATTTTATGATTGAGTCAATCAGCTGATCGGCAATTGCGGAAATTTTGGTATCCATATAAGCCGCATCAAAAGAACAAAAATAACTGAGCTCCAAATTGCGGTGAAAGATCACAAATAACTTTTCGGGGACTTGGATGCCCAGCCGGATGATTGCCTGCATCGCCCCCATGACCGCATTGTCGGGATAGACAATCAAGGCGTCCGGCCGCTGCGGGCAATTCAAGAGCTCCATGGTGCAACGGTAGCCGATCTCTCCCCAGCTTTGCTGATAATTCTCCTCATGGATCACCTTGAGGTAACGCGGCTTGATTTTGATGCCGGCCTCATGCAAACCGGCTAAAAGAAAACTTTTTTTGGCAATCGGTCCGCCGGAAATAATCCCGGCGACGCGCTGGCACCCCCGCTCATTCAACAACCGGGCGATGGCCTGAAAATCGCATTGCGGGTCATGCATCATGGTGGCTTTGCGGATCGGCAGCCGGTCAAACCACTCGTTGTCGATCTTGCGGACGATGACTCCCACGACCGCTTGGATTTGTCCCGAAATGATTGCCTGCTGCAGCTCGTCCGGGGCTTGGTGATGTTGCTCCGCCGGGCGGCAGTCATCAAAAATCATGCAGGTTATCCCGCGTGCCTGAAAGCCCTCAATCAGCAAATCGCGCAATACTGAAAACGCGGTCAGGTCGGTTTTTCGGTTAAAAATTTTGGACGTATAAATACCGACCCGGCGGATATCGTTTCCGCGCGGTGCGACAAACATGCCGCGGCCGTGCTGTTTGTTGAGCAATCCAAAATCAACCAAAAGATCGGTTGCGACTTTGACCGAAAAATAATTGGTTTGGCAACATTTTGCCAATTCGCGTAAGGGCGGCAACCGTTCGCCGGGAGCCAGTACGCCGGACTCGATTTTTTCCCGTAAATATTGGGCGATTTCCTGATGAATTCCGGCATTGCCGCTGCTGTGAAAATCGCTGATGTTTGCTGTATTTTTATTTTTCATATAGAATCCTCGATCAATTATATCACTTTTATTATACTACAAATTCCTATCAAAGTCAAGACGCCGATTTAAAATATTGGCGGTCATCGATCGTTGCTGCTTCGGACAACGATGACGGGACATATTTACAGAGTCAATTTCATGCCGCGTCGGTCACCTTTTTCTTTGGATTGCTGATTTTATTTAAAAAACATCAATCAATTATATCACTTTTATTATACCACACTCGATCCACGATGTCAAGCCCGGGATGAAAAATATTTGAGAAAAATTGAAAATGGGAGTGGTAGACGGGAATTAATTGGTTGGATTTAATTGTCTTTGAGCTTGATCCGGACGGTAAAGTCAACCGGGGATCGGTCATTGGGTTCTAGTCCCCAGCATCGGATCGCCGGGACGGTTTGTGGAAGGATTTCGGTATACCAACTGTTTTCGCTTTTGGCCGCGGTGCGGGTTCGGATTTCACAGTCGCCGACGCGGTATTGCAGCGGTTGGCCGGTAAAGGGATTGGCCGGGAGATCGTCCAAGGTTTTTGGGTACTCTCCATGCTGTCGTTGATACTCGGCGGCGCGGATGATCACCCCGGCGGCGCGCACCCGGGCGGTGAGCCAGTCAAATTTGGTTTTGAACGGCGGCAATGCCGGAAGCAACGTCGTGTAAAATCTTGACGGATTGGGCGAAATTTTGCAAGCGGTGCCGGGCTTAAAATATTCGATGAGATAGCGTCGGTTGACGGCGCCGTACCACCACAATTGCGGCATAAAATAACGGGTGAGCCGGTAGGGCGGCCACTCTCTTTTGTCAAGGTCCAATTGGCCGCCCTGATCCATCATGTCAAAAGCATTGAGGCAATATACGGCTTCGCTGTATAAGCTTTGCTGATACAGCGGGATGATTTTTTGCTCCATCTCAGCCGTTTCGGCCGCCAATGTTTGCAGCTCACTCGGAGAAAGTTTGCCTGACTCCAGCAAGAGTTGCATTGCCTCCAGTCGCCGGTTTTGCACCGCAATCCAGCCGAAGCCGCCGATTATATAAGAGTCGCGGTATGCGTCGGCCGCATGTTTCAACCGTTGGTATGCTTTCCAGGCACCGTCAATGTCGTTGTCCTCCAGCGCAAAACGGAGGCACCACGACTCCAGAACAATAAACCGCTTGATATTCATATAAAGGGATATCTCGATCCCTCCTGGTTTTCCGGTTTGGTATTGCCGCGGCTCGGGCGGGATGATGCCGTCAAAAGCTTTTTCCCATTGGGGTAAGACGGCATTTTGGCGAAAGAATTCTTTTTTCCACAATGTCATCAAGTCGGCGCTGATGTCGTCGGTGGAGCGTAAGAGCTCTGTGATGGCCACCGCTTGGGAGTCATCACCGCACTGCTCCGCATACTCGTCAATTGTTTGCCAAAAACGGGCATCCGGTTGATCTTTGCCGTAGTAAAGCTGGCCCACGGCCTCCATGGTGATCGGGTGGCGGAAATGCTGCGCCAAAGTCTTGAGCTCTTTTGCCGCCTGCCGGTCGGTCGATACCGCCATGGCCCCAAAAATGAGATAATTGGCCGCCGCCAGTATCCATAATATGATGATTTTTTTGTCAAACATCCGGCGAAACGGCACGTCCAAAGCGGCGCCCAATATTTTTGCCGTCAGCAAATAGCTCGTTAGAGTAAAGAGGATACCTGACAGCCAAAACCAACCCCAGCCCTTGCCGGAGAGCTGGCAAAATCCGGCGACGGACTCAAAAAGTCCGTCGTAAGTGATGCCGTCAAAGTCGTCAAACATGATTTCGCCGAAATAGTTATAATAAATGCCGCAAACTGTGGCAATGACGACTGTCCCGGTGCTCCAGAAGAGGGCATAGAGCAAATAATCGCGGCAGCGAATGCGGGGCAGCAACAGCGCCGGAAAAAACCAAAAAGCAAAAGCCAAGGCAGCAGTTATTGCACCAAAAACGCCGCCCAATTCGACCCCGGCTGCCAATCCGGCCGCGCACGAGGCGAGCATCACTGGCAAAGCGTAGGAGCAATTGTCCCGGCTGCTTTGGTAATAAAAGCGCAGCAGCAACCCCAAAAAATAAACCGTCAATCCCAAAATCAGACCAAGCGCTGCAATCGATGCATGGAGTACGGCCTCCGTGCCGGAGAGTAAAAACTCCGAAACCATCATCCAAAGTAAGAGCGACGCAATAAGATAACAGCCGATCCCCCACAACGTGAGGGCAAAAAACGCCCCTTGGGCGGGAGCGTCCCAGTAAAACAGTTTTTTAAGTATGGCTTTGATCATGGCTTTGGGATTTGGACCATAAAGCTGACGTCATCAAGTTTTTTTGTCCCTCTGGTAGTGTGATTGCGCCGGAGGCCGTTGCTGTTGATTTGATCGCGGCCGACGCTCCAAGAAATGACGCCGGGGACGGTTTCCGGTTGATATACGATTTTCCAGTCATCGCCGTTGCGGATGACCGCGGATTTCTCCACCTCGCACGGGCCTGAGCGGTATTGCAGCGGCTGGTTGTTAAAGGGGTCAAGCGGGAGGTTGTCCAAGGTTTGGGGGTATTCGCCGTGCCGGTGCTGATACTCGACGGCACGGATAATAACCCCGGCGGCGCGCAAACGCGCGGTAAGGCCGTCAAATTTTGCCGCCACCGGCCGCAATCCCGGCATCATCATGCCGCTTATCAGCATCGCATTTTTTGCGCCGTCGGGGTCGGCCATGGCGGCAAAAGAGCTGATGTTATAGTGTCGGGCCATATAGCTTTTGTCTTTGGCGGCATACCACCAAAGTTGCGGGGCCAAAAAGCGCAGGGTTTGATAAGGCGCGGTTTTGTGCTTGGTGTCATAGGTTTCAAATCCGCGGCCGATCATGTCAAAAACATCCAGGCCGAAAACCGCTTCGCTGTAGAGACAGCGCTCTTGCATGACGGGAATTTGTTTTTCGGTGGCTTGCAAACTGGCGGCAAGCGTTTGCAGTTGGGCATTGGAGAGTTTCCCTGACTCCAGCAAGAGTTGCAAGGCATCCAGCCGGATATTTTGGCAACTCATCCAGACCAAGCCGCCGATGAGATTGGTTTCGCGCAATAAAAAGTCATCAATATTGGTCATCCGGCAGTAAGCGGCAAGGGCGTCTTGGATATTATTGTCCATGAGCGCAAAACGGATGCGCCAAAGCTCCAGCCGGGCAAATTGCCGTAATGCGTTTAAGTTGGCAAGCGTCATAAAAGCCAGCGTCCCCGGTTCATGTTGCCGGGCCTCGGGCGGGATGTTGCCGGCAAAGGCTTGCTCCCATGCCGCCAAATCGGCATTGTCAAATTGTTTCCGCCATTGGGTTAACAACGGTGCGGGTATGGTATCGGGGGGGTAGCCAAAGTCGATGGTATCAACTTTGGTATCGCATCGATCAAAATATTTTGCAATATTTTTCCAAAATTCCGGATTGGGTTGATCATTACCCAAATAGAGTTTGCCGAGGGCGGCGGCAGTCATCGGGCGGCCGAACCGCTGCTCCAAATTTTTGATATCCTGAGCGGTTTGCCGACTGGCGATGTTGGCCATCACTAAAAAAACAAGGTAAGTTGCGGCGGCAAGTTCCCATAGTGTGAGCGCCCCTTTGCCGAACATCTTGCGAAACGGCACCGCCCAGACGTCGCCAAAGATCTTGGCCGTTAACAAGTACCCCGCCAGGATCAAAACCAAGCTCAGCAATACCAAAAAAATCCAGCCGCCGCCCGAGAGCTCGTGATTGACAATCATTTTTGTCCAATACCCGGGCTCGGATCTGCCGGGGACGAGTCCGAACACGTTGCTTTTTTCGGCAACCGCCCGGAGCAGCATGGCGATCAACAGCAGCGCGCCAATCGTCCAACTGAATCCGTGGGCCAAATAACAGCACCAACGGATTTTGGGGATTAACAGCAATGGAAACAGCCATGCGCCAAACAGTGCCGTGGCAATGACAAAACCGGCGGCGCCGCCGTAGTTGATCGAGGTCGCCACCATGATGCCGTAGAGTGCAAACACCACCCAAAAGGCGATTTCCCGTTTGGGCGTCTTTTGGCAACTCAGATAATAAAAGCGAAACAGCGTCAGCCCCAAATAAATGGTCAGCCCGACCAGCAACCCTAGAATCACCCATACCGCGACTCCCGGGTTATGGTTGCCGAAGGGAACCAGCCCGGAAACCGTCAGAGCGAGCAGCAGCGAAAAAATCACATAAAGCCCAAGCCCCCACAACGTAATGGCAAACCATGCGCCTTGCGCGGGCGCATCCTTAAAAGACAACTTGGCCAACCAGTTTTTCATCGCCATTGACTCCTCTTTGATCGTCCGGTGACTGCCGGGCAGGTTTTTATGTCAACCATAAGATAGCATAAAATTTTCAGCAATGCAAGAGAAAATTGCAAAAATTATTTCACGGTTTGATCCGCAGCCAAAAGAGAATATTTCCGGCACCGGGTTTGTCCGCTTGGGTTTGGGGTTGCCAACAGACGACTGCCGGGATGGTTTCGGTTACTCCATAAACATTCCAGTTGTCGTTGAATTTGTCGGCAATATCCAGCTTGACCGGAAACTCTCCCTTGCTGTATTGCAGCATTTTTCCGCTTTTCAGGTCAAGGGGGAGGTCGTCCAAATATTCGGGATAGCTCCCGTGCTCCAACCGGTAGCGGGCCGCCCGGATCATCACCTCGGCCGCGCGTATATCCATGGTGAGATACCGCAATACTTTATCGGTCAGCGGCAACGATGAAACGTAACGGCTGACCACAAAAATTTGCCGTTTTGCCGCATCGGTATCCTGATCAATGTTTTTCATGATTCCGGTGGCACATACTTTATCCATGGCGGCATACCACCAGAGTTGCGGCATGATACAGCGCAAGGACTGGAGCGGTAAAGTCATCATATCGCTATGATAATTGGTTCCTTCTCCGTACATGTTAAAGATATCCAAAAATTGAACCGCCTCTCCGTACAGCATCCGCTCCGCCATGACCGGCACCGTTTGCTCGGTTGTCTGCAAGTCGGAGGATAAGACGGCCAGCTCATCACCGGAGAGTTTGCCCGACTCAAGAAGCCATTGCAAGGCGCGCAGCCGCAGATACAAACACCATTTCCATGTATTTGTATTGTGGCCGAATTGGCGGAGCATGGAGTCTTCGGCATGTTTCATTTGCCGGTAAATTTTAAGCGCAGCGCCGGTATCGCCGTCAAGCAGCGCCAGATAAAGTTTTTTGAGCTCAATAATGCAAAATTGATGAATGCTCCATAACATTGGCGACCAGATTTCGTAACCTTGCCCCCGGCGAAATTGATAGTTGTCAGGCGGGATGACGCCGGCAAACATTTTCTCCCATTGCTCCAGAGGATCGCGGGTTGTTTCCAGCATCTGCCGCCATTCAAGCGCAAGCCCCGGCGGGACGATGTTCGGGATACCGCTGGTGTTTTTGGCGCAGCACCTTTGTTTCAGAACTTTGATTTGACGCCAAAATTCGGCATTGGGGCGGTCGCCCGTAAAATAGTAGACGGCCAAGGTTTCCATATTGACCGGGCGGCCGAAGCGCTGCTCCAAATCCTTCACATTTTGGGCTGCCTGACCGCTTGCCCGCAGTGCCATCACTAAAAAAACAAGATAAGTTATAGCCGCCAAGACCCACAAGGTGAGCACGGCGCGGCCGAACATCCGGCAGAGCGGAATTCGTGCCGCCTCGGCAAACAGTTTGGCCGTGAGAAGGTAACCGGCCAGCAGCAGTCCGAGCCCGAGCAAGGTCAGCCAGAGCCAGTCCGTTCCGGCAAGATGGTACCATTGGGCCAGACCGATGCAAAAATCCTCCCATGGGGTGTATCGGGGGTCTCCGCCAAATTTGACCTCTTTAAAATAAAAGTGGGCATAGGTTGCAACAAAGGCGATGATCAAGCCTCCGCTGCTCCAGGTCAGGGCATTGGCAAAATAGCTCCGGCAGCGGACGCGCGTCAGCAGCAGCGCCGGAAAAATCCAAAATACAAAGGTCGAAGTGACGATCACCCATCCCATCGGGACGGCATCCGTCGCCGAATTATGACCGATCACATACAGCCCGGTCAAGTATAGGATAATTATGCCGAAAAAGCTGCTGATGAGCCACCATCGGGGGCGGCAAACGTCAAAATAAAAACAGGCAAACCGCCAGACGGCATATATGCTCAGGGAGGCGGCCCAGCCCCAGACAATCGGTACGGTGACGGAAATCCCATCGTTTCCGTTTTCGAGAAAAGGCGTGGGGATGAATCCCTCCACCCACAGCCACAGCACTGCCGAAAAAGTGAGATAGAGCCCGACGCCCCACAAGGTGAGGGCGAAAAATGCTTCCTCCGCCGAGGTGTCCCAAAGGAATGTTTTTTGGAGCAACGGTTTGATTTTCACGGTTTGATCCTTACGATAAAGGCGGCGTCATCCGGCTCGTGATATGGAATGTAGGGCGACCACCCTTTGCCTTGGTCATCCTTGAGATTGGGGCCGACGCTCCAACAGATCACTACCGGGGCGGTTACCATCCGCCGTCGATCATTCCACGGGTCATTTGCAGTGATTAAATACGTTTGCACAATCTGCCGCTCTCCGGCATGGTACTGCATCGGCTGGCCGGTAAAGGGGTCAAGGGGGAGGTTGTCCAAGGTCTCCGGGTAATGGTCGTGTTGTTGCTTGTACTCGATGGCGCGGAGGATTGTCTTTGCCGCGCGGAGCCGGGCGGTTAAACACTTTAATTGTGTATTAAAGTTACTTCGGGGCCAGCTTGCGATGTTGTCATTTTTGACGTATTCCCGGATCATGAGCCGAGTATCCTGATTTTTTTCTTTTTCCTGAACCCACCAGACTTGCGGCAAGGCCCATTGCAAATAATACAACGGCGGACTCAGCGGCAAATTGGGGAGCTCGCGAAAGCCGTAACCGATCCGGTCATATACATCCAGTCGGGCCACTGTATCACCGTAATACCAGCGCTCTTTGATGACCGGGATTTGCGACTCGGTTGTTTGGAGATCGGTTTTGATTGCCTGTAATTGCAAATCAGTGAGTCGGCCTGACTCAAGCAACCATTGCAGCGCATCCAATCGCTGATTTTCGCAATACAGCCAGTTGGAGATACCGCATAAATTATTTTCGCGCAGCAAGATATCATCAACGGTTTTGATCCTTTGGTAAATTTGCAGCGCCAGCGCGGTCTCCTTATCCGCCAGCGCGAAACGCAAGCGCCACAGCTCCCAATCGTGAAATGATTTTATGATGGGAACATCATAAAATATAAGCTCCATCTCTTTTCCCGGCAGGTATTTCCGCTTCAATGGCGGCGCGGGATTTTGAGTTGTAAACGCCTGCTCCCAGCGTGTTAAGATTGGCTCAAGCCGCGCAAATTTTTGCCGGGCTTCGACTAATTCTTCGGGAGGCATGTCCGACAGCGGCTCTCCATAAAAATTGATTTTATCGGATATGTTATTTGACTCAAATCTTTGATTGTCAAGTACACTCCAAAATTTCATATCCGGCTGGTCGCCATTGTAGTACTGCTCTCCCAGGGCGGCCATGGTGAGTGGTCGGCAAAAGTATTGCGTCAATAATTTGATATTTTGTGCAGATTGATGATTTTGCCAAAGCGCTGTCATGACAAAAAAGAGATAGGTTGCCGCCGCCAAGCTCCAAAGTGCGAGTACGCCTTTGCCGAACATCCGGCGCCACGGGAGGCCGTCGATACCAGCAAAGATTTTAGCGAGCAGCCAATAACCGGCGGCCAAGAACGCGACTCCGAGCAGCAAAAAATAAAACCAGTCAGCGGCGGAAAAATCAAAAAATTTGGGAATGGACCAAAAGGAGTTAATCCCGATATAATCATGGGGGCCAAAACTGCGGTCGTATTCATCAAAGTTACCGTCGCCGCCGGGAAATTTTGAGATACATTTATACGGGGAACGAGCGTTCAAAAAGATGGTTAAAACGATCAATATCCCGCCCGCCCAAGCAAGCGCATTGCCAAGCGCATAGTACCACTTGACTTTGGGGAGCAGCAGCAACATTAAAAACCAAAAAATAAAAAATCCCGGCACCGCAAAAAATAAATGGTCGAGATTTTGGATGCTGACTCCAATCGGGATTGTGACCGAAAAAATGGCCGCCGGCCAAAAGAGCCAGCGCAACCAGCACCGCGGTTTGCTTTCGCGATAATAGAACCAGCCTAATTTGAAGGCGGCACCTAAAGTTGAGATCATGGCGATTAACAGGAGTGACTGCAAACAATCTTCTTGGCTGTTTTTGAGAACATCAATCATGGCAAGGAAAATGAAAACCGAAATCAAAAAATACAGTCCGATTACCCATAAGGTGAGGGTAAAAAACACGCCTTTTCCGGAGCAATCCACCGGCCATAATTTTTTGAGCAAATTTTTCACGGAGCCGCCTCCTTGATGCTTACCAATTTAAGATAGCATCAGGGGTTGGCAATGCAAGGAAAGGTAAGAGAAAAATTGTAAAATCATTGAGGAGCGGCTCAGGCGGTTTTTCGGGCAAGACGGTTTTTTGTCAGCCAAAGTCCGACCAGTGCCAGAGCGGCGATCAGCAGCGAGGTAAAAACATCCGGCAACGGCTGCCCCATTGTCGGATGATCGCCGCTGACCCGCACGTCCAAAACATAACTTGCGTCGTTGTAGACTTGACTGTAACCGCCCGCCGAGTTGACGTACTGCCCGTAGTTGCCGAAGCCGATCACATAGTCATTTTTGTTGATAATGGCAGTGCCGACATAATTTTGCTGATGGTTGATCCCGGGGGTGTTGTACACCGTTTTGCCCTTGGCGTCCTCGATCCAAAAGCCGACGGCGTCGCCGTGAGTAAAGGCAATCGGTTTTCCTTTGGCGTCCACCGCGGTCAGAAAGCCGTCGGCGGTAAATGTAAGCTTGATATCCGCGCCTTTTTGCGAGCCGTTGATATAATACGCGCCGTAATTGGTTGCCGATCCTTTGCTGAAAGAGGTGTACAAGTAGGCCGTATTGTTAAAAATCATGGTATTTTGCAAGGTATGCGACCACCCGCCGCGATCCACCACCGCGGTGTATTTGGACGAATTGAGCGCTCCTTGGGCAGCAGTGATTTCGCCGTATTGCACGGTGGCAAAACAGCTCAAGGTGACAAACATGGTCAAGGCCGCCAATAATTTTTTCATTTTTGCTCCATTGGGATGATGGACAACTTGCCGCAAAAAGCTCCACCAAAAGAATATATATTGTTTGTGCCGAATATCAAGTGAAAAACTGCGCCGAACGATTGTAAATCTGTAGATTTTACAAGACAGAGCCATGGTCCTAGCAGTCCCATGGGTCCCATGAGTATTGGGCGATAGGGTGTTGTGATGCGATGGTTGCCCGGCGTTCCTTTTTGCTTTGCAAAAACGTCTCAACTGAAGTTGAGTAGGGTAAAGTGGATCCAGACGGACTTGAACCGCCGACCCGGAGATTATGAGTCACCTGCTCTAACCGACTGAGCTATGGATCCAAGGGATAATATTGTTAATATACCGCCAAATCAAACAAAAGGCAAGTTAGTGCCGGATAAATAATTCAAATAAATCCGTGATTTGCAAATCCTGCGCAAATTTGTCGGAGGTCACCCCCAATGCATATACCGGTGTCAACTCAAAATCAAATTGATTGGATTTCCAGACAAACTGGTACTGCTCGTTGCGGATGCGCGAAAGCTCGGCCAAAACAAGATCATATTTGCCGTCGGCATACATTTCGGCCAGTTTTTTGAGCACATCCGAGTCCTCTGCAAATAATTCACCGCAGCCGGAGAGCTCCAACGTTTGCGCAAAACTGAGCTTGTTTTCGCTGATCTGACGCATGATTTCATCGATTGCCACCGGGTTTTTGAGCTCGGGCACCGTTTCCGGGTTGCAGCTCAAACTGCCGATGTCATAGAGGGAAATCACCACGATCAAAGTATTGTCGGGATCGTCCTTAAAAAACTCGACGGCGGCGGTCAGCGCCCGGTCAAGCTGCCGCAAGTCGCGGATCAAGCCGACGGTGTCGTTGCTCCGGCAATGTTTCTCGGGCGTGGTCAGATTGACCAAAAGAAACATTCCCGCTTTGCCCGACAGCTGATTGATCGCCTGTCGCGTCAGTTGCGGCAACGGGGCACGGCGGCCGTTGGTCAAAAAGACCTTGCGGGCGTCGGCGCCAAAGGTGTTGCGGTAGCCAATCTTTTGCATCATCTCAAGGATGCGCGCGTCGTCAAAGTCGCCGGATAATAAATCAAAGTCGCACAAGGGGAGCCAGGCACCGAGTTTGTCTTTGCCGTAGGCGTTTTCGTGCGCATAATAGACGCCGTTGTCAATGCTGTCCAGCGCGCCGTCGGTGATGAGCCCGACTTTGCGGCCGCTGATCTTGGCGCGCGCAATCATTGAGTCAACCGGTTCGCCGCCGTTGGAGAGGCCGATCGAGCGGTCGGTCACTTTGCCGTTGGCAAAGCCGTTGAGGCTGGCCAGCCGGGGGTTGGTAAAACTCTCGGTGAGCGGGAGTACGACTCCCACCGCCGGAAACAAATTAAGCGACGACATGGCCAAGCGCCCCTTGCCGGTGCGCGCCGCCAGATCGAGCGCGGTTTGATTGACGCCGTTGACCGTAAAGATAATGATGTTTTTAGGCAGCTCCGCCGACAGCGAGAGCGCCCCAAACAGCAATCCGACAATGGCCGCCGCCTTTTTCATGACCGGTGTTACTCCGCAATATTTTTGGTACTGCGTTGGCGGCGGCGATCCAGCTCGGTGAGGTGAATTTTGCGCAGCCGGATGTTTTTGGGCGTGACTTCGACCAACTCATCATCCTCGATGTACTCCAGCGCCTGCTCCAGAGAGAGCTTGCGGGCCGGGGCAATCTTCATATTGCGGTCGCTGCCGGCGGCGCGCATGTTGGTCAACTGCTTGGCGCGTTGGACGTTGACGACCAATTCGCCTTCTTTGCAGTGCTCGCCGACAATCATGCCCTCGTAGCAGTCGTCGTTGGGCTCAATAAAGAACTCGCCGCGCTGCTGCAAGCCGTCAATCGCAAACGGGACGGCTTTGCCGTTGGCCATGCTGACCAAACTGCCGTTGAGCCGTTGGGGGATTTCCCCTTTGTAGGGCGCATAGTGGTCAAATAAATGGGAAACAATCGCCTCGCCCTGACTCAAGGTCAAGGCTTTGCTGCGGAACCCGATCAAGCCGCGGGTCGGGATATGAAACTCGATCAATTGACGGTTGCCGCGCGACTCCATCTGGATCAGCTCGCCGCGGCGGATGCCGGCAAGCTCGATGATTTTGCCGGCAAACTCACCGGGGACATCGACGGTCAAAATTTCAATCGGCTCTTGCTTGACGCCTTCGATCATCCGGCAGATCACCTGCGGTTTGGCGACAGCGACTTCGTACCCCTCGCGGCGCATATTTTCGATCAAAATCGAGAGGTGCAGGACCCCGCGGCCGCTGACGCGGAACGCATCCCCGGCGGCAGTGTCCTCGACGCGCAAAGCGACGTCGCGCTCGACTTCTTTATACAAGCGGTCGCGCAAGTGGCGGCTGCTCACAAATTTACCTTCTTTACCGTAAAACGGCGAGTCGTTGATGCGGAAAATCATCGAGATGGTCGGTTCGTCAATTGCAATTGCGGGCATCTGCTCCGGGCACTCCGAGTCGGTGATGGTGTCCGAGATATCGATGTCCTCAATCCCGACAATCGCGCACAAGTCGCCGCACTCGACCACTTCGGCCTCTTTGCGCGACAACCCCTCAAAGGTGAAAATCTGTTTGATTTGGGCAATCTCTTTGGTTCCGTCGCGCTTGATCAAAGTCAGTGATCTGCGGGTGTCAAGGCTGCCGCGGTAGACGCGCCCGATGCCGATACGGCCGACAAAGTTGGAGTAGTCCAAGGTGGCAATCTGCATTTGCACCGGTCCCTCAATGCGCTGGGGGGCGGGGATGTACTCCAAAATCGCATCCAGCAAGGGGAGGATTGAGTCTTTGGGGTCATTGAGGTGGCGCACCGCCCAGCCGTCGCGGCCGCTGGCGTAAAGGGTCGGGAAGTCAAGCTGCTCTTCGCTCGCATTGAGTTCGCAAAAGAGGTCAAAGACTTTGTCGTGCACCACATTGGGGCGGCCGTCGGGTTTGTCAATTTTGTTGATTAAAACGACCGGGCGCAAATTGAGCTGCAAGGCTTTGTCAAGCACAAAGCGCGTCTGGGGCATCGGGCCCTCGGCCGCGTCGACGAGCAAAATTACGCCGTCGGCGAGTTTTAAGACGCGCTCGACCTGACCGCCGAAGTCGCTGTGTCCGGGGGTGTCGATGACGTTGATTTTGACGCCTTTGTACTGAACGCTGATGTTTTTGGCGAGGATGGTGATCCCGCGCTCACGCTCCAAGTCGTTGCTGTCCAAAAAGCAGTCCTGCACGACTTCGTTGTCGCGGAAAATATTGGTTTGACGGAGAATTTGGTCCACCAAGGTGGTCTTGCCGTGGTCAACGTGGGCAATGATGGCAATGTTTCTGATTTCGCGCATAATGATTGTAATACCGATCCATGTTAATGATTATCCGTATAATATAGCATGGTCCGGTATCACTTGCAAATGGCTTACTCCTTGTAGGAAACAATTTTATCAGGAATTTTACAAAGCGCTGTCCGGTTGAGCGCGGCATAGGCGGCCGCCCGCCCGGCGCCTTCGCCCATCGCGAGGCAGTTGCCGGTGACGCGGTAGGCGGCGTGGGCCATGTAGCTGCCTGAGATACAGCGCCCGGCGGTGATGAGGCCGTCGATGCCGGCGGGAAGCATGGCGCGGAACGGGATTTCAAAGCCGTTGTGGCACTCGACCGTCTGCTCGGGTTTGTCGGGCTCATGGATGTCGACGCCAAAGGTGACGTTGCACACCGCGTCACTGTGGGTGGCGCCTTTGCGCACATCCTCGTCGCTCACCGTGTAGAGCCCGGTGATGCGGCGGGTTTCGCGCACTCCCAAAATGCAGGGGACATCAAGCAAATAAGTATCGCCCAAAACGTCTTTGACCAAGCCCAGATACTCGACCGCTTTGCGCACCTGGCGCCGACCCTCGAGCATCGCCTGCGACAAGTCGTCGGCCACGGTGCCGTTGTGGTACTTGATATGCGTCCACTGGATCAAGGCCTCGCCGCGGCGGGGAAGGCGGATGATGGCCGGGTAATTGTAGGGGATCTGGGCCAAAACGTCGGGCTCGGGAACGCGTTTCACCAACTCATTGTACCAGCCGATGATGTCGTCGCGCGGGTAATCGTCCTTGACCCCGCCGATTTTAAACATCATGGTCATTGGTTGAAATACGTGATCGTGGTCGCGCCCGATGCGGTATTGGGCTCCGGCCAGCGCGGCCACATCGCCGTCGCCGGTACAGTCGATGACGACATCGGCCAAAATAGCCTGCGCTCCGGATTTGTTTTCGACAATCACGCCTTTGACTTGGTTGCCCTCCATGATCGCTTCGACGGCGACCGAAAAAAACAATACGTCAATTTTATACTTGAGCAAATATTCATCTAGGAGCATCGCCATTTGCACCGGGTCAAAGGCGATGTCCCACAAGCCGCCCCAGGCGTGGCGGCAGCTTAACGTGTCGCGGATTTCGCGGTTGAGCCCCGGCTTGTCGTGATTGTCAAAAAACGGGCTCACCAAGCCGGAGGTCCACATGCCTCCGGCGGTGCCGACGCGCTCGACCAAAGTAACTTGCGCCCCGGCTCTGGCTGCGGCGACGGCGGCCCCGAAGCCGGCGGGACCGGCTCCGACAACCAATACTTGAGTTTGATTGCGGACGGGGACTTCGACAATGTGACGTTGGATTTTCATAAGATTGCTCCCGGGTAAAAAAATGAATTTTATGTTACGATAATCAATATAGCAGTTTTTTTTGACTTGTAAATGTAAAAAATGGCTGTATCTTTATACAAAGATGCTGAAAATGATATAATGTATGCAATTTTTACCAAAAATGGATGCGGCGGAGCTGTTGACCGCGGTCAGGGAGCTGGAGGAGCAATTTCAGATTTGTCTCACCGTTCATGATCACCGCGGGCTGTTGTTTGACGCCGACGGGCAGCCGCTGCTGCCGGGGCGGCATTTTCACCGCCATGCGTTTTGCCATACCGGACGCTATGATTTCGACGGGTGGGAAAAGAATTGCATGACCGAGTGCGCATTTTTTGCCGAACACACCTCATTGCAGCAATTAACGCCGTTTGTTCACCGCTGCTGGAAGGGTGCGAGCGAGGTCGTCGTCCCGGTGGCGGCCGACCGTCAGTTGTTGCTTATTATGTACGGCGGGCCGTTTCGGACGCAGCCGGAAGATGCGGAGTGCCCGCTGCCGGATTTGTACAAGGCGTTGCCGTTGGGGGATATGGCGGGGTTTTCCCGGTTGTCGCGCGCGATGCAGATTTTGGGGAGCGCGCTTTTGACGTTTGCCGGGTCGCGGGGCAAAATAGCATCGGCGCCGGGGCGTAAAAGCGAGATTCTGAATTTTATTTACGATCACGCCCACAGCGGCGCTTCCTTGGGCGAATTGGCCGAGATGCTGCGCTTGTCACCGTCGCGGACCAGTCATATTGTTCATTATTATTTCGGGATGTCGTTTCAAAAATTGATGCTTAATGAGCGCATGACCCGGGCGCGCAATATGCTGCTCTCCACTGATTATCCGCTCAAGGAGATTGCCGCGGCGTTGGGGTTTCGCAATGAATATTATTTCAACCGCTGTTTCCGGCAGTTTTACGGGATGCCGCCCGGCGAGTTTAAAATGAGAAAGAAGGGGTAGCTAAGATGACTGGCGACAAGCAAAAAAGTGTAATGCTGATTTTGGGCTGGCAGCTTGAGTCGATTACCAAAGGGGTGATCGAGTACGCCAAGGAGCATGACTGGTATTTGTATATCAAGCGCGGGCCGTTATTGGAGCAGAGCTTTCACCACTGGGAGGGCGACGGGGTGATTTCGAGTGTCAACTGCGATTACCTCAAATATTTGCCCAAACCCAAAACCAAAGTGGTGTCACTGGTGGAAATCTTGGGCGGGTCGGAGGTCAATTACCGGTTGGTCCGCGAAAACGACTACCGGATCGGGCAACTGGCGGCGGAATTTTTTCTCAAAAGCAATTTTCAGAATTATGCGGTTTACAGCAATTTACGCTATGACGGCTTTCATGACACCTTAAATGCGGCGGGATTTGAGCCGTACCGATTGGATGCGACCGGCGAAGATTGCGGTATGTTAAAGTTTACGGACAAATTGCAAAACTGGCTCAAACATTTGCCCAAACCCTGCGCGTTGTTTTGCGAAAACGACTGGGATGCGGCCGATTTGATCAATGCCGCGCGCTTCGCCGGGATCATGGTGCCGCAGGAGCTCTCAATCCTCGGCGTCGGCAACGATGAGCTCATTTGCCATGCCTCCAATATCACCATTTCGAGTATCGATACCCGGTTGTTTGAAGTCGGAAAACTCGCCGCCGCCGAGCTTGACAAAGTCATGTCGGGCGAAATCGAGTCTACGGGCGAGGTATTTATTGACCCCGAGGAGATCGTAATTGAGCGCCAAAGCACCAATTTTTTGGCGATCGAGGACCCCAAATTGCTGGCGATCATCCAGTACCTCAAGGATAATTGCCACAAGCCCTTAAACATGGAGTCGCTGGCCCGGCATTTCCACTTGGGCAGTCAGTCGATTTACAAACTTTTTACCCGCAAACTCAATGTTTCACCCAAGCAGTTTTTGCTTAATTTGCGGTTGCAAAAGGCGTGCGATTTATTGCAGGGCAGCGATTTTATTTTGGCCGACGTTGCCGAGCGGGCGGGGTTTCCCAACAGCTGCGCACTTTATACCGCCTTTAAAGAAAAGTACAATACCACCCCCAACGAGTGGCGCAAAAATAAAAAATAAGGCTTCAGCCGTGATTTTTGGCCAAAGCGATGCAAACGACCCCAAGCAAAATCAAGGCCAGCGCCAGCGCTTTCTTTTGGATCAATTGCTCGCGAAAAAGGTAAGCCCCAAAGGCAAAGGTCACCACGCAGTTGGTGCGCCGGAGCAATGACAAAATGGAGATTTGCACCTCGGGCATGCTTAAGGCCATAAAGTAAAGATAATCGGCGATGATGAGCATGATCCCCACCGCCGGGATCGACCAGCGCCACTCAAAAGCGATGCCCTCCTTAAATCCGTGTTTGCGGATCAGGCACACCGCGCCCAAAAAGAACACCAGATCGATCGAGAACCACAGCTGCACCGTCTGGCGCGGGATGCTCAGCGTACCCAAAAGGTATTTGTCGTACAATGCCGCCGCCGCTCCTAAAATCGTCCCGGCGATGATGAGTTTGATGCCTTTATGGCGGCGAAACGAGATGCCCTCAAGTTTTCCCAATACCGAGAAACAATAATAGCCGCCGAAAATCAGCGCCATGCCGATGGCCTGCCCCCAAGAGGGAATTTCCGAAAAAATCAGCACGCCGCCGATCAGCGTCCATAAGGGCGCCGAGGCGCGGATCGGGGACACAATCGAGATCGGCAGCTCGCGCATCGCGTAGTAGACAAAAATCCAGCTGGTTCCGACGATCCCCGATTTGAGGACCAGAAGCCAGAAATCGCGCTTTGAGCAAAAGAAACTCGTTGCAAAGTCGCCGGCTGCAACCGTGGCGAGGATAAAAAATACCGATCCCGTCAGCGTGGCAAAAAACAAAGTCGGCATGACCGAATTTTCTTTGACCGCCTTTTTCTTTAAAATATCATAAAATCCGAGGGCGGCGGCGGAGCCCATGATGAGCCAAAACCACGGGGGGACGGTACAGTCAAACATAGCGTTACTTTGGGGTTAATTCATTTGTCATTTGATTAATATAAGCCCGAAATCCGCGGAAAGCAAGAAGCTAAAACAAGGAATCCGGGTCGCCGTCCACCGTGACGTTGAGCGTCCCGTCGGCCATTTTGGCCGCGAGCTTTTTGCCGGGCATCTGCAAGGCACTGCTGATGACTTTGCCGGTCGCCGGGTCGATGATGATGCTGAAGCCGCGCTCCAGCTGGCGCGTCGGGTTCAAGGCGGAGAGCATTGCCTCAAGGTTGTCGAGCTTGGCCGACATTTGCCCGCTTTGGCGCTCGACCACGTTGCTGCAGCGCAGCTCCAATTCGTCCAGCTGCTGACCGCGCATTTTGAGCAAATGGCCGGGCTCCTTAAAGACGAAACTGTTGGCAGTGGTGTCGAGTCTTGCCTTGAGGTTGCCCGCCCGAAAGGCGAGGACATTAAAAATATCCTTGCGCGCCCGCTCAATGCGGGTGGCGAGCTCCTCGCGCTGACCGATCACGAGCTCGGCCGCCGCCGAGGGTGTCGGGACGCGCAAATCGGCCGCGAAGTCGCAGATGGTAAAGTCGATTTCGTGGCCGACTGCGCTGATGACCGGGATCGCGGAGTCGGCGACCGTCCGGGCGAGGATTTCCTCGTTAAACGGCCACAAATCCTCCATGCTGCCGCCGCCGCGGGTGATGACCAGGACGTCGGCGCCCTGACAGCGGTTAAAAAACTCGATGCCGCGCACCACCTCGGCCGCTGCCTGCTGCCCTTGCACCGCGCACGGGTAAATGCGGATGTTGATGTTGGGAAACCGGCGGTTGATGATCTGCAAAAAGTCTTTCAAAGCCGCGCCGCCGGGGGAGGTGATGACCCCGATGCGCTGGGGCAATAAGGGGATCGGCCGCTTGCGCGCTTCGTCAAAAAGGCCCTCGGCGGCGAGTTTGTTTTTGATCTCTTCAAAACGTTGCTGCAAAGCGCCGAGACCGGCCACGCGGATTTTGCGCAAGCTGATCTGATACTCGCCGCGCACTTCGTACACCGTGAGGTTGCCGAAGCCCTCGATTTTGTCGCCGTTTTTGATCTTGAGTTTTTCGCACTCATTGGCGCCGTTAAAAAAGACCGCGCGCAATTGCGAATTGTTGTCCTTTAAGGTAAAATAAACGTGGCCCGAGCGGTGGACGGTCAAAGAGCCGACTTCGCCGTTGATCCAAAAGGGGAGCAAGCTCCCCTCCACGAGATCGCGGACGGCTTTGTTGACTTCACTGACGCTCCAAATGATTTCCGGGTTGCTCATACGGTTTCCGAAATGATGACTTCCGGCTGCTCCAGCAAGCCGCAGACGGTCAGTTGCCTTGTCTCCACCTCAAGCATTTTAAATTGCTCGGGGCCGGTCCACTCGGGGCGCATATTTTTGAGGCGGAAGGGGCCGTGCGAATTTTTGCGGTGCCCGAGGACGGTGATTTTGACGGTGTCGCGGCCGGTCAATCGGTCCGCCAGCTCGGCTTCAAACGGAGCCCAGGCGAGCAATTGCGCCGGAGCGTCGTTGACCTGGACTTTGACCGCGGCGCCGCGCCAATCGTTGATTTTAAGTTTGACCGACTGGCCGGCGGCGGGGAGCAATGACACCGGAAAAATGTAGGTGACATTGCCGGAATAATTGGGCAAGCCCTGATTTCCCCAGTCGCCAACCTTAAGTGTCCGCGGCAGGGCGGTCAGCACGGAGTGGTTGCCCTCACATCTGACGCCGAATTTGCCGAGCAAAAACATCGACTCCAAGCCGGTCATGGCGGCGGTATAGTCGCAAAAGAGGGTGATAATATTGTTGCCGTTTTGCAGCCACTCGCGTTTGACGCGCAGCTTTTGGAGCGACAAATCGACCCAGTAGCCCTCGGGTTTCAAATCAAGTGTATGGCCGTTGACGGTAATTTGGCGATAATACTCGGGGCGCTCAAGCGCAAAAAATAGGTCGTCACCGGGCATGACTTCGATGGCGAAATCGAGCTCAAGCTCGAGCGGGCAACAGGGGAACTGTTGATCCTTGGGCCGCAAATAAGGCTGCACCATGCTGCCGCCGCGCGGCGGTTCTTTTAAATGTTCGCGCACCAGATCGTCGATCCGGTCGACAAAGAGCATTTTGGAGAATTTGCCGCCGCCGATCCGGTAGCGGGCCTCGTCCAGTACGACCACGTTGTCCTCGTCAAGCTCGCAGCCGTAATCGGTGTCGAGCTTATATTGTTCGACCGGGCGCAAGGCAATCCGGGCTTCCGCTTCCGGGATCACGCTGTCCTCGAGGATAAACAGTCTTGAGCCGAGGGCCGCAAAATTGGTTTCCCACTCATAGCAGCCCGAAGTTTTGCGAAACGGCACTTTGTAGATTTTGCCGGTTGCAAGATCGAGCTCGTAAATTTTGCCCGGTCGCGCGCTTTTGAGCCTGACCGTCGCCGTGTCAAAGGCCCGGGTGCGCTCAATGGTGAAATTGGGGGTATGCTGGACATCCTTTTGCGCATAAGACGCATCCATTGCCAGGTCATCCGACAAATTGCAGCAAAAGAGAAATTGCGACTCGTCGTTTTGCGTAAGATTGCATAATACGGGCGCAATGGTTTGACCGTTGGCATCCCACACTTGGACACGCGCGTCGTTTTTAAGGAGTTTCACCAGCTCCGCCGGATCGGCTGCCCACTCAAAATTGGCGTAAACTTCCGAGGGGATTGTCGAAAGGCGCCCGTCGCGTCGCGCCGGAGCATCGCCGACGGCAATCACCCGGCCGCCCGATTTGTGAAAATCGGCCAGCAACTTGAGCGTGTTGCCGCGGATGGTGATTAAGGACGGGATCACCACCGTGCGGTAGTGGGCCAGATTGATTTGCAGCTTGGTTTGCGAATCGTCCTCGTCATCAAGAATTTTGCCGTAGCGGCCCAAAATATCCTCGTCGGCGTAGTCAAAGTCGAGCTTGCCGGTGAGTAAATGATTGCGCAAAAAGATGATTTCGCAGTTGTACTTTTCGACCTTGGGTGTATCCATTTCGCCGGGCTCAAACAAACACCACATCGACTCCACCGGGTGGATGACGGCAATGTCGCGCACCTCCTGGCCGCTTGTCAATACCGCGCCCAGCCGGGCAAAGTAGTCCTCGACATACTTGTAATCCTTGTACCACGGTGACTGATAAAAGATGCTTGCCGGGTAGTCGCGCTTGGCCTGCCCCTCCATTGAGTACCAGGCAAGGTGCTGACACCGGAGGTTGACCCCCAGCGCCGCCTGCCAGTCGCCGAGCGCCTTGTGCCCAAGGAGCGGGAAATCCCAGCCGGTGCAGCCGTAAGTCTCGGTCAAGCGCCATTTGCGGCCAAATTGCCGGGCGACGCTGGAGAGCTGCTTGCAGACGTCAAAAATGTAGCAGTTTTCGGTCAAAATATCCATGCCGGGGGCCTGCATAAACTCATAACTGCGCATGGCCGAGCCGATGAATTTGGTCTGGGCCTGCAAGTGATCCTCGTAAAGCATGTGGCCGGTAAACTGCAAGTGATTCTTTTCGCACCAATTGCCGATCTGCCGGGCAAAGGCGTTGACAAACAAATCGGTCGCGGTTTTGACGAAATCATAGCGCACACTCATAAAATCATAGTGCTTGCTCTCAAAATAAAGGAGCGGCAGCAAGTCCAGCAAGTCGTAATTATGAAGATGCTTAAAATGCTCCGGCAAAGCATCGGTCCACAAGCAGCGTTCCTTGGGCCAATTCATCATCTGGTACGAGGGCTCGTCGGTAAAAATGCCGGGGACGGTCTTGCCGAACTCGTTGCCGACTTCGCGGCGGTAGCTTTCGTAAGTGACATCGATAAAGGCCTTGACCGCTTCGCCGTTCATCGTATCCAAGTAGGCATAATTGTTAAACCACGGGCTCGTTTCCATCAGCTTGACGCGCATTACCGCCAGTTTTTCGTGCGGGGTAATGGATTGCGGCAAATGGTCGAGCCGGTAATAATGGATCAATTCATCGTTGTCAAATTTGAGGAGATAGACGGCCAAATAAGAGTCCTTGACCGCGACATCGGTCGTGAGCTCAAGCTCCAGATAGCGCATCCGGTATTTTTCGTCTTTGGTGACTTTGCCCCCCGCTGCGCCCGAGGGCCAGCGGTCCTCGTCGTAGAGCCATGCATTCATCCCCTCTTTTTTTGCCTCGTCGATACAGGCTTTGACACAGTCAAACCAGTCTTTGCCGAGGTAATCGGTGTCGAGGCCGACCCGCGCGTGCATAAAAAAGCCGCCGAGCCCCATTTCTTTCATCAAGCGGATCTGGCGCCGCAACTCATCGGGCTCAAGCTTGGCATTCCAGCTCCAAAACGGAGCGCCGCGAAAGTCAACGCCGGGCGAACGGAACGAATCAACGGTCTTGCTCATAAAATAAATTCCTTTTGTAAGAATTGACAGGTCGTGTGCAACAACTCATCCGGCGCGCTCGCCCCGGCGCTGAGGCCGATCCGGCGAGCCTGACGGAGCTCGGGCAGGGGAAGCTCGTCCAAATGGTTGATTAAAAAAGCTTTGACGCCGCACTCCTCGGCGATTTCCCGCAGTCGGTTGGAGTTGGAGCTGCGGGGCGAGCCCAGAATGAGAAAAATATCGACTTTTTTGCACAGTTCGCGCACCGCCAGCTGGCGCTCGCCGGTGGCATAGCAAACCCCGGGGATGATTTGCAGGCCGGGTAATTTTTGCCTCAGCTCGGCAAAGATTTGCTCGGCCTCCTCGGCGTTGACCGTGGTTTGGCTGACGGCGGTAACCGGCAAATCGTTGCCGGTACCGGCAAAGTTGCGGGCCTCGGCCAAACTTTGGACAACAAAATTGTGTTTGGCCGATGATTGGCCCAAAATGCCGATCACCTCGGGGTGATTGGCGTGGCCGTAGATAATCAGATTGCCGTGACAGTTTTGCACCGTGTGGTGGAGCTTTTTGACCAAAGGACACGTTGCGTCATAAATGTTGAGTTGTTTTTGCCGGGCGGTATTTTCGACCGCCGCGCCGACGCCGTGGGCGCTCCAAATGACCGTGCTATGGTCGGGAATTTGCGATAAATCATCGACAAACTTGACCCCGCGCGCGGCCAGACGGCTGACGATGTGATCATTGTGGACAATTTCATGCAAGACGTAAACCCGGCCGGGATTGCCGGCCAAAACCTGCTCGACCAACTCCAGCGCCCGTCGCACTCCGCCGCACATCCCGTTGGGCTCGGCAATGAAAATTTGGCGTGTCATGACTGCAAATGATCTTGGTGTTTATGAGGATAAAGCAAACGGTAGACGCGGAAAAACTCCGAGACGCTCCACGCCTGCGCCGCGCAGCCGCCGTAATGGTGGGGACGGTCGCCGTCGGCGATTTCGGGGAGCTCGCCGGCAATGCCGGACTCAAAGTAGCCGCGCGCCGACAAAAGCAAACTTGCCGCCCGGCGGTGTTCCGTTTCGCCGCCAACCAGGAGCAAGGCTTCGCAGTAGGCCGGAAACGGCCAGCACCACGCGGTGCCGTTGTGATACGCTACTTTGCGTGCATCGTCTTCGCTCCCGGCGTAAATCCCGCGGTAGGGGTGCTCAGGGTCGTTGAGCAAACGCCCGTGATGATGCACCGCCAACGGATAAGTGACTTTGGCGTCGGCCAGTGTCCGGATGGCGCCGGGGACGAGCAACCGGCTGCAGCGATCCAAAATGGCGAGTTGTTTGTCCATGTCGGTCACTGCCCCCATGGTGATTGCCAGCAATTGATTGCAGCGGTTGTGATCGTCGGTGACGGCTTGGGCCGCCGGGACGTTGCCGTGGAGACAGTCGGCAAAAGCGTGTTTGGCCGGGTCGTAAAAATAACGGTTGATACTGGTTTTGACCGCTTGGGCCAAGGCCTGGTACTCGGGGTGATACTTGGACAAAAAGATGAGCGAAGCATACCATAAGGACTGGATTTCAATCGGGTAGCCCTGACGCGGGGTCCCGGCCGGGTGATTGGTGTCCATCCAGGTAAAATGCGAGGGGCTGTAAATGAGTTTGCTGGCCTCATCCATTTTGATGTGGTTGGGAGTCCCTTTGCGGTAATTTTCGACAATTGAGGTGAGTACTTCCAGCAGCGTCCGGCCGTGGCAGTCGAGCTTGAGAATCTCGTCGTTTTTGGTTTCGGCGGCAAGATCGCGGGCGGCGATGATGAGATACAAGGGTGCGTCGCTGGTGTCGCGGTTGCGGTCGTCGTTGCCGCGGATCATATTGGGGATGGTCCCCTCGCGCTCAAACACCGCAAACTGGCGGATGATCTCCACTGATTTATTGACCAGATTGGCGCTGATGGCGCCGCGCAAAAAGATTAAGGTGTCGCGCCCCCAGTCGAGAAACCACGGGTAACCGGCGATCACGGTATGGTATTTGTCGCGTTTGACGATGAATTTGCCGAGGATGGCGTGACTGATTTGCCCCAGATCGGCGCGGGGGATAAAGTTGCGGCGCTCGGGCCAGCTGATGTCGTACATGCCCCCAAAGACGGCGCTGGCGGTGAGCGTCGAGCAGTCGTTTTCGCACAAAAAGCACTCAAAGTAGCCGGGGCTGAATAAATCGGTCTTGTCCTCCAAACCGTAGTGGCGCTCGTTGGGCAGATCGACCATGTACTGCCACTCGTTTTGATGGTGAAACGCACCCGGAGCGATCTCCATATTTAATTCGCGCGGCCCGGGGGCGAATTTAAAGCCGGAGTGAAAACAAAAGGTGCTGTCGGGGTAATGGCGCTCCACTCCCTCATAGGCCTTGGTCACATGATGATTGACCCGGTCGTCGATGTCGGGGCGCAAAATAACTTTGATCTGGTCGGCGGCTCCCAGCAGATTTTCGCGGCCGTGGCCGCCGAGTCGTTTGATTTCAAAGCGCACGCTGTTGCCGACTGTGGCGGCAAAAAAGGTGATTTCAAGCCGGACGAAGCAGCCGCGCCCGGCGGGGATTTTAAAACGCCAGCGCGTTTGATTGTCGGACTGGGCAAAGCTCTCAATGTGGTCGCCGGTGATCATCTGCGAGTAGCCGGCAAAGTTGACCCAACCGCGCAAGCGCGAAAACATCACATAGCGGTCGCTCGGATAAGAAACATCCGAGTTGACCGCCAAAACGGCATCGTATTTGCTCTTGATGACACTCCAGTCGGCCGGGAAACAGCTCATCGAGCTTAAGTTATTGCTGGCAAAAGCGTAAATATCTTTGCACCTCACCTCTTTGGCGTTAAACTCCAAGGCAATGCTGTGATCGAGGTCGTCAAGGAGCAAAAGTCTGCCGTTGCTGCGGCGGGGGTTGCGGTCGGCGTCAAAGCAGCAGAGCTCGAGCTCAATTTCGCCCGTGCTCTGCGGCGGCGCCGCCAGCACGAAATGGCCGCCCGGATACGGGAGACTGGCCACGCGCAGCAGATTTTTGCCGTTATTGTCGCGGATTTCGGCGACAAAATTGTCGGCCGCTTGCACCAAAAGCACGCTTTGGGGCGGGATCATCACCACCCGGCGGCTGTCGCAAGCTTCGTCATAGACGACCACCGGCGGCACCTTGCGTCCGGCGAGCTTGCGGCAGAATTCGGCCGGGTCGGCGAGCATTGCATCCGGGTCAATTTGGTACTCTTCAAAAAATTCGCCGACCGTCTTGGCCATCGCCATCGCCCGCTGCCGTCTGGTTTTTGCCGGTTCGCCCGGCGGGGGTTGGATAAACAACGTACCGCAAAAGTCAAGGCAGAGCCCTTGGCCGGGCAGCAGTTCACAATAATAATTGCCGTCGTCGGCGCGCAAAAAACGGATGTCGCGGTCGGTCAAAAGATCCCGGCCGCCGTCGGGGAGGCCGGACGCGTAAAAGCGGACAAACTCCGCTGAGTCGCAGTTGAGATTGAGCAAAATCAGGACTTTACCGGCAGTGTCCGGGTTTTCGCGCAGGACCGCCAGAACATTGCCGGGGCCGTACTGGATAAAGTGGATTTTGACCCCTGCCGCAAAGGCGTCGTGCCCGGACAAGAGCGCATTTAAACGCCCGGTGAGCCCGATGAGATTGTCGGGATTTCCCCAGTTGAGGCCGCCGCAGCCGTGGACGTCGATTTTTTCCTCGGCAAAGAATTCGGCGCCGTTGACAAAACCGAAGGCTCCGTTGTCGGACAGCAAGGCGCTGATCATAAAGCGCAGACGGGCATAGGCGTGACCGGTGGCGGCGAGGCGGTTGTTGTCATGGGTTTCGGCAAAATTGATGAGTTCGCCGCAACGGCGGCTTTGTGCCAGAGCGTACTGCAAATAGCCGGTGAGCTCGTCGCGCGAGTAATTTTGAAAAATTTCCGAATACGCCCAATCCAGCCCCGAGCGCTCGAGCAAGGACTGCTGGACTTGCGGCGGACCACCGAGGCCCTCGAGGAGAAATACCGTGTCTGGGTACTCCAGGCGCACTTTGGCGACGATGTAGTCCCAGGCCGCGGCGGGCAGCATGTACCCGGCATCGCAACGAAAGCCGTCGACGCCGCGGCGGCACCAAAAGAGAAAGACTTTGGCCATCAGTTTGTGGACGGCCTTGTTGGTGTAGTCAAGCTTGCACAAGTCCGCCCACACGGTACCCCAGGCCCCGGGGTTGTGAAACCGCCCGTCCGGCTCGCGGACAAAGTAATCCGGGTGCTCGCACTGGAGCTTGGAGGCCCAGCCGGTGTGATTGACGGGGATATCCATAAAAATCCGGCCGTGCCGCGCGTGTACCGCGTCGATGAGTTCGCCGAATTGCGCGAGTGGCGTCGCCGTTTCGTCAAAATCGGCCAAGACCGGATCGACGGCAAAGTAATCCAACGCCGCAAACGGACTCCCGTAGTGTCCCATTTTGCCGTACGAAACCGGCACCGGATGGATCGGTAAAAGTTGCAGGATACGGCAGTTGAGCGTGTCAAAAATATGATCCAGCTCGGCAATCAGATTGCGAAACGTCCCCGAGGGCGGGATGACTTCAAAGTGTTCTTTTTGGATGGAGCTGATGGTGTTGTCAAACTTTGGAGCGAATTTGAGCGTTTTGTATTCGCCGAATTGGCGGACAAAGGCGGTGTAGACCGTGTTGGCGGCAAGCGAGGATGCGCTCTCGACTTTGATGCGGAAATTGTCGCCGTCGGGCCACAATACTTGACCGTTGTCGGCGATAAAACAACACTTGATTTCAAAGACGCCGATTTCGGTGAGCGGCACCGAAATCTGCCAGTCGGCGGAGTTGTCAATTGGCTCCATCTCCATGTCGTGCCACTCGAGACTGTTGAGCGGCAAATCCTCCTCGGTGTGCTGGACGATCTGAAAATTTTTGAGTTTGGCGCGGTGCAACGTGCTGCGCAATACGGCGCGTCCCGAGGACGGGGTGCCGGTGAGCTTGACGGCGATGCTGTCACCGCAAAAAAAGATGTTTTTGCCGGGGATTAAGGTTTGAAACATATCACATTGCTTTGGGTGCTTGGTAAATTGTGTTTTCCCTGACGATAATCTACATCAAAACTGCTTGGTTTGCAATCTCAGTCCTGATGTATTTTTGCATTTTCTTTGAGAATTTCCTCCAGCGCCAATGCCGCGTTTTCCCACTCCTCGACGGTGCTTCCGATCGCGAGCTGGATGGTGCTCAATTCTTTGTTGACTTCGGCAAAGTCGACTTTGCTGTCGCCGCTTAAAATGGCGATGAGCTCGGTCTGACGCTTTTCGAGTGTTTGGAGCTTGTCCTCCAGCGTCTTTACTTGTTTCTCGGCTTTGACTTTTTCCTGGGCCAAGGCGGCGCGCGCTTGGGCGCGGGCCCGGCGGCGGTCTTTGGCCAGAGCGCTGTTGACCGAGGGCTCGTCGGCTTTGGCGGGGTTGAATACGGCGGCTTTTTCCAAATAATAATCGTAATTGCCGAAATACTTGCGGATGCCGTGCGGCTCCATGGCAATGATGGCTGTGGCGGTATTGCGGACAAACTCGATGTCGTGGCTGACCACGCAGACCGTTCCGGCAAAATTGCGGATGGCCTCCTGCAAGAGCTCGCGGGCGGCGATGTCCAAGTGGGTGGTCGGCTCGTCCAAAATGAGGAGGTTGGGAGGATTGACAAAAATCCGGGCAAACAAAAGCCGGATCTTTTCGCCCCCCGACAGGACTTTGCAGCGCTTGTCCGCCGCTTCGCCGGAGAAGCCGAAGGAGCCCAAAATATTCATCAAATTGGCCGCATTCGCTCCGGCGGGCAATGCCCCGCGCACGGTATCATAGACGGTCTGCTCGGGGACCAGCAAATCGGCAAACTCCTGCGACTGGTAGCCGAGCACGCTGCGGTGGCCGATCACCACCCGGCCCGACTGCGGCTTCAAGGAACCGACCAAAAGTTTCAAAAAGGTGGTTTTTCCCATCCCGTTATAGCCGATAAAAGCGAGTTTATCGCCGGCCGTGATGTCCAACGAAACGTTTTCAAAAATATTTTTGCCGGGAGTATAACCAAAGGTGATGTTTTCCAGTCTCGCCGCCTCGGTGCCGCCGGGGGGCGGCTCGGGGAAGCGGATGGCACCCGAGTAATTGATGTTGTCAGGGAGCTCCACATCGTCGATTTTGTCGAGCGCCTTTTGCCAACTTTTGGCCTGCGCCGCCTTGGAGCTTTTGGCGCGAAAGCGGTCGATGACCCGCTCCAGATGCTCTTTTTTGCGGTCGACGTTACGTTTCTCCGCCTCCAAAACGCGCAGCCGGTTTTCGCGCTCGGTGCGGTAATAATCGTAATCGCCCGCATAGCGCGTGACTTTGCCCGAGTTGACCTCCATGGTGACGCTGGCGAGCTTGCGCAGCAAAAAGCGGTCGTGCGAAATCAGGAGCAACGTCCCCGGAAACGATTTCAAAAAGCGGCAGAGCCACTCCACCGCCGGGATGTCGAGATAGTTGGACGGCTCGTCCAAAAGCAAAATATCGGGGCGGGCAATCAGTACCCGGGCGAGCGCCGCGCGCATCCGCCAGCCGCCGCTGAAACTCGATAAGGGTTGATCAAAACGATCCTCGCCGAACCCGAGGTTGCTCAAGGCTTCGGCTGCGTCGCTCTTAAGCTGATATGCGCCCAGATGCTCAATCCGGGATTGGAGTTCGCCGTGCAGCTTAAGACAGCTCTCCAGCATCGCGTCATCCTCGATTCCGACATGGAGCTGATGCTCCAAGTCATGCAAGGTTTGGTGCATGGTTTTGAGTTCGGGGATGGCGTCGGCGGTAAAATCAAGCAAAGTTCGCGCGACTTCCGAGTCGGGGAGGTGCTGCTTTAAGAGGCCGATGCGCATATTTTTGGGGAGCAATACTTCCCCCTTGTCGGGCTCGATGTCGCCCGAGATCAGGCTGAAAATGGTACTTTTGCCCGCCCCGTTGGGGCCAACGACGCCGACGCGGTCGCCGGGGTTGACACGAAAGGTGACTTTGTCGAGAATCGCTTCTCCGGAATAAAATTTGCTGACGTCTTTAAAATCGATCATTTGAGTTTCTGTAACATTTCTTTGGCTTTTTTGATGGGGAAAATTTTGCCGGCGGCGGTGTTTTCCATATCCATAATATATACTTCCGGTATTTTCATCAAGGTTTCGCGGGCACTGTTGACAAAACTGATTTTGGGGCTGTACAAGGTGCCGGTGATGGGCAGCGTGAGACTGATCCCCGAGATATTCATATTGCTCTCCATATTGATGTTTTGCTCGCCGTCAAGCTCAAAGATACCGGCAAAGGTGAGGTCACGCACCGGGTCGCCGCCAAAGCGGCAGCTCTCGATCTGTCCGGCGCCCTTGTGAAAATTGATTTTAAAGCCGCCGCGGTCAAAATAGATGGAGTTGATGTTTTTGAGCACGGTTTTTTCGTTTTGGGTCATTTGTGAGAGATTTTTGACATCGGTGATGCCGGTGTCAAACAACCGGTAAAATTTGCTGATCGAGTACACGGGCAGCAATAAAATATTGCCGAAAGGGCCGAAGGCGACGCTGTTGGGCACCGAGAGTTTGGAGAAATCCGCCGCGAGGTATCCCGAAACCGACCGGGTAACCCAGTCGTTGCCGCCGTCATCGGTCAAAAAGATTTCGCCGTCGATCCGGTCGATTTTGCCGGTGAGATTGGTTTGTTCTCCCTCGGTGAGCAAGCCGTAAAACGGCATCAGATTCATCGGCCCGGCGGCGGTCAGCACACGGAAACGGTAACGGATGCCCTCGGTGACATTTTGCGCATTGAGTTGGACGTCAAATTCGCCGCCGTCGCCGCGCAGTTTGCCGTCGCTGAGTGCAATGCTGTTGTCATCCAGTAAAAAGTTGCCGCGGAAGGAGGTGTTGAAATCCTTGCCCCAGTGAATCTTGCCGACGCTGCAGTCGACAAAGGTTTTGCCGGTGCCGAAATCGAGCCGTTTTTCGATTTTTTCTTTGGCCTCCGCTTTGACTTTGCCGCCGTCGGCGAACAGCCCTTTGAGCTTGTCAAAGTCGACAAAGCTTGAGCGCAGCTGATACTCGGTTTGGTTGAGGGTCGGGTTGTAGGCTTTGCGCAAACTTAAATCCATGACGTCGCCCTTTTGATCCTTGACCTTAAGCAAAAAGCGCCGCAGCGAGTCGAGGTTGTTGACCGACTCATAATTGGCGATCAAGCTTCCCGAGAGGTTGTTGCCGCTCAGATTGGGCAAGACACAGTTGTCGAAATTAAGCGAGCAATTGACCTTGTAGGAGTGCTCTGTAAGGTTGCCGCTCACTCCGACCGGCCCGGATATGTTGAGCGACATGACATCGGTGTCGGTAAAAATGTTGGCAAAATTTTCGTTGAGATAGCGGATGTCGGCGTTAAAGCTGAAGGTCTGATTTTTGAGGTCGATTTTGCCCGGGATTTCGACGCGGGTGGCCGAGCGGTTGTCGTTTTTGAGGTAAAGGTTAAAGGTGCTGATTTCGACGCTGTCATAGTTGGGCAGATAAATCGCGGTCAGCCCCTGCAAGGAGAGATTGCGGTAATCTTTGCCTTTGACCGTAAAATCGAGATTGTCGAGATTAAAATCGCCTTTGATCAATGAACTGGAGAAATCGCGTGCGACCGAGGTGCGCACATTGAGTCCGAAATTGCCTGCATTAAATTTGAAATCGGGGCGCTCGATCAAGGTATTGAGATTGGCAGCCGGGAGTTTTCCGGTGATTTTTATTTGCCAGTCTTTGTCGACGGTTTTCTCCAAAGGCAGATAGACAAAGGGCATGACCTCGATTTTGACCGTCGAGTTGCCGAGATATTTGAACTCGGCGCTGACCGTCTTGACATCGAGCTTGGGGTGCTCAAGGTCGTACAAAAAATTGACTGTGCAGCCGATGTTGTTAAAATGCATCCGGTCGATGGTTTTGAGGGTTTTTTCCTGATCGCCGGGCATAAAAAGTTTGATGATTTCGGTTTGCAGCTCCACCGCGCCGACCGACAGCGCGCCGGTTTCGTTTTTTAAATTGCCGGTGCCGGAGAGCTGAAGTTTGCCCAACAGCTTCTGATGCGAGTTGAGCGTGAGATCAAACTTGGTGAGCTTGTAGTCCATTTTTTTGTTGACCGCGACCGCAAAGGCGCAAGTGCTGTTTAAGGGGACTCGGGTGTTGAGGAGCTTGAGCTCGGAGTTGTCAATTTTGGCTTCGCCGGTGAGTTTGGCCTGGGCAAAGTCGTGGTCGATGGAAAAGAGCATCTCGGCGTTTAACCGCCCCGAGTTCAGCAAAAATTCACTCTCCGACGGGGTCAGAAACCGCAAAATATTCAAATCGAAATCACGAAAATTGAGGCGGAAACAGGCCGGGGTCTTGTCCGGATTAACCTCGGCGGCCTGACTCCACGAGTATTTGACCGGGGTGTCCAGATGGACCGAGGCGATTTCCTTGGTTTTATCGTTGATGCACAAGTCGAATTTCTTGAGATCGGTCATCCTTTTGCCGAGGTCGATTAAAAAGTCGTACTGGGCGCTGACGCTGAAGGGCACGATGTCGTATTTCTTTTGGCCGAAAACGGCACTGCCGCTGCGCTCGACGTTGACTTGGCCGTTGGCGCGGAGTTTGCGCTTAAAGTACTCGACTTCGCCGCTGGCGCTCAAGTTGCCGTACCCGGGGTTGAAATTGCCCAGCAAATCGCAGAGCACCGCGACCGTGGTCTCGGAGAGGCGCTCGATGTGAAACTCGCTTCGGAAGCCGAAAGGCTCCCAGTTGACCGCGCCCTTGAGATTGGCTTTGCTCAAGGTGATATCGCGCTTGTCGGCCTCGACGACGGTCAGCTCTTTGATTTCCAGCAAATCATGGTTGTCGGTGGCGTCGATGATGACTTTTAAATTGGCGTTGTCGAGCTTGCGTTCACTGATTTCGCCCTTGAGCCGGGACAACGCGGCGTGTAGCTTCATCGTCTCGGGGAGCAGCTTTTCATTCAGCTTGGTGCTGATCTTAAAGTCCAGCTGCCCGCTGTCCACATGACTGTTGCGGCTGGATGCATAGCGGATGTCCGAGCGGGCGCTGCCGGTAAGCCGCTGGTCGTTGGCAAAGCGGTCAAACTCAAAATTGAGGCGGGTAAACTCTATTGCCGAAGGTGACTGCCCGGAGCCGAAAGTAATGACGACATTGGAGTCAACCGCCTTGCCGTCGGATAGATCAATAAGCACCGGATCGTTGTCGGCGGTGGCATCGGCTGCCGGGTCGTCGGGACGCTCCATGTGGATGATGTACACCCCCTGATTGACCAAAATGTGCGAAAATTTGAGATTGCCCTTGAGAAGAGCCGCCAAATTGTAGTCAAATTTGCCGCTCGTCGCCTTAAAATAAGGGTCACTCAGAGGACCGACGGTTAAATCGCGAAACTCGACATGTGAGCTCCAGATCGACCAGTTGACCTGTGAGGCCCCAACGTCCACTCCCCATTGGCGGCTGCATAACGGCAGCACCGCGCGGGTGATGAAAAATGACCCGGTCAGGAAAAAAAAGGCAAAAACCGTCAGCGCCGCAGTCGGCAGCATCCCCCAGAGGATATATTTAAACGGTTTTTTCATGACCCATCGTTTCCGGTGAAGTTATTGACCGAAGGCTTTTTGCAACTCCAATTGAAACTCCTTGATGTCCTCCGGCGTCGGCTGGCCGCCCTCAAGCTTGTCAAGGCCGAGCCGCCCGGTCTGGTCGACGTACCATTCGGCGGTGGGGCCGGTGGCAAATTTGACGGTGCCCGAGGCCATAGTGCCGGGGCGGATAAGTTTGCTGACTTCGACCACAGTGCCCGATTTGGCGGCCGCTTCGGCTTGCGGTTCGACCGCCTTTTTGGCCTCGTCGGCCGCTTTTTTGGCTTCGTCCTTGGCTTTTTGGATGGCTTTGGGGTCGTTGACGCTCCAGTCGATGTTGTCGAGCTCCGATGCCATCACGCGGATGTCCATAAAGGTGAGCTTAAGATTAAACTCGGCATTCACCATTTTTTGGATGTCCGACAAATTCACATTTTGGGCGAGTTGTTGAGCAATAAATTTTTTAATTTCGTTATCATTCATGGTGGTCACCTCTGTTTTTTTGACTTGGCCGGCTTGCGGATCGGGGGCCGCTCAGTGCGGATGCTCTCGATCTTTTTGGGCCGGGCGCGCAACTCGATCTCGATCGGGAGACCGGTCAGGTCAAAGCTGCGGCGAAGCACGTTTTTGAGAAACGCCAGATAATTGTCGGCGCAAAATTTGGGATTGTTGACAAAGATCACGATCCGGGGCGGCATCATCCCGGCCATTGACGCATAATACATCTTTAAGGGCGCGCTGCCGACCACGGGCGGCGTATTTTGGACAAAGGCGTCCGCCAGCACCCGGTTGAGAATGCCGGTCGGGATCTTGAGCTCAAGCTGCTCCATAACTTCAGCCACCTGGTCTAACAGCCCGTCGAGGTTGGCTTTGTCTTTGGCGCTCACAAACACCACCGGCGAGTAAGCCATCCCGGGGAGCGAATAACGGAGCTCCTCCTGTAGTTGCTTGACTTTGTATTCGCTTTTAAACAAATCAAATTTGTTGGCCACGATCACGCAGCCTTTGCCCGCGGTTTGGATCATCGACGCGATGCGTTTGTCCTGCGCGGTGACGCCGTCGGGGCTGGCCTCGACGACAAAGAGCACCAAGTCCGCTTTTTCGATCGCGGTTTTAGAGCGCATGACGCTGAAGTACTCGACCAAATTGTCCACTTTGGCGGTTTTGCGCAAACCGGCGGTATCGACCAAAGTCGCCGGGCGCTCCGACGACTGGTAGCGGATGGTGAAATCAACGTCAATCGCGTCGCGCGTCGTTCCGGCGACGTCGCTCACCATCACCCGCTCCTCGCCGAGTAGGGCATTGATCAATGACGATTTGCCGACATTGGGGCGGCCGACGACGGCGATGTTGATTTTGCGCGGAGCGTCGGCCGGAGTTTCCTCGGCGTCTTCTTCATCGGTTTTTTTGACCTTGTGGCGCGGCAACAGGGCGATGGCGGCCTCGACGAGGGCATTGATCCCCGTCCGGTGGAGGCACGATACCGCAAAAACTTTGCCGAAACCGAGCTGCATAAACTCGACCGCGTTGTCGATCAAGGTCGGGTTGTCGCACTTGTTGGCGGCAAACAAAATCTTTTTGCCAGACTGGCGGAGCTTGTTGGCCACATCCTCGTCGAGCGTCACCACGCCGTCAACCACGTTGCCGACCATGATCAAAACGTCGGCACCCTCAATGGCGGCCTCGACCTGATCGGCGATGCGTTTGTCCCACACATCGACTTTGCGCGATTCTCCTTGGAGCATCCCCAAGCCGCCGGTGTCGATGAGCTCAAAGTGGTGGTTGCCGCGGACGACGGGGGCAATCACCCGGTCACGGGTGACCCCCGGCATCTCATGGACAATTGAGAGCCGGCGGCCGATGATCGCATTAAAGAGTGATGATTTGCCGACGTTGGGACGGCCGACAATGGCGATCACCGGAAGATCGTTTTCCGCTTTTTGTAATTGGATTTTTGGCATTTTAAAGTTGTTTTCTAAATGAATTGATTAAATCTTTGAGCTCGATACAGGCCCGGTTGGCCGCTTCGGCAAAATCGTCGCCGGTCGAGGCATAGATGATCCCGCGCGACGAGTTGATGATGAGACCGCCGCCGTTTTTATCGCAGCCGTTTTGGATTACTTTTTGGACGTCGCCGCCTTGTGCGCCGACGCCCGGCACCAGAAACGGCATGTTCGGACAAAGGTCGCGGATTTCTTTGAGTTCGCCGGGGTAGGTCGCGCCGATGACCAAGGCGACATTGCGGTTGTAATTCCACTTGTCGCGCGCCAGCATGGCGACATGCTGGTAGACGGTTTTGCCGTCGCAGACGAGGTTTTGCAAATCGCCCGAGCTCGGGTTGGAGGTCCGGCAGAGGATGATCACTCCGCGGTCGATATGGTCGAGAAACGGTTTCAAGGTATCAAACCCCATGTACGGGTTGACTGTGACCGCATCAGCGCTGTAGCGGTCAAACGCCTCTTTGGCGTACATCTGGGCGGTGGGGCCGATGTCGCCGCGCTTGACGTCCAAAATGACCGGTACATCGGTGTGGTTGCGGATGTAATCGATGGTTTTTTTGAGTTGATCGTCACAATCCTGCCCGGCATAGTAGGCCGCTTGCGGCTTGTAGCAGCAAACGTGATTCTTGGTGGCATCAATGATGGCCTTGTTAAAGGCAAAGACGGCATCGGCCTTGCCTTTGAGCGCCGGGGGCAGCTTGCCGGCATCGGGGTCGAGTCCGACGCAGACTAAACTATGATTGCACGTTGCGGCCCGATGCAGACGATCCATGAAATTCATGATTGGCAAAGCTCCTCTTGGGTGGTTTATGGTTACCTGATTAATATACACAATAAAACGACTTTTTTCAAGAAGAACGCGTTTTTTTAATTGATTTTAACGCGTTGGCGGGTTATATTTCAATCGTGTTAGTATGCTCAATCGCAGTTTTGAAGGACTTTTTGCTATGGGTAATTTGGTGAATGTGCCTCAAGCCGAGGAGGTTTCCTCCGGTTTTAAGGTAAGAAATATTTTTTATCTCGCCGGTATTTTGCTGGTCATTTTGTCGATCGTCTCCTACACTCCCGCCGATGGTTATGCCATCACCGGCGGCGTCGATGCCCCTCCCGCCAACTGGATCGGCAACACCGGGGCCTTTATCGGCTACTGGATGTTTAACCTCTTCGGCCTCTCGGCTTATGTCTTGGTCGCGTTGACCGTGCTGCGGGTGGTCCGCTTGCTGCTTCCGGGAAGCGGTCGGCCGTTGCTGTTTCTCTCGGGCGAGCTCTCGTTTATGCTGGGGGTGATGCTTCTTTTGGGGCTGTCGCCGCAGACGTTTGTCTTTTTTACCGACCGCCTCAATATCGGGCGCATCGGGATGCCGGAGCTCGCGTTGTCGGGCGGCGTCATCGGACAGGTGCTGGCCGCGCCGGGCGTTGAGAGTTTGCACCTCGCCGAGGGGGGGTTGCGCAATCTTTTCGGCGCCGTGGGCACCACGATTTTGAGCTGGGCCTTGATTTTGAGCGGGACGATCATGATTTATTTCTCCGACTGGCACCAGTTTATGCAAAGCTTGTTTTACCGTCCGATGGCTGAGCGCCGGGCGGAGCGGGCTGCCGTGGCGGTTGCTGAACCCGAGGAAGATTACCCTAAAGAGGGCGGACTTTTTTCGCATGTGCGCAATCATTTCCCCGGCTTTTCCGGCAAGTTCGATGAGGATAAAGACGCCGCAACCCCGCTGGTGGTGGTCGAGGACCCGCCCGCCGTCAAACCGATGGTGGTCGTCTCCGAGGACCCCAATGACTTTTTGGTGGATGGCAAGGTTGCCCCGTTGCCTGATTTGAGCAACGGCCGGACGGAAAAAACCGCCGTCAAGCCGGTGGTGGTTTTTGAGGAAGACGAGCTGCCGCTCCCCAAAGCTTCGGTTACGCCTGCAATTCACAACGTCGGCCTTGACCGCAACATCAGCGTCAAGGGCGTCAATGCCGGTGCGGTGACAACTTCGCGCGAATTTACCTTGCCCCCCTTGTCCATGCTCAGCAAAGGCGAGGAGGTCATCAGCGAGGATCCGGCCTCGATTGCCAAGTCCCGCGATATTTTGCAACGCACCCTGGACAGTTTCGGTGTTCCCGGCACCGTCTCCAATTATATCTCCGGTCCCCGCATCACCCGTTATGAAATTACGTTGGCCGAGGGCATCAAAGTCAAAAAAGTCGAGGAGCTCTCCGATAATATTGCGATGAATCTCTCCGCCAAGAGCGTCCGCGTCCTGGCCCCCATCCCCGGTCGCCCGGTGGTCGGGGTCGAGATCCCCAATACCCGTGCGGCGAGCGTCTTTATGCGCTCGGTAATGGAGTCCGACGCCTGGCGCAACGGTCACGCCGAGATTCCGATTGTACTCGGTAAAGATGTCGCCGGCAATTCGGTGATCCTCGATCTGGCGCGCGCCCCCCACTTGTTGATCGCCGGGGCCACCGGGAGCGGCAAAAGCGTTTGCATGAATACATTGATCATGAGTTTATTGTTTAAATTTTCGCACCACGATTTGCGCCTCATTATGGTGGACCCCAAGGTGGTCGAGTTTGAGGATTACAAGCGCTTGCCGCACTTGATTACGCCGGTCATCAACGACTCGCGCAAAGTGCCGATCGCGCTGCGCTGGGCGGTCAACGAGATGGACAAACGCTATACTATTTTGGCCAAGGCCGGGGTCAAGAAACTCTCCGAGTACAACAAGCGCCGCTTGCCCGATACCCCGGTATTGGACAATGACGGCGTGCCGCTGCCCGACAAGATGCCGATTTTGGTGGTGATCATTGACGAGCTCGCTGACTTGATGATGACCGAGGCCAAAAAGGATGCCGAAAACTCGATTACCCGCATCGCCCAAAAAGGCCGCGCCGCCGGGGTCCACATCGTGGTCGCCACCCAGCGCCCGTCGACCAACGTGATTACCGGGATCATCAAAGCCAACTTGCCGACCCGCATCGCTTTCCGCGTCGGCCAGATGGTGGACAGCCGCGTGATTTTGGACAACAACGGGGCCGAGAAACTGCTCGGCTACGGAGATATGCTCTACCTGCCGCCGGGCGGCTCCGATCTGGAGCGCGTGCAGGGGGCGTTGGTCAATGACGACGATATCAAAAACGTGGTCAAATTTGTCTCCGATCAGGCGCCGCAGTCATTCAACAGTCAGGTTGTCGCCGAGGAGGAGACCGCGGTCGCCGAGGAGATCGACCCCAATTTAATTGATTACGATGACGAGGATTACGTCGATATTGCCCCCATCGTTAAAAAGTATTTGCAACCCGGCGACGATGATGTCATCAAGCGGGCTTTGGAGGTCATCGTCCTCGATCGGCGCGCGAGCACCAGCTACATCCAGCGCCGGCTCAAAATCGGTTACAACCGCGCGGCGGAAATCATGGACTTGTTGGAGTCCAGAAACATTGTCGGCCCGCCCTCGGGGAGCGGCAACAAGCGCGATATTTTAATTTTTGATGAAATAACCGGAGAATAATGTTATGGAAAACGATCCCTTGCTCCCGTTTCCCGAGGAGGAAAAGAGCTCCATCCGTGAGCCGTCAACGGCCAAAGCGCCGGTAACGGCTCCGGCTGCCGAAAAAAAGACCGCCGCGCCCAAAGTTGCGCTCGACGTCAAGCCGCTGCCCTACAGCAAGGACCAGTCGTTCGGCAATTTTTTGAAACAAATCCGCCTTTACAACAAACTTGACATCGATACCATTTCCCGCGAAACCAAAATCAAGGCCGTTTATCTTGAGGCTTTGGAAAACGAAGATCTTGACCGTTTGCCCCAGTTGGTTTATGTCATTGGCTACATTCGCAAACTTTGCGTTTTATATAAAGTCAGTACCCTTGAGGCCGACGAGCTCACCAAGGTTTTACGCGAGCAACTTGAGTGCGAGCTTCCTGAGGACATCAACAAATCCATTGTTGACCGCGAGAGCAGCGAGGAAAACGAAAAAAAGATCAAGCAATTAATGCTGATTATCGTGGGCTCGATTTTGCTGATTGTCGGTGTGCTTATCTTTGGGGGCTTGATGATCTTCTCCGGGTGCAAACACCGTGCCGAAGCAACCACCGTCCAGACGACGATGCCGGCCATGCCGCAAGGTGACAAAGCCGGGTTCAGCGATGCCTTATTGATCGATTTGCAGGGTCCGGTCAAGCTCGAAAAGACCGATTTGCCGCGAAAATAACGGTGCATCTCCGGCGGTGCGATTGTAAAATAACAAATAATGTGCTATATTATGATCCAACTATGAAAATTTTATTGATCAATGGTCCTAATTTACAATTGTTGGGTCGCCGCGAACCGGGGATCTATGGGTGCATTTCACTCGAAGGGGTGGTCGGCGAGGTCAAAGAGCTTGCCAAGTCGCTCCGTTGTGAAGTAACTGATTATCAATCTAACCACGAAGGAAGCATCGTTGACCGTATCGGCTCGGCGAAAGACGACGGGTTTGACGGGATCTTGATCAATCCCGCCGCTTACAGTCATACCTCCGTAGCCATCCGCGACGCCATCAGCGCGGTCGCACTGCCGACGGTGGAGGTCCACCTGAGCAACATTCACACAAGAGAAGAATTCCGCCATCACTCGTTTGTCACCGCGGTCGCGGTCGGAGTGATTGCCGGTTTCGGCGCCGACTCCTATACATTGGGGCTTCGCGCTTTGGTTTCATATCTTCAAAAGAAAAAATAAAATCCCAAACCTTGAAGGGAGCAATCTTAAAATGAAAATCGAAGAAATCAAGACAATTGTTAAATTGATGGCCGAAAACAATTTGACCGAGTTTAAAGTTCAAGCCGAGGATTACAATCTTTGCATCCGCCGCAACAACGGCGTGGTGTCCGCTCCGGTCGTTCACACGGTCGCCGCTCCGGTCGCTCCGGTTGCCGTTGCCGCTCCCGCGGCCGCTCCCGCTCCGACGGCTCCTGCGGCCCCCGCCGCCGCCAAAGGTGTAACCATCAATGCTCCGTTGGTCGGGACTTTTTACCGCTCCAGCTCGCCCGACTCCCAGCCCTTTATCAAGGTAGGCGACAAAGTCAATCCCGACACCGTCATTTGCATCATTGAGGCGATGAAGGTGATGAACGAAATCAAGGCCGAAAAATCCGGTGTTGTCAAAGAGTTTTTGGTCGAAAACGGCCAGCCCGTCGAGTACGATCAACCGATCCTGGTCATCGAGTAATCCTAACCCAACGGAGAAGACCGTCAAATGTTTAATAAAGTACTCATTGCCAATCGCGGAGAAATTGCCGTCCGGGTCATTCGCGCCTGCCGTGAGCTGGGCATCAAGACCGTGGCTGTTTACTCCAAGGCCGACGCCGACTCATTGGCGGTCAAAATGGCCGACGAGGCGGTGTGCATCGGCGCCCCGCAGTCCAATGCCAGCTATCTGTTGATTGACCGTATTTTGTCGGTGGCGGCCATCTGCGACGTCGATGCCATCCACCCCGGCTACGGCTTTTTATCGGAAAACGCCTACTTTGCCGAAGCCTGCCGCAAACACGGCATTACTTTTATCGGACCCACCCCCGAAGCCATGCGCGCCTTGGGCGACAAAGCCGTCGCCCGCGACACCATGAAAAAGGCGGGCGTACCGACCACTCCCGGCAGCGACGGGATTATTGTGAGCGAATCCGAGGCCCTCAAAATGGCCAAGCAGCTCAAGTACCCCGTGATCATCAAGGCCGTCGCCGGCGGCGGCGGGCGCGGGATGCGCGTGGCGCACAATGACGCGAGCTTGATCCAGGGCTACCACTCTGCCAAGACCGAGGCCGAAAACGCATTCGGCAACGGCGCACTTTATATGGAAAAATACCTCGTTAACCCGCGCCACATTGAGATCCAGATCATTGCCGACCATCACGGCAACGTGGTGCATTTAGGGGAGCGCGACTGCAGCGTCCAGCGCCGCAATCAAAAGCTCATCGAGGAGTCGCCGTCCCCGGTATTGCCCGCCAAAGTGCGTGAGCGGATGGGCGCCGCCGCGGTCAAGGCCGCCAAGGCCGCCAAGTATACCAACGCCGGCACGATCGAGTTTCTCTTTACCGCCGACGGCAATTACTACTTTATGGAGATGAATACGCGTATCCAGGTCGAGCACCCGGTGACCGAGATGGTGACCCGCATCGATCTTATTAAAGAGCAGATCCGGATTGCGGCCGGCGAGCGTTTGTCGTTTCGCCAGCGCGATGTGGTTTTCAGCGGCCACGCCATCGAGTGCCGCATCAACGCCGAGGACCCGTTTAAAAACTTTACGCCGTCTCCCGGTAAACTAGAGCTCTTCATCCCCGCCGGCGGGCCCAACGTGCGGATGGATTCGCATGTCTATACCGGTTACCGGATTCCGCCTTATTATGACAGCATGATCGGCAAACTGATCGTTTGGGGGCACAACCGCGCCGAAGCTTTGGCCACTTGCCGCCGGGCGCTGGATGAAATGGTCGTGGACGGGATCAAAACCACCATCCCGTTTCAAAAGCAAATCATTTCGCACAAAGATTTCATTGAGGGCAACTACGACACCGGGTTTATCGAGCGCATGATGCAGGAGCGGTTAAACTCAACTCAAAAGGAGGAAACCAAATGAGAGCGACTACCAGTAAAAAGATCGACACCGAGCACGCCATCGCTGCCAACACGGCAATGTTGGACAATTCCGAGCTTGGCGACGTTAAAATTCACGAAAACGTAGTGGCCTCCATCGTCCGCAAGTCGGCGCTGGAAGTCGAGGGTGTCTCGCGTCTGGCCGGCAACGCGCTGGTGGACAACATAGCCGAAATCGTCGGCAGCAAACGCATGCAGTCGCGCGCAATTACGGTTGATATGCAGGACAACAACCGCTTGTCGATCGAGGTAAAGCTCAACATTCTCTTTGGCTTCAAGATCCCGGTGGTGGCGCAGGAAGTCCAAAAAGCGGTTATCGAGGCCGTCGAGGCCATGACCGGCATGACGGTCGTCAAGGCCAACGTCGTGGTGCAGGAGATCGACGATCCCGCGCCGGCGGCGGAAGCCGAAGCCGAGCCCGAGTTGCCGTTGAATTGATCCAACGGGGGGCAATCACGCCCCCCTTTTTTTTAACTTTGTGAGGTGAGCGTATGTGGCAGGACTATTTCTCTTTGGAGTTTTGGCGGCAAATTTTATCCAATGATTTCAACCGCGGGTTTGCGTTTGCCATCGCGATGGTTTTGGCCATCATCATTTTCTTTATCTTTCTCAAAATTCTGCTGTTGCTGTTTTTCCGCACCGGCCGCAGCTCGACGATCGTCATCAAGGACCCGACCGGCGACTTGGTGATCACCCGCGATGCCGTGGAGGCTTCGGCCCGCGTTGTCCTTGATCGTTTTGAGCAAATTGATGTTGAGCGCATCCATCTTTACCGCCGCGGCGGCATTTACATTTTGTTGATCAGCTGCTGCTTTATTCAGGGCAAACAGGGGTTGCCGGCGATCATTGGCGAAGTTAAGCCCCAGCTGCTGGAAGAGCTCGCGTTGACGCTGGGCGTCAACAACATCAAAGAAATTAAGATCAAAGTCGAGTCGGTCAATACCGAGCGCGCCGCTGTCCAGCCTTTGGAGAGCCCGGTGTTTAATGAAATTAATTCTGGCTTCTGAGTCGCCGCGCCGCCGCGAAATTCTCCGGTCGGCCGGTTTGGATTTTGCGGTCGTCCCGGCGATGGTCGAGGAGCTGATGATCGGGCCGGATTTGGCCGGATTGCCGGAGGAAAATGCCCGCCGCAAGGCCGCTTGGGTCTTTGCCAAGTACCCTGGCTGCGCGGTGATCGGCGCCGATACGGTGATTATGTTTGACCATGAAATCATCGGTAAGCCGCGTGATTTGGACGATGCCTTTGCCATATTGAGCCGCCTCTCGGGGCGTCATCATCAAGTATTGACCGGGGTGGCGGTGATTGCCCCCGGAGTGCAAAAAAGCTTTACTGTGACGAGCGATATCGTCTTTAAACCGTATGACCGGGCGGTCATCCGACAGTATCTCCAAAACGTCCACGTGCTCGACAAAGCCGGCGCCTATGCGATTCAGGAGCATGGCGAAATGCTCATTGAGCGCATTGACGGCGACCGCAACAATGTGGTCGGACTGCCGTTGGACGCAGTATTGAAAGTGTTGAACGAAAGTGGACTCATTACTTAAATTTGTGTTTTTTTTGATCATCGGCATGTTGTTGTTGGCTTTGGCCATTGTCTTTTTGCCGTTTCTGATTTTGTTTGCATTGATCCGGATGCTCACGGGCAAACGGGTTTTTGTCTACAATACCCGAACGTTTTTTAACCGTCCCGGGCAGCCGCAAGCCGACCCGGAGGCGTCTGCCGGGCCGCATGTGCCTGCTTCGGAGGATATTATCGACGTCGAAGTCGTTGAGATCCCCGACGAAAAAAGCAAACACCTTGATTCTTAATCATTGATGTTTGTACTGATTCTTATATAAAAAATATTATTTTTAAGCTTTACATTTTTTGAAAACATGATATAGTAATGTCATTTGCGGGGTAAAACCGCACAGTGGCCTTAAGATATCAGGATCAAAAAAGATGCAAAAAATCGATTTTTCGCAGGATTGGGAATTCAGTTTTGACCCTGGGTTTGCCAATGCTTCGCTGGTCAGTTTGCCGCACGCGGCAGTGGCCGAGCCGGAAGTGATTACCGAACCTTGGGAAGGTATTTGCTTTTATCGCAAGCGCTTTGAAATCAAGGAGGAGTGGCGCGGCAGGATCATTCATTTGGAGGTCGGCGGCGCGATGCAGACGACGCAGGTTTTTCTCAACGGCGAATATTGTTTTTCCCACTTTGGCGGCTATCAGCGCTTTTTGATCTCTTTGCACGACTACGGCCGTTTCGGTGAAATCAATACCTTGGAGTTGCGCCTCGACAACCGGCCCACCATGGACATGGCTCCCGGCAAACCCTTGGCCGGACTGGATTTTTGCTATCACTCGGGGCTGTACCGCGAAGCGACGCTGCATTTGTATGACCTTATCCATATCAGCGACCCCTTGGCGGTGGCGGTGACGGCGGGTGGCGGGGTATTTATTCGGACGCTGGGGCTCACGGGCAAGCGGGCGCAACTGTCGGCGGCTTGCCATGTCCAGCATGAGGTGTATCAGGACCGGCGTTTTGCGATAGTCAACTCCGCGGACGAAATTCATCAAATCGAGCTTGCGCTCTCGATCATCGACCCGGCCGGCAAAACGGTATTGCAGACAATGCAGATACTGGACCGGCTGAAGCAAAATTGCGATCATACGTTTACTTTTGAGCTTGAGATCGCCGACGCGCAATTGTGGTCACCCGGCAGCCCGGCACTGTATCAGGCAAAGTTTACCGTCCGGCACAACGGCGAAGTCGTTGACGTCCGGGAGGAGCGCTTCGGCATCCGTACCATCGAGTTTAAACGCGACGGTTTTTATTTAAACGGCGGCAAATTTGACTTGATTGGCAGCAACCGCCACATGGAGTACCCGGTGATCGGCAACGCAGTCCCGGCCAACGCCCAAAAACGCGATGTCGTTTTGTTGAAGGAGGGCGGGCTCAACTGGGTGCGTCTCTCTCACTACAATCAGCATCCGGCCTTTATCGAGAGTTGTGACGAGCTCGGGATTCTGGTGATGGCGGCGATTCCCGGCTGGCAGCAGTATCACGTCAATGAGCACTTTATCAACAACACCTTGCGCGACGCCCGCGAGCTGGTGCGCGAGTGGCGCAATCATCCGTCTATTATGATTTGGGAGATGTCACTCAATGAGACGTTTCCGCCCAACTGGTTCAACCGCGCGCTGCATGAGATCGCCCACGAGGAGTATCCGGGGCCGTACTGTTTTACCTGCGGCGATACTTACGGCTTTTTTGAGGACTGGGACGTGCTGTTTTTTCACGATCACCTTAAGACGGAGAAACCGGTGGTCATACGCGAATACGGTGACTGGGCCTTTGGCGGCAACACGAGCACCTCGCGCCAGACGCGAGGCGGCGGGCGTGACAAACTCTTGCAGCAGGCGTGGAATTTTCAATGGACGCTCAACCGGGCGCGGGCGATTGATGGCGTGGTGGCGACGGCGGATTGGGTCTTTATCGACTACAATCGCGGTTATCACTCCGATATTGAGCGCTCGGGCTCGCTGGATGTGTTTCGATACCCCAAATACAAATACTATTTTTATCAGAGTTTGAATTCGGCCGTGTCGATGGTGTACATCGCTGACGACTGGCAGCGCGAACAAGTCGCGGACACCAAAGTCGTGGTTTACTCCAATTGCGAAGAGGTCGAGCTCTGGCTCAACGACCGAAAAGTTGCCGCCAAACGCGGCGATGCCGGGCCGGATACTCCTTATACCGCTCACGGTGTGAGCCCCGACTGGGAAACCGCGATGCTGATCAATGCCGATCAATCCGGCGGCAACCCCTTTGACGGCGGCAACTGCCGCCAGTTGCCGCATGCGCCGTTTACGTTTACCGTCGCGTATCAGCCGGGTACGCTCAAAGCGGTCGGGCTGATTGGCGGCAAGGCGGTTGCCTGGCATGAAGTAGCGACTCCCGCCGGACCGGCGCGCAAGTTGACTGTTGAACCACAATTGTGCAATGTCCCGGTCGCCGGCAATGATGCATTGATCGTCCATGCGGCGCTTCGCGACGGCAACGGCACGGTACTGCCGGAAGTCAAAGATATCGAGCTCGCCGTTGTTTCCGGCCCGGCCAAGGTGGTCGGTGCGGCCAAGCGCCCGAGCGAAGCCGGAGTGGTCGGGTTTGTCTTGCGTATTGAGGGGCATGGTCCGGTTGAACTGCGGGGGCGATCCGGTGAATTGGTCGGTCATGCCCTGTTAAATGTTTGATTTTTAAGGTGCCTGCAGCGCGTCGGCCTTTTCTTCGCCGGAAAGAGCCGACGCGCTTTTTTTTGTTTTATTATTGCTATAATCACGTTATCGATAAAATACTTTTCAGTAACAAAGCAAGGTTTTTAAAAACTTCAATCGGAATTTTATGCAGGATGAAAAAAAAGTGAATTATTTTTTGAAATTGTCTTGATATAATCACGATTAGTGTTATATTAGCTCCTAAAGGCAAATCAAATTGGGGCATTATGGATAAAATTTCTTTGGTCCGGGAATACATTTTGGATAAAATCGAGTCGGGCGAATATCAGCCCGGTGGCCGGATTCCTCCGGCGCGCGAACTCTGTCAGGAGACCGGTGCATCGTTTGTGATGGTGATGAATGCGGTTTCTTCGCTGGAACGCGACGGTATTTTATATTGTGAGCCGCGGCAGGGGACATATGTCCGCCCCAATTACCGCGAGCGAATTGTCGGCAATCATTTGATGTTGTTTTCGCAAGCGTTGCCTTGGTTGGGGCAATTTCGCCAGAAGCTGCAACAAAAACTCCCCGCAATCCGGTTGTGCAACACCTTTGAAAACGGCATGTTTGAGCTGCGCAACACCTCTTATTTGCAGATGCACCGCAACGAATATCTGGACTTGTCGGAGATTTGGCGCAAAGTGGCGCCCGACAAGGATTTGTTTTTCAGCCGCCCTTTTAAAGGCTTTTATGACTCGGCGGGCGGACTTTTCGGCATTCCCTTTATTTTTTCGCCGCGTGCCGTGTATTACAAAAAATCGGTGCTGCAAAAGGCCGGTTTGGCCGAGCCGCAGAGCAACTGGTCGATCGACGACTTTTTTCATTATCTTGAGGTCGTTGCCGCCAAGTGTCCCGGTGAAGCCCTGATCAATTACGCTGACGGGATCTTTTTTTGGCTCAGCTTTGTATTTCGCTCCGGCGGTCGTTTTTTTGATCAGGACAATAAACTTTGTTTCAACACCCCGGAGGTGTTGCGCGCGCTGGAGGCGGTTCGCCGCATCCGCCAAATTGCCACCAATGTCCCGTTTGATCAGGCACGGCGCCGCGTCCAAAACGAGGACATTGTCTTTAACGTCGATGCTCGGCAGATCAAGTGTTATTTTAAGCACTGCAACTTTGATGACTTCGGCGTGGTGTCGATGCCCCATTTCCCGGGCGGCAGCGCGGTGATGGCGCAGGCGACCGACCTTTTGTGTGTGCGCAAAGAGTGCGCCGATCTGGCGCTGGCCGGAGAGTGGATCGCTTTTATGCTCAGTGAGGAAATTCAGGACTTTATCGGCAGTGAGGAGTACGGCATCCCGATCCGCAAAAGTTCGGCGATGAAAAGCATCAACGGCGAGGACCCGCGCGACACCATTTTTTTGAATGAGATGAATTATATGTCCACCGCCTTTGACTTTGACACCGTGGCGGTGGGGCAGACCGTCCAGCAGGGGATCGGGCAAATCATCCGCTCGGATAAGGATATGGCAACGCAATTGCAGCGCCTTTACACTGCGATTGAGACCTTTTTGGATATTGAGCAAGGGAAACTGTAACCAACACATAAGGAGTAGCGTTATGAAAAAAATGTTGACACATTTGCTGGCGGTGGGGATGCTGCTGGGGGGATTTGCCGCATCGGCGGTTGATTTCAGTTTTGCCGACGGTCTCAAAGACTGGAAAACATTTTACCCGGATTTGGGTAGTTTTGAAACTTCGGCGGACGGGCTCAAGATCACCATTACCGCCGCCGGGACCATGCTGCCGAGCGCCGGGCGTTATATCAAAGTTGAGCCCAACACCGACATGGTGTTTCAAGCCGACACCACCGCCGACACGGCCGATCTGGGGATGATCCAGGTCAAACTTATCAAGGACCAAAAAGAGATCAAACTTCTCAATTCGCGCAACAACAAAGCGGGCAAGGGCAAACTTGAGGTTCGCTTCAACACCGGCGACAACGATACTGTGGCTGTACTCCTGCGCACTTATGCCAAGGCCGAAAATGTCAACAAAAGCATTCTTTTCGGCGGGGTGAAACTGCTGACCGCCAAAGACGAGGAAGCCATTCCGCGCGTATTGCTCGCAGGGGACTCGACCGTATGCAACTACGGCGAAAACGATCCCACCGCCGGCTGGGGGCAGATGCTCGGCAAATACCTCAAGGACAATGTCAATGTGATCAATCTTGCCGTCGGCGGCCGCAGCACCAAGAGCTTTGTCACCGAGAAACGCTGGGAAGCTTTGATTGGTCAGGTCCGCAAGGGTGATACCGTGATCATCCAGTTTGGCCACAATGACCAAAAGAAAAATCAGCCGGAGATTTACGCCGAGGCCGCGACCGACTACCAGACCAACCTCAAGCGTTTTATCAGCGAAGTCAAGGACAAGGGCGGCGAAGTGATTTTGTGCACTCCCGTCGAGCGCTGCATTATGAATGCCGAGTTTAAAGTCCAGCCCTCTTTGGGCGATTACCCGGCCGCGGCAAAAAAAGTCGGTCAAGAGACCAATACCCCGGTTGTTGATCTTAATAATTACACCCGAGGTCTTTATGAACAATACGGTAAAGATGCCATGACTCTCTTTAACGGCAAAAAGTTTGACAACGGCGACCCCGATCGCACCCACTTCGGCAAAAAAGGCGCCGATTTGGTTGCAGCCGAATTCGCCCGTGAGGTTAAAGAAAAACAATTACCGCTCGCCAAACTCCTGGCGCAATAACCTCAAGGAAAGCAACTCATGGGTATTTTAACCGTATACGACAACATCGTCATCGCTTTTTTTATGCTCTTTATGCTGGCGATCGGCTTTGTAATCAAAAAATTCCTTCACAGCTCCAAAGATTATTTTGCCGGCGGTCAGCGCGTTTGCTGGTGGCTCCTGGGGAGCAGCGTCTTTGTTTCTTCGTTCTCCAGCTGGACCTTTACCGGGGCGGCGGGGATTGCCTACAAGTACGGGATTTTGATTTTATTTACCTCCTACATCCCGCATATGATCGGCGTGATTGTCGGTTATCTGTTTTTTGCCACCAGATTGCGGCAATTGCGGGTAATCACCGGGGCGGAGGCAATCCGTCGGCGGTTCGGTAAATTCAACGAGCAGTTTTTCAATTGGTTTGGGATGACCATGGCGCCGTTTTACCCGGCCGTCCAGTTGGCGTCGCTGGCGATGCTGCTGGCGACGGTGTTTCAGTTTGAGGCCGTGCAGGTAATTTGGGTGGTCGGCATCGTGGTGGTCGTATTTACCGTCATCGGCGGCAGCTGGGCGGTGATGGCCAGTGACTTCATTCAGCTGTTGCTGGTTTTGATCATCAGCTTTGTGGTGGCGGCCATGTGTATTATCAAAATGGGCGGCATCGGGCCGATGATCGACAGCATTCCCGCGGAGCGTTTTCAAGTTTGGTACTCGCTGGGCGAAATCAAGTACGACTGGCTGTTTGTGGTGGGGACGATCGTGAGCGTGGTCTTTTTTGCCAACGGGATTACCAACGGACGCTATTTTGCCGCCCGTGACGGAGATCATGCCCGCTGGTCGGCATTGATTCCGATTATTTGCTACATTGTGATGCCGGTGGTGTGGTTTCTGCCGCCGTTGGCGTGTTATGCCATGGTGCCCAATCTGGCCGAAGTCAGCCGCTTTCCCAATCCGGAGGAGGGGGCCTATATTGCCGTTGCCATGCAGGTGCTGCCGCAGGGGTTGATGGGACTTATGGTGGTCGGGATGCTGTCGGCAACGATGTCAAGCTTAAACACCGCCTTAAACGGCTTTTCGGCCGGGTTTACCTGGAACTTTTATCGCTCGATTTTGCGGCCGCATGCATCCGATCGCGAGTATCTTACGGTGGGTGTGATTACAACGTTTGTTTTCGGTATATTGGTTTTGTTGGGAGCGATTTTGTTTCACTCGACCAAAGTGTCGCTGTTTGACGCGTATATGTATCTGGGAGCCTTTATCGGCTCCGGCACGGGGGTGGTGATGGTGCTGGCCTTTTTCATCAAGCGGACGCCGCCGTGGTCGGCGTGGGCGACAGTGTTATTCAGCACGATATTGTCTTTTGTCATTTTTGCTCTGATTTTGGGGCAGGGGGCGCAGGATTTTTTGACCGGACAGCTGAACGTCATCCCGGTGCTGCAGTCGGGGTATTTGTATCTCGTCAAGGTGCCGTTTGTGGTGACTCCGCTCTTTATTGTGCCGTTGACCGTTGCTTTCTTTTTGCTCACCAAATTCTTTTATCAAGAGGGCAAGGACCCGGAGATGGATGCTTCGGTGGCGCAATTTTACAAGGATATGGAGACACCGGTCGATTTTGAGCGTGAGGTCGGTCATGACAACACGGCGGCCCAAGCCGGGATGATCGGTGTATTGTCGCTTGTCTATGCCGGGTTTATCACCTTGATGCTGTTGATCCCCAACGACTGGCTGGCGCGCTTAGCCATTTTGTTTTGCGCGGCGGTACTGGGCGGGGTCGGCTGGATTTTGATGGCTTACCGCAAAAAAGTATTGGCCCGCGACCGGGCCAACTTGCAGGAAAACAGCTGATAAATATTTTTATCTGAAATCAATCCTCTGTCCGGTGACTTTTTTTGAACCCGGCAGAGGATTTTTTTGTGATCAGTTTGGGACGCATTGTTGCCATACGGCTTGATCAAAAGGATTGCCGTTTTGGAGCATCGGACTGCGCAAATAGAGAAACTCTTTGCCGCAATTGATCAAAATTGGCGTGTCGCCCGACCGCGCGAGTATGTGTGCCGCGACCGGGCAGGTAAAGCCGCGGGAGTTGACGGCGGCGGCAAAAGGTTGGCCGTTGAGTCCGGATAAGTCAACCTCATCACTCTGCCACGCTCCGGCTGCCCGGCGGCGCAACTCCAACGGAAGGTCATAAATCCCGTTGAGTCCGGTATGGCGCTGAATGCGCCATAAAATCACATTGCCGATCTTTTTGAGCAAACCGGGCCCAATGTCATAACTGCGGTGGGGGTGCCACGCCTGATTCCAAGTGGTTTGCTCGCCGCCAACGGGTTCGCCGTTGACAAAGCACCAGTCAAAGTCATCGAGCCCGGCGGCAAAGAGCTCAAATTCGTCATTCGGCTGCCAGTTTGGCGGCAAATCAAACTCAAGTTTGAGATAATAGCGCTGCTCCGGGCCGGGCGGCAGCGGCAGTGTGACCGGATGCCAATCGGTGATGTCTTTGGTTTCTTGTAAATTAATGTTTTGGTCGGCCGCAATGGCGGAGGATTGCGAAAACATCAGCCGTTCATCAGCGTAGCGGTTTTGGCGCTGTTGTCGGATGATTCCCTGTTGCCACGGCATTGTCGACAAATCCAGCCGGAAATCATTATGGGAGACCTCGTTGATTTTGATTAACCCATCCAGCGCCCCCAAAAAGCTCTCTTTGCCGGTGTGTCCGTGGTAGTCATGCGCTCCCGAACCCAAATATAATACGGTCAACGGCGTTCGCCGCAAAACAGCCGGGAGGCGGCGGTCGCCGAACTCGTTTTCGACCAAGGCAAATTGATAACCCTTGAGAAGCTCCGGGCGCTCAATGACCGCATCCTGATCAAGGATGTCGGCATCCATGTTTTGGGCTTGCAAAAAGTCGCGGGTCTGCCGCCAGTGGTGACAACCGCGGGCGATCAACCGTTTGCTGGTCAAGATCACCGCCGGGATCGGCGCGGGATCGGGATAACTGAGCAGCCGCTTTTGATTGAGGGCAAGATGGCGCTTGTCGGGCCATAGGTAACCGCTCCCGTCCAAGTCGATCAGGTCCTCGCCCTTACGCCAGCGGGTGGACCAGCCCCACGGCAGCAAACCGCCCTGCTTTTGCCACGCCATTTCCCATGCCGGAAGGTCCTGAGCGTACTCTTCCCCCAAATAACCGGGGCGGTCAAGGCTGAAAAGGCGGCAACTTTGGCCGAGGTTATAATGGATGGTCACCAAGTCGATGTTGTCGGGGATGTTTTGATAAAGATATATGCCGTCCAACCGGATCTTTTCCAGCGAAAATATCCCACTCTGGCTGGGTTGCGCCATGGCGACCAGTTTGCCGGGGGCGATGCCTTTGACCAAAGCGGCCAGCCGTTGGCAGCATTGAGTATACGTGGCGACAAAAAAGTCGATGTAATCGCCGAGGCGCTTGGACTCATAAATATTGTCGGTCGGGAAGGCGAAGTTCCCGAAACTCTCATCTTTGCCAAGCTCTCCCCAGTGGGCCGTGAGCTTGGCTTGATCATGGTAACGTTTGGTGATGTATTGATCCCACTTGGTCTGCCAAAAGGTGTTGGCACCGGGGAGTATATTTTGCGGGGCATCGGACGTCACCCGGCGCGAATTGCCGCGTAAAAAGGGCTCGTTGATCGGCACCTCGACAATCGCCAGTGACGGCTGATTTTTAAGGAGATTGACCCAAAATTGCAGTTGTTGAGCAATCCACTCCTCGCACTCCAGAGCGTCAAAAAAACAGCCGCCCGGCGGAGAGTGGCGCATTTGTTGCATGATTTTGGCCGGGACATAATGGAGCTCAAGGATGGTAGTTAAGCCGTAGCGGGCCGCCATACGGGCCGAGTTGACGTATTTTTGGACATAAGCGTCATCATAACACCCATGCTCGTAATCAAAATTAAGGTCGCGCACCGGCTGGCGGATCAGCCGGTAGCCCAAGAGCTGCATGTATAAATACGCATCTTCACGGCAGGGCTGATTGGTGGCGATGTCGTAATCATTGATCCCCATCAGGCTTAATCGCTCGTTTTCGGCAGTGTAAATGATTTTGCCGTCGCGTTTGATCGGGAGATTGGCCGTCTCCCAGGCAGTTTGGATAACGGCTTCCAGCCGGTCGATTTTGCTTAACTCGGGGTGCCCGGCCAATGCGGCCAAGGCATCGTCCAAATCAAGCTTGAGCAAACGGGCGCGTTTTTGCAATACTTTTACCCGAGCGAGCGCACCCAGTCGCCGCCAAACCGGCTCCAACAACCGCGGCCATTGGGCAAACTTTACTGCAATTTCGTCACGTGCCGCCAAGCTGAAATCAGGTGCATACGCTTTGAGTTGCGCGGCGAGGTTGACGAGTTGCGGGCTTTGGGATTGGTGAATTTTTAAAAGCGCCAAATCAAAATCGATTTTTTCGCTCCACTCGGTATAGCGTTTGCGCAATCTTGCTTCGACGGTTTCTGCCGCCGCAAGAAAGCAGGGGGTGGTTACGGTGATTGCGTCCGCGCCGGTGATCTCAAGCTCAAAGTGTGTAGCGTACGGGATCTCGCCGGACTCCAGCTCGACGGCAAAAACGGCGGATTTATCGAGATGAAAGGTATGCTCACCCAAGATTTTCCCCAGCTCCGGGAACACCGGCTCGGCGGGGTAGGTTGAGTAAATGCGCCAGACAATCCGGCATGGCTGCGGCACTTGGATTTGAGAATACATTACGCGAAACGCCATCGGCTGATAATCGAGCTGGCGCGGTGAATTGGGCAAATCATAGTTGAGCGCAAAGACTTCTTTATTGCGGTCGCGCTCAAAGGTGACGCTGCTCGCACTTTCGCCGCGGCGGCCGTGGCGCTCGCCCGCTTGCCGCCAGTTGTCAAATACGCTCTCGATGTGCAAGGGGTGGATAACATATTGCTCTTCGAGCGAAAACACGGCTTCGCCCGGCAATGGCAGCGGCGCTTGAAAAAGTTGAGAAAAAATCATGATAACCTTTGATAATAATTACTTTAATACCACCCAGCCCCCGGCCGGTACGGTCAAAACGTCGTTGGCGGCGATTTTTTCGGCCGGCAGCGGCGAACTTTTACCGTCTTTGATGACTTTGAGTTGATCGTAAGCAGCTTCGGAGAAGGTATACTTTTGGGTGAATTTGCCCAAATCGGGGTAATGTGCGGTGACATCGGTATTGGCAAGATTATAGAGCATCACCGCCGGTTTTCCGTTGTCGTCCAAGGTGGCGATGACACCGACCGCCGGGTGCCCGGTCGTCGTTTTGACCCGTTGGCGGCCGAGGAGATTGGTAAAGGCGTAAAAAGTGTAAAAATTGGGTCTTACTTCGGTAATATTGTAATTGTAGAGCCCGAAAAAGTTGTTGCGAATGCAAAAATAGTAGACTCGCTCGACCCCCTTTTGCTGCAAAACGTCGTAAACGTAGGCCAGAAAACGGACACTGTCCCAGTTGGTGTTGTTGATCTGCGAGCGCTCGGCTTTATCGCCGGAGTAGCGCCAATCCAAATTGAGCTCGGTTAAAAAGCGCGGGGTGTCGGGGTAAATCTCTTTGACCACATCGGCGCTTTTAAAAATGATTGCCGGGTTGGTCGAGTAGGCGTGCCAGTCGATGGCATCAAATTTGACCCCGTGATTTTTGAGATAAGTTGTGGAGGAATGAAAGCTCAAATTTTTGTTGTCCGGCTGCTTCCACTGGGCGTAACCGGTGGTCGGCCCGGCGATCATCATCTCGGGATCGACGGCATGAATCTTGTCCGTCGCGAGTTTTTTGAGCAAAATAAAATCGTCTATCGGATAGCCGACGTTTTCCGGCTCATTGTCAACCGTCACATATTTGACTTTAAAATTTTTGTCCTTGAGGTGTTTGACGATGGTCGCCATGTAGTCGGCATACTCCGGCAAATCGGCGGCGAGGGGGCGAAACAAGCGCGGATTATTGGCACTGTTGAGGTACTTGGGAGCACCGAACCCGAGGGCGATGTACGGCTCAGCGCCAAAGGACTCGATGGCCGTGATCAAGTCATCAATCGACGCCCAGTTGAATTTTCCGCGTTCGGGCGAGAGCTCGATGACTTGGGTTTTTGATTGACCGTTTTCGCGGTACCAAAAGGTGCGTTTGTTGGTCATGATGCGGATGGTGTCGGGTTTGAGCGTCCGCACCAAATCAGGGTTGCGAAAGGCCTCGGCGGCCGGGAGCGGGTGACTGTTGAGCCCATAAAATTTGCGGTCAACGGCAAAGGTCTTTTGGGTAAAATCGGTGGCGACATCGACCGCTGTTGTCGGAGCGGCAACTTTGATCGAGCCCGAGTTCTCCGGGTCAAAGTAAGCTAAGCCGCTGGTGTCTTTGGCGGTCTCGGCGGCCAAGGTCAAGGTGCAAATGCCGCTTAATAACAAGGTGAAAAAACGTTCCATTATGGTAATCCTCATTTTAATAGCCGGAGCCCCAGGTCAATTGTTTGCTGTAAACCCCGGTGAGTAACGCGGTGCTGCTGGCGGCATCGGGCAGATTGCTTTTGATCGCCTTGGTGTGGCCGTCGTACAACAGGTAATTGACGTTTTCGTCGCCGTGGGCACTGGTGATCGGTTTGTCATCCCACTTGCTTGCCCCGTCGTCTGAGACGATATACCAGTAGCCGGTACTGCCGGTGGTGTTAAAAAGTGCTTGTGACCAGCGGTCAAGGAGGCGGACCGACTGACTCGGTTTTTTGAGACTGCCGCTGAATTCAATCAAATAGCGCTTTTTTCCGTCAAGGGTGCCGGTGCGCGCGGCCGACCAGTTGTTGGGGCGCATCAGGCGGTTGAGCGCATAGCCGCAGGAGTCTTTTTTACCCTGAATTTTGACAATGGCCGGACAGTAGAGGGTGTTGCTGATCATCGTTGAGCCGGAGCCTGAGACGACAGTTTTTCCTAGATACTCGCGGATGCCGCCTTTGGCCATATCCTGATACCAGCCCTCACTGAAATCGCCCGCACCGACCACGGTCGACCCGATGGGAGCGCGCCGGGTGTCGGCCTCATACATCGCAAAGCAGACGCCGAGCTGTTTTAAATTGGAGGTGCAGCTGGCACTGACCGCTTTGTCACGGGCCTTGTTTAAGGCGGGTAACAACATACTGGCCAAAATGGCGATAATCGCGATGACGACCAGGAGCTCGATCAAGGTAAAATGGCGTTTCATAATCACTTTTTTCCTTTTCTGTTGCCGTTTTTAATTTACCGTGGCAAAATGCTTTTTACAACTTAATTATATCATATTCGCCATTCGAAAAAAAGCCCGCAAACGGATTTTTGATGAAAAAAAATGTATCAAAAGCTTGCAAATGCGCAATTGTGATGTTATATTTCCTTATAAGTGAATCAATCCCAAGGAGATTATGAAGGAAGTCAATACCCGGGAGGTCGCCCGTCTGGCTCAAGTTTCGCAGGCCACCGTGTCGCGGGTGATGAACAATAATTTGTGCGTCAGCGCCGTCACCCGCAAGCGGGTGATCGAAGCCGCACGTATGCTTGGCTACGATTGTTGTTCGCGCGACTCGCAGGGGAGCATCGGTGTCATTATGCTGCGCCCCAAAAATTTGGCCAATGCATTTTTTGCCGATTTGCTGGCGGCTTTGAGTTACGAAATCACTCGGCGCAACTACCGGATGGAGCTTATTTGGCAAGGTGAAATGGCGAGGCTTGACGACCGGGTGATCCGCGGCGCGTTTGATCTTACTGACCGCATGGTGATCCCGGCTGAGTGGAGCAAAGAATTCAATCTGCCGTTGGTCCGCATCGGTGCGCCGTCATTGCCCGAGAAGCACATTTATGCAGTCAATTTTGACGGCATCGCGGCCTGCCGGGCGGCGGTGCGATTGCTGCAAAGTTACGGCCACCAAAATATTTATTTTGTCTCTTTGGAGGGCAAAGAGGCGGAGGCGGCCAAGGCCTCGCGCCGCTGGCCGGGTTTTTTGCAGGCGCTTGCCGAGAGCAATGTCGCCGACCCGGAGCGCTTCGGCGTTTTTTTGCGCTACGGCTGCACCCGCGGCGAGATCACCGAGGCTTTGCGCAAAATTATCCGCGCGGGCGGCACGGCGTTGATATGCCCCACCGAGCTCTTTGCCATTCGCATCGACCCCTCGCTGCGCGATCTCGGGATCCGCATTCCGGAGGATTTGTCGGTGATTGATTGGGAATTTCACAATGTTTCCGAGTTTTTGGAGCCGCCCCGTACTACCATTGCGGTTAATTTTGAGCAAATGGCGGTGGCGGCGCTGGATTTGTTGGAGGAAATGTTTGTCAATAAAGGCATGGCGGCGGGCGATGTAGTGGTGCCGCCGTTATTGCTCTCCCGGCAGAGCGTCGGACCCTGTAAAGCAAATGAAAGAGCCAATCAAATCGGATTGGATTTGACTGTCCAGCAACGCAAAATTTTGAAATTGCTGGCCGCCGGACCGCTGGCCGCCCCGGAAATCGCCGAGTTGCTCAACATCGGCAAAGACAACGGCAATTTTCGCAAAAATCTCCAGCATTTGCGGGAGGCGGGCTTGATCGATTTCTCGCACCCCGACAACCCCAAAGACAAGCGTCAGCAACTTTATCTGGTGCCGCAGGACTAGCGTTATTGCAGCAATAACGTTTTGATTTCAAACGCTTTGAATTGTAAAGTAACATTGCCTTCCTTGATCGCTTGCGGCGCGCCGATGACATTCCCCAAGCCGTCGGCAAGCGTGACGGTTTGAAACCGTTGGTCAAGAGTGATCTCTGTCGCCGCCGCCTTGCCGGTCGCCTCATAGATCTGGAGCAAAATACCGTTGGTGCAGGGTCGGAGCGCACTTATCACCACTTGGCGGTTGCTGACAATCGGACCGCGTGCCGGTATGGCATCGGTTTGCGATAACGGCAGGTTGAGTAACATTCCCGCCTTGACCGTTTCGGTAAAATCCAGCTTGGCATGCGGCATAATCGCGTATTCAAAACGGTGCGGTACATCATCGGCAAAGGAGTCGGCGCTCTGCCCCTTGTACTCCATCGCCGCCGAACGGAAGAGCTCAAGCATGAGATTGCCGTCGTCATCGGCGGCATTGGCCGGGATGCCCCGGTTGAGGAGCGCAAGGCCTTTGCTGTCATCCGATAAATCAAACCAGTTTTGGGCGCAATGAGTACCGCGCTGCCGGGCTTGGATGCCGAAAGGTATTTCGTACCGGGCAATGCCCGTACCGTCAACCGTGCCCGGAAAGACGGCGCGCAGCCGGAAGTGTCTGCCGTGGGTGCGGATTTCGGTTTGGTAATCAATTTGAGCACGGTCGCGACGCAAGATGGTTTTGACCGTAAATTGGACGTTGAGTTGCCAGAAACGCACCTCGCCCACCTGTTTGATGATAAGGAGCTCGTCCGACGCAAATTCGACCTTGGCGTATTTGATGTGAGGGTTGAAAGCGCTGCGGTTGACCAGCCCTGCCGCCTCCGGGTGGCGCAGCGGGTCGGGCCGGTTTTGGGTCAATGACGACTCGAGCGACCCCCCGTTTAACGGCGAGTCAAAGTGGAGCCACAAGTCGCCGTAATCGAGCTGCATCGTGAGGGCGCCAAACTTAACGCCGTTGTCCTTTTTCACCAGCTCGATCCCGTTCACCTTTAAGGAGGTGATAAAGCCGTCATCGCCGATTTGGGCCTCGTAAAAGTGATTGGCAAACTTGGCGGGCAATGATTTCCGGGCGGGGGTAAGCGCTCGGGCATCGACGGCGGGGTGGCATTGCCACGCGGGGACGGTGAGTAAAGCGTAATTACCGTCATGATCCAAGAGCTCGGTGCGGTTGTATTGGGTCGGGTTAAAGTAATAACTTGGGCAACTTTCCGCGCCCCGGATTTGTTTGGTGAGACGGCGCCGGCTGTCGGCCAACTCCTGCAAGGTGTCGCGCAAAGCTTGATCGACGATGGTGCCGCAGATGGTGTCGTGAAACTGCTGCTTTAAGACGCTTTTGAGTAATTCATCGCGGTGATCGATCTCTTTGCCGGTCAGCGCTGCCAGCCGCTCGGCGGCGTGAAACAGCATGGCGCACTCGCGTACTTGCTGTTTGATGCGGATGTTGGAGCTTAAGGTCCCCTGAAAGGCGCTGTTGAACTCTCCCTCGTACACCGGCGCATTGCCCCAGTCGAGCTCGGCCAGATATTGTGCGGGCCCGGCAAAGCGGATCCGGACAAATTTGCCGTTTTTTTGCAGTTGCCGCATCGCTGCCGGGGCGGAATTTTGCGGCATCATAAAGTCGCCGCCGTTGCACAGCAAGGTTTTGCCGCCCGAGCCGATGGTTTCGGCGATTTGAGCGAGTTTGCCGATGCTGTCCGTTGAGGCGTCAAAAATCTGCTGATCCTTGGCGTTAAGGATATCGCTTTGGTCTGGGAAGCGCAGCGGGCTGTAGCCGTTTCTCAGCCAGTGACTTTTGATTGTCGAACCGTCCAAACCCTGCCAAAAAAAGTGATTTTTTTGAAGTTCCCGGTCCATGCAGCGCCAGAAGACATATCCCTTGTAACCGCAGGAGTTCAAAACTTGCGGCAACTGCGCCGGGTGCCCCCAGCAATCGGCGATCCAGCAGATATCGGGCCGATAATCGAGATTTTGTTTGAGCCAGTCAAAGCCGGTCTTGATTTGCAAATACATTGATTCGCCGTCGGGCATATTCATATCGGGCATCACATACATCCCGGGGGCGAAGTGGAGCCGCCCCTCTCCGGCAAATCGTTTGAGTTTGGCCAGTTGCTCCGGGTGTTGCTTGCAGTACTCCTCAACGAGAAAGATTTGCTCGATTAAAAACTGATAATCGCTGTCATCGGCTAAAATTTCCAGCGCCCGGTCAAGGATGGCAAAGCCGCGTTGTAAATACGTCGGGCAGTCCTCCAAATAAATAACGTCATAGTGAAAGCTTGGGATCACATCAATTTGCATGGTTTCAACTCCGTCAAGAGGGTCATTTTTGTTATTATTATACCTCCAAACGGCAAGATTGCCAAGCTCCGCAATCACATAAAACATTGCCGAAAGTACAAAATAACGGCGAATTGCGGTTATTTCTCAAAAATGTAGTTACTGCGCCAGATTCGCGGCGCGCAGCCGGTGTCGCGGTGGAAAGCGCGCGAAAAAGCGAACTCGCTTGCGTACCCCAGACGGCCCGCGATTTCTTTGACCGAGAGGGTGCTGTTGGCCAGCAAATAGCGCGCGTGCTCCATTTTGAAGTGGATAAAAACTTTGCCGGGGGAGAGCTGAAACAGGGTCTTGCACTGGTTGACCAGCGAGGTGCGGCTGAGGCCGAGCATGGCGGCCAACTCGCAAAGCTCCACGGTTTCATCAAGATGCTGCTGCAAAATCCGGGTGAGCTTGTCCTTAAAATTGCCGTCGTCGCTCCGGGCCAAAAATTGCGCCGACAGTGCTTTGGCGGGCAAACATGCCAAAATCTGCCAAAACACAGCGGCGGTCAGGGCATCCGTGACCGGGCCGGTGAATTCGCTGTCGCGGTTTTGCTCCTCAATTTGCCGCAGCAGTGTTTCCGCCCGGACAAGGTCGGCAGTGAATTTTTGCTGTTCCGGTACGACGGTTTCGGCCAGCAGTTTGACCGGGGCACCGGTGTCGGACTCAAGCGTAAACGCCAGTCCGATAAATTTCGCTCCCGCCATTCGCCGGTCCTCGTGGAGATTGCCGGGGGCGATCAGCACGCCGTCGCCGGGCGCAAGCAAGATCTCGCTATGGTTGATTTTCGTCAGATAGCTCCCGCTGCAAAGCAAAATGAGCTCGTAATCCAAGTGACGGTGCGGCGAAATCGCATTATCCTCAGCAGCTTCCCTGAAAGCAAGCCGCTTGAAGCGGACAAAAATCTTTTTGCCAGCAAATGCGCCGTCATTTTTTTGGTAAATCACCCCGGTGGCGAAACGCTTCTTGCAGGTTTTTGAATTGTTCACAACTGCTTGCCTTTCCCTTATTTTTGTTAATATAACACCTCAAAAAACATTATCAATGATGTTTTTGGTTGATTATTGTATCAAAATTAATATATAATACCATAAAAAATATTTAGAAAAGCACTTGCCTTTTGTTTTGCAATATGCTATAATATAGATAATGCGATAAGTTTTGCGATACAAATAGAAAAATAAATCGATACAAAATGAATAAAAACTCTGATTTCATGCGCATCCGGCAATACATTGTTGACTCGATTGTCAGCCACGGCAATACCCCGTTGCGTTTCCCGCCCACCCGCGAGCTCGGGCGCAAATTCGGCGTGTCGCAGCCGACGGCGCTGCGCGTCGTCAAAGATTTGATCGGCGAGGGGTTTTTGACTGCATGCAAAGGCGGCGGCACGGTGTCGGTCCCCCGGTTTAACGAGGGGTGCGATCTCAAAATTGTCGGACTTTTGTCGCACATCGGGCGTCAGGCTTTTGATACCTATTTTTTTATGACACTCTCCTCGGTCGTCGGCTTGGAGTTGATGCGCCGGAGTGTATGCTATTGCACACAGCAGTTGAGCCTTGAGGTCCCCTCGCTCCTGGAGCGCGAGGTGTGCGAGTCGAGCATTGCCGCGTTGGTGCTTTTGGCCGCGCAGCAGCCGATCCCCGAGTACGCCTTAAATGTCCAAAAAAGTGGGCTGCCGGTGGTGTCCTTTTTTCACCGGTTGGAGGGGATTTCCTCCTTTTACGTGTCGTTAAAAGACTGGTTTTATGACAATCTCGCCACGTTGTTCGGCGAAAACCGCAAGCATATTTTGATTGTCGGCTGGGGGCGCCCGGATATGATGGGCGATGCCGAACTCGGCATCCAAAAAGCCTGTCGGGATTTTATGGTTCCCGCCGGGCAAGTGATCAGTGTTTGCCAAAGCGAGCGCGAGAGCTATGAAAAAATCAAAGAGCTGCTCGATTTCGGCATCCGGTTTGACGGCGTGATTTTTTATCCCTGCATGCCGGTGATTTACGATCTCATTAAAAGCCGGTTGGATACCAAAGAAGCGTGCCGGCTGGTCATTGACGAGAGCTCGATCCATGACGATATGCAATATACCGGTTACGGCGTCACGTATGACCTTGCGAGTGCCGCCAAACAGTTGATTGATCATCTGGTACAACGGATGAATCATTCCGAAACATCAATTGTCGAAGAAAAAATACCGTACCATATACAACTTTACAAAGGAGGGGTCAAATGTTGAAGAATCATAATCAAATGCCGTCAAAGAAAAGCCGATTATTTACACTGATTGAGCTTTTGGTAGTTATTGCCATCATCGCCATCCTCGCCTCGATGCTCCTGCCAGCCTTGAGCAAAGCCAAGGAGCGCGGCAAGCAGTCGACTTGCGCGAGTACGTTGCGCAGCATCGGCCAGCTGGCCTTGATGTACGCCGGAGACAACAAAGACTTTATGGTTCCGTTTATTCAAAAACCGGTCGGCGGCTCGGAGATGTACTGGTATCAAAACCCGGCCTTTGTGATGGATTCGGCCAGAATCCCCTGTCAGGACCGCTCCTGGGGTGTCAATTTGTGGGCTGCCAAATACCGCTGCCCGAGTGATACCTATGGCGGCAAACGTTGGCGCAATGTCGCGTTTGTCTACGGGATGAGTTATGACAGCGCCGACAGCTTTGTGAGCAGCGTTTGGGAAAAAGGCACTGTGGTCAAACTAAATAAGATTAAACGTCCTTCCAACCGCTTCTTTTTGCAGGAAACCAACTGCATGGGCATCGCCGAGGACTGGTCGCGCAACCCCTATGGGGTCAAAGGTTATTGGACTTCTGCTTGGGGCGGCGGCACCGGCGGCGACATTCCTGATGGCACCTATTACTGGGATCCGGCTCCCGCCTACCGCCACAACGGCGGCAAGACCTTGAATACGGTGTTTTATGACGGTCACGGCGACTCGTTCAATTATCAGGAGTTCGTCAAACTCGAATCAAATATGTGGAAACCCTACTCAAAATAAAGGATGAATGATGAAAAAATGGTTGCTGGGATTGTGTTTGGCCGGATCGTTGACCGGGGGGTGGGCGGAGGTTATTTTGGATCGGCCGATGAGCGAGGATAAGGATATCAAAGGGGTATACGACCGGGTGGAGACATTGACCAAAATCGTCGATTTGCCCGAGGGCGGTAAAGCGCTTGAGTTTACGGTCCCCGACAATCCCGACATCAAGCCCGACAATAAATTTTCGTTTCACATCGACGGCGCCAAAATTGCCGGTCAGCGCGTCCGGTTTACTGGCGAAGTCAAGGTAATCAACGCCGTAGAGACCGCCAAATGGGGCGGCGGGACGTTTACCATGTGGTTCCCTTACAAGGACAGCAAAGCTTCCGGTTTTGAGCATGTGTACATCGGGACCAAATCGCAGGATTGGCTAAAACTTCAAAAAGAGATCAATGTCCCGGCCAATGTCAGCCATTTATTGTTGAGTATCGGTTTAACCAATGCGCGCGGTACTGTGCTTTATCGCAATATTAAAGTGGAAACAGTGGCACCGGCGGATGCCGCCGCGGCCAAGTAAAGATAAGGATGGTCAAGATGAAGTTGTGGTGGGTGGGATTGTTGTTGCTGGGCGCATTGCCCGGCATTCGGGCCGAAGTGCTGATCGACCGGCCGATGAATAGCGATGCGGATTTTAAAAATACTTACGGCCGCGTGGAGAAGTTGTGCAAAATCGTCGATTTGCCCGAGGGCGGCAAGGCGGTCGAGTTTACCGTGCCCGACGACCCCAATGTGAAACCGGAAAGCAAGCTTTCGTTTCAGCTTGACGGCGCCAAAATCGCGGGTCGCCGGGTGCATTTTACCGGCGAGGTAAAAGTGATTGAGGCCGCCGAGACCGCCAAGTGGGGCGGCGGTGAGTTCTCCATGTGGTTTCCCTACCAAAAGGGCTACCCCGGCTTCGGTTATGACCATGTCCACATCGGGACCAAATCGCAGGATTGGCGGACGCTCGACAAAGTGGTCGACGTCCCTTCTTACGCGAGTCACATGCTTTTTAACATCGGCTTAAGCAATGCGCGCGGCACGGTATTGTTTCGCAACCTTAAGGCGGAAACCGTATCCGACGACACTTTGATCTCCTTTCCGCTGGCGGCCAACCGCGCGTTTAAGGATGAAGTCGCCAATGACCAAAAAGGCGGCTGGCACGACGGCGGCTCGGCCTACGACGCCCGCAATTTCAATTGGCGGCAGCAAGTCTACGGCGGCGTTCCTTTTGCGATCGTCGATCCGGCCAAAAATAAGGATAACTCGGTCGTCGTCTTTGCTTCGCCGCGTTTCCCCGACGGGGCCAAAGAAGCCGGCGCCAAGTGTGACGCCAAGGCCAAGTTTGTCTACTTGCTTCACGCGGCCGCCTGGGCCAAAACCGGCGAAACCGCCGGGGTGCTGGAGTTGACCAATCAAGACGGTCAAGTCGCCAAATTTGATATCGTCGTCGACCGCGATGTCGCCGACTGGTTTCCGTTGAAACCGCTGGCCAATGCGGTGGTCGGTTCGCAGTTCGCCGCCGGGGGCGGCATCGGCGGAGTGTATGTATCGTGCTTTGCGTTGCCGGAAAACTTCGGCATGGTCAAAGAGCTTAAGTTAAGCAGCCCCGCCGGAGTGCAAACCACTTGGATGGTGCTTGCCGCCACCCTCTCGCCGCAGCGCTACGAGGTGGAGAAGCCGCAGGAGTTGGTGATTAAGGAAAACGACGTCTGGAAAGCCTTGCCGCAGGATATCATTGCCGCCCCTAAAGCGGGTACAGCGCTTGACTTTGACCTCCTATTTCACAATCAGCCCTGCGGCGTCAACGGTCGGGTCACGGTCAATGACGGGCACTTTGTCTTTGCCAAAGACCCCGGCAAACCGCTCCGGTTTATGGCCATCGGCTCCGGGCGCGACTTCGGCAGTTACTTTGGCGTCCCGTCGGAATGCGACACCAAAGAGCGCATCACCGCCTACGCCGAGCAGATGCGCCGCAACGGTTACAACATGATCCGTTGGTGGCCGCAAGCCCGCACCAGCAAAGAGAAAGCGTTTGAAAATGACCCCGTAAAGCAAGACTTGCAGGACTGGTTTTATTATGAATTGAAGCGCAACGGGATTTACGTCATTTTGTCGATTGACAACTGGACTGCCGGGTATGACTACTGCAATGTGTGGACCGACCCGCGCAAAAAGGATTACTCGATTTTCCTCGATCCCAAGCACCGCGAGAGCTGGCTCAAGTGGGTCACCATCAATCTCACGCACCAAAACCCTTATACCAAAACAAGATTGCTCGACGACCCGATGCTGGTCGGGATCGACTGCAACAACGAGCTTGAGTTTTCCTTTTACCGCGCCGACAACCGGTATGCACCCTTGTGGCGGAGCTTTTTGGAGGCCAAGTACCAGACCTTTGACAATCTTCGAAAGGCGTGGGGCGACGAGATCGGCGACCTTAAGGGTTTTGCCGACATCGTCACCTTTGTCCCGGTTGGCGGCGACAAAAAAGGCGCCGTTCAGCGCGACCGCTCGGAATTTGTCACCAAAGAGGAAGCGGGCTTGCTCCGGTGGCAAGTCGCCGAGTTGCGCAAGCTCGGGTTTGAGGGCGTCGTCACCAATTATTGCATGGGCCGCTCGATGCGCCATGTCGGCCTCCGCGACCATGCGGACTTTGTGATGCAAAACGGCTACCATGCCCACCCCATCGGCGGCTCGGTCGGCAGCGGCGGGCGTACCCCGCAGGACAGCGCGATTGCCTCCGAGGCCAACAGCATCCGGACGTTTCTCTCCTCGCGGATGTACGGTAAACCTTATGTCGTCTCCGAGCACGGGCATGTGTTTTGGAATCAATATCGTTATGAGCAAGGCCTGATGACCGGTGCTTACGCCGCCCTCAACGATTTTGACGCCTTGACCGCCTTTTTTATGCAGGTAACGACATTGCCCAACCAGCGGATTACCGCCTTTGAAATCCGGCACGACCCGGTCGCCCGCGCCGCTGAGCTGATCACGGCGTTGCTGTACCGCCGGGAGGATGTCAAGAGTTCAAACGTCGAATTCCGCATCCGGCTCGATGTCGCCGATGCCGTCAAAAATGCGATGGACACCGACGGGGTCAGCGCCACCCAGCTTAAATTGGGTCTGCTTGGTCAAACCTATGTCGATACCACCTGTTTGCCGGTCTTAAAAAATCAGGTATTGCTGGAGCGCTTGGGCTCGTCCAAAACCGCGGTGCGCCAGGCCGATACCAACATCATTGACATGCCCGGTAAAGATTTCCGCTTTGATCAATTGGTCAATCAGTTAAAAGAGCGCGGCATGGTTCCCAAAAACAATCAGACCAATGAGGAAAAAGGCATTTATGAGAGCATTACCGGCGAAATCGTCTTAAACGCTCCGGCCAAGACGTTTAAAGTCAACACCCCGAGATTGCAGGGGATTTGCGCCGAGGCCAAATCGACGATGACGCTCCCCGCGCTGGATGTTTTGAGCATGGACCGCAAGGCCTCGATTGCGCTTGCAGCGATTGACGGCGACAAATCCTTGCAGCAGGCCGACCGGCTGCTCCTGTTTGTGGTAACCAATGCCTTAAACAGCAATATGAAGTTTGCCGCCCCCGATATGCTTGAGCGCCTCGACGCCGGGACGCCGCCGACCCTGATCGAGACCGGCACCTTTCGTCTTGCCGTCAAAACGGACAACATCGGCGGCATGAAGCTCTACCCGCTGCGCCTTGACGGGACGCGAATGGACCCGCTGCCCCTTAAAATAACTGCCGACGGCCGCGGCGAGTTTGTGCTCGAAACCGCCAAATATCCGACCTTTTATTTTGAGTTGAGCAAATAACCAACCCCTCCGGCTTCCCGTTTGACGGCGGAGCCGTTTTTTATGGAATTAATGATGAAACCGCTTCCCGGTAATCAATTTTTGTACGGGGTCTCCTGTGTCCCTTATGCGTTGAGCAAAGACTGGCCGATGGCGGAGTGGGATCATGATTTCGCCACCATTAAGAGCCTTAATTTTAACACGATGCGTATTTTTGCCGCGTGGGAAAGGATTGAGACGGCGGCGGGGTGTTACGACTTTGCCAAAACCGATTACGCGATGGCGCTGGCCGCCAAGCACGGGCTCAATGTCATTATCCAGATGGGCGGGATGTTTCGCAATTTTTGCGGATTTGCGGTGCCGCAATGGTGGCAACAGCCCTGCTGCCCCGATTTTGCCCCCTACCGCCAAACCGTGGACGCTTTTATGGCCGAAACCGTCCGGCGTTACGCCGCATTTCCCCAACTGTTGGGCTGGATGATCTGGAATGAGCCGGAGGCCGATGTCTGCAAGTGTGAGGACACCGTCAAGGCCTTTCAAACTTACCTCAGGCAAAAATACGGGACGCTGTCCCAGTTATGTGAAGCATGGTCCACCATGCAGACCTTGCGTTATGCCGACTGGAGCGAAGTCAGGCCCGGCGTCAACTCCAAACTCGCGGCGGCGGATTACATTTTGTTTCGTCAGGCCCGGATGAGCGACTCCTTGCGGGCGATTCACGATCTCGTCAAAGCCAACGACCCCTTTGACCACTTTACCACCGCCAATGTGGTCAACCATTTTGCCGCGCTCAACGGCCCCTTTTCGGCGGCGGATTTCGGCGTTGATTTGGGTTCGGCGGCTCGCTGCATGGATGTGATGGGGTACTCCTTTTACCACGTTGAGCACTCCTATGACGTCGAGGACGATGCGGCGATGCGCCACGCTTACAAGCAAAGCCGTTTCCGCTCGGTATCGCAGGCCCCCGACCGCCGCGTCTTTGTGCTGGAAACCGGTGCCGGGCCCAACATGCGCCAGTTGACCACTGGAGAGCGCACCCGGCTCGCGTGGCAAATGATTGGTCACAACGCCAAAGGCATTTTATTGTGGAATTTCCGCAGCCGCCTCGCCGACGGTCAGGTCGGCTTATTCAACCTGATGCAGTGGGACGGCTCCGTTTCGCGCCGGGCGGAGAGTGCGGCAGCGTTTTCGGCAACGCTGCAGAAACATGCGGCGCTTCTCAATCAAGTGTTTCCCAAACATCAGGCGGCGGTGCTGACTCCGGAGCTCAATCAAATCATGATGACCCAGCTCTGCGCCCCTGAGCATGTTCCCGAAAATTATGAGGGCGAGCACCTCTCCCGCTTTGGCGCTTATAAAATGCTGTGGGATAATAAAGTCGGCGCCGATTGCCTGACAGAGTACCAATACAACGACTTCGGCAACTACCGCTTGCTGTTGCTCCCGATGCTGGAGCACATGACTTTGGACTTGGCGCAAAAGCTCAAAGCCTTTGTCGCCAACGGCGGCACTTTGATTGCCGAGAGTCCCTTTGCCTTTCGTGACGGCCAGGGGCTTTTGCAATACCATGCTCCGGCTTTTGGCCTTGAGGAGGTCTTCGGCGCGTGGACCAATGACCGCGAAAACCGCGAAACCGCCACCGGCATGATGTACCCCGGCGGCACGGCCGAAGTCTGCAAATTTTGGAGTGAGTACACCTTGACGGCGGGCACTGCCTCCGTCCTGTACGAAGACGGTGGCAATGCGGTCGCGGTCAATCATTACGGCAAAGGTTGTGCCATAGTGGCGGGGACGGAAATCTTTCGCCAATATATGCGCAATCCGCAAGCCGCCGCCACGCAATACTTTAAAGAAATCATCCTAAATGCCGTCGCCCCGGATGCGGTCTTTGCGGGCAATGCGTCCAACGTTGAGGTCCTGCGCCTCGCCGGCGCCCCCGGCGTGGTCACACTCCTCATCAATCACAACAATCAACCGCGTACCTTCACTGCTGCATTGCGCGACGGCAACCATGACTGGCAAAACCTCCTCACGGGCGACGCGGTCGATCCCGCCCGCCCGGTATACCTTGCCTCCGAGGAAACTTTGGTCTTATTTCAAGCGGCAAAATAATCCGGCAGTTGGCTTGAAAAATCCACCGTTTGATGTTATGTTATAACCATGGTTTGATAATCATTTGCCTGGGTGGCTCAGTGGATAGAGCAGAAGTTTCCTAAACTTTTGGTCGGCGGTTCGATTCCGCCCCCGGGTGCCATTTTTAGGCTCGAAGAGACATTCTCAAGTGCCATCAGGTACCATTAAAGATTTTTCGGCGGATCTATTGCACCTGTGTTTGGATATGGATTTTTTTCCGGGATGTTGTCTTTTTTCGCAAAGATATTGACAGATAAAACAGTTATGGAGTACAATGAGAACCAAAATTAAAAAGAGTTGCCTTACGACATTGATGTTGCTGGGGGCGGTCGTGGCGTTTCTTCCCGGGTGTCAATCGAGCAAGGCCAAATTTCAGGAGTCCGATACCACCTTTGCCAAAGATGCATTGACGCCTTTTGTCCAGAGCGGACAATTGCCGGGTGCCGTCAATGTCTTTTATAAAGACGGGATTCAGGAGAACGCCTGCGTCGGTTATGCCGACGTTGCCGCCCAGCGTCCGATCACGATGGACGATGTCTATATGCAGTGTTCGCAGACCAAGGGTTTCTGCGGCGTGACCATTGCCATGCTCGTCGAGGAGGGCAAGATCTCGCTTGATGACCCGGTTTCGAAATACCTGCCGGAATTCAAGGAACTTTGGGTTTTGTCCTCCAATGCGGACGGCGTGAAAACGTTGGTCAAAGCGAAAAATACGCTCACCATCCGCATGGTCATGAACCACACCGGCGGATTCCCTTTTGAAATCTGCGCGAAACAGGGCAACATCAAAGGCGGCGGATGGAGCGGCGGCGCTCCGCTGCGGCAAACCGCGGCCATCGCGGCAGCCTGTCCTTTGCTCTTTGAGCCCGGCACCAAAGTGCAGTATTCCAATACCGGCATTGATATCGGCGCCGCGATCGTTGAGGTCGTGACCAATCAGCGTTGGGAAATTTTTCTACAGCAGCGGGTTTTGACTCCGCTCGGCATGGAGTCGAGTTCGTTTTGGCCGACCGATCAACAGCTCGAAACTCAAGTGGAGATGTATGACTGCGTCAAGGACGCTCCGGCAAAATACCGGGTGCAAAACGACATGCAGCAGCGTCCCTACAACGATTCACATGTCTTTGCCTCGGCGGGAGCAGGGCTTTGGACCACTGCCAACGACCAACTCAAATTCTACAAGATGCTGATGAATCTCGGGGTCGGTGAAAACGGCGTGCGAATTCTAAAGGAAGATACGGTTAAGGAGCTGCTTGCGAAGTCGACGCGCCCGAAAGGGATGGGCGGTTATTCGCTGGGCCTCAGCGCCCCGGAAGAAGACAAGGAAGACGGGTGGTTCGGACATGGCGGAGCCTGGGGGACCAACTGTATGGTCAACTGGCACCGTAAAGAGTTGAAACTCTGGGCGGTGCAACTCTGCGGCAATCCGCGTCCCTGGGATAATGCCCGCGGAGAGGCGGAGAAGAAATTCTTCCAATACGTCATCGACAATTCCGGAGCCGATGCTTACACCGGTCGTACCAAGTAAGTATCGAAACATCGGTATCTCTACGGTATTTTGCACTGTTCTGTTCGGACAGTGCAAAATACATTATTGTCCGGTAAAAGTTTCGGCATAAAAAGGCAGGTAAAAATCTGTTTTCCTCCGCCTCCGGGTGCCATTTTTCTACTTTGTTACTTCAGCATTTTATCGATGCTTTGGGCGGCGAGGAGGCCGGAGGCGAGGGCCCATTGGATGTTGTAGCCGCCGCAAGGGCCGTCGATGTCGAGGACTTCGCCCGCAAAAAATAAATTGCCGCAGAGCTTGGACTGCAAGCTTTTGGCGGTGATTTGCGACAAGTCGGCGCCGCCCGCGGTGGCCATTGCCTTGCTCCAGTCGGCGGCGTGGTTGATGGTCAAGGGACTTGCGGTAATCCGGCGGATGATCGCGTCGCGTTCATTGGCGCTCAATAATGCGGCGGCGGTTTTGCCGTTGGCTAAACAGTCGGCCAGCCTTGCCGGGAAATGCTGTTGCAACAAGTTGTTGATCTGCTTTTTGCCCATGGTTTGCTGCCATTTAATAAAGGTATTGCGCCAATATTCGACGTCGAACGGCGAAAAATTGACCGTCACCGTGACCGGAGAGCTGGTCAGCAAGCGGCGGTTGACTTTGCCCGAGAGATCCAGTGCCGCCGGGCCGGAGACGCCGTCCTGGGTAAAGAGCAAAATCCCCTCACTTCTGGTTTTGGCGTCGAGTGACAATTGGGCGTAATCCAGCACCATCCCGGCCAACTCCCTGGGCCAAGTTTCCGCGCAGGGGAGGCCGCACAAGGCGGGGACCGGCGGCGTCACCATGTGGCCGATTCGGGTCAGCAAGGGGTAAATTGTGCCCCGTCCGCCCAGGGTCGGGTAGCCCATGCCGCCCGCCGCGATCAAATACGTTTGGGCGGTGTAAAGCTTTCCTCCGGCAATGACGCCGGTGATTCGGCCGTTGTCCGATAACATTTGGTCAACCGCCGCATCGCAATGGACCAAATAGCGGTGATCGAGCAAAATATTCAAAATATCGCTTGCTTTTTCCGACTTGGGGAAATAATAGAACTCATCCACCAATTTGGTTTCGACGCCGCGGTCATGCAAAAAGTCGAGGAGCTTTACCGGCGGAAAATTGCGGATGGCGGGAGCTACAAAGCGCTGCTGGTCGCCGAAGCGGCCAATCATCGCCGCCGCGTCGAGGCGGTTGGTGATATTGCACTTACCCGCGCCGCTGGCGAGGAGTTTGCGCCCGGGGGAGGGGAGAAACTCCAAAACTTCACATTGACGGCCTTGCTCCGCCAGATATTTTGCCGCCATCAGCCCGGCCGGGCCGCCGCCGATGATGAGAGTGTCCAAGGTTTGGTTCATGGTTGCAGCCTCCAGCTCCCGGGCGGCGGCGCGGCGACATCAATGATTTCGCCGGTCATCGGGTGGACAAAGCGCAGCCGGGTCGCGTGCAAGGCTTGATGCGGCAGCATCAGTTTGGCGCGGTCCTCCGGGGCCAGGAGTTCGTCCTTGATTTTGAGATACATGGTGTCATCAAGGCCGTAAAGTTTGTCCCCGGCGACCGGAAAACCGAGCGAGCACATGGTGGCGCGGATTTGATGCAGCCGCCCGGTGATCGCTTCCGCTTTGACCAAGCTTAAGGTGCCGTCGCTTTTAACCGGGTAAAGTTTGGTATGGGCGCTCTCTTTTGGGGTCTCCTCCGAGGCAAAGACGAATTTGCGCTTTTTGCGGACCACCGAGTCATGATCTTTGACCAAAAAACCTTGGGCGTCAACGGCATTTTTGAAATCGCCGTAGACGAGGATCAGATACTCCTTAAAGATCGCCAGTTTGGCGAGCTTGGCCGCGGTCGCTGCATCTTTGGCAGCCAGCAGCAAGCCCGAGGTTTCGCGATCGAGCCGGTTGACGAGGTGGATCGCCCCATATTTTTGGGTCAAAAGATACCACAGGGTGTGTTTAAAAAACGGGCCAGCCGGATGCACGGCGAGATTGCCCGGCTTGTTGACGACAAGCAGCCAATCATCCTCGTAGACAACCGTGTAATGGCAGTCGGCGGCGGGCTCGGGGATGTCGGCGGGGCGGTACTCGATTTCGTCGCCGGTTTGGAGTAATGTTGACGGCTGTGCGCTGTCGCCGTTGACTGTGATTTCGCCGCTGCCGATACGTGCTTGCCAGCCGGAGATATCTCGGTAGTTAAAGCGCGCCGCCAGATACTCGTCGAGACGTCCCGCGTAATTGCGGACGACGCTCTTGATGATGCGCTGATGAAATGTGCTTGGGGTTTGCATACGATAATATAGCATCAAAGCGGATATTTTTCCAGAAAACATTTGCAAAATCCCGAAAGGCATGTTATTTTAATAGGAAGTGTTTTTTTCAATACACCTAACAATGGAGTTAAAAATGCAGATTTTTCACGACAGCGACGCCGATCTGAGCGTCCTTAACGGTAAGACCGTCGCCATCATCGGTTTCGGTGCCCAGGGCCGCGCTCAGGCTTTGTGTTTGCGCGATTCCGGCGTCAATGTGATCATCGGGATCCGTCCCGGCAAATCCTATGATGCCGCCGTCCAAGAAGGTTTCCAGGCGATGCCCGTCGCCGAAGCCGCCCAAAAAGCCGATATCATCCACATTTTGCTGCCGGACGAAAATCACGGACCGGTTTATGAAAACGAAATCAAGCCGTACCTCAAGGCCGGCAAGACCCTCTGCTGCTCGCACGGTTTCGCCTACGTCTTTAAAGAAATCGTCCCGCCGGCCAATGTCGATGTGATCATGGTCGCTCCCAAGAGCCCCGGCACCGAAGTGCGCAAACGCTTCGTCGAGGGGTTTGGCGTCCCCGGTTTGATCGCAATTCATCAGAACCCGAGCGGCAAAGCCCGCGAAGTCGTGCTCGCCATGGCCAAGGCCGAGGGGTTGACCCGCGCCGGCGTTTTGGAGTGCACCCTTGCTCAGGAAACCTACGAAGACCTCTTCGGCGAACAAAACGTCCTCTGCGGCGGTTTGGTCGACCTGATGAAATACGGTTTTGAAGTCTTGGTCGAAGCCGGTTATCCGCCGGAAATGGCCTACTTTGAGTGCGTCCATGAAGTCAAGCTCATCGTTGACCTGATTTACGAGGGCGGCATCCAAAAGATGAATACCGTCATCTCCAACACCGCCGAGTGGGGCGAATATGTCAACGGTCCCCGGATCATCACCCCCGATGTCAAGGCCCGCATGAAGGACTCCCTGGCCGATATCGAGAGCGGCAAATTCGCCCGCGAGTGGATCGCCGAAGCCCGCTCCGGCGCCAAGGTCCTCAACGCCAAGCGCGCGGCCCTCGGCAAGCACGAAGTCGAAATCGTCGGCAACAAGATCCGCAGTCTCTTTGAGAAGAAATAATTGCCCGACCTTTGACAGCTCTGTTGAGATTTTTCAACAGAGCTGTTTTTTTTAGCTGCAAACGTGAAATTTTGCGGCTAAAATTGTCGGAAGGTCTTGAAAAATAAGCGGTCGCGTGGTATTTTTGAGCGTTGTCAAATAACTGCAAAAATTGAGGAATGATATGAGTCAGGTTAATAAATTGGTTTGGAGTCCGTCGTCTACCCCCGAGGAATTGCACCCGATGCTCGATATTTTGGGCGGGGAGTATCCGATTTTTGATAGCGGCCGCGGCCTTAAGCTTGAGTTTAAAAAAGTTAAAAAAGTTGACAGTTATTGCAAAGTCAGCCGCGCTGCCGGCAAAGTTTTGATCGAGTACAGCACCGTCGCCGCCGCCGCCCGCGGGGTGGGAAGCGCGATGGCAAAGATTGAGACCGAGGAGTCTACCTCCTTTCACACCTTGGGGATCATGCTCGACGTTTCGCGCAATATGGTGATGAAAGTCGATCACCTCCAAATGTGGTTCCGCCGCCTCGTCCTCTCCGGGTACAACATGATTATGCTCTACACCGAGGACACTTATCAATTGCCCGACGAGCCCTTTTTCGGTCGTTTGCGCGGTGCTTACTCGGCCGACGAAATCCGCGAGCTGGACGACTACGCCCATGCGCTTGGGATCGAACTCGTGGGCTGCATACAGACCCTCGGACATCTGGAGCAGATTTTGCGCTGGGACGCTTACGGCAACACCATTCGCGACACCTCCAGCGTGGTGATGGTCGAGGAGCCCAAGACGTATGCTTTGGTCCAAAAAATGATCGCTTTTTGGAGCGAAAATCTGCGCAGTCGCCGGATTCACATCGGGATGGACGAAACCCACGATCTGGGGCGCGGCCGCTATATGGACAAGCACGGCTTCAAGTCCCCCTTTGAGCTTTTTAACGGCCATTTGAGCAAGGTTAACGAGATTTGTCAAGAGTACAAACTTACACCGATGATTTGGTCGGACATGTATTTCCGCCTGAGCAACCCCGAGCAAAATTATTACGATTTGGAGAACCCGATTCCCCAAAGCGTGCAGGACAAGATTCCCAAAAACGTCCAGCTCGTCTACTGGGATTATTATCATACCGACGAGTCGTTTTATGACGGCATGCTCAAGCGCCACCGTGACATCGGCTTTGAGCCGGTGATGGCGTCGGGCATCTGGACGTGGACCAAATTGTGGTACGATCACCAAAAGACGGTTGAGACCGTCGTTCCCGGCATCAAGAGCTGCCGCAAACAAAAGGTCAAAGAGTTGTTTTTCACCATGTGGGGTGATGACGGCGCATATTGCAACTATGACTCGTCGCTGGCCGGGCTGGTTTACGCGGCTGACTTGGCTTTCGGCGCGGACGAAAACGACAGCAAAAATACTGCCAAACGCTTTGAAGCCATTTGTATGAGCGATTACGACGCCCATATTTTGGCGAGCGGCATCAATTATTACATCAAAGATTACATGGTCAACCCGGCCATGCTGATCTGGGACGACCCCATGTACGGCATCGCCTACCGCGAGGGGATGGTGCGCGACAGTGAGTTTGACCTTAAGCTGGTCGATGCTTATGAGGAAATTTTGAAAAAACTGTTGCCGCGGCTGGAGGACGTCGAGGCGGGCAATTTTACTCACGTCATCAACATTCTTGACGCCGCGATCAAAAAAGTCGAGCTCCGCGGCGCTTTGCTCTACGCATATGCGACCGACGACCGCGTCGCGTTGCGCCAGATTGCGGTCACCATGATCCCGGCGGTAGCGGCAGCGGTGGCGGAGTTTGACGCGTCCTTCCGCCAGCAGTGGCTGGACTGCTCCAAACCCTTCGGCTTGGAGACGATCCAGATTCGCAATGCAGGAGTGATTGCGCGCTTGGAGGAAACGGCCTTGCGCATTCAGGAGTATTTGGCCGGCGACATTTTGGAAATCGAGGAGATCGAGGAGTCGATGTTGGACAACAGTCAGACCAACGGCTTCAATTGGTACATGCGGATCTTCTCGGGGTGCTTCCGCTGGTAAGGAGATAAGGTATGAATATTTTTACCGCCAAATGGCCGTTTTATGTGAGCGGCGCGCTGCTGGCGCTTTTGGTTGCCTTGTCGATGTATTTGTTTAACGACTACATCGGGCTCTCGGACGCGATGATCGCGGTGAGTGACTACTGCGACAAAGCGGTGATGGACCAAAATCTGGCGCAGCCCTTGCCGGAGATGGATTGGCAGTTCGGCATGCTTTTCGGCATCTTCTTTGGTGCGTTGTGCGCGTCTTTGATGAGCAACAACTTCAAGTTTGAGCTCCTCGTGGACAGTGAGGGCTCTTTTACCGTCAAGACGGTGAAAACTGTCTTTGGCGGCATCGCGGGCGGATTTTTGATCATGCTCGGCGTCCAGCTCTCGGGCGATACCATATTGGGGCATTGGGCGGGCGCGTTTCAGTGCTCCAGCGGGGCATGGGTGTTTTTGATCGGCATGGTGCTTACCGGCTGTACGCTGGCAATTTTGCTGGAGCGGCGCGGCGGCAGCGCCAAGGGGGCCAGCGCCCCCAAAAAGAAGTGACGGGGAGACGGATATGGAGCCATTAAATTTAACCGGCAATTACCGCCTCGCCGTGGCGGTGGTGATGGGAATTGCTTTGGGGTTCGCCTTGATCAAGGCGGATCTGTGTTGGCGTAAACCGGTGCGCGAAGCCTTGCAGCTGCGCAACGGCCGGGTGATCAAGAGCGTGTTTACGATGTTTGCGCTCGGGGTCATTTTGTTCTTTTGGGGAAGCAAATTGGGGGCCATGGTGCTGCATGTGCGTCCGATTTATTTATGGTCGTCGCTGATCGGCGGGATGCTGGCCGGCGCCGGCTTGGTGATGACTTCGCTGACGCCGACGACTGCGATTGCGTCGCTCGCCTCCGGGCGGCTGCATGCGTTGTGGGTGTTGATCGGGATGGCGCTCGCCATTCCGGCGGTGAAATACATTTCCGCCACGCTGTCGTTGACGCTCTACAGCTGGGATTTGTCGCTCAGCGGCCCCGGTGCGGGCGGCGGCGCCTTTTTTGACCGGACCAATCCGGCGTTGTATATTGTAACAATCATGATATTTTTGGTGTTGCTGGTGCATTTTACCATTGGCGACTCAGAGGAGTAAGAGTTTGAAAACAAAGATGTATTTGGCTCCCGGTCGGGAGAAGTCGCTGCTGCGGAAACATTTGTGGATTTTTTCGGGGGCGGTCGGCAAAGTTGACGGCAACCCGGAGCCCGGCGAGACGATTGATATTTACAGCTCTAAAAATGAGTTTTTGGCGCAGGCTGCCTATTCGCCCCAATCTCAGCTGATTGCCCGCGTCTGGTCGTTTGACCAGAGTGAAGCCATCGACCGCGCCTTTTTTGTCAACAAAATCCGCAATGCTTACGCGCTCCGCCGCTCCTTGCTCGGCGGCGAATCCTTTCGCTTGGTCAACTCCGAGTCGGACGGCTTGCCCGGCTTGACGGTGGACAAGTATGCCGATTATCTGGTCATCCAGCTGAGCTCGACCGGCGTCGATTTTCATAAAAAAGACATTTTGGCCGCATTGATTGAGGTGGTGAGTCCCAAAGGTATTTTTGAGCGCTCGGATTTGAGCGTGAGAGCTCGCGAGGGGTTGGCCGAAAGCTCCGGCGTCCTCTACGGTAAAATTCCCGACGGCGGCATCGAAATTGCCGAAAACAATGCCAAATACATTGTAGACATCAAGCACGGTCAAAAGACCGGTTTTTATTTCGACCAGCGCGACGCCCGTTTTGAGGTTGCCAAGCTGGCCGCCGGGCGCAAGGTTTTGAACGCCTTTTCGTACACCGGAGCCTTTGGGGTGGCCTGTTTGCTCAACGGGGCGCTGCATGTCACCAACATCGACTCATCGGCTCCCGCGTTGGAGCAATGCGTCAAAAATATGGAGCTTAACAATATCAAGCCGGAGCTCTATACCAATGAGGCCAAGGACGTCTTTGACCAATTGCGCAAATACCGCGATATGAATCAAAAGTTTGACTTGATCATCCTCGATCCTCCCAAATTCATCGACTCGCAAAAAGCCTTGATGCGCGGCTGCCGCGCCTATCAGGACATTGCGCGGCTGGGGTACAAGCTCCTCAACCCGGGCGGGATTTTGGTCAATTTCTCGTGTTCCGGGCTGATGACCTCTGAGCTCTTTCAAAAAATCACCGCCGACGCGGCGGTGGATGCGGGAGTCAGCGCGGTCATCATCAAGCGCCTCGAGCAAAGCTGCGACCACCCGACCTTGCTGTCGGTCCCCGAGAGCTTTTATCTCAAAGGGCTGATCACCAAGATCGTCCAGTGATTTCTCACGGCAGTGCCAATCCGCACCAATAGCGCGGTTTGGCGGCTTTTTCCGCGTAACACGGTCTCCTCGCACCAATAGCGCGGTGGGGCCTTCGCTCGACTCCGTTCGACTGCGTCGTTTTTCTCCTTGTCGCCATCGCATTCGCTCGGCGATGCTCTCACATTCGCGAGCGGCGCTAACCGCGCTATCACCCGTGAGGAGACATTGTTATGTGGCGGCAAGCCTTTGTCCGCACTGTTGGTGTGAGGAGACGTAGTTTTGTGGAGCGGTTTACTTGATCACCACTTGGGCGTGGTTGGCAAGAACTTCGTGGCCTTTGGCGGCGACTTCGAGGCAGGGGAACATGCCGCGTTGGACGCGGTTGAGGTAATGATTGTCCTCCAACTCCTGAATGCGGGCCATTAAATTAGTTTGGCTGTATAAATCCAATTTGCCGAAATGGCGGTTGAGATGCAGCTTTTTTTCCGCAATCGCCGCCGTTTTGCTGCCGGCCAAAATCTGGCTGATTTTGCCGCTCCCCAAGCGCCCGTCAAAGTCGTTGACCGCAGCCAAGATCGCCCGGTAAACGTCGCTGTCGACCGCGCTTTTGACCGGTTTGGCGCTCGCCGCCGCGCCGCCCCGGCCGGGAAGGGTGCTGACGGTCTTGCCCTGACAGTTGTCGCAAGTGTTGCACGTCCAGTTGCCGCTTTTTTCGGCAAAGTAGTCGGTGATGAATTTTTGGCGGCAGCTGCGCGCATTGGCATAGTGCAATACTTCGTTGAGGCGGTCGGTTTCAAACGCGCGCTTGTCGTTAAGCGCGGCAAAATCGATGGCGAGCTTGGGCTCAAAATTGAGAATCTTGATGTTTTTGCCGGGAAATGGCGGCTGCCACTCCAAAATCTCGTGATTGAGCGCGGTCAGCACGCGCTTGACTTGATCCAAATTGAGACGGGCAATCGCGGTCATTTCCTCGGTCGAAATTTGCACTGAGTGGTAGAGCTGACCGCCGAAGCGCTCCAGCATTTGCATCACAAAGCGCGAGCGCTGGGTCTTTTGCTCAAAATGCGCCGCCGAAAGTTCGGCCTCGGGTGTCAAAAAGCGCAACGTCCCGGCGCTGTTTTTGCTGTAGGCCCGCTCAATGACTCCGGCTTTTTCCAGCACCGCCAAGGCGGCGTTGATCTGGCTCTCGGATTTGACGTCCGGGATTTGCAGCGCCAATTCGCCGGAGGATATTTGCAGCTCGCCGCTGCTGTTTTGCCCGAGGCGCAAAAGCAACTGATGCAACGAAATAATGACTTCGGCGGGGGGATTGCTTAAATCGATCAAAAACTCCTGGATAAATTTGTCCTGCCACGCATACAACAGCACGCACTCGGCGCTCTCGCCGTCGCGCCCGGCGCGTCCAGCCTCCTGATAATAAGCCTCCAATGAGCCCGGGAGATTGTAGTGGATCACCCGCCGGACGTCCGACCGGTCAATGCCCATCCCAAAGGCGTTGGTGGCCGCCAAAACCGGCGCTTCTTCATTCATAAACGCGTTTTGCACCCGCTCGCGCTCCTCGTCGCTCATCCCGGCATGGTAGCCTAAAATTTTAAACTCGGCGGTGAGCTTCTCCACCGCTTTGCGGGTGGAGGCATAGATGATCGTCGGCACTTTTTCGCGGACGGCGCCGCGGATAAAGGCGCTTTTGGCCGCGTCATTGTCACACTTGACGACCGAAAAACTCAAATTGGGCCGCTTGAACCCGGCGACCTTGACCGACATTTGCGGTCGGTGGAGCAGGGCTTTGATATCGTCTTGCACTTTGGGGGTCGCGGTGGCCGTAAAAGCGCACACCTGCGGGATTTGGAAGCGGTCGAGGACATTGCCCAGACGGAAATAGGACGGGCGGAAGTCATGGCCCCACTGGCTGATGCAATGCGCCTCGTCGATGATCATGATCTCGGGGGCGCACTGGTGCAAAAAGGCAGCAAAGGAGTCGGTTTGAAAGCGCTCGGGGGCGACGTAAAGTATTTTGATTTCGCCGGTGGCGACCTGGCTCAGGACTTGCTTTTGCTCGGCCAAGGGGGTGGTGCTGTTGATGAATCCGGCCGGGATGTTGCGTTCCAGCAACGAGTCTACCTGATCTTTCATCAGTGAGATGAGCGGCGAAACCACGATGCCGTAGCCTTTTTTGATTAAAATCGGCAGCTGAAAGCACAGTGATTTGCCGGCTCCGGTGGGCATGATGACACAGACGTCACGCCCCTCTATAATCTCTTCGACGATGCTTTGCTGGTAATCCAGAAAAGTGTCAAAGCCGTAGTATTTTTTGAGTGCGGCAAAAATCGGCATTATGCCGGCTCGACGACCGTGATCGCCGTATCCGTGCGCAAGTCCTTGACATCCTCGACATATTGCTTCATATGCGGGGCCTGCAAGTGCGCTTTGAGGTGTTCGAGGGATTTCCACTCCTCGACCACGGTGACCGTGTTGCCGTCATAGGGGGTAAACCCGGTGTCGGTATCGACGCAGGGAGTATAGCTGATGCAGCCGTCCTCGGCCAATACGTTGGGAACATTGTTTTTAAAAATCTCGAGAAATTTCCCGAGGCAGCCGGGCTTGACTTTAATGCGGGCAATGACATGGATCATGATTAAAAATTCTCTTCTTCTTCTTTAAACTCTTCGTCGTCGAACTCGTCGCCGAACTCGTCATCAAAAATATCGTCCTCGAGGTCCTCGTTTTGGAAAATATCGTCATCGTCCTCGAAATCACCGAAAATATCGTTTTCGTCCTCGTATTCCGACTCGAAATCATCGCCCAAAAACGATGAGGTCGCGCTGATGACCGCGCCGCACTCCGGGCAACAGCCGTCCTCGGCCTCGATCAGGCTCTCGCTGACTTCAATGTTGCAATATGGACAGATCGTCGCCATTTTTTCACTCCTTGGGTTATCTTACGCGTACTATATTGTTGTTTTTCAAAAAATCAAATTGAAATCACAAAAAATATGATATTTTTTATAATTTTCTTGATAATGACCCGAATCACGGCTATATTATAGCGCGCCCACCAACAGGAGTTTTGGATCAATGAAAAGCAAAGTCTCAGTTAGAACCTTTCGCAAGTGGAAAAATGACGGCGAAAAAATCGCCATGTTGACCGTCTATGACGCTCCGACCGCGCGTATCGCCCATGAGAGCGGCGCCGATGTTTTGCTGGTCGGCGACTCGCTCGCGATGACCGTGCTCGGGTTTGACAATACTTTGCCGTTGACGCTTGAGGAGTCATTGCACCACACCCGGGCCGCCCGGCGCGGCGCTCCCGAGGCTTTCATCATTGGCGACATGCCTTTTATGTCATATCAGGTCAATCAGGACGAGGCGGTACGCAACGCCGCCAAATATTTGCAGCTCGCCCATGCCAACGCGGTCAAAATTGAGGGCGGCGTCGAAGTTGCCCCGCTGGTCGCCCGGCTGGTTGACTGCGGCATCCCGGTGATGCCCCACATCGGCTTATTGCCGCAGCGTATCATGGCTTCGGGCGGATACCGCGTTGCCGGCCGCAGCGAGGATGAGGCCGACGAGTTGCTGCAAAGCGCCTTGGCCTTGCAGGAGGCGGGAGCGTTTGCGCTCGTTTTGGAGTGCATGCCAAGCAGTTTGGCTGAAAAGATTTCACGTGCTTTGGTCATCCCCACCATCGGCATCGGCTCCGGGGTCGGCTGCGACGGCCAAGTCCAGGTGATCAATGATATTTTAGGTTTGTTTGACGATTTCTCGCCCAAGCACTCGCGGCGGTATGCCGAGATCGGCAAAATCATGCGCGAGGCGATTGCCGCCTACGCTTGCGATGTCAAAAATCAAAAATTTCCCGGTCCCGAAAACAGTTTTTGACCGGTTGCAACAAAAAAGCCAAACGATTGCGGTTCAATCGTTTGGCTTTTTTTATGCCCGGAGTGCGAAATCAGCCCGGAGTGCTCGATTATTGGCCGGTTTTGTCCAGCTCTTTAACGATGTCAATACTGCTCTTGTCAGCGGATGAGTCGGCAGTGCCGCCTAAAGTAACGGTGACCCCGGTAATCATATCGCGAAGACGGTCGCTGAATGCAGTCAGCACCAACAATGCCGCCAAAGCCACCACCACGACCAAGATCACATACTCGACCAAAGCTTGCCCGCGTTGACGGCGGAATTTGTTTTTCATCATAATCGACTCCCAATTATTTTGTTAAACCTTACGGGTAATCCATGACCAGCATATCGATGATGCTGTAGTTTTCACTCGAAAACCCCCGGAACAATGCAAACAACACTAAGACGAGCAGCATGCAGAGCACCAAAAAAATCACGTACTCGATTACCACTTGACCTTTGCTGTCATGCCCCGGATTTGCGGCCCTTTTTTTCCACAATTTCGTTTTTTTCATTTAAAACAATAATCGTCGGCTCAATTTTGGCCGCCTCTTGCTCGCTGCAAACCGAAAACGCCATGATGGTCACAATATCGCCGACGTTTCCCTTGTGCGCGGCCGGACCGTTGAGGCAAAACTGTTTTTTGCCCGCTTCGCCGGGGATCGCATAAGTTTCCAACCGTTCGCCGTTGCTGCGGTTGACCACTAAAATCTTCTCATACGGCAAAATATTGGCTTCTTTGAGAAGCACGGGATCAATCTCCAAACTGCCCTCGTACTCCAAAATACAGGCAGTCAGACGCGCGGTATGAATTTTACCGCTCAGCATAATCTTATTCATATCAACGTAACACTTTGGCTAAATATTATTAAAACTTCTAATAATATAACACGTTTTTTGCAAAAACAAAAGAAATTTGCCGGGATTTGCTTTAATTTTTCAAAAAATATGATAGATTAAGCAACAATTGCCGTGATCCGTTTTAAAAAAGGAAAGGTTTTGATGATGGCACTTCAACGTTATGCCGGTAATCCGGTATTGCACCCCGGGCTGGTTCCGTTTCCGGCGTCGCTGGTTTTTAATGCCGGCGTCTGCAAGTTTAAGGGCAGTTATGTGATGGTCTTTCGCAATGACGTCGGGTTTTCGCCCGCCGGCTGGATTCATGCGGACTGTTACACCAATCTCGGGATTGCCCGCAGCCGTGACGGCGTCAAGTGGGAAGTCGACCCCAAGCCGTGGCAAGTTCCGGTGGAAATCATCAAGAGCAATCCCGATTTTTGCCGCTTTTATGATCCCCGGTTGACTGTCATCGGTGACAAATGTTATTTGTGTTTCGCCGTCGACACCCATCACGGGGTCAGAGGCGGGATTGCGGTCACTGATGATTTCGAGAAATTTGAGATTCTCTCCTTGTCGGCTCCCGACAACCGCAACATGGTGCTTTTTCCGGAAAAAGTCAACGGCCTCTTTGTCCGCCTCGAGCGCCCGTTTCCGGAGTACAGCCGCGGTTATCAGGAGAAGTTTGACGTCTGGATGTCAAAGTCGCCGGATTGCCGTTTCTGGGGCGATACTGAGCTCGTGCTGGGCTTGGAGAGTGTGCCCTTTTGCAATGCCAAAATCGGCCCGGCCGCGCCGCCGGTTAAGACCAAAAAAGGCTGGCTCACCACCTTTCACGCGACTTACAAGGACAAAACCAAAAATTTGAAAGGCTGGGAAACAGCCAACAATCCCGCCGCCACGTGGAACAAAGAGTATCTTGCCGGTTTAATGCTGCTTGATCTCAATAATCCCTCCAAGGTGATCGGGATGTGCCCCGAGCCCTTGCTCAAGGCGGAGAAAAATTACGAGCTGGACGGTTTCCGCGGCAGCGTGATTTTCCCCGGGGGGATGATCCTTGAGGACGACGGCGAAGTTAAAATCTACTACGGCGCCGCCGATACCGTCGAGTGTCTGGCCACCGCCCACGTGGATGATTTGCTCGGTATGATCAAACCGGTTTAAGCATTAATGCTTTTGCCGATAATAAAAAAATCCGGGAAAAGTCCCGGATTTTTTTTGTTTCGATTTTTGGCCTTTATATTTTAACGGTGCAAGAGACCGCATTTTTTGACGGTCGCCAGCAGCTTTTCGCGGTTGGCCTCCGACATTTCGCAGAGCGGCAGACGGTACTCCTCATGCAGCAAGCCGGTCATGGCCATCGCCGCTTTGACCGGGATCGGATTGGTCTCGATAAAGAGATCGCGGAAGAGCCCGTAGTATTTTTGGTGCAGCTTTAAGGCCTCGGCCGCATTGCCGTTGGCATACGCCTCAACCATCTCGGTCAACTCGGACGGGATCAGATTGGAGGCCACGCTGACGACGCCCGAGGCCCCCACGGACATCATGGGTAACGTGAGCGAGTCGTCACCGGACAACACGGCAATGTTGCACAAATCGAGGATCGCCGAAACGCGGTCCACGCTGCCGGCCGCCTCTTTAATCGCCAAGATCTTCGGGTTTTTGGCCAAACGCGCCACGGTCGTTTCGGCAATGGCGACGCCGCTGCGGCCGGGGACGTTATAAAGCATGACCGGGAGCCCGACTTTGTCGGCGATCACCGAAAAATGCCGGTAAAGACCCTCCTGGGTCGGCTTGTTGTAATAGGGGGAGACTTGCAAGGTCGCGTCGGCACCCAATTTTTTGGCCTCGATGGTAAGCTCGATGGCTTCCTCGGTCGAGTTGGCGCCGGTGCCGGCGATGATCTGACAACGGCCGTTGGCCACTTCGATCACGGTCTCAATGACTTTAAGGTGCTCTTTGCAGCTCAAGGTGGGGGACTCCCCGGTCGTGCCTACCGGGACGATCCCGGCGACGTTGCCCTGTACTTGAAACTCCACCAATTTCCGCAGGCACTGCCAATCGACTTGTCCATCCTTAAACGGGGTGACCAATGCGGTATAAACACCTCTGAATTCCATAATTGCTGCTCTCCAAAAAAATAACCCAAAAAATAAATATACCTATATAAAATAACGCTTTATGCGGAAAAATCAATCATTTTTTTGATTTTGATTTGAAAATTTGCGGTTTTCATCCTATTTTATAAACGAATTAAGTGTCATGATAAACAATAGCAGGAACTTTTATGAAAAAATATTTGTCGGCTTTGGCTGCGGCGTTGATGTTGACCGGGTGCATCCATTTCAGTTATGACGGTCGCAAACTTGACGAGCCTTCCAAAGAAGTGACACTGTTTGAGCAAAATCAAAAAATCGAGTATCCCTATGACGTTTTGGGCATGGCCAAAGTCAGCGCCGATTACGACAATGTGAGCCGTGACCAAATGGAGCAAAAATTGCTTGACCGGGCGATGGAGTACGGCGCCGACGCGGTGCTGATCACCGGCGAAAAGGTGGCGCTGGAGGATGCCGATGTTCCGATGCGCAGCGATTTCAGCGTTCCCGGCTTTGCCGACTCGGAGAACAGCAGTACCAGTGCCGTCCTCCGCGACTTTCAGTCTTATCAGGGCGACGGTCCGACCACCAACCTTTATCGGCGGATATTGACCGCCGAATTCATCAAGTACAAGTCGGACAAGCCTTGATCCGGTATTGTGCCGTTTGCCCTATTTCGAGGCGACGGTGCGATTTTTTTACATATTTTTAACACACTTTGGCTTGAAAAGCATAAAAAAAGATATATATTGAGTACCAGAAAGCAGGTTAATCTCGGAACAATTTATGCATCGGGCTCTCTTTTGAGCTTATCGTACTTTCAGTTTCAGCGAGATATAAGGCCTGCTTTCTTTTTGCGGACCGTCGGGATTTCCCGGCGGTATTTTTTTGCCCGCAAAAAATGCCTGATGCGAAGATGCGAAATGCCTACTTGTAAAATCCGGGATATCAGGCTATATTAAATGATGAAGCAAAATCAATACAAGGAAAATAAAGAATGACGTTGACCCGGTATGGTATCCGCGAGTGGGGCTTTGCCATGATGATGGCGATAATTGTTTTGGTGATTTGTTATTTCATTTGCCGGGCAGGGTACCATGTGACCGCGGCGGTGCTGGGCGCATTGGCGCTGTTGTTCTTTTTGGGCATCGCTGCTTTTTTTCGCAATCCTTCGCGCAAGATTCCGGCGGCGCCCAATGCGCTGGTGAGCCCCGCCGACGGGGTGGTCAAGGACATCGGGATTGTCGAAGATTTCAATTTCCCGCCCTTTCACGGCCGCGCCAAGCGCGTCGGGATTTTTTTGTCGGTGTTTAATGTTCACGTTAACCGGGCTCCGGCGGAGCTCAAGGTTGAGAGCAAATTTTACCGTGAGGGGCGCTATCTTGATGCCCGCGACGCGGGGTGTATCAAGGAAAATGAGGCGATGACCATTGCCGGCTTGGCCAAGGCAGACGGCAAGGAGTTCCCGATGGCGGTGCGCCAGATTTCCGGCGCCATCGCCCGGCGCATCGTCTGTCCCGTCCAGCCCGGCCGTCAACTGACCAAGGGTGAAATTTACGGTATGATCAAATTCGGCTCGCGGACCGAGCTTTATTTGCCTGTGGATGATAATATTGAGATCAAAGTCAAGATCGGCGACAAGGTTTACGGCGGTGAGACCGTCATAGCGGAAGTCAAATAATGTCAGTGCGCAAAAGAGTCAGCGAATTCGTCAAAAACAACCGTTTCCTGAAATGGGTGCCCAATATTTTAACCTTGTGCAACTCGTTGTGCGGCTTTGCCGCCGTGCTGTACACTTTGCGCGCCTATGAGCTCAGCAACTATCAGCAGATGCAGGCAATCAACGTGTTTGCCATCAGCGCCTGGATTATCTTTTTCGCGATGATTTTTGATGCCATGGACGGTTTTGCCGCGCGGTTGTTTAATGCGGCAAGCATGCACGGCATCCAGATGGACTCGTTGTCCGATATGGTGACCTTTGGTCTCGCGCCGGCGACGCTGGTCGCGATCATGACCCACTTTTTACGCGATTGGGCGCTTGACCGGACGCAGGAAATCATTGTTTATCTCTTGTGCTCGATTTATTTGGGGTGTGCCGCCTTGCGCCTTGCGACGTATAACGTACACGCGATGCTGGAGAAAAAAAGCGGCGACAAATTCTCCGGCTTGCCGTCGCCCGGCGCCGCCTCCGCGATCTGTGTGGTGGTGTTGTTTGCCCGTCATGCCGAAATCGACATTCGCTTTTTGTCTTACATGCTGCCGATTTACGCGGCCTTTTTGGGCTTGCTGATGGTCAGCAAGATACCGTATACCCATATGGGCAAATGGCTGATGTCGGTCAAGCGCAATCCCAAGCGGATGCTGATGTTGGTCGTTGTACTCTTTACGGTGGCAATTTTTAAAGTCGAAGCGTTGACCTTTTGGGTCACCGGATATATTCTCTGGGGCCCGGCAATTTGGCTCTGGCAATTGATTTTTAAGCATAAAACAGCTTAGATAGATAAGGACGGAAACTATGCATTATTTGATCACCGGCGGCGCCGGATTCATCGGCGGGCATCTTACCGAGGCATTGCTCACACGCGGCGACAAGGTCACCGTGATCGATAACTTTTCGACCGGGTCGCGGAAAAATTTGGAAGCGGTCGCCGGTCACCCCGGTCTTACGGTGATCGAAAACGACATTGTGGAGAATCCCCTTGTCTTGGCCGAAGTCGTGCCCAACTGCGACGCGATTTTTCACCTCGCGGCGGCTGTCGGCGTCGAGCTGGTAGTCAAGGACCCCGTGCGGACGATCATCACCAACGTCCACGGCACCGAAAACGTGCTGCGCCTGGCCGCTCAGCACAACAAACGGATTATCGTCGCCTCGACGAGCGAAGTTTACGGCAAATCCACCAATCCCAAGTTTAAAGAAACCGACGATCTGGTGATCGGCTCGTCTTTCAATTCACGCTGGTCGTATGCCTGCAGCAAACTTTTGGATGAGTTTTACGTGATGGCGTTTCACAAGTCGGTCAATCTGCCCGGGACGGTGGTGCGCTTTTTCAACACCGTCGGCCCGCGTCAGACCGGGATGTACGGGATGGTGGTGCCGCGCTTTGTCACCAAGGCCCTTAACAACGAGCCCTTGCAGGTTTACGGCAACGGTAGCCAGTCGCGCTGTTTTTGTCACGTGTTGGATGTGGTGCGCGCATTGATGGGGTTGGTGGGCAACACCGCCACTTACGGCAATATTTACAACATCGGGAGCCAGCGCAGCATCTCCATTGAGGATTTGGCCAAGATGGTCATTGAGCGCACCGGCAGCCAATCGACCATTGAGTACATCCCGTACGAAAAAGCCTATGAAAAAGGCTTTGAGGACATGCAGCGCCGGATGCCCGACACCACGTTGATTAACAATCTCCTCGGCTGGAAACCCGAGCTTACGCTTGAAAACATCATTGACGATGTCAAAGCGAGCATCCAAGGGTAACGCCTGACAACCAGACGCCGGTCCATGTGGCCGGCGTTTTTTTTGTCGCTTTTGTGACTGGCGTGTGGAAAGAAAAAACCCTCCGACGGTTAACCGTCGGAGGGTTTTTGCGCTGTGATAACTTACATGCTGAAGTTAAAAAGCGGGAATACGGGCAGTACGCCGCCCTCGATATAGTTCACAAGACCAAATTGCACACCGCGATTTTTAGCGGTATTGACCACGCCCAGCTGCATGCCGTTGAGTTCGTCGGCGGCATTGACCGCGCCGGCTTGGAAGCCTTTGGTTTTGTTGGCGACGTTAAAGATACCCATTTGGCAGCCGTTAAGGTCTTCGCTGATATTGCCGATCAAGCCGGGCTGGAATCCATGCATATTGCCGGAGTAGTTAAAGGCGCTGGCCTGCAAGCCTTTGACATCGCCGGAGACGTTGACAAACGAGGCTTGGACCCCGATGAGACTGCTTTCGCTATAGTTAAAAATAAAGCAGCCCTGAGCCCCGTAGAGATCCTTGTTGGCACAGCTGATCCAGCTCAATTGCGCGCCGTTGATGTGGTCGGTGCCGGAGTAAAACCAGGAAATTTCCAAGCCTTTGACTTTACCGATCCCGGAGCACATCGGCCAGCCGCTTTTGATCCCGTTGACGTTGGAGTTGTAAGAGTAGGATGGGAAGTTGGGGAAAAATGCCGCCTGAAACGGCGTCCACTTTTCATCATCGGCTTGGACGGTCAACGCCGCCGTAAAAGCGAATGACAGGGCAAAAAATAACAGTTTTTTCATTTCAACATTCCTCAATTAAAATTTGTAATTAAATAACACACACCAGGGCAGCATGCCGCCCTCGGTGAAATTGACCAAGCCGAGTTGAAGCCCTTTGCCTTTGGTCACGTTGATGATCCCCAGTTGGACGCCGTTGACGTTTTTGGCTTCGTTGTAAAAAGAACCCTGGAGGCCGGTAATCTCGTTGGCAATCGCCGCGCAGAGACCGAATTGGACGCCGTTGACCTGATTGGAGCTGGTGCCGAGCACCGCGCCCTCAATGCCGGTGACCGGAGCTTTGCCGCCGCACAAGGGGGCGCCGAGACGGAAACCGTAGACCGCAACGTCATTTTGATAAGTCGGATACTCCGGCGCAAAGCCGAATTGCAAAATGTCCCACTCCTGAGCGGCGGGCGCTACAGCGGCCGGAGCAGCAGTCGGCGCGGCAGCCGCCGGGGCAGGCGCGGCCGGTTTCACTTCGGCAGCGGCCAGAGCGACCGCGGCCAGCAATGAACAAAGGACGACGAGTTTTTTCATTTTTTTCCTCCAATAAAATTGTTGGGTTTGTTACAAGCCGAAATCATCAAGACATAAAAAATGGTTGCACCGCCCGTGATTCCTCAACAGTTTCTCCCGCAGCCAACCTTAATTTTGTCGATTTTTTCAGCTTTCCTCCAATAAAATAACACAAATTTTGAAAAATGCAATCGCAAGTTTAGCAGAGGAAAATAAAAAAAGTTCAAAAAAAGATACAATCCGTATTGACTTTTTGATGCAGTTACGGTATAATATACGTGTAGTTGCGTATTTGTTGTATGTATTTTTACCGTCAAGTTAAATGTGCGGCGGAATCAGCCGGGAGGTTATGTTGATGAAAACGGGAATGATCATGGTTGTACTATTGGCTGTTTTTACGCTCACGGCCGGAGGAGAACTTAAGGTATTGACCATTGGCAACAGCTTTGCCGACAGCGTGTTTCGCGATCTGCCGCAAATTGTTGAATCGGTACCGGGTTGCGAGCTCAAGCTCGACCGCGCTAATATCGGCGGCTGCTCGCTGCAGCGCCACTGGGAGGAGATTGGCAAGTGCGAGGCCAACGGTAATTACAAGCCCTACGGCGGCAAATACACGCTCAAAGAGAAATTAGAGTCGGACAAATGGGATATCGTAACTTTGCATCAGGTCAGCAATCAAAGCTTTGAAATCAATTCTTTTGAGCCGTATTTGGCCAATTTGGTCGCCTATGTCCATAAATACGCACCGCAGGCCGAAATCGTGCTGCAGATGACTTGGGCGTACCGCGATGACCATGTTTTTTTTGACAACGGCAAACTTGACCCGGCAAAAATGTTTGACGGGATTTATAAAGCCTACGACTTTTACGGCAAAAAATATCAGTTTCGGGTGATTCCGGTGGGCAAGGCGGTGGAGCTCGCGCTGGCGACTCAGCCGGTGAAATTTATCAAGCCCGCCAAGCGTGTCGATATCTCCGGCTTCAAGTATCCGGAAAACCCCGATACCACTCCCGGGTCGTTTTATATTGAAATATACTGGAACAAAAACAAAGAGGGCGGCTATACCCAAAGCTATGATCTCAAACATCTCAATGCGCGCGGCAGTTATTTGCAAGCCTGCGTTTGGTTTGCCTTTTTGTTTCATAAGGATCCGCGCAAAATTGCTTATGTCCCGCAGTGGGTGAACCCGGAGGACGCCGCCTTTTTGCGCGATATCGCCGCCAAAACATTTGCCGATTACAAACAGCCGCGGGATCCAAAAACAACGGCGGCCCCGGTCGGCCGGTAAAAAATACGTATCTGAATGCCGGACTCGATGAATTAATGAAAAAAAGATACAATGTGTATTGACATTTTGATGCAGTTACGGTATAATATATCTGAAAATGCGTAATTGAAGGGTGTATCTGAAAATGAAAAAAGAAGAAATGATGCAAGCGCTCAAGCAGGAAATCGCGGCAATGCCGGATGGTGCCCGGTTTTTCTCGACGCGTATTTTAATGAAGCGCTTCGGCGTCGGTCAGCAAACCGTGGTAGAGGCCATGGAGGAGTTGATCGCCGCCAATCTGATTTATTGCCAGTCCGGCAAAGGATATTTTGTCCGTCGCGGCGAAAAGGGCAAAGTGCCGCATTATTGTTTTGTTGTCCCGGTGTTTCCCAGCAACGCCAACAAAGCCTACGAGGTTGCTTTAAGGCAATATGCCGAGGCGACCGGCAAATTTGAAGTGACTACCATCGGGATTCATCAGCACGATCATTTGGTCAAAAACTCAATGATCAGCCATTTTGATGCAATCATTATCGTTTCGCCCGCCGGCAATATTTCATTGGATGATATCGCTGTTTTGGCCAAGTTGCCAATCCCGGTGGTGTTTTGGGACCGCGATGTTTGCGATGTCGGGATATCCATGGTATGCAGCGATTATTATTTGGGCGGCGCCATGGCGGCGGAGTACTTGCTCAAAAAAGGGCACCGCAAGCTGGCGATTATGATTGTTGAGCCCGCGAGCAGCAGTTTTACGATGCGGTGCCGTGGGTTTGTCGAGTTTGCCCGGATGAGCGGCGCTGAAGTTGAGGTCATCGATATTTCCGGCAAGTCATGGGATTTCGTCAATGTTTATGACCGGTTGAGCGCCTATTTGGAAAAGAACGGGATTAACTTTACCGGTTTTTTCGCCTCCAGCAGCGATTGCATGCTGGAAGTTTACAAAAGTTTCAAAAAATTCAACCGAAGCGTCCCGGAGGACATCAGTGTGATTGTACACGATCATTTGCCGCAGCATGAGTTTTTGCAGCCGCCGGTGACCAGCATTCAGGCTCCGAGCATCAAGATGGTCGAGGCGCTTGCAGAAAAATTACCCAAATTGATTGCCCGTGAGATTCCTCTTTTCCAAATCCGGGTGACACCGGAGATCATTGTCCGGGAGTCGGTGGCAGAGTTGCGTAAATAAATCGTCGTAATTATGGGAATTTTTACCTTAACAATATATCAATAACTCAAAAGGGGGGTTTATGATGAAACGGGTATTTACATTGATCGAGCTGTTGGTGGTAATTGCCATCATCGCCATTTTGGCCTCAATGCTGTTGCCGGCACTGAACAAGGCGCGCGATCAGGCCAAAAAAACCAAGTGTCTCAACAATCTCAAACAGGTGTTTACCGGACTTTACCAGTACGGCAGCGACTACGGCTACTATCCGGTCTCAAAACCTAAAAACGGCGGCACATGCAATAAGGAATGGTGGCATTTTAAGGTAGCTCCTTATTTGGGGATGTCAGGCAATCCTACCACTTGGCAGGAAGCCGCGGATATCCGCAACGGCAAATCGCTGCAATGCGCCTCGTTGCCGATCGCATCTTTGGATTATCAGGGGTTCTCCATGAACGATTTTGCGCAAAATGTGGCCGCCTTTAACTTTGGTCCGGCGATTAAGGATCCGGGTGGCAACAATACCTATTATACCAAACCGGAAGCCCGGCCGCGGGTTGCCAATTGGGGGCTCCTGAAACCGACACCGTCGATGGTCGTTTTTGTCTCCGAGATCGGTCCGACCGACGCGAGCGGCACCATCCAACCCAATATTGTTGACGGCGCTGCACTTAACAACATCTCTTTTCCGGCCAAAAACCTTGACGGCTTCAACGCTTCTTTCCGTCACGGCGGGATGAAACCGGTGATGTGGTTTGACGGGCACGTGAGTGCGGTCAAGCGAAATCAGGTCAACTATCAGATGGTGCATTATCCCTACATTTAGTTGTCGGCGATCACTTGTGAAGGTGTCGGGATATGTGCCATGAATTCCGCAATCCAAGGTTGCGGAATTTTTTTAATTTTGATCAAATTTCGGGATAAAGTATGAAAAAAGGTCTGTTGTTGTCGTCGCTCCTGGCAGCGGCGTTGAGTTGCACTGCCGGGCAAATCGATTTGTCCAAAGGCGCCACCATGTATGTGCCCGGCGGTACGCCGGTAAAAATAAATATTACGGATGCTCCGGACAATGCCGGCAAAGGCATTGAAGTACCGATCGAGGTTAAAAAGTCCAAATATGTCGAGCTTGTTTTCAATGATGCGGCCACGATTGACTCATTTGGCAAATTAACTGTGACCGTCAAAGTGTATGCTCCCAAAGGATGCCCGGTGCGCTCGATGGGAATGCGCGTTGCGGATGCGTCCAACGAGATGTTTCAGTATCCCAAAATGGTCAATTTTGCCGACGGCGGCATTTTTGAAGTCAAATGGGAGGTCAATCCCAAAAACTTTGCCGGCAACTGGGGCGGCAACAACAACAAGACCATCGATTTCCCGGCCCGGCAATGCGCTTTCGGGATTGATTACCCACAGGACGGTGATTTGGCCAAGTTGCAGATTTTGAGCGTGGATATCACGCCCGAGGACACCGGCGATGCTTTGGTGGACAATTTGCCGCTCGACAACAATGTCAATATGTATGTCCCCGATATGCCGATGGTCAAACTGGGTGGCTTGGTCAACATTCCCGGCAGTGATCTCAAAGGAGTCAAAGTAACTTGGAATCCGTCCGCCTCCAATCATATCGCGCTCGGGTTTGTGAATCCCCTTGATTTGACGAAATTTGAGCGTCTGGCCGTCAAAGGCAAATTTTTCATCCCGGCCGGAAGCCCGTTAAACAGCATCGGTTTGCGCTTGCAGGATAACAATGAGGAAACCTTTCAGTTTGGCCAGCCCTTTCAGGCCCCGGCCAACGGCGGGATTATCGAGGTAAGTTGGAGCGTAATCCCCGGTGCCAAAGTCGGCTCTTGGGGCGGCGACGAAAATAAAATCATGGATCAGCCGCTCTCGGTGGCCGGGTTTGGCGTCGATTATGCGCAAGTCGGGACTTCGTCCGAGTTTTATCTGATTTCCCTGGAAGTTAAAACCTATGCCGCTGATGCCGCCAAAGTGACGGCTGTCCCGGCCGCTGCCGGTGTTCCGGCTCCCGACTTTGCACCCGTCGAGAAAAAATCCGGCTGGACCGCCGATCGCGGCGCGACCAAGTATGTGCCGGGAACTCCCGCCGGTGAAAAGCTTAATGTGGTGAAGCAGGACGGCGCCGACGCCGTGGAAATCGCGTGGAGCCCGGCGGCTTCCAAATACATCGAGGTGGTGGTCAACGACCCCTTGGAGATGAAACAATTTGCCAGTGCCGCGGTCATTGCCGACTTCATCGTCCCGGCCGGTTGCCCGGTGCGCAAAATCGGCTTGCGCCTTGCGGACAAGTCGGGTGAAATTTTTCAGTACGGCCAGACCGTCGATTTCTCCAAAGAGGGTCCGGCCAAAGTCACTTGGAGTCTTGCTCCAGACAAGGCTAACGTAAGCTGGGGCGGCAACAATGACAAGGTGATGGATTTCCCGGTCAAGATCCGCGCGTTCGGGATTGATTACCCGCAGAGCGCCCCCGACTCCAAGTTGTATTTGACCAACATCGCTTTTCGGCTCTCCGGCGGCGACGAGTCCTTGGCCACCACACAACTTTATGCCTTTAACAACGACAATCGTTTCGGCCGCCCGTGGGGCAAAGGCGAACTCAAACTCTCCAATGACGGCTTGACGGTCTCGGCGTTTTCGCCAGTGACCGCCGTCAATGAGCGCAAAAATCAGCTGCTCAGTTATGACCGTAAAATTTCCGCCGTTACCGTGGATGCGCAAGTAACCGGTGACATCAAAATGCGCTGGGGCTTGCGCGACGGCGCCAATCAAAAGTTGATGTCCGAGCAAATTCCGCTCAAATCCGGCAAGACGGTGTTTGACCTCTCCTCTTTGGTCGCCAATGCCAAATTGCCGCTGCAAATCGAGTTTTTTGAGCTTTTTTCCGCCGATCCGGCGGCGACGGTCAACTTTACCGGCTCGACGATCACGTTGGTCAAACCGCAGATTGAGTCGGTCGCATTGGACATCGGCACCGGCAATCCGCTGCATGTCCTCAAGGCCGGTGAAGAAGATCAATTGAAATTGGTTTTTAACAACACCTCCGACAAAGACGGCAACTTTATTTTTAATCTGGAGTTCAAAGACTTTGCCGGCAAGGTCACTGCCGAAAAAATCACCATGCCCTTAAAAGCCGGCGAAGTTAAGGCTGTCAAGCCCGCGTTTCGTCCGACCCAACTGGGGCACTATGATGTCACTTGCGTTGTCTCCGAGGCAAAAAAGCCGGAGCTCTCGTATCAGACCAATCGCAGCTTTGCCTATTTGAAACCCTCCGGGCCGACCGTCGGGCGCGCGTCCGGTTTCCTTTTCGGCACCAACTCGCATACCGCGCGCTGGGGCAAAAATGAGCAGGACAAAGAAATCATGGCCATCGCCCTTTGCGGCGCCAAAGTCGCCCGCGACAGCGTTGAGTGGTACTCCTTGCAGCCCGCCAAAGATGTTTGGCAGTTTGAAGACATGGATTACATCGTCAACCAATTGGCCAAAAACGGCGTCGAAGTGCAGGCCCTCCTCGGTTTTACCGCCAAATGGGCGGCCCCGGTGGACAAGCAGAATTCCAAAAACTGGCTTGACTGGTCGCGCTGCTGCCCGGATGACAATGCGTGGAAAAATTATGTTTCCACCATGGTCAAGCGCTATCAGGGCAAAATCCGCTATTGGGAAGTATGGAACGAGCCCGATTTGTCCGGCTTTAACGGTATGAGCAGCGCCGAATACGCCAAACTGCAAAAAATTTCCTACGAAAGCGCCAAGGCGGCCAACCCGGACGCCATTGTGATGACCGGCGGCTTTGCCACCATGAGCGATCATGCCGGGCGCAAGGACAAAGACTTTCACCGCAATCATTTGATCAATGCCCGCGGCAGTTTTGACATCCATGCTTACCACGAGCACGGCGCTTTTATGCAGTATGCCAATTTAGTCGACGGCAAATTTTTGCCGATGCGCAAAGAGACCAACACCACTGTCCCGTGGTATGCCAACGAAACCGCCATCCATTCGATGGGGGGGAGTTACAAGGTCCAGGCGGTGACGCTCTTTAAAAAGGCGCTCTACTCGTGGGCCCGCGGCTCGATCGGCTACACCTGGTATGACTTGCGCAACGACGGCTTTGACGCCACCGATGCCGAGCACCATTTCGGCATGTTGACCAATGACTTTTACCCTAAGATGGTTTACAGCGCCTTTAACGCCCTGACCGGGTTCTACGGCAATATGAAATTTGTCCGTCAGATCCCGATGAATCCCTCGCAGTGGCTGTTTCAGTTTGCCGACGGCAAAGATATTTTGGTCGCGGCTTGGGATGAGTCCAACTTTGGCTCCACGATGCCGCTTGTATTCAAGACCGACGCCAAGAGCGTCAATGTCGTCGATCTGATGGGCAACCGCGTCAAACAGCCCTTGCTTGATGGTATGACGGTATTGGAAATCAACCAGGAGCCCGCCACCTTGGAGTTGGTCGGCGCCAAAACCGCCGAACCCCTGGCTCCCTTGATCAATGTTGACAACTCTTTGGTATTGCAGCCCAAAAAGCGTTGCAGTTTTAAATTGCAGGTCTTTAATCCGTTGGCCCAGGCGCATGAATTCAGCCTCAAATTTGAGTCGGACATCCCCGGCGTCAAAGTGTTGGAGCCGACCAAAAAGATCAAGCTTGACGCCAGCAGCAAAGGCAACGTCGATTTTACGGTTGACGTGAGCGATAAATTCAACATCCCCTTCGGCACCACCTTGACGGCCAAAATCGTTTACCAATTGGCCGGTACGCCTTGGCAGGGGACGATTTTGGTCCCGGTCAATTCGGCGATTTCGCTCCCCGGCGTCGACTTTACCCGGCCGGCCGACTTTACGCTCAATCAGCGCAGTCAAGTCATCTCCTTGGTGGAAAACGATCCGGCCAAACGTCACTTGATTTGGCGCGACCCGTCCGATCTCTCGGCCAAAGTGTGGCTTGGCGCCGACAGGCAGAGTTTGAAACTCAAGGCCGAAGTCACCGACGATATCCACCACCAGCCGTTTGAGAAATTCAACGTTTGGCAGGGGGACAACATCCAATTCGGCATGCAGTTGCCGGATCAAAACGGATATTGGGAAATCGGGCTTTCGCGGCTCAACAACGGCTCGTCCGAGGTCTTTGTTTTCCAAGCTCCGGATAAATTCAATGTTGATGCGGCTCAAAAGGCGATGAAGCTGGTCACCGGCCGCAACGGCGACAAAACTGTCTATGAGCTTGAGATCCCGCTCCCGGCCATCGGCATGGATGTCAAAAAGGCCGCTCAGGGCGTCCGCTTTAACCTCCTCGTCAACGAAAACGACGGCGAGGGCCGCGACGGCTGGATCCACATCGCCCCCGGCATCGGCGAAAATAAAAACCCGGACAAATTCCCGATGGTCATTTTTGAGTGACCCGGTGTAAAAATCCAATTGATCATCCCGCAGTTAAATGCGGGATTTTTTTTGCCCGGCTCTTGACAAGTGATTGTGTTTGTAGTATAATATAGCTGTTATGGTACTGTTATGATTTAGTTTAAGGGCAAGGCATTGAAAGAAACATTAAAGATTCGCCATTATATCATCGGTTTGCTGTACGAAGCGGGCAAGACCTCGGTGCCGTTGATGTCGGTCCGTAAGATGGCCAAACATTTCGACGTCGCCCAGTGTACGGTGTCGGCGGCGGTCAAGGAGCTCATCGAGGACGGGTATGTGATTACCCGACCGGGGGTGGGGATGTTTACCAACCCCAACAAGCTGTCGATTGCCCGCTCCGAGTCGGAGCCGCCGTTGATCGGCGTGATTCACGGGGATGGCCGTTATTTTTATTTGGATCAGTCGGCGTGGCAGAGTTTGTCGCCGGTAATCGGCGCACTGGTTAAACGTAATTTTAATGTCCGGCAGATCTTTTTTGAGTCCGGCGACCGCGAGGAAATTTTTAATGAAATCGCCCTGACGCCCTTGGATGGCTTGGTATGGATCGATAATCCGGCTCCGGATGAAGCGTTGTTACGGCGGCTTTTGGAGCGCAAACTGCCGATTATTATCGATCACGAGAATTTTGATTTTGTCAATGTGGTCGGTTTTGATTTTATGGGGATGATGACCCGCCTGGCCGGTCAGCTGGCCGCTGAAGGGAAACAACGGCTGCTGTGGTGCATGCCCGATTATGAAACGCGCACCGCGCTTCCTTTGGTCAAGCAGATTTTTGAGCAGGGACGGCCGGAGGCCGAGGTGGTGGCGCTGATCGCCAACGCATATGATTTTGCCAAAGAGCTGGAGACGGTTTTGGCCGGACCGCCACTGGACGTGGTTTGCTCGCACAAACTCTATGCCGATCTCGTCCGGCAGTATTATCTGGGGTCGGGGGTTACGCCCGAGTATTTAAACTGGCGGATTATCACTCCCGAAGAAGCCGCAGCGGAGAAAACCGGCTGGGTCTTTTCGCTGGCGGCGCGCGGCGAAGCAACGGCGGCGCGGATGGCGCAATTGCTCCACCATGATCAATCGGTACAAAAAATATTGTTGGATATGTATTTGAAACGCGAAGGAGACAAATAATGAAGCGATGGTTTACTGGCGTGATTGCCGCCTTGTTAAGTGGGGCCGCTCCGGCGGCGGATTTGGCAGTGACTTTTGATAACAACAACCGGGTCAAAATCACCCAAAACAATGCCGATTTGTTTGTCAATGACAATCTGGTGCTGTTTGACAAAGACTGGAAGACGGTTTTGTCGCCGATGTCCGGCAAGCCGGAGATCGTCAAGGCCGATAATGTCGCCACAAGTGTCTGGAAGACAGCGCAATCGACGGTGACGCGCAGTGTCGATACGGCCGCTCCCGGCAAAATTGCAGTTACGTGGGAGGTCGAATTGGCTGCCAACCTCAACGCGGCCTTTGTCGAGCTGACCATGATCGGCGTCGCCAACAATCTGGGCGAAATCAAGCCCAACGGCAAAAAAGATATTTACAGCTCCAAACACGGTTTTCCGGTGCCGTTAAAGGACGGGGAATTGGTGCTTAACTTTAAGGGCTCGCAAAACGGCTGGGTGCTGGAAGATATGCGCAATACCTCATGGATCAAAAATTTGCGGCTCTGGCAATTTCGTGGCTATGACAATCAGGGGATGAAATTCACCGCCAAAATCACTTTTGGGGGCGATAAGAGCGAGATCGAGGTCCCGGCCGCCGCCCGCACCGGTGCCGGTGCGGAGTATGACAATACTCAGGTCGCTCTGGAGCCGCAAGTCACCGAGGGTATGCTGCCCGCCGGGCTTAAAGTCGATACCGCCAAGGTGGTGCGCTTGTACGACCACAAACTTTTCGGTCTCTGCAATGATTGGCCGGGCCTGACACGTCTTACCGTCTTTGACGGCAAAGCCTATGAGCCGGGGATGAAAGCAAACTCCGATTATCTCACCGCCCTCAAAGGTTTGCGGCTTCCGGCGGTGCGCATGGCCGGGACCGATTCGCAATATTTTCAATGGAAAAAAGCGCTTGGTCCCATGGTCAACCGGGAAGCGCAAAAAAACGGGCAGTGGGGTGCCGCCGTGCCGCAGCCGGTCGGGGTCGTCGAGTGGATCGCCTCCTCGCGTCAGCTTGACCCCGAGGCCCAATTTGTCTGGGTGTTTAATATGACCGGCGATACCGCGCAGGATGCGGCCGATCTGGCCGAGTTTCTGACCGGCTCCGCTGATACGGTATGGGGCAAAAAACGCATTGCGCTCGGACTCAAAGAGCCGGTGACGCCGATTGTCTGGGAGCTCGGCAACGAGCTTGATTGGGGCAAAGACCCGATGCCGGCCGCCGAATACATTGCCAAATGCAAAGAGTGGATCGCCGCCGTCCGCAAGGTTGAGCCCGCTGCCAAATTTGCCGCCCACTCGATCACCGCTCCATGGGACAAACGGCAATTGGCCAAGTGGGAGGATTGGAATCAATCGGTGCTCAATGCTTTGGGCAAAGATCTCTCCTATTACGCGTTTCACCCGTATTATCGCGGCCATTCGCCGGGGTATCTCAAAAAATATTTGGACGATCTCAGCAATTTTGTCAAAAATTCGCCCAACCCTGACATCAAAATTTTTATCTCCGAGCACGCCAAATGGCCGCCCAATGCCGAGAAAGGCGATGCCGAGTGGAAAAAATACTGGTATCAGACCCACGCTTTGACCGGCTGTCTGGATACCGCCGAATGGGATATCATGAGCCTCTCACGCCCTGAAATCGGGATGATGACCTATCACAATATTTGTTCCGGCCCATGGGGCTTTGTCTATCCCGACGGCAACGGCAAATACTTTGCCACCGGTCTCGGTGACTTGTACCGGCTGTTTACCTCAATTCCGGACGGCGCCAAAGTGGTGGAAACCTCTCTCTCGGGGCCCCACACTTCGATCACCGGCGAGAACTTCAGTTTGAGCGCCGCCGCGGTCAAGGACCAGGATACGCTTTATTTATTGATCAACAACCGGTTGCCCACTACCGAGCGCGAAATTGCGCTGGACTTGGGCAAACCATATACTTTGATCAAGTCGCAGACACTGTCGGCGCCCAATATTTTAAGCGCCAACTCGCGGGCTTCGCGGGAAATTTCGGTCAAGACCGAAACCTTTGCGCAACCGGGTGTCGCCAAGGTGACCGTACCGCCCAAATCATTTGTTATTTTGACCTTAAAACCGTAACATACAGGAAAGGAAGCTGCCGATGAAAAAGTTTTTTACATTGATTGAATTATTGGTAGTAATTGCGATCATCGCCATTTTGGCCTCGATGTTGCTCCCGGCCTTAAGCCGGGCGCGCGAAACCGCCAAAGACAGCAAATGCCGCGGCAATCTGCGTCAGCTGATGACCATGCACATTATGTATGATGCGTCGGAGGGGGTATTTGCCAAAAATATGAGTAAAATCATGTATGACGGCGTCCCTCGCAGCAATACGCCGCATTGG
>CAZSSH010000007.1:0-263607 GCA_964609825.1 uncultured Victivallaceae bacterium | reverse complement strand
TGGGTTATAAGATACCACACTTTTTCCCTTTGTCAAGCTCAATCTCCCCATTTTTTCCACTTTTTCCTCTCCTCCCCCGCACCCCAATCCAACTATTATACCGCAATCCCACCTCCCTCGCGCGCGGGAGCACGCGCACAAACATGTGCGCATACGTATCACGTGCATGCGCATATTTATGTGTACACTCTTCAGGCCATCCCGACAATCCCCAAAAGTCATAAACCGGGTAAAAACTGTCGGCGGAACCGACCGCACAAACACAACCTTAACAAAGACAGGATGTTTTGGCTCAAAATCCACAAATTAACCGTTGACAAACGGTTTCCTAACACAATCCTAACAATCATCCCCTTTCCTTTCTCTTTCGACGGTGATATATTAAAACGGGTACTATTGTTGTTAACATCACTGGAGAATATATGAAAAACAAGCAACAGGCGATTGAACTGGAATTAAAGGAGTTGAAGGCAAAACTCCAAGCCCTTGAGGAGTCCGGCAACGACAGCCGCAGAGCCCTTAAGGAACTCGGCGAACTCAACGAGCGCCGCAATAAGCTCGAAAGCAAATACCTCGAGCTCGTCCTCGAAAACGAAGAATCCGGTCACGCCGACGCTTGGGACGGCACCAAGCAATCCATTCTCCAATCCATCAAGGGGCTCGAAAAGAACCTCAAACGCAGCATCAAAAACAGCAAAAAATCCGGTCCCTCCAAATTGGACCGCCTGACCAATAAAATCAGTGAAAACCCGTATTACTCCTGGGGCATGACTATCGTCATGGTCTACCTTTTGCTGGTAGCTGTCAGTTGCCTCGGGTCCGGATTCTCCTGGGCCTTTGGCGGCAGAGAGGGAGCACAGGAACTTTTTGCCTTTGCCACCAACCCGTTTATGGGGCTGATTATCGGCTTACTGGCCACCGCGATCATCCAGTCGAGCTCGACCACCACCAGTATCATCGTGGCCATGTGCGCCGCCGGGATGCCGGTAACCGCCGCCATCCCGATGGTGATGGGGGCCAACATCGGCACCACCATTACCAACACTTTGGTAAGCTTGGGTCACATCGGCCGCAAGAGCGAGTTTAAGAAAGCATTTGCGGCAGCGACCGTACATGACTTTTTTAACATGCTCGCCGTCATCATCTTTTTGCCGCTTGAAATAATGTTCCACATTTTGGAGCGTTCGGCCGGATGGCTCGCCGGGCTCTTTTACGGTAATAATCTCTCCTGTGCCAACAATTTCAATGTGCTGAACCCGTTGCTGAAACCCGCGGATCACTTCTTCAGCGGCATTTTTGAAATGCTGCCCTTTGCCGACAAGGTCAACGCGAGTTTATTCATCGCCTTCGGCATCTTCCTTATTTTTGCCGCAATTCTGCTCTTGGGCAAGATTCTCCGCGTGATGATGACCGGCCGCGCCGAAAAAATCTTTCACACCGCCGTCGGCCGTTCGCCGATCAATGCCATCGCCAGCGGACTCGGGATCACCATGCTCGTCCAGTCGAGCTCGACGACCACGAGTTTGATCGTACCCCTGGCCGGGGCCGGCATCATGACCTTGGAGCAAGTCTACCCGTTTACGCTCGGGGCCAACATCGGCACTTGCATCACCGCCATGATTGCGGCAACCGCGATCTCCGGCGCCGGAGCTCAGGCGGCATTACAAATCGCCTTTGTCCACTTGCTCTTTAACACCTTTGGCGTAATTTTGATCTACGGGGTATTTTTTCTCCGGGCAATCCCGCCGTTTTGCGCAAAAACTTTGGCAAAGATCGCCAGCGAACACAAGTCGCTCGCCTTTGTCTATATTGTCGGGGTATTTTTTCTGCTGCCCTGTTTGTGCCTGTTTGTCTACAAAACGATAAACCCGGCCCCCAAAGCGCCGGCGGCCATCCGTCAGTGCCCCAACTGCGGCGCAACCTTGCCCGCGGATCTCTGCAAATAACGGGTCTTGAACTCAACCCCGGCCGAACGCAAGTTTTGCCGGGGGTTTTATTTGCAATCAACCGCATGTTACGGTATATTATAAGAATTAACAACTTTAACGCGCGATTGATAATATTATGACTTTTGACGAAACACTGAAACAACTCGCTCCCGACCTCAACCTCAACTCTTTTGAGCCTTTGGTCCATTTCACCTACCCCAACGAGTGCAAGCTCAAAAATCAGGCGCTCAAACTTTTTTACCAAAACAATCATTTGGACCTCAAGACCGAACTCATCCCCTCGCCGTTGGCGCGCAACTACCGGACCATCTCCAAGCGCCGGGCCTCGTGGCAAAACGGACGCTTGATGCTCACCTTGCACGCCCGCACAGGCTATCACTCCGTGCAGCACTCAGAGCTCGAGCCGGAGCTGCATGCCAAAATTTACGACAAAATTTATGAGTGTCTCTCCATCCCCGCTTTGAAAATTTTGGCACGCCATCTCAATTATCTGGTACTGCGCGGGTCATATGAAAAAGTGGCATTGATCATCAATTTGTCGGAAGCCAACGCTGAAATCGTCCGCAAGCTGCGGCATTTGACGGATTTGCTGACGCCGGAGTTTCCGGAAATCAGCGCGTATTTTTTGTATGTAGCGGAGGCGGGCTCGGATTATTACTTGGACAATCAGCAGCCGGACGCCAAAAAGGTCACGATTAAAAAGATTTGGGGCTGCGATTTTTTGGACGTCAAAATTAACGGAGTCAAGCTTTTGTACCCGCCAACCGGATTCTCCCAGGTCAATCAGTCGATTTTGGAAACGTTGGTCAATACGGCGGCGGAGCTGGTCCAATTTACCGGCAAGGAGCATTTGGTGGATTTGTATTGCGGTTATGGGCTCCTGGGGTTGGCCAATGCCAATAAAGTCGAGTCATTGACTGCAATCGATTACGAGGGCCCGTCGGTCAAAGCCGGGGCGGCCAATGCCAAGCATTTGTTCCCCGACAAGCGCATTAAATTTGTAACCGGCTCAATCACGACGGATTTTTTGCAGAAGAGTTTGCCCGGCGCGGCCAAAAATGAAGTATTTATCCTTGACCCGCCGCGCAACGGCTGTGCGCCCGGCGTGATTGAAACCATCGCCGGACGGCGGCCCGACAAAGTGCTGCACATTTTTTGCAACATCGACGAAGTCGGGCGCAATCACAAAATGTGGACCAACCACCATTATCAGGCCGAAGCGGTCAAAACGCTGGATATGTTTCCGGGGACCGCCGGGGTCGAAACGATGATTTTATACCGCAGAAAGTCGTAAAGACTTATGGAGTAATGATTTACAAATCTGTTACATCTTTGTTTTCGCCGGGCAGGATGGAGCCGACTTTTTCATTGTAAGTAAACCACAGCGTCAGGCCGCTGTTGTTGTAAATCTGCATCCCGTCCGCCGAGACGATCGCTTGGCGAAGAGCGGTGAGGTAGTGATAAATCTCAATATTGGTCGCGTACCAGATGTCAAAACGACCGGAGGCCAGTTTGGCGAATTCCTCAATGAGCGCCCAATTGTTATCATTGTCAAACTCATAGGCATGTCCCCAGACGTAAAACAACGCGAGCGAGTACTTTATTTCAAAAAAGCGCTTGGTGCGGTTGATCAAATCGTCGTTGTGGTGGCAAGTCGGGTGCCACTCCAAAAAATCGTCGGGGATCCCGTACCAGCCGTGGCTGCGGGTGGTGCGGGAGTATTTGATACCGGCCGCTTTGGCGATCTCAATAACCGACTGGCTGTAGGTACCGAAAGGGTAGGACATCCCGACCACCGGATAACCGGCCAATTTCTCCAAATTGCGGCGGTCGTCAAAAATTTCGCGCATTACTTCACCAGCGGGCAAACGCTCCAAAAAAGGATGCGAAACGCTGTGACACGAGATTTCGTGCCCCTGATATACGGCGGCAACCTCCGACTCATCAAGCCGGTTGCCGCTCCCCCAAGTTCCGGAGTTGAGGTGAAACGACCCTTTGAGACCGTACTGGTTAAAAATTTCAACCAGACGACGGTCCTGCTTGACCCCGTCGTCATAGCTCAACGTCAGGGCCTTGACTTTGCCCTCCGGATACAAAAAACGCACAACCATGAAAATACCCCCATCGTAAAAAGCTCATGATGGGGGAATATACATCCGTAACTATCCTTTTACAACCTCAATTTTAACTTTTTTACTCAAAACAAAGGTCGCGAATATCGATTTCGATTGCTTTGGCGCCGCCGGGAATTTTTTTGTTTTCGCCGTGGTAGAGGAAAAACTCGCCGCGCAGCTTTTTATCCTTCATGACCGAGCCCTGCATGTCATCATCCAAGCTCAACCGAACCTTGCGCCAGTCGGTGAAGCGGCTGTCCAGGTCAAAGACGCCGCGGTAACGGCTCTTCCACTGGGCTTCGGGCAAACACGCATCCAGAGCGCCGCCGATCGCCGAACGGGCAAAGAAGGTCAAATATTTGTGCTTGTCCGAGTCAAATTTTGCCGTGTCAAAGCGCAGCATGGCGTAATTGTAACCGTTTTCGCCGACTTCCGGAAATTTGATTTTGGCGTAGCCGTCCTGCTCGGAAATCGTCGGCGCCGCCGCATCGCCCTTGGCGCCGCCGCTCCATTTGCCGGCGAGCGGCAACGTGTCGTCCGAGGCCGATTCGCCGGTGGCCGCGATCAATATGCTGACCGGGAAGCGCCCCGGCATATAGTCAATGTCGCCGGTGCCGCCCGCCGAAATAAAGTCGATGGCGGCGATCGTCTTTTGCGGGTAAGGATTCTCCCACTCGGCCACAAAGGTGCCGACTTTTTCGGTCACGGCATTGGCGCGGATGATCCCCGGGACGGCGTCGGTCAAAAAGCCGGTCTGCCACCAGTCGCCGATGTTGTAATTGCTGACCAGCAAATAATCGCTGTAAGTACCGTCACTGTAATGCATCCGGTAGCGCCCCGCGTCATTGCCGCTCCACGCGCCGGTGTGGAGAAAAAAGATCCGGGCAAGCTTGCGGTCCACCTTGATCCCGGTGATTTTGGCCGGGAACTCGGGCTTGGCCGAGCCGCGGAGGATGAGACAACTCTTGTTTTGATTGGCCGCCGGGTCGATGATTGAGAAGCGCAATTTACCGACCTCCTGCACTCCGAGCGGCATGGCGGAAAAATTGTTGTCCCCCTGCCCGGTCCAGTCGGCAAAGGAGCGGTTGGCGTACGCTTTTAAGTCGATGAAAACCTCGCGGGAGCGCGGAATCGAGCTCTGGCGGCCGCGCCGGGCAGCGAAATTTTGGATGGTAGAGCTTAAATCGCCCTTGAGCCAGTAGGCCAAAACGTTGCGCAAATAGGTGCTTGCCCCGCCGTCAATTTTCCACAAATTGCAAGCCTCCAACTGACTCCAAAAGACCGCGCCGGAGCCGATTTTGGCCTCCATAACGGCGCTCTCGATGTTTTGACCGCTCAGCAACGGGCCGCGCGCGGCCAAAGCATTGGCGGAAAACGGCGAAATCGAGTTGACGATCACCATCCCGTCGGGATTGACGGGCCAAAGCTCAAAATTGGCCTGCGTAAGACCGGCAAACACCGGGTGTTTGATTAAAATAAGATCGACAAAGGGCAACGGCGAAGTCACGCTTTGCAAGCCTGGGAGCACCTCTTTGGGCCCGGATTTTTGCTCCAAAATGAGCAAACGTCCGCCCGCATTAGCGTAAGCGGACAACTCGCCGTAACGACCAGCGTCGAAACCGGGAGGCGCGACGGCAAACGGGAAATCTTTGGGGTTGAGACTTTTGAGTTCAACTTGTTCAAAGGTGATCCCCAAATCGGTTAACATCGCCGCCACTGCCGGATTTGTGTTTAATAAAGCAACGTTACCCTTGGCAGAGACTTTTTGCGTAATATCCTTTAATATCATCACCGAGAGGTCATAAAAATTACGCCCGAGCTCGCGGCCGCCCGCCGTCAGCGTGACCCGTAATTGTCCGGCTGTTGCGAGCAACGGGAGCTTGGCCTTGACCGCGCCGGAGGCGGTACTCCAAGGCGGGATCGGTCCGGTGGCGTATTCGCCCAATAAATACTCTTTCTGGTCGGCGGCGACCAGCACAACTTTGATGTTACCGTCGGCAAAGGTTTGATTGGTGCTGTTGACCGCAAACCACTCCGACTCAAGACCGTTGTCGGCAATCAGATTGCGCGGCGGCAGATTTTGGGCGTTGCGCAAGCCGGGCAATACCGGTTGATTCCAGATTGACGCCATCGGCAAATCATACGCGTGCTGCCACGGGGCAAACCCGGTGATGCGCGGATTTTGCCGAATCAACTCCAGCAAGCGTTTGCCCATAAATGCTTTGCCGTACTGGCTGCCGCGCGCCGGATCAAGGGCGGCGGCCAAACCGATGGAGCCCGAGAAGCCGATGCCGTTGGGTTCGGCCCAAGTGCTTTTGACCCCGACGTATTTCATATAACTATTAATATCATTTTCTTTATAATTGCGGTCGCTCTTGCCACCCCACGAATAGCCGACACACTCCCAGATAATATAAGGCATTTTCAGCATGCCGCCGGTCTGATCGTAATCCTTTTGGCTTACCTGGTACATTTGGTCGACTTTTTTGCTCCAGTTGGTCCACGCGGTGGTGGCCAGGCCGTCATAGCTGTGAAGATCCAAAAAGTCGGTTTTTAAAGGGTCGTTGCCGTAACTCGTGTGACTCGCCGAGCCGGAGAAAGACCCAACCGGGCGGCCCGAGCGGTCAAAGGCCCGAATGAGCTCCACTTGCCGATCAAGCAAGGCGCGGATGTCGGGCCGATTGCGGTGGACGACCTCGTTGGCCCCCGACCACATCACCACCGAGGGGTGATTGTAATCGCGCGCCAGCCAAGCCAGCAGCTCGGCCTCATTGATTGCGCCAAACGCGGGGTCAAGCTTGTTGGTAAAACTCCAGCCGCTCTCGTCATACACCATCAAACCGATTTCATCGGCGATATCCAGCGCCACCGGCAAAATCGGCTGGTGCGCGGTACGGATGATATTGACCCCCTGCGACTTGAACCCGGCCAGCTGCTTCGCCAACGAGGCGCGGTCGGCGGCGACATCGGGATTGCGGCCACCGAAGTCGACCGAGCGCAGATTTTCGCCAAAGAGATAAATACGCTCGCCGTTGAGGTAAAAATCGGTCCCTTTAATCTTGAAATCGCGGTAGCCGAAGCGCGCGATGTCCAAGGCAACGGCTTTGCCGTCCAGTTTGACAACCCCGGTCAAATCATACAAATAAGGGTGATCAAGCGACCACTTTTGCGGCCGGTCAAGCGGGATCACCGCACTGCCGGTATTCATCTTTGCGGTCAATTGCGCCGGGACGCTGACCCACTTTGAGACAAGTTTCCCGGCATCGCTTTTCATCGCCGAAACGACGGCAAACATGAGCTCCGCCTTGACCGGCTTGCCGTTGTTTTGGAGCTCGTAATCGACCCTGACCGACGAATTGGCCAAGTCGGGGCTGACCAGGATTTGACCGAAATAAATATCGCCCGCCTTGGTCAACAATTTGACGCTCTGCCACAGCCCGGCCTTGATATTGGTCGGGCTCCACTGTGAGCCGTAGACATGTTTGGCCGCCGGGACCGCTCCGTGCGCCGGACCGGCATCGCTTAAAAAGCGGACAAACAAAGTGTTTTCGCCGGATTGCAGCAAAGGCGTCACATTGACCGAGTAAGGAATAAAGTCGCCGTGATGGCTCCCGGCCGGTTTGCCGTTGACAAACACCGATCCCTCATAGCCGATGACGCCAAAGTCGAGCAATATTTGCCGCGGTTGTTTGGCCGCCGGGATGGTGAATTGTTTGCGGTAAGCGCCAGCCACATAAGGCTCGTTGGCGCGGTAAAGCGTGTTGTCAAAACGGTGAACGTCCAGCGGCACCGGAATCTCGCGCCAAGAGTTGTCATTAAAGGCGAAGTCCTGAAATTTTTGATTGAGCAAAACGTTGTCGGCAAAGGGTGTCGCCGAGCGCTGCAAGGGGCTGATTTTCCACGTCCCGTCCAAGCTCATTTCACCGTTAAAGTCGGAGTATGCAAGCTTGCCCAGCCCCGGCACTTCGACTGACAGCGCAAATTTATCCACCGTTTGCCCCAAAGGCGGCACCGGCTGCGGCGCGGGATAATAGGGTGGCACCTCCGCCATTGCCGTTAAACTCGAAACCACCGACAACCATCCGAGAAACAAACCCTTTTTCATAACAATCCTCAAAAATGATAAAATAATTGGCTTATTTGCTTACAAACGCACCGGCTCGACCAAACACTGTGCCCCGGCCCGCTCACACCGGGCAATCATCTGGCCGGCAATTTGCCCCAGGCGTGCGGGCAAACCCAAAATCCGGCACGGGTTGCCCGGCAAAAATTCGGCGGTGTTGACAAAAATAAGCGTCTTGGCCATCTCCAAGCCAAAAGCGCTGCAGGCGTGATCCCACAGACACATCGAGTTTAAAATCATCACGGCGTTACGGGGATCAAAATGCTGACGCATTACCTCCAAATGCGGAGCGTCAAAGTCGATTTTGACACTCTCATAAACCACGGATCGGTCCAACGCAGCCAGCAACGCGGCTTCGCGCCGCTGCTGTAAATTGGCATCGGCGCTGTGCGAAAAATAAACCACGCGCGATACATTGCACTCTTTGACGAAATTGGCCGCCAAAATCCCCGACTGCCGGTGGTCAATCGACACCGAGCTCACCGCCGGGTGGTCAATGGTATGGTTTATGGCAATGACCTGACGGCCGCGCTCCGCCAGCGACGTCAATGCGGCCACTTCGGAGCGCTCAGGTGACAGCCAGATGCTGCAAGTTTGCGACATCTCGGACAAACGCGAAATCAACGATTCCGAGTATTGCTCCATGGAGAGCGGAATCCCTACCGTTGCAAGCTCGCGGTACAGCCCCTGTATTACCTGCTCAAAAAACAGGTCGCCGACCCAATGCCGCCAATCATGGCGGATCACCAGCTTGACTTCGGTCGGCAATGAGCTGCGCTTGCCCGCAAAAAAGGAACCTTTGCCGGGCAACCGGACGATCAGGTTGTTTTCGGTAAAGTATTCCAACGCCTTGTGGACAGTCGGACGGCAGACGTTGTATTTTTGACACAACGCACGCTCGGAGGGGACGCTTCCCGCCGGGTCCAGCTGCATGGCATGCAGCAAATCCTCACGGATGCGCAAATACATCGGAATTTCAGGAGACACGGACATTTATGATTCCTTGGCTATGTTATTTAAAATAGGCGCACCAATAACTTTTATTGGGTGCGTAATTGTACGAAATTGACGGATACTTGCGGCTCTCGACGTGACCGTCAAAAAACGCCAGATTGGCCGCATCGCTGTGACGCCAGGCCGTCTGCATCGTCTTGGACACTTCGCCGTTGGCCTCATAAGCCGCCAGCGTCGAAGTCGGGTTGAGCCACCAGTCGAGGCCGTCCATCAGTTGCACCTTGCGGCTCGGGTTGACCACCTTGCTCATCGCATACTGGTTGGCGGTGTAATCGCCGGTCAAGGTCGCAAACGAGTAATCCGCCCGCCCCAAATGACCGTAGGCATTGATCCCGTAGGACAAATTGATATTGAATTTGCCGCCGTAATTCATAATTGCGCCGCGCGCCTTGGGACAGATCAAACCTGACGGGTACATCTCCGGCGACGCGGTGTCATAGGACGGAAACATTGAGCGGTACTCACTGTTTTTCTGCCAATTGTTAATTTTTATAATTCCTTTATGAGCATCGGCATACATGATTAATCCCATCGACAATTGTTTTAACGCCGCCGAGCATTTGGTATTTTGCGCCCGGTCGCGCGCCTGATTCAAGGCGGGCAGCAGCATGCTTGCCAAAATAGCGATAATCGCGATTACAACCAGCAATTCGATCAAGGTAAAATTCTTTTTCATGGCATTTCCTTCTTGTAAATTAATGGTATCACTACTTACATTACATTACCTTACCATTAATTATACCATAAAAAAGATCGCTTGTCAAGAGCCTTTCGATTTTTTTATCAAAAAACCGCCGCAATGACGATTTTTTTCGTGATTACAACTCTAAAACGACCTGATTGTCGTCATCGACGTCGATCTTGCGATCATTCCAGTAGACCCCGGTCGTCCCGGCCGGGACGGTCAACGCCACCGGGGCAAAGGTTTTGACGTCGTCGTGGATCCAGGGGATGGAGACCTCGTACTCATTGTCCGCAATCTTTTTGATTTCCAGATGATTACGGATAAACTGCCAGACCGAGAAACTCCCCTGCGAGGCATACCAGATATCCGGCTGGTTGCCCAAAATGGCGAGATTTTCCTCGAGGCGTTTGTCGCCGCCATTGACGAGTTCGTAACTGTGCCCCCACAAATAAATAAAGGAGCCGGGAACCTCGCGGGCGCTTTTCAACCTTGCCGCCACACTGGCCGGGGAAGCCATAAAGTGAAAATCCGGTTTTAGGAGCACTTTTTCGCCCATATTTTGAATCGTCTTGTCGCTGGCTTGGGAGGTCGGGCGGCCGCCCCAAAAACCGGCATCAGTCATCCCCTTCAAGACATAATCGCCATTCTCATCATAGCTTGGCTGATAATTAAAGGGAAAAACAAAGCTGATCACCGGATGCCCGAGTTTTTGCTCGAGTATTGCCCGCAATGACTCGTACTCCTTGCGACATTTCTCCGGAGTGCAATTCCACAATGCCGGATGCGAGTAGCTGTGAGAGGCAATCTCAAAGCCGCGATCCTCAAATTTTTCCAAATCGGGCATGGTTTCAGAGTTAAAATTGACTGCAAAGGTGCCGCGCACACCGTATTTATCCAAAATATCGGCAAGCTGAAAATCAAATTTACGGCCGTCATCCCAGCTTGTCACCAACGCAATCTTTTTCCCGTCCGGATACAACGGAACGGCGGGCTCGCTCTTGATATTGCCGACCAATCTGAGGACGCCCTTGTCGCGTTTGCTTAAATCATAGGTTGCGGGAGCAGCCTTATACTCCGCATATTTGACCAAACTGTCCACACAGCGCAGGCCAGAAACCATCGCCGGAGTGTCGCCCATGACAACAAGTCTGGTAAATTCTTTGCCGGCAAGGTTGATCGACTTGGCTGGGGGGACTTCAAACTTGCCTTGGGGGGTCTCAACGTCAAGGCCGCAGGCATCCTTAAAGTGAAAGGTATAGACCCCGTAAGCCATATCATTGGACCAGTCGATCCGGCCGTCTTTGACCGGCAGCTCAAAATAAATCATGGAGTAGGGGGAACTTAAGAGATCGGACGGACACGCGTCAATGGTGATCCCGGCAACTCCCAACCCGTCCAAATCGCGCTTGCGGCCCGATAGCATTTTGATTTCATTGATCGGGCTTTGCGTCCTTAAAATCACTTTGGCATGATAAAAATCGCGAGTCCGCTGAAAAAGCGAAGTATCAATCATAAATTTGGCCTGATTGTCAAAGGCAAACAACATGTTGACATTGCGCGTCGTCCAGTCTCCGTAGAGCTCAAAATCAAGGAGCCACGTCCCGGCGGGCAACGGCTGCGGGAGAGCAATCGTGATCGCGTCTTTTTTGACCTCGGCCGATTTTGGCAAAAAAACAGTGTTTTTACCGTTGACCTCGGCGCGTTCGCCGCCGACGGCCGTATTCAGATCCAAAGTTGTCGGCGCCGCCGCCACCCAATAAGCGATCATTGCCGCCACCAAACCCAAAACCAGTTTTTTCATCGCATCCCTTTTGCCAAGCTCAATTAACGATTGATTTTACAATACACCGTCCATCAAAAAAAATCAATAAAAAAGCCCGAAAAAGTTAGCGAAAACCCGGTATTTGTGCTATATTATCGGACGGAAAGGAATTTACCCCTTTATGGCAGCAAGACGAAAAGCATCATCCGACGCCCCCCCGGCGCGCAAAAAAAAGAAATCAGGGTGTTTACCTTGGATTCTGGTGCTGTTTTTTCTGCTCTTTTTATTGGTATTGCTGCTGGTCGCCGCTGTTTTCGGGCGCAATGAGAAACCGGTCAAGGAATCGGCAAAAATTGAAGATCTCAGCACCCAAATGCGAATTTCGCAGCGGGTGGTCAAAGAAATTTTATCCGGCAAACCCGCCGAATCCACCATCCGGCTCAATCCCGCCGAAATGGCCGCTTTGCTGCGCGGCGCCGATACCACCAGCGCGGTCGTGCTGACCTCGATCGGCAAACAAAGCGCGCTCCCCGAACGCAAATATCTGGTCAAATTCGCCAACGGCAAATTTGATATATTGTACCCGTTGGAGACCAAATACAAGTGGCTCTTGGGCGGAGTCATTTGGGCTGATCTGTCATTTGAGCCTATTAAGGACGGCGACACGTTTCACCTCAAGGTTTACCGCTTTAAGCTCGGCTACGTGCCGATCCCGGTCAAATTGGTCGAGCGCAGCGTGGACGAGTTGATCAAGCGCAAACAATCCGAAGCAGACTATCAGCGGTTCAACCGCTATGTCAAAACCATGAAAATCGACGACGACACCAATTTTGTCGTCACCTACCGCCCGGCCGAGGTGCGCAACGATATCAACCCCCAACTCTTACGGGTACTGCAATGAGACTGGACATGACCTCCAGCGCGTTTAAGGGCCCCGGCGGCAAGGACAATTATTTGTCCTGCCTCGGCATGGCGAAGCGTTGCGGTTATGACTTCGGCGTCCAGTTGCACAACACCGCCGGCGAGGACGAGATCGAAGCTCTGGCAAGTTGGGGAGCAAAATTAAGCGCCCACGGCCCGTTGGGTCAGGCGTTTAACTGGAATCTCGCCGCCGCGGAGTTTGACTTGGCGGTAATAGCGCAAAACGCGGAGCGCTTCCGCAAGCTCGGGATTACAGCGTGCGTGTTTCACGGTTTCTTTATGAGCGACAGGCAAGTCCCCGCCTTTGGCCACGGCAAAAGTTATCACCAGTGTTTGATGGAGATTTATCGGCCCGAGCTGGCGATGTACGCGGATCACTATTTCAACAACGATTTTACCGGGAGCGGCGAATTTGCCGAGCGCCGCGAGCGCGTCAAAATGCGTCTGGCCGCCATCCGCGCCGCCCACCCGGACATTTTGTGGGCGATTGAGAACGACTACCCCGCCTACGGCTCCGGCAACATGGTCGCCCGCGATATGCTCAAGCTTGACTCCCCCTTATGCCTCGACACCAGCCACCTCTGGCTCACGAGCAAAATTTTCAATCTTGATTTCCAAAATGAAGTCGATCAATTCACCAGTCACGGACGCATCAAAATGGTACATTTGCACGCCTCCAAGTATGACGACAGTTATCCCGTCAGAGAGTGGAGCGACGGTCATCTGCCGTTAAGCACCGCCAACCGCATGGATTTACCGCGGGTGGTTCGCCGCTGTCTGGCTGACGGCTGCGACCATTTTGTGCTGGAGATCGTCTCCGGCACCGCCAGGGATATTGAGATTTTCAACCGTTGGAGCAACGAGCTATGAGCAAACACATTGACGAGCATTGGGGCAGCCGCTGGGGGTTTCTGATGGCGGCGGCCGGGTCGGCCATCGGCTTGGGCAACATCTGGAAATTCCCCTACATCACCGGCATGAATGGCGGCGGGGCGTTTGTCCTCGTGTACTTACTGTGCGTTTTCTTTGTCGGGTTTCCGCTGATGGTCTGCGAGTTTGCGATGGGGCGCAAGAGTCAGAGCGATGCCATCGGCGCATTTCAGCAACTGTCCTCGCACCGGACATTTTTGGCCGACTTTTTTGGCGGCATGCTGCTCTTGACCGGGATTTGTCTTGTCTTATTTTCGATTACCGGCTACGGCTGCTTATTGATTATCTTTGGTGCCTTGATCCTCAAGTACGGCTGGACCTTGGTCGGCATCATGAGCGGCGTAATTGTGCCGGTGCTGATCTGCGGCTATTACGGGGTAATCTCGGGGTGGATTTTGCTTTACATTTATAAAGCTTTCACCGGCAGCCTCACCTTTACCGACAAAGAGGGCGCCGCCCAAGTCATCGGCACCATCGTCAACGCCCCGCCGGGCAGCCAGTTGACGGTCATTTTGGCGCAGGCGATTTTTTGGCTGATTTGCGGCGCAATTTTATGGATGGGGGTCAAAAAAGGGATTGAGCGCTGGTCCAAAATTTTGATGCCATTGTTGTTTCTGCTGCTCGTGGTTTTGATTTTACGCAGCGTATCGCTCCCGGGCGCGATGGCCGGGGTCAAATTTTTCCTCGCCCCCGATTTCTCCAAACTCACGGGGCACGGGGTCTTGATCGCCCTCGGCCATGCGTTCTTTTCGCTGAGTCTTGCGATGGGGATTATGATTACTTACGGAAGCTATGTCAAAAAAGACGAAGACCTCACCAAATCGGCAGTCATGATCCTCGGCCTTGATACTCTCGCCTCGATTTTGGGCGGACTTGCCGTGTTTCCGGCCGTCTACGCCATGGGTTTTGAAGCAGGTCAGGGCCCGGCCTTGATCTTCAATATTTTGCCCGCCGCTTTTAACCTCATCCCGGGCGGTCTCGGCTGGCTGTGGAACGGACTCTTTTTCGTCGCCTTTTTAGTCGCCGCCCTGACGAGCGCCATCAGCTTGGCCGAAGTGGTGATCGCGATCGGCATCAATCACCTCAAGCTTTCGCGCAAAGTATCGGTGACACTGTTCACCGTCGGGATCATCCTTTTGGGCTGGCTCTGCGCTTTGAGTATGAATAACTGGGACAACCTCCCGGGGATGCAAAAAGCCATCGGTTATGCCTTTAACCCGATCGGCGGGAGTTTGTTTGATCTGATCGACATGCTTACGGCCAACTGGATGCTGCCCCTGGGCGGGATCGCGATTGCGATTTTTGTCGGCTGGGACTGGGGCATCCGCAACGCCCTCAAAGAGCTGCGCAAAGGAGCCGGCAACGAACTCGACACCAATTTATTCATCCTTCTGGCCGGACTCCGTGGCGAAGAAGGCTATGGCGACTTGCGCCGCCATATTTTGACCCCGGCCTCGCTGTGGGGATTTTTCGTGCGTTTCATCACGCCTTTTGGGGTGTTGCTCGCATTTATGAATGCGGTCGGCATTTTAAAATAACAACAAACCAAATCATATATTAAGGAGACCAGCATGAGTATTTTTAAAGCCTACGACATCCGCGGCATCTACGGCGAAGACCTCGACGAAGCCCTCGCCGAAAAAATCGGCCGCGCCTTTGTCGAATTCACCAAAGCCAAAAAAATCGTGGTCGGCCGCGATATGCGCCCGCACTCAGTCGGCTTGTTTGCCGCCTTGGCCAAAGGGATGACCGCACAGGGCGCCGACGTGATCGACATCGGTTTATGCTCCACCCCGATGAGCTACTATGCCAACGGTTTTTTGAAAGCCGACGGGAGCGTGATGATCACCGCCAGCCACAACCCCGGCGAGTGGAACGGCTTCAAACTGTGCAAAGCCCAGGCCGTGCCGATCAGCGGCGCGACCGGGATCAAGGATATCGAGAATATCGTCAACGCTCAAAGTTGGAGCAAAGTTGCTCAGCCGGGCAAAGTAACCACCTATGATATCGCCAAGGCCTACGCCGAGTTTTTGCGCAAATTTGCCAAAATGGACCGCAAGCTCAAGGTCGTCGTCGACTATGCCAATGCGATGGGGATTTATGAAATTGCCGGGATCACCGATTTATTTGACATCATCCCGATGTATGACGTTTTGGACGGCACGTTCCCCAACCACGAGGCCAATCCGTTGCACTTAAGCACGCTTGACGCCATCCGCGCCCGGGTCAAGACCGAAAAAGCCGACTTCGGCGCCGCGTTTGACGGCGATGCCGACCGCTGCGGCTTCATCGACAACCAAGGGGAAATCATCCCGATGGACCTCTTTACCGCCCTCATCGCCCAAGACATTTTGAGCGACGGACCGGCGACGATCCTCTATGATTTGCGCAGCAGCCGCGCGGTCAAAGAGTGCATTGAGGAAAACGGCGGCAAAGCGATCCAGTCGCGCGTCGGCCATGCCTTTATCAAAAACCAGATGCGCGAAAACGACGCGGTGTTTGCGGGCGAATTGTCCGGCCACTATTATTTTAAGGAAAACTTCACCGCCGAAAGTCAGGCGCTGGCAATGATCAAGCTTGCCAACCTCATCTGCAAGAAAAACAAGCCGCTCGACCAGTTGGTGAAACCGTTGCGCAAATACTTTGCGAGCGGCGAAATCAACTCAAAGGTAAGCGATGTCGCCCCAATTTTGGCGGAGATCAAAAAACGCTATCAGGACGGCCACATGTTTGAGTTGGACGGGATTTCCGTCGAGTACCCGAGTTGGTGGTTTAACGTCCGCTCGTCCAACACCGAGCCGTTGCTCCGCTTGATCGTCGAAGCCGACAGCGAGGCCCTGATGGAAGCCAAGCGCGACGAGTTGTTGAAACTGATTCGCGGTTGATGTTTGGCGCATACGTAAAATTGATTGCGATGGCCGCCGCGTTTGCCGGCGGCTATTTTTGCCCCAAGGCGGCGGAGTTCAGTTTTGTGATCCGCTATCTGGTGATCTGGATGCTTTTTTTGGTGCTGCTTAAGGCCCAAATCGCCTTCAGATCATTTCGGTGGACGCATTTAAAGTTGGTGGTCGCCAATGTGGCGATGGGCCTGGGGAGTTATGCCGTGTTGATCGCCGTCGGCCACCGCGAGTTGGCGCTGGCGGCGTTTTTTACCGGGATTACGCCGACCGCGACGGCGGCGCCGGTGGTGATGAAAATGCTCGATGACAACGTCGAGTTTACCTTGACCGCGTTTTTGGCGACCAATTTGGCGATCCCGATTTTGTTTCCGGTACTCTTGCCGATGGTGCTGCCGGGCCCGGCGGAGGGAACCTTTGTCGAGGCATTAAAAAGCGTCGGGTACGTGATCGGCATCCCGGTGGCGGCGGCAGTCGTCGTCCGGTTGTTGTTTCGCAACGCGGGCAAGTTTTCCGATTTTTTCGGCAAATGGAGTTTTTACATCTGGATTTTTGCGATATTTTTGATCGTTGCCAATGCGTCGCAGTTTGTCCGCGAGCAAAAACGCATCCCGACGGACATTTTGTTGTACATCGGCTTGGTTTCGCTGGTGATTTGTATCATTAACTTTGTCCTCGGTTATTATCTCGGGGGCAAAAAATACGCGGTGGCGGCCAGTCAGTCATTGGGGCAAAAAAATACCACGCTGACGATTTATCTCGCGTTGCAAAACGCCGACCCGCTGACCGCACTGGGGCCCACGTTTTACGTGTTGTGGCACAACAGCTACAACTCATACTCATTGTTTCGCCATTCGCTCAAGGAGGCTGATAAAAAATGATCGAACACATCCAGGCGCTGCTGCTGGCCATCTTGGAGATGGTCTTTATCTTTGTGGGGTTGGCGCTCTTGTACAGTCAGCGCCGCTCGATCGGCAAGGCACCCTTTTTCATCAGCATCGGGTTGATCACGCTGCTCTCGACATTAGTCTCCGCGGCCGATTGCCGGGTGGTGCTGGCGGGGACGCTGGATTTCTCGGTAGGGTCGGTGGTGTTGCTCTTTCCGGTCATCTCCATTATCCTCATGGTCTACATCACCGAGGGCACCTTGGAGACACAGCATCTGATCATCGGGTTGGTGGTATTTTTCGGCCTCTTTCTCTACTTGGGCGAATTGACCCGCCTCGAATGCAACTGGCTCGGCTTCTCGATCAACTCAGGCATTTCGGCCAATACATTGGACGAACTCCTCGCCGGGAGCCGCAGCGCAACCAACGTTTTGGGGCTCTCCTATTTGTTGGAAATGTTTTTGATCCCGATGATCTACACCCGCTTGCGGCTGTTTAAAATTCACCGGATTTTTTCGATCTTGGGCGCATTTCTGCTGGCGGTCACCATCACTTATTTGCTCTTCGGCGTCATCATCAACAGCAGCTTTACCGCCTTGTTTGACACCGGGACGTTTGTGGCGCGGCTTTGTGCGGCGGTCCTGATCGCCATCTTGCTCCAAATTTATTTAAGCATGGTCGAGCGCGACATCAAGAGCGGTGAAAAAAGCCCGCTGGACTTGGTCTTCGCCTTTTTCGGCAGCTACGGCCGCTCCAAAGAATTGGAGAAAAATTTGCGCGAATGGGAGGACAGTTACAAAGTCATCCTGGAAAACGCCGGGGAAGTGATTTTGATGACCACCGCCAGCGGCAAAATCATCAACGCCAACTTGGAGGCGGTGCGGGTTCTGGGCGGCGCCGACCCCGATGATTTGCTCGACAAACTCGTTTTCCCGCGCCTCAAAATCATCGATCACCCGGACCTGGACCTCAATCAATTGAGCGAAGAGCCGGTACGGTTCCGCGCGGTGTTGGACGAGAGCTCGTCGGACAGCGTGATTCTCTCGTGCTCGGTGTCTCCGATCAAGCTTCGCGGCCAGTCGATTTTGTTGTTGATTGCCAGTGACATCACGGAGGAAATCCGCTCCAATCAGGAAAAAGAGCAGTTGCGTGAGCAACTCGCCCACTCCCAGCGCCTCGAGTCTCTGGGCATGCTGGCGGGCGGCATCGCCCACGACTTCAACAATTTCATCCACTCGATTTTAGGCCACGTCGATTTGATCACATTGATGTACAAACCGGAGCGCAAAGAAGCGGTTTCACATTTGGAAAAAATTACTTCGATTGCCGAAAAAGCCGGACATTTGACCTCACAGCTCTTGGGCTTCGCCCGCAAAGGGAAATATCAATTGGTGGATATCAACATCCAAAAACTGCTGGAGGACTCGATTGAGCTCTTGGGCCCGCAAAATTTGAAGCACGCGGCCATTTCCTTTAAGCACGAAAACAACTTGCCGCCGGTCAAGGCCGACCAGTTGCAAATCCAGCAGGTGTTGCTCAACTTGATGCTCAATGCGCTGTATGCGATGAAGGATGTCGAGGACGGCAAGCTCTCGTTGATGACCGGCCGCGCGCTCAATGCGCCCATCAAGCCCGAGCGTCCGGCGGAGCTCGGCAACTGCGACTTGTCGCGCTACTGCTTTATCATGATCAAGGACAACGGGATCGGGATGAGCGATGAAGTCAAGCGCAAAGTCTTTGAGCCTTTTTTCACCACCAAGCCGATCGGTCAGGGCACCGGGATGGGCTTGGCGATGGCTTACGGGACGATCAGCAACCACCATGGCTGGATCCAGCTCAAGAGCGAGCTTAATATCGGAACGGCGTTTTATATCTTTTTGCCGTTTTCGGACAATCGCGCCGCCAATCCGGCGGGCAATTAAAACTCCTGCAAATTAATTTTCTCAATCTGCTCGGGGACATAGCCCAAAAATTTGGTCGCATGGCGGTTGAATTCCGACGGCAAGTCGGTGACAAAAAAACCGGCCACCGGCGGGTTGTCCGTCGTCGCGGCCATCTCATGCTCCGCCAAAAAATCAGCAACAAAATCGGCGCAGGCCGAGGCGCTGTCAATGATATTTACCTTGCCGTCAAAATATTCGCGCAACGTCTGTTGAAACAACGGGTAATGGGTGCACCCCAAGAGCAGCGCATCCGGCAAATTGCGTTTGACGGACGCCAAATAGATATCCAAAATTTGCGCCACCACCGGCCCGGAGGTAATGCCCTCCTCGGCCAGCGGCACCAATAAAGGACAGGCGATGCTCTCGACTTTGACCGCGCGGTCAAGGGCGTGCAGACTGCGGCGGTACGAGTCGCTGTTGACCGTCGCCCGGGTGCCGATGACGGTAATTTTACGCGCTCCCGAGCGGATCGCCGCCCGGACGCCCGACTCAATCACACCAATGATGTGCTCATCGGGGTAAGTGTGATGCAGATCATTCATCGCCACCGAGGAGACCGTGTTGCAGGCGGCGACCACCATCTTTACCCCGCGCGAGAGCATAAATTTAACATCCTCGCGGGCAAAACGGATGATCGAGTCGGCCGATTTGTTGCCGTAAGGGACGCGCGCGGTATCGCCCAGATAAACCACCGCCTCGTTGGGCAGTTTTTTACGCAGCGCCGCCGCCACGGTAAGCCCGCCCAGACCGGAGTCAAAAATCCCGATCGGACGGTTGTCAAAATGTTGCATGGATTTACTCATATAAAATAAAATACTTATGTTTTGCCAAAGAAGCAAATGCAAAAAACGTTTTTACACTTGTTTCGTCACCAAAATCCGGGGGAAAGAGAGTTTATGCTCTCTTTCCCCCAAAGAAATGGGTATGACCCCGTTATCTTACTTGTCGCTCAATGCGGCCACGCCGGGCAACACTTTGCCTTCGAGAAACTCGAGGGAAGCGCCGCCGCCGGTGGAGATATGGCTCATCTTGTCGGCCAAGCCGGAGCGGTTGACGGCGTTGACGCTGTCGCCGCCGCCAATGATCGAGATGCCGCCGTTGGCCTTGACCGTGGCGACCGCTTCGCAGACGCCCATGGTGCCTTTGGCGAATTTGGGCATTTCGAAGCAGCCCATCGGTCCGTTCCAAACCACGGTCTTGGCGCCCTTGATGGCGTCGGCGTAGAGTTTGGTGGTCTTGGGGCCGATATCGAGGCCCATCCAGCCGGCGGGGATGTCGTTGCCTACTTCCTGCGTGTTGGCTTCGGCGTCGAATTTGTCGGCGGCGATGTTGTCAACGGGGAGCAGCAAATTGACTTTGAGCTCTTTGGCCTTGGCGATCATCTGCTTGGCATAGTCCAACTGATCGAGCTCGCAGAGCGAGTTGCCAACATCATGGCCCTGGGCCTTGAGGAAGGTGTAAGCCATCCCGCCGCCGATGATCAAGGTATTGACCTTGGTCAAAAGGTTGCTCACCACGGCGAGCTTGTCGGAGACTTTGGCGCCGCCGAGGATGGCGACAAAGGGACGGATCGGGTTTTCGACGGCTGCACCGAGATACTCGATTTCCTTTTCCATCAAAAAGCCGGAAACGCTCTCGGGGATGTATTTGCAAATCACGGCGGTCGAGGCGTGGGCGCGGTGGGCCGAGCCAAAGGCGTCGTTGCAGTAAATGTCGCCGTAGGAGGCCAATTTTTTGGCCAAAGCGACCTGCTTTTCTTTGAGGGCGGCCTTTTTGGCGGCGTATTCTTCATCGGTCATGTCGTCGGTCTTTTTGACCTTGCCTTCTTCTTCTTTGTAGAAGCGGGTGTTTTCGAGCATGACGACGTCGCCGGATTTCATATTTTTGACAATATCATCGGCATTGGCGCAATCGGGAGCAAAGGTGACCGATTTGCCCAAAAGTTTGGCAAGGTAGTCGGCGACCAATTTAAGGCTGAAGTCGGCTTCATAGCCTTTGCCGGAGGGACGGCCCAAGTGGCTCATCAATACCAGGCTGCCGCCGTTGTCCAACACGTACTTGATGGACGGCAAAGCGCCCTTGACGCGGGTGTCGTCTTTGATCACGCCGTCTTTGATCGGCACATTGAAGTCAACGCGCATCACGACTTTTTTGCCTTTTAAGCACACATCCTTGAGAGTTTTTTTCATGGTTTCAAGCTTCCTTACATATTAAAAAATCAAAAAGGGCGGGCGGTATCTCACCACCCGCCCTTGGGGAACGATGCCAATCGCTAATTACTTGGCGACGACGCGGATCATTTCCACGACTTTGTTGGAGTAGCCCCACTCATTGTCGTACCAGGAAACAACCTTGACGAAAGTGCCGTCAAGCTGGATGCCGGCTTCGGAGTCAAACACCGAGGTGCAGCTTTCGCCGCGGAAGTCGGTGGATACCACTTTTTCTTCGGTATAGCCGAGGACACCCTTGAGGTCGCCTTCGCTGGCCTTTTTCATGGCGGCGCAGATGTCGGCGTAGCTGGTTTCTTTGTTCAATTCAACGGTCAGGTCAACCACCGAAACGTCGGAGGTCGGCACGCGGAAAGCCATACCGGTCAATTTTTTGTTGAGCTCGGGGAGGACTTTGCCCACAGCCTTGGCGGCGCCGGTCGAAGACGGGATGATGTTTTCGAGGATACCGCGGCCGCCGCGCCAGTCTTTCTTGGACGGGCCGTCAACGGTCTTCTGGGTGGCGGTGGCAGCGTGGACGGTGGTCATCAGACCGCGTTTGATGCCGAAGTTGTCATTCAAAACCTTGGCAATGGGAGCCAGACAGTTGGTGGTGCAGGAAGCATTGGAGATGATGTCCTGGCCGGCGTAGGTCTTGTGGTTGACGCCGTAAACAAACATCGGGGTGTCATCTTTGCTCGGGGCGGACATGATGACTTTTTTGGCGCCGGCCTTGATGTGGGCGGCGGCGGTTTCTTTGTCAAGGAAGAGACCGGTGGACTCGACAACGACGTCGGCTCCGATTTCGTTCCACTTGAGGTTGGCGGGATCTTTTTCCTGGGTCAAACGGATTTTTTTGCCGTTGACGATGATGTCATTGCCGTCGACTTTGATGTCGCCGGTGAATTTGCCGTGAACGGAGTCATATTTGAGCATGTAAGCAAGGTATTCGGCATCCAAGAGGTCGTTAATACCGACGATTTCGACGTCTTTGCTGAAGTTTTTGACCGCAGCGCGGAAAACCATACGGCCGATACGGCCGAATCCATTAATACCGACTTTAATCATTTTTTAGATTCCTTTTGTTTGTTGAATTTCTAAAAATATCGAGGGGTGTTTCTTTAAATATAGCACTAAAATTGTAAAATTCAACTCTTCATAAATATATTTTTATCGATATTTGCTTTTGCGCCAACCGGAGTTATATTACTTTTCGGCAACCAACTTTGCCGGAAATAAAATAATGAAAAAAGAATTGTCCCCCCTCGAGCAGGCCGTCCGCTTCTTGTCCGTCCGGCCCCATGCCGAAAAGGAGCTCTTGTTTAAGCTCATCCGCCGTCAGGTCCACCCCGCCGCCGCGGCCGCCGCCGTCGCCGAGTGCAAGCGCCTCGGCTACCTCAACGATGAGCAATTGGCGGAGGACACCGCCAGTTTAATGTCCGACCGCGGCTACGGCCCGCGCCGAATCAAGCTCGGCTTGCGCCAAAAAGGGATCGGCGGCGAGCTAATCTCCGCCGCGTTGGACAATGAAGAGCTTGACCACCTGTCGAGCGCCCGCGAGGCCGCCACTTACAAGCTCCGGCTTTTGTCGCGCGAAACCGACAGCCGTAAAAAACGCGACAAGCTCTACCGCTTTTTGCTCGGGCGCGGTTTCTCCTTTGAGGACATCAAAACGGTGGTCGGCGAGCTCGGGAAAGACCTTGCGCCGCCGGAGGATTGACCGCTATTTTAACACAAAAACGCGTTTGCCGCTTTGCAAATCAGGATTGTATGCTATATTAATATAATAACCAACATTTTCATGAGGGATATGACCATGCAAGTACCGTTACTCGATTTACAGGCGCAATACCGCCCGATGAAAGAAGAAATTTTAAAAGAAATTTCCGAAATATGCGACTCTCAACGTTTCATCCTCGGCCCCAAGGTGGAGAAACTCGAGAAGGAAGTCGCCGCCTACTGCCACAGCAACTATTGCGTCGGCGTCACCAGCGGCTCCGACGCCTTGATCATCGCCTTGATGGTGGAAAACATCAAGGCGGGCGACGAGGTCATCACCACTCCCTTTACCTTTTTTGCCACCGTGGGCGCAATTGCCCGCGTCGGGGCGACCCCCGTCTTTGCCGACATCGACCCGGCGACCTTTAACATCGACCCCGATAAAATCGAGGAAAAGATCACGCCGCGGACCAAAGCGATCATCCCGGTGCACCTCTTCGGCCAAAGCGCCGACATGGACAAAATCATGGCGATCGCCAAAAAGCACAAGCTCATCGTGATTGAGGACGCCTGCCAATCGATCGGCAGCGAGTACAAAGGCAAATCCGTCGGGTCCATCGGCGACTACGGCGCGTTTTCCTTTTTCCCGAGCAAAAATTTGGGCTGCTTCGGCGACGGCGGCGCGGTGAGCTGCAACGATCAAGCAAAATACGAGCTGTTGAAGATTTTCCGCAACCATGGTCAATCCTCGACTTATATCTATCAATACATCGGCGGCAACTTCCGCATCGACGCCTTGCAGGCGGCGATCCTCTCGATTAAGCTCCGCGATCTCGACCAGTGGTCGGCCGCGCGTCAGCACAACGCCGCCGAGTACAATCAAATGTTTGCCGCCGCCAAGCTCGACGGCAAAATCGAACCCCCGTTTAAGGCCGATTACGCGACGCGCCACATTTACAACCAGTACTCGATTTTGGTCAAAAACGGCAAACGCGACGCCCTCAAGCAATTTTTGCTCGACAACCAGATCGGCTGCGCCGTTTACTATCCGCTCTCGCTCCACTTGCAGGATTGCTTCAAGTATTTGGGCGGCAAGGCGGGCGACTACCCGGTGAGCGAACGCGTTTCTGGCGAAATTTTATCGCTCCCGATTTACCCCGAGACCACTACCGAGCAGCGTCAGTATGTCGTCGGTAAAATTGCGGAGTTCTTCGCTTAATGGGTAAATCCGATCACAACGACGGAGAATTCAAGACCCAAAGCTATTTGCGGCTCCTCCAGTACGCCAAGCCTTATTGGCTCAGGATGAGCATCGGCATTTTGGCCGGGGTATTGGTCGGCGGCTCCCTTTTGGTGAGCTTGCTGATCATCCCCCAGCTGGTCGGTGTGGTTGAGCCCAAAGGGGCCAACCAGCAAAGCAAAGAGGAGATTCTCTCGCAAAAGGTCATTGCCGTCACCAACGATCACGCGCTCACAGACGCCGAAAAAGCGGCCGCGATCGAAAACATCGTCAACCCCAAGGACGACGACCCGCAGCTCACCAAAATGCTGCATCAGGTCGAGACTTATACGCAAAAATACAATCTGCCGGTCACGGTGGAAAAAAGGACGATTACAGTCACTTCGCCGTTTGAGTTCAGCTTTGCCGTCGCCGACGACCACGGCAAAATTGCCTGGCAGTTGTTCGCAATCTACGTCGTCGCCTTTATTTTGGCGTGGACGCTCAAAAACATCGGCTTGTACATCAACCGCTATTACACGCGCTGGGTCGGTGCCCGGGTCGTCGCCGATTTGCGCTCGATCATCTTTAAAAAGCTGGTCAACCAGTCGCTGCGCTACTACGGCAACGTCGACATCGGCCACTTGATCAGCCGCTGCACCAATGACACCAGTGCGATTGAGAACTCGGTGTCGGACTCGATTGCCGACTTTACCTGCGCTCCGATTCAGATCTTGGCCTGTCTGGCGGCAATTTTTATCGCCTGCCGGAGCTATGACAGCTACTCTTTGGTCATCATCCTTGTGCTGGGCGTACCTCTGGTGATCCTCCCGATCCACTTTTTGGGGCGGCGCATCCGCAAGGTGTACCGCAAGAGTTTCGCCAAAATCGCCGACGTGTTTTCGCGCATGCACGAAGTTTTTACCGGCATCCGGGTGGTCAAAGCGTACCACACCGAGGAGCTGGAGGAAGTCCGCTTCAATGCGGTCAATCGCCAGTATTTCAAACAGTCGGTGCGGGCAATTCGCCTGCAACTCTTGATCTCCCCCGCGATGGAAGTCGTGGCGGTGGCTTCCACCCTCGTCTTTTTGGTCTACTCCTACAGTCAGGGGGTGAGCATCACCCAGTTGGCGGCCTTGCTGGCTCCCGCTTTTATGGCCTATCAGCCGATCAAAGAGCTCTCCAAAGTCATCGGCCAATTGCAGCGCTCGATGGCGGCGGCGGACCGTTATTTCAACATCATCGACACCGACACCAGCTTGCCGGAGAAACCCAATGCGCCCAAGCTTTTGGAGTTCAACACCGAAATCAAGCTCGATCACGTCGGCTTTGCCTACGGCGACCGGCAGATTATTAAAAACGTCTCGTTTGTGATCCCCAAAGGTCACGTGGTGGCAGTGGTCGGCGAAACCGGCTCGGGAAAAAGCACCCTGGCCAATCTCATCGCCCGCTTTTATGATGTGAGCTCGGGGGCGGTGCTGATCGACGGTACCGATGTCCGCGATTATAATATTGGCAGCTTGCGCAACATGATCGGCGTGGTGAGTCAGGAGGCGATCCTCTTTAACGAGTCGATTGCCGACAACATTTCCTACGGTTGCCGCGAAGCGACGCGTGAAGAGATTATTGAAGCCGCCAAGCTCGCCAACGCCCACCAATTCATCGTTGACGGCCGTCACCCGCAGGGTTACGATACCGAAGTCGGCGAAAAGGGCTTCAAGCTCTCCGGCGGCGAAAAGCAGCGCGTGGCGATTGCCCGGGCGATTTTGCGCAACCCGCCGATTTTGATTTTGGACGAAGCGACCAGCGCCCTCGACACTGTCACCGAGAAACTGGTGCAGGAGGCCCTGACCCGCGTCATGGCCAACCGCACGGTATTTGCGATTGCGCACCGTTTGAGCACGATCCGCCATGCCGACTGCATCATCGTCCTCGATCAGGGCGAAATTGCCGAGTTCGGCACGCACGAGGAGTTGCTCGCCAAAAACGGCATCTACCGGCGTTTGCACAACACCCAATTTGAACTCGACGCCAATTAAGCCAAATAATTTCGGGCCGGACGCCAAAAAACGTCCGGCCTTTTTTATTGTTTCACCAAACAATGTCTTCTCACAGGTAATAGCGCGGGTTAGCGCCACGAGCCGGGGCTTGTCCCGCATCACAACGTCTCCGCAGTAAGGCTGTCCACGTAACACTGCCTCCTCGCATCAATAGCGCGGTTAGCGCCGCTCGCGAATGTAAGGGCATTGCCGAGCGAACGCAAAGGCAACAAGGAGAGAAACGACGCAGCCGCACGTAGTCGAGCGAAGGCCCCACCGCCGTAGCGGGCGCGCAGCCGTCCGCGTTGAGGTGGCGTGACGGGGCAGCGCAGCATGCCCCGGCCGGCTACGGGCGGAAGTCTGCAACGTGGCGTGGCTAGCCAACATCCGTCGTCCCAACGGCCAGTTAAACGTTAAGTCGCCGGTGTTTTCTTCCGGGCCAAGCAACATTGGTGGTACTGTCCAGAATTATTAATTGACTATGTTGTTTTTTTCCTTAAAAACAAATGGTGAAAAAAACCTTATATAGTCTTCTTGAGAAATTGCCATTGCATTTTGTAGATCTTCGATAGTATACTTAAATTCATTAATGTAAGTATCAATAATTTCTTTTACAAGTGATGGATTTTCTAGCGGTATTGGGGCTGGCTCTGTTCTTCTTATTTGTAAAGCATTCATTTGTATTATAATGCGGCGATAATTTGAATCGCTGATGTATTCTAATTCCTTTGCTTTCTGCAACAATGCACCAATTGATACCCTCCATATTGGTTTTAGGTCAATTAAAAGCCTTAAATCTATGCGATGGTGGGCCAAGTCTTCTTTAATATCATGGGATGGCATTAAAAATTCGGATGCAAAAACATTGGCATCTTCTTCGATATTATCGTCAGGATAATCATGCATAATTAGATGACCCAATTCATGGCACAGCGTGAAGCGTTGTCTATCCATTGGAAACTCTGAATTAATGACAATACATGGATGTTCATCTTGGATAAAAAAGCCATCCAAAGTACTATTGCCAAAATCAAAACGTAAAATAATAATTCCGTTATTTTCAACGATAGAGAAAAGGTCCTTTATGGGACCATCAGGTATTTTCCAATAATAGCGCAACGCCGTGGCAATTTTTGCTGGATCATGATTAAAGTCTGCGAGCTCCATTTTTTTTATATTAGTACAAATTTCGAGATCTTGGAGTAAAATTTTTAAACAATGGAGTCGCAGTTTAGCTTCGTTCTCGATCATAGATCGATCACGTTCTTTTAAGGACATTCGTTTTCTGTGAAAGATCATTCCAGATGGCATATCAACTCCGGGACGAGTAAAAAAAGAAACAGGAAAGTTGAGCACAGTTGCAATTTTATGTATTTGTTCCGGATCAGGGGTTTTTAATCCATGGTCGAATTGGGATAATAGCCCTTGTGAAATACTAGTTTCCATTGCAAGTACTGATTGTGTCATTCCTCGATATCCACGAGCTAAACGAAACATATCAGGATAAAATTGTAATGAGTTTTCCATGTTTATTTATGCCTTAATGGTTTACTTACGATACAGCTTCGTTTTCCTTACGACCTTTAATTTTGACGCGCTTAATAGGTTCTTTTTGTTCGATTGGCATCGCAAATGTCATTTGTTCTGACGGAATTTCTGTGTAAATTGGAATTTCCCAAGAGTTAGTGCGTGGTCCCTCTGCAATGATAAATACACTTATTAAATTTTGTGTGTATTCTTCTAGATAATAACCTAAAGTCAAAAAGACCATGTTATTTTCTAGGCCAGGGATGCTGCAGCTCTGTTCTTTCATTGCAACAACTCTTTTGGTTTTGACATTTCCAGAACGGTGGTTTGAGTCAATTTTTTTTGGACGTAATGCAAATGTATCCGAGTAAATGAAAAAACTTCCATGTTGTTCGTGAGTTTTAAATTTAGGAAATAACTCGGTAAATGCAGTTAATTTTTTTTGTACTAAATCTGAAATGATGTTAGCTCTTGATGTTAGCCCAAGATCAGGGATAATTCGCTCACATTTTTCTTTATATTCGCTAAGAGCAGTTTTTATCGTATTGGCAATAAGGTCTTTATATGGTTCAAATATTTCGCCTACTTTATCTTGATTAATTGACATATTTTTTCCCTAACTTGTTATATTTGCGTTACAGACATCGGCCGCTCGTCGGCCGATGTCACGGCAGACAATTACTTTGTAAGTTTCTTGTCAGGAGCCTGCGTTAGGACAGAAGCAGCAAGGGTTTTTGAAATCTTCGAGCTATTCGGATTTCGTAACACCTTTGCAGCAAGTGTCGCAACGCGCTGAGAAGTTTTCTCATTCTGCGCCATTGTGTTCACCTTTTTGTTAGTGATGTTGCAAATACCCGTTTGACAAAATTATCATATGATGTTATATTAAGCATACCGCTATGCTATTGAATGTTCAACATCATACAATCATGTTGTTACGGGCATTTGATGCACTTTGACTCTGGTTATATCTCCCATGAGATATACATACCCCCAGGGTCTCTTTTTAGTACACCAAGCTAATATACTCTCGCTTTGCGCAAATTCAAGAAAAATTATTTTATTTTTTATTCAATATTTTTTGTCTCTCGTCTTGACTTTTTGTAAGCCGTTTATTATTAACATTTTTTATTTTCAAATTTGCTATTCCAAAATAAAAAAAGACTCGTTTGTCATGCATATTGTTACAATAAAAGTATTCTTATCTATGTTAATCGCGGCATTTGCATATAGTAGTTGCACTGACTCGCCCTAACAGGGAGTGATAAGCATCACGCGGTAGAGCATAAATCCGTGTTGCTTGGAGCCGGGGAGGGAAAAGCCGCGTGACGATACGTTTAACTGGCCGTTGGGACAAATTATGGTTATCGGCCACGCCACGCGACAGACTTCCGCCCGTAGCCGGCCGGGGCACGCTTTGCAGCCCCGTCACGCCACCTCAACATGGATGGCTGACGCATCCATTACGGCGGTGGAGCCTTCGCTCGACTACGTTCGACTGCGTCGTTCCTCTCCTTGTCGCCATCGCATGCGCTCGGCGATTCTCTCACATTCGCGAGCGGTGCTAACCGCACTATTGGTGCGAGGAGACAATGTTTTGGCTGATTATTCGTCGCTGTGGAGGCTGGCCCAAGCGTTTTTAAGCAAGGCGAGCGACAACGCCGAGAGCGTAAGGTCGTCGAGGACGCCGAAGACCGGGATGGCGTCGGGGATCAGGTCCACCGGGATCAGTATCCAAAAGAGGGTAATTACCGCCGCCAGAACCATGCGCGGCACAACCGACACCGCCGACAACAAATTGTCGCAGCGGCGCAATCTCGGGTCGGCGGCCAGAAACCAGCCGTTGCCGTCGCAACTCAGGACGGCAAAGTGGTAGTGAAACACCAGCTGGCGGGTGATTTCCCCGGCAATCAGCTTCAACTCGGGGCCGGTATACGATTGCGATTTGGCGTAAACATCCTTGACGACCAACAAGAGTGATATCTCGGAGAGCTTTTTGTCCTCATAAAGAGACGTCATAACCCGGCAGACGGCGGCAGCCCTTAAGCTGTCGATTTCGCCGTCCAAGCGAAGTTTGGCAATCACGTTTTCAAAATAAACCACTTTACCGTAGCGCTGAAACTGCAAGGCAAGCCCGGCGGCAAAGAGTGCCAGCGACAACAAACAATACAGCGAGGGGTTGCCCGCCAAATTGCCCGCCAGCAAAAAGAACAAAAGAGAAATCAATATCCCGATTTTGACTTTGACGCTCTTGAAGCCAAAGAGCAGCATCACCGCCAAGAGCAGCAAACTCAGCTGCCAGTTAGCGAAAATTTCACGGATCCACAAAGGGATCCAGCTCATAATTGCGGAAAATGCGTCGCTCACAAACCATTTGACCGCCTCCAATGCCGAGTTTGGCAACGCCGATGCGGCCGGTTTGCCGGTCAAGCGTGCCAATACAAGCGAAAACGGCAAGAGTTGCAGCACTTGCAGCAAAAGGTTGCCGCCGGCTGGTTTTCCAAAGAGATAAAACTCCCAGTTGACCGCCGAAACGATGACAAAGGCAAGCACGATTGCGAGCATCCCCTGCTTGTAGACAAACGCGCCGCGGTCGATGAAGAAGGGGTCGTGCGTCATCAGCACAAAGGATAGCAAATACAATAACGTAATCGCCCAAAACCGCCAATTGGCCCAGGATACGCTCTGCGGCCAAACGTTTTTTTGCCGTGATTGACTCGTACTCATTTGCGGTTTTTCTCCCAATTGGCGAGCTCGCGTTCCAGTGTCTGCCGCTCATCTTCAAGATATTTGGTGCGAAAAAGTTTATGCCCGCGCCAATAATAAAAGTTGGCAAAGTTAAGGTTGCCGGTTGAAGTTGCCAGCAACTTTTGCACGATAAACAATCTTGTCTTGAGTGAAGTCTCATAATTAGGATAGAGCTCGGCCAGCCGGTAGGCCTCCTCGCGCGCGGCAACACCGCGGTCCTCCGGCGTATTGTCGGGGTAGCCGGGGTAGCCGTCAAGCACCCACACCGTGGTCAAAAGGGCCGCCCGGCGCAATTGCAGATTGGCACAGACGGTCTGCGGCAAATCGTCGCCCATTTTTTTCGCCAAGGCCGCAAAGTCGTCGAGCGCCCGGTCGGCCTGACGGCGCAAGGTGGTGACTTCGGCGGGATGCAAGGTATTCTGGGCAAGCTGAGTCCAAATTTTTGCATAGTCAAAGACTTCCGGAGTGAGCACCCAGCGCCACAGCCGCCAGTTTTTGTCATCGGGCTCAAGCTGGGTCAGCCGTCCGGCAAAAAAATAGCCGCGCCGGAACTCGGAGGCGTCAACCGTGCTTTGGTACAAGGCGTCCAGATACACAAAGGCCAAGCGGGTGTTTTGAGCCAGCGCCGCATCGTCGGCGGTGATGACAAAGGGAGATAACAAATTGACGCAGCCGTCAAACTTTTTTTGGGTGCGCAAGGACTCGGCGTCTTTAAAGAGTTGGGCATTGACCGGGGCCAGCGAAAGTTTTTTGAGCGTATTATCCAAAGGCAGCGAGCGCAGCGACTCGATTTGGGCCGGAGCAGGCAAGAGCCAATACAAAAGGAGCACCGACAGAGCGACAAAGATCACCGCCCCCAAAGCCGTCCACTGCGAACGTCCGGCAGGCCGGGTAAACTCGATGGCGGGAGTCCTCACATCGGCGGGTAAGTGACACGCCGCCAACTCCTCAAACTCGGGGCCCGAGGTGGCTATTTGCCGCTCCCGGGGCAGCGTCACCGCGCCTTCGTCCGCCGTCAGCCCGGCATCCGGTGCCGAAATCAAAGCTGTTTTATCATCCGTTTGCGACATCCGACCTCCGGCGGGCAATTGCACCCGCATTTTGCCCGTCACGCGGGCGGTCATGCCATTCTAGAGATCAAAATCGTCGTCGAGAACCGACATCTCGTCCTCGACAAACTCCATCGCCGCCTGAAACGCCTTGGCGCGGTGGCTGATTTGATTTTTAAGCTCCTGATCCATTTCGCCAAAAGTTTGGTCATAGCCGTCCGGCAAAAATACCGGGTCGTAGCCGAAGCCGCCCGCACCGCGCGGAGAATCGACGATTACCCCTTTGACTTCGCCCTCAAAGGTTTCGATAACTTCGCCGTTGATCGCAATCGCAATCGCGCAGACAAAACGGGCGCGGCGGTTGGTTTTATCCTTGAGCTCGCCCAACAGTTTGGCGATCCGCTCTTTATCAGTGGGGGCGTAACGCGCCGAGTAAATCCCGGGGCGGCCGTCCAGGGCCTCAACCTCCAGACCGGAGTCGTCGGCAAAGGCCGGGACATCGCAGTATTTGCACGCCGCCAACGCCTTTAACGCGGCATTTTCGCGGAAGGTTTTGCCGTTTTCCTCTACCTCGGTGAAACCGGGATAATCGAGCAACGATTTGAGCTCCACTTTTTGAGCGCTCAAAAGTTTTTTATACTCATCGACTTTATGACTGTTTTTGGTGGCAACTACGATATAAGCCATCTTGTTTCTCCTAAAATGATACGTTGACATCCCCGGTGATCCGGGTCGGCGGAGTCATCAGCAAACACCCCAACGGCGTGCTGAAATCATGCTGATCCCACTGCCGCAGCAGCAAGGGATCGGTCACCCCGCCCCACGGATTGAGGTCGATGACCAAAATTTGATCGTCGCTGGTAAAATAAATATCCATCACCAGCGTCTTAAGCGGCAACAGCCAGTTGATATGGTTGATAAAATCCTCGGCCATCTGCCAGTATTGCTCTTTCAATTCGTCGAGTTGCCGAAAATAGCGCGACAACGAGTATTGACTCATCGCAAAAAGCTTGCCCTCGTGGATGAACAACCGGAACTCGCGCGCCCGGTTCATCCGGCGGAACGGCCGGAGACAAATAAACTGCACCTCGCCGGCGGCGGCCGACCGGCGGACCTTTTCGCTCAACACCAGATATTTCCACGCGCTCTCAGGCGAGTAAACGGCGCCGCGCTTGCCAGCAAAACGCTCGGTATCGGTGGGCGCACAGTTATCTACACAGGTAAAACAGTTGCCGGGGATGTTGGACATCGGCAAGCGCAACTCGTCAATGACCGAGGCCACCACCGACTGCTTTGGTCCGGTAATCTGCAAATCAAGCATCGCCTTGACGGCATCGTCGCTCAAGCGGACAAACGAGGTTAAAAACGTATGGTTGGCCAGCACGGGATACCAGACCGGCATCCGTAAAAAATCATGATTCTGTTGATCCATTTTGTCCCTCCAATCGGGTGGCGGCCACCATCCAGTAGATGACCAGACCGAGCATATAAACGGTGCTGTAGCTCAAAAACGGCAAATCCAGCGCCGGAAAAAACATCCCTACGATCATCGCCGGATATCCGGCATAGATCCCCATTTTCCAAAATTCATTGAGCGTCATCGTCCGCAGCCGGTCGCGGCCGGTGATCATAAAGACAGCGGTAAACAATGCCGTATACATCAAAGCCAAACTCATGGCGCCAATGCCGTACAACAGCCAAAAGGCAAACCAGTACACCATTTGCAGCGCCGAAAACAAGTCACCGAACGTCACCTTGCGGAGCTCCAAATCCTTGACTTCGGCACTCTTGTCAAATTTAATATTGTTGAGCGCCTGATTGATCCCCGCCGCGTCAGTGACCACAAACGAACCGGAGCCGGCAACCCGAAAGAAATTGAAAAACCAGTTTTTGTCAATCGCCATTCCGGAGGCGATCGCTTCGGGAGTCCACAAAATAATGTGTTCCATGGTTTCGGTTTCGGAGGGAGAGACCGCTATATTTTTCCACTCCGGGAGATAATCGAGCAGGATTCCCTTGCCGAGCAGTACTTGCCGCGCCTCATCCGGGCGCAACTCGGGGTTGATCCGGTGATTGACGATCACAATCGCGCCGAATTCTTTTTGCAGCTTGGCAACCAAGGGCGCGCACTCCTCTTTAAACTGGATGCTCATCCCGAGCCCGATCAACAAACCGATCAGGGCCGACATCAAAAACAAATGAAAAATCGTCCGTCCCCAGCTTTGTTTGCGTAAGTCTCCAAAAATCGCCGTCCCCAGACAGACATGGTAAAGCGCGGTCAAAAACGATGTTTGATTCACTTGATTTTCACCCGTTTAAAGTTGTGTTTGCTCCCGTAGTGCAGCAATTGGTTCAACGGCCGCGCCACCTCGGCGGCGGCCTCCTGAGTCAGACGGTCGACAAATAAAATCCCGTCAAGGTGATCCAGCTCATGCTGGATGCAGCGACCCAAAAGGTTGCCGCACTCGCACTCGATCATGCGCCCGTCCAGTGTTTGCGCCCGGAGCATCACCCGCAACGGACGGGTCACCGGCGCATAAATATCCGGCACCGAGAGGCAGCCCTCCTCGCGCTCGCCGACTTCCGACGATGCAAACAAAATCTCCGGGTTGACCACCACCAGCGGCATTTGGGGGCACAGCTCCAGCTCGCCCTGCGTCAATTTGGCGGTGTCCTCAGCCGCCGGGACATCCAGCGCCACCACCCGGAGCGACACCCCGATCTGCGGCGCGGCCAACCCGATCCCGTCAAAAATCTGCATTGACTCAATCATACGCTGGGCCAGCTCGCGGATTTCAGGCGTGATGACCGGGACCGGCGACGCTTTTTCTTTTAAAACTTCGTCACCGGCGGTGCGTACTTCGTAACGTTTTTTACTTTTAAACAGCATAAGTTTGCAACGAGCTCTCAATCCGGCGGGCAACCGAGTTGCCGCCAATGATTTGCAGTGTCTGATTCAAATCCGCGCCGCCGGCCACCCCGGTCACCGCCAGACGCACCCCTTGAAATAATTTGCCATGCTCAAAGCCGAACTTGGCTTCGGCCCCGGCGAGCAACGCATCAATCGCGGACAATTCCCAATCGGTTTGGGCTGCAAAACTCTCCGCCAAGTATTGAAGAGCGTCGCGCACCTCCGGACGAAGCAATTGCTTGCGGCAATTTTTATCGTCATAAACCAGAGTTTCGTCGAAAAAGTATTGCCAGGATGCCACTTGCGACAACGCCTTGGTGCGGCTTTGCATCAGTTCCGCGACAGCGGCAAACTTGCTATGATTGCTCAACTCGGGGGCACACGCTTCCGCCAATTTCAGAAATTTATCAAAGGGAAGCTCGGCGATATACGCCCCATTCATATTCAACAATTTGTTGATGTCAAATTGAGCCGGGGCGCTCTTGACGCGCTCCAGCGTAAAGGCCGCGATCAATTCCGCTTTGCTCATCTTTTCGCGATCATCGCCGGGCGACCAGCCGAGCAAGGTCAAATAGTTGAACAACGCCTGCGGCAAAAAACCTTTGCTGCGGAAATCGCCGACAAAAGCGTCGCCGTCGCGCTTGCTGTAAGGCTTGCCCGCTTGATTGACGATCATCGGCAAATGGGCATAGATGGGGGCAACCTTGCCTAAAGCGTGAAACAACAAAATGTGGCGGTAAGTATTCTCGACATGGTCGTCGCCGCGGATGATGTGCGTGATGTTTTGCTCTATATCGTCCAATACGTTGGCCAGATGAAACACCGGGCTTCCGTCGCCGCGGACAATGATTTGGTCCTTGATGCCATCCAGCGGTTTGGCCAGCTCACCCTTGACCATATCCTGATAATATACCTCGCGGCGGACGAAAGTCATTTTAACCGCGTCTTTGACGTGAAATTTTTCGCCCGCCATAACTTTGGCAAACGAAGCGTCAAGGTCAAAAATCAAGGCTCCCGCGGCATTGTATAATTTGAGACGGTCAAACCCGGCAAGCGCACCCGCCATCGGTACGGGTTTGCCTTTGGCGCTCACCAAATTGTAGGATACCCCCGTTTCGGCGACGATCACAGCCTCGTCGGCAAAGAGCTCCTCGGTGACTTCACCCGCGGTGCGGATAAAACCGTTGTCCGGCAACCCAAGGGGAATGCGAAAGAAAATCGGGCGGCGGCCGCTGCCGTCGTCAGCGCCGTAGTAGGCCTGCTTGCGGGCAATCAAGTCCTCCGCCGCCTTAAGATGAGCCCCGGCGCGGGAGCTCTGGTAGAGAATTTCCTCATCATAATCGAGGTCCAGCCAGAGCATGCACTCCAAAAGCTTGTCTATCGCTTCGCGGGTCGAGCGCTCCAAGTCGGTGTCCTCGATGCGCAGCAGAAACTTGCCCTGATGGTGGCGGACAAACAAATAGTTAAAAATCGCCGTACGGATATTGCCGATGTGGACCTGACCGGTCGGTGACGGTGCAAATCGGACTCTAATTGCTTGATTCATAAATTGCTATCGGGGTTGGTTATGGTTTGGGCTCTGTCGCCGCCGGAGTCGTCGCCGGAGCGGCCGGGGCTACCGGAGCCGGGCCGTCCGCCGGGTTGCCGATCGGGGCATCCGGGGCGTTGTTGGGCAAATTGATGTTATTCGGGTTTTGACCCTTGTCGGTGGTGACTTCCTCATTGGCGATGCCAATGGCGGCGTCAAGCTGAGCCTTGGCGTTTTGGACATTGATGTAGGAGCTCGCCAAATCGGTTTCGGCCGACACCAAGTCGCGCTGTGCCTGATTCAAACGGGTGATTTCAGCGGTACCGGCGCGATACTCCTCGGCGACGAGGTCGCGCTGCTGCTGCGAGAGATCGCGGGTCTTTTCGTACAACTTGGTCTGCTTGACGCTCTGGATATAGTTGGCATACGAATTGCGCACATCCTGAACGACATCCAACCATTTTTGAAACACCTGATAGTCGACAATCGCCATGTTGGCCTGGTATTGGCGCATGGTGTTGTAACGGATGAAACCGTTAAAAATCGTCCAGTCGGCAGTGAGGCCGTAACCCAGCGACGGGGTGTAACCGTTGGAGCGGTAGGCGCCCACATTATTGGTGTTGCTGGTGGAGAGGTTATACTGCGCATAAGCGTTGATCGTCGGCGAATAAGAGCTGTAAGTCTGATACACTTGATAACGGGCGATTTCCAATTGTTTGCGGTAGGCCTTGAGGTCGGGCCGGTTGGCCAACGCGGTGTCAAGATAAACATCGACGCCCATCAGCTCCTCGGACTCCTTTTTGAAATCCTCGGGAAACATGATATCCGACGGCAGCGCCACCTCGGGGTAACCGATCAACGCCCCCAAGGCATACAGCGCGATTTCATATTGATAGTCGGCCTGCAATTTATTGCTGGCAGCGGTGTTGGCATTGATGCGGAAATTCAACACATCGCTTAACGGCAACACCCCGGCCTGATATTTGTGCTCGGTATCCTGCAACGACTTGAGCTGGAAATCCATGTCCTCAATGGCGATGCGTTTTTTCTCAATCGCCAAGAGTACGGTGTTGTAGGCATACGACACGGCACGGACCAAAGTACGCGCTTCGTCAGCGTGCAACAACGCCTGATAATCGATCCCGCGATCGGTGATCATCACTTGAAATTCACGCGACAAACCGTCAAAGACCAGTAAGTTGGCCTGGATGTTGGTATTGGTGCCAAAGGTTTCGGTGCGGTTGGAAATCGGGTCGACCCGGTTATTGGTGTGACTGTTCCATGTGTTGTTTTGGCCCACGTCAACCCCGGAGGTAACGGTCGGCGAATAAGCGCCCAACGCCTGATAATAGCGCATCCGGGCGACACTGATGGCCTGATAGGCGGCGGCATAAGTGGGGTTGTTGACCAACGCCATACGCTTGGCCTCGGCAAGACTCAACTCTTTCATGCCGCTGAAGATCTCGTCGGCTTTGTCTTTTTGACGCTGGGTGTAGCTCGAACTTAACGCGCTCGACGGCGGCGGCGGGTAGTTGTAACAACCGCTGACGAACGACATGATCGCAACTGCTGCCGCCCAAGGGGTAAATCTCTGTAACTTCATGATATGGCAAACATCCTTTTTTAGGTATTCCTTAATAATTATTCATCTTAAAATAGCATTTTTTTGGCCGTTTTCAAGTTATTTTTCGAAATTTCCACTTGATTTTTTAAAGAAGCGGTGATATTTTATAAGAATCAAACGCGACGGAGGCGTCACAGGCCCCAGTATTGTATTGGCTTGACACCTGTGAGCAAACGCGATCCGCAGCGTAAAAACAAACTTTTTTTAAAGAAAGGGATTGGTTATGCCAACCGCAAGTCAAGCGAAACACAAATTTTGTCGTCGGGTCGGCCAGTGCATCTGGAGCGATCCCAAGTGCCCGAGTGTCAAACGTCCCTACGCCGCCGGTCCGCACGGCAAAGGGCGCCGGGTCAAGCTCTCCACCTATGGTGAACTTTTGATGGAGAAGCAGAAGCTCAAGAACTATTACGCCATCAGCGAAAAGCAATTGCAGATCGCCTTCCACAAAGCCAAAGCAGGTCTCGGTCAAACCAACGAAAAGTTGTTCCGCAGCCTCGAGCAGCGTCTTGACGCGGTCATCTTCCGCGCCGGTTTCGCTCCGACCATCTTTGCGGCCAAGCAGTTCGTCAACCACGGCCACATCCTCGTCAACGGTCAAAAAGTCGACCGTGCGAGCTTCCTCGTCAAAGAGGGCGCTGTAGTTTCGATCAACGCCGAGAAATCCCCGGCGATCGCCGAAGTTGCCAAGCGCGGCAACTCGACCATCCCCGCCTATCTCGAAGTCGACCTCGAGAACCTCAAGGCCACGCTCGTACGCGCGCCGCAAGTGGAGGAAATCCCGGTCAACGTCAAGATCATGAGCGTCATCGAGTACTACGCTCGTTAATCTCTGGATCGTTCAAGCCGGCAGCCGATTGTGCTGCCGGTTTTTTTTTGCCGAAAAATTAATGCGCAGACATTGCCGGGGCTGCGCATTTGTAATATAATATTAGCAAACCGAGGATGATGTAATGAATCTTGACCAGCAAGCGAAAACTCTTTATGCGCAATTGTTGCACGAGCTGAATTTTTTCCCGGCCGGCAGCAAATTTTACTCGTTGCGCGAAATTGAGCACAAATACCGGGTTCACCGCGGCGTGATTGATGCTGCACTGGAGCAAATGAAGCGGGAAAAATTGCTTTATTCCGTCCCCAAAACCGGGCTTTTCAGCAATGTCACCCGGCCCAAAGATTGCTTTCGGGTGGGTTTGGCCCGGACTGACTGGCCGTCGGAGAGTTGCCACCGCTGGGAGCAAGCCGCCATCGCCTATGCCAAAATGCACCCGCGCTGGCAACTGTCGACGCAAGTATATCAGGGAGCCGACAAGGAACTCAAGGACATCAATACCGCCAATCTCGACGCATTGCTGATCCGCTACTGGCACGTCCACTTTTCGCCATCGGACATGCGCTGGCTCTCCGAGCAAACCATCCCGATCGTGATACTGGGCAACTATACCGGCGATTTTCCGGTGAGCATGGTCGGCTCGGCCGACGGCGACGGGGCACTGGCAGCTTGTCATTACTTGTGGCGGCGCGGCCACCGGCAAGTACTGATGATGATCAGTGAACCGGGCGAGCGGGTCCGCAGCTGGAGCAGCAATTTTCCCTTTTTGGCTGAAAAGCTGGGAATGGACTGCAAGGTGCTCGACTGCCATACCCAGAGTTTTTCGTATTCGCGGCAGTCAGCCTATGAGGCACTGCATACATATTTGGCCGAGCGCGACGGTCGCGCCGATTTTACCGCCGCCTATGTCATCGCCGGCGGCAGTGTGCCCGGAGTGATGCGGGCCTTGCGCGATTTCGATTACCGCATCCCTGAGGACATTAGCATCATCAGTCAGTCCGACGCCACCGAGGGTGAATTTCTGCACCCGGCGCTGACGCTGGCGGCATACAACATTGCCGACGAAATCCATGCGACGTTTGACGGCCTTTATGACTGCCTCACCGGCAAACAGAAATTTTTTGCCGCCAAAGTCCCGCAACGCATCATTGAGCGCGATTCGGTGGCCGACGGTCCGGCCAAATGATTATAATACTCAATTATGTTAACGATACCAAAACACCCTTAGCGAAAAGGATTACATCATGAAAAAACCAACCGCTTCTCCGTCCAAAATTTTTACCCTGATCGAGCTTTTGGTGGTGATTGCCATCATCGCCATTTTGGCCTCGATGCTTTTACCCGCCCTCAACCGGGCCAAAGAAAACGCCAGCAAAATCAAGTGCCTTAATAACTTAAAGCAGATCACCGGCGCTCACATCATGTACAGCAACGACTATTACAATTTTATTATGTTTAAGTGCAACGGCAATCCGCTGGCCGACGGCGGCAACTTTGTCTGGCACACGACCGTACTCTACGACAACGGTTATCTCAAAAAAGAGAGCCCGATCTGGTTTTGCCCGTCCAACCGCTCGCTCCCGCGCTATCTCAACCCCAACTACACCTACGGCATGTACGGCGCGCGCTGGGACAATGAAATGGTCGGGCAAAAGGCCAACTACATCGCCAATCTGGGCGACTATGCCCTCAATCTTCATGCCGGTTACCTCCTTTATAAAACCAACCGCCTCAAAAAACCCTCACAAACCCCGCTGATGGCCGACTCTACCATCGTCGCCGCCGGGACAATGACAGCGGGCAGCGAAACTTATCTCAAAAAAGGCCTCCCCTTTTATTATTGGTCCACTTCGCTTACCGGCGAATCGAGTGCCGTCCATGCCATTCACAACGGCAACGCCAATTTCACATTTTTTGACGGCAGCGCGCGAAGTTTGTCCACCAACGAGATGCGCACCGGCATGGGGGTAAAAATCCGCCAAGTCATCAGTCCAACCCTTGACACCGTCACCACCCCGTAGTACATTATCATAGTAAGGAGCCTTTGAGCCATGAAGTTTTTGAGTTCTTTTGCCGTTTTATTGCTGTCGATGGTTTTATCGGCCGACGACGCATTGCCTCAGGGGGGCTCCTTTGCCTGGACCAGTTTGCAGGCCGAAGCGGCCGCGACCAACGCCGAAGTCTTAACACCCACCCGCAAGGCCGGTAATTTTGCTGCCGAATGTGTGGGGCGCAGTGGCGTCAAGCTCAGTCAAACCGGCGATTACGTCGAATTTGTGATGCCCAAAGAGGTCAACGCCCTGGTGATCCGCCACGCGATCCCAGACGCCCCCGCGGGCAACGGAGAGGAGCATATATTAAACTTGTACATTGACGGCAAATTGTCCGCTCAAGTTCCCGTCACCAGCCGTCACTCCTGGCTCTACGGCAAGGAAAATGACCCGGTCAACGATCCCGCCGAGTTGACCCGCCTCCCCGGCAGCGTCGCCAGGCGCTTTTTTGACGATGCGCGCGTTCTCTTACCCCAAAGCATCCCGGCGGGCAGCAAAGTCAAACTCCAAAAAGACGCCGATAATCTTGCCCAATACTACGTGATTGACCTCATCGATGTCGAGCTCACGCCGCCTCCCGTCGCCCAGCCGGAGAATTCGATCAGCGCCAAAGACTTCGGCGTCGTCGGCGACGGCAAAAAGGACGACAGCGAAGCCATCCAAAACTGGCTCTCGGCCGCCGAAAAGCAGCAAAAAACCGCCTATCTCCCGCCCGGTGTCTACCGCACCAGCCGCCGGTTTGAGGTCAATGAGATCACTATTCAGGGGGCCGGCATGTGGTACTCGATGATGTTAAACCGCCGTTACGACCTAAACAACAAGAGCAACGGCGTCGGCTTTCAGATCCTCGGCCGCTCGACGTTGCGCGATTTCTCGATCCGCGGCGACGGCATCCGGCGCACCGACGAATCGCACGCGCTGCGCGGCAATTACGGCGACGGCTCAATTTTGGAAAATTTGTGGGTTGAGCAAACCGAATCGGGGGCATGGATCGGCCGCGACAATCAACCCGTACCGCAAAATTTACAGGTCAAAAACTGCCGCTTCCGCAATCTGTTGGCAGACGGGATCAACCTTTGCGCCGGGACCCAAAACGCAGTGGTAGTCAACTGCCATGTGCGCGGCGCCGGCGACGACTCCTTTGCCATCTGGGCCGCCCCCAAGGGCCGCTTGGCGAGCAGCAACAACACGATCCGCAACTGTACCGCCGAGGCGCCGTGGCGCGCCCGCTGCTTTGCGATTTTTGGCGGCGACAATAATAAAGTGGAAGATTGCATCGGACGCGACACCCTGACGAGCGGGGGGCTTACCGCCACCACCGAGTTTGACGCCTACCCCTTTGGCGGGACGACCGTGTTTCGCAACATCAAGCTCGAGCGCTGCGGCGGCTGGTTTTGGAGTAATCTGCCTTACGGCGACATTGTTTTGCGCGCCGACGGCCGCGATTATATGGCGCCGATCATCTTTGACAACATCCAATCCTCCGACGGCGCCAATGCCGGGATCACCGTCATCTGGGGCAAAGACAAGGTGCAAAACATCACCGTAAAAAACAGCCGATTTACCAACAACGGCAAATGCGCCGTGGAAATCTTTCGCGACGCCCGCGGCGCTTTGGCGCTTGACAATGTTAAGTTTGTCAACACCCCAAGCCCGCTTTTCGTCAATCAGTCGCCGGAAACTTTTACCGTGACCGGCCTGGAATCACCCGATGCAACCGAGAAAGGAAAACAACCATGAAACAACTGCTTTTTACCGCGCTTCTCACCCTCACTGCCGCCGCCGCGGCCAAAGATTACCCGCTGGGTACCGACTGGTCGTTTCGCGGCCGGTATATGGACTCTACTGTGGCCGTGGGCCCGTTTTCGGTCGAGGACCCGCAGCAGCAAATCACTCTTAAAGCGGTCAAAGACACCGGCTGGCTCACTTGTTTGCAAACGGCCGCCATCCCGGTGGCAAAGCTGCCGGCGTTGGAGCCGGGCCAAAAATTGACGCTCACTTTGACCTACCGCCAAAAAGTCGCCGATGTCACCGGCAAAGCCATGGCCACCATTGAGTTTTATGACGCCGCCGGCAAGCGCATCTGGTTTTATGACGCCAAGCCGTTGACCGGGAGCAGCGACTGGGTGGACCAGAGCGCCAGCCGCCAGCTTGATGCCATCCCCGAGGGTGCGGCCACCGTCGGCGTCTCGTTTCACCTCGGTAAGTCTGCGGGCGAAAGCGTGTTTCTCAACCCGCGCTTGGATGTAAGCGCCAAATAAAGGAACTCTCATGAAATCGTTGCTCTCTTGTTTGCTGGTGCTCGCTGCCGTATTGGTTTGGGCAACCGACGAAGTCAAGCTCCCCGCCAAGGACAAATTTTATCTGGTCTTATTGACCGGCCAATCCAACATGGCCGGGCGCGGCTTTGTCACCCCGGAGGATCAAGTCTCTTCCGAGCGGGTATTGATGCTTAACGCCGCCGGGCAATGGGTTCCGGCCAAGGACCCGGTGCATTTTGACAAATCCTCGGCCGGGGTGGGCCCCGGTCTTACTTTCGGCAAACTTTTGGCCGCGAGCGACCCCACCATCACTGTCGGCTTGATCCCGGCCGCGTGCGGCGGCTCGCCGATTTCGACATGGCAGCCCGGAAAAACCTGGGAGCAGACCAAAAGCAACCCCTATGACGACGCAATTGCCCGCACCCGCAAAGCCTTGGAGTCAGGCACCTTAAAAGTGATTTTGTGGCATCAGGGCGAAGCCGACTCGGGCAAAGGGCTTTGTGATTTGTATCAAAAAAATCTGACCGAGCTCTTCGGCCGTTTCCGCAGCGAATTCGGGCCAAACATCCCGATCGTGGTCGGCCAGCTGAGCCAGTTTCCAGGCGAGAAATGGAGCGAGAGCAAAGCCAAAGTCGATGCCGCCCAACAGGCGGTGGTGAAAACAATGCCGCCCTCCGCCTTTGCAAAATCGGACGGCTTCACCGCCAACCCCGACAAAATTCACTTTGACGCCGCGAGCCAGCGCGAGTTTGGCAAACGTTATTTTGAGGCGTATCAGTCGATCGCCAAGTAAGTCTTATTTGGCAAACATTGCGTAAAGCACCACCGCCAAAAACATGAGCAGCGCCGCAATCCCCCGTTGCACCCAGACAATTGCCGGGTTGCGGAGCTCCAAATGCTGCATGCCGAAACGCGCGGCGGCGATGCCCAGCACCAAGCCGACCGGCCCCCGCACCGACTGCAGCACGTTGCCGAACACCGGGCCGACAAAGCCGAAGCTCACAAACAAACAAAAGAGCCCCAACCCCCAGCAACCGGTAAAACCGGCGGTCATCGCAAAATCGTTGCGATTAAGCCGGTACTTGAAGTATGCGGGCAAGAGCAACACGACCACGGTGACGTTATTCATCAAAATCCCGATCAACCCGGCGCGAACAAAATGGTCGGGGTCGATCTCTTTGATCAAGAGCTTGATCCCGATGTCGCTCCAGGCAAAAAAGATCACCGCGATCACCGAGCAACCCATCCCGCTCCAGTGAAAACGCCCGCCGGTATGGTAATTCATCAAGAGTGTCGCCGCAACCGCCAACACCAAGGCCGTGATCTGTCCCAAATTAAACACATAGCCCAAAAAGAGGTAGAGAAACAACGGAACAAAAATCAACTTGAGCCCGATGATCGACGACATGCGCGATGACTCAATGAGGGTCAGCGCCCGCAAAAAAAAGACCTGACCGACGACAAACGCGAGCGTGACCAACAACAGCGGCCCGAGCAATTTGAGTTGCCAAAAGTTAAAATCGAGAAACGGCAGAGGCAAGGCCGACACGATCCCGAGCATCAACTGGCTCGCCAGCATCATTTTGATCGGCGTACCATGCCTGGTAAGATAGTGACGCGAAAACAAGTAAGACAATGCCTGCAGCGAAGCCCCGGTCAACCCGAATAACATTCCCCAAAACATATTACTCAAAAATCGCCATCAGGGCCTTGGCAAAAATCGCCATCCCCGCCCGGTCCGGGTGATTGATATTGTTGGTCATCAAGGTATTGTAAGGAATGCCAAGCTTCCACAACTGTCCGTAATACCGCGCCGCGTCGGCCAAGGCGATGTGCTCATCGTGCGCAAATTGGCGCAGAAATTTGACATAAGGCCGGGGGTCGTCGGAAATCTCGTCGCCCGATTGTTTGGTTAACCCCATCCAGTCGGGCCGGACATAGTGGGGGCTAAGGATAATCCACTCGATGTTGTGCTTGCGAAATTCTTTTAAGACGGTGCCGAAGTTGACCGGCCAATCCTTGGGCGGCAATCCGGCGTCGTTGACAAACTCGGAAATAATCAAATCCGGCTTGACCGCGAGCACGGTTTCAGCAAAGTTGTGAATCGAGCCCGGCGGCTCGGCCAAAAACGCGCCGACGGTTTTGCCGCCCCAGCCGTTGGAGACCAGCTCTATTTTGGCCCCGGGATAACGCTGCTGTAATTTTTCGACAAACTGGATCTGCCAGCGGTCGCTCTTGTCAGTCAAATATACGCCCTCGGTGACGCTGTCGCCCCAGGCGAGGATTTTCAACGATTGACCGCTCTTGAGCTTGGCCATTGTCTGCGGGATGAATTGCTGCTCACCGGCGGCGGAAACGTACTCGAGGGTACTTTGTTTGACCGGCAAAACTTCAAAGCCCAGAGCGTCATTGTAGACATTGACCAAGCGCTTTTCGCCCGCTTTGAGGGCAGGCAACTGCGGACAAAAGCTGTAATAATCGCCGATGCGGTACTCCAATTTGCCGTCAACGGCCTCAATTAACGAGTCGAGGCGCAGCGGCAAGTATGCGTAGGAAATTTTGACCGGCGTTGTTTCACCGATTGCGCCGCCGACCACACGGCCGATGACGCCCCATTTGTCGGTAACGTCGTAATCGACCTTGCGCTGCAACAATCTGCCGTCCAAAGTCTTGACTTTGACGCTCGATACTTGCAGCGCGTCGGCGAGCGAGCACCCGGTGGCGGCCAATTGTTTCAAGGCGACGCCGTCATTCCACCCGCCTTTGATTTCGTAGACAGGCAGGAAGTCGTACGCTTCCTCGTTGATTTCAGTCAGGGCAACCGCCGGGACGGCCCAAGATTTACCGGCATATTCAAACTTGCGCATAATCACCTCTTAATGATAATAATCCTATAAAATATCATCATAAGAGCGTGATTTCAAATGCCATGCGACAAATATACATTACTTTGCCAATTTTATTTTGTGAAACCGCGACGGGTCCTTGTAGGGCGAGAGTCCGCCCGACCACTCCAAGTGATAATTGCACACCTTGTCGTCGCGGTCCGTCACCGCCAGATTAAACCCGGCGATGCGCCCGGCTACTGGTGTGACGGCACTGATTTCACTCCACGGGATGGCCGCGCGATACACGGTGAAATCGCCTTCACGGGTGATTTTGACCAATATTTTGTCGTCAATCGCATGCGTTTTGTCGTTGCCGGGGCGCTGATAGCACCAGGCCGGGTGGCCCAAAGCAAAGCCGAACTCGTAATCATTTTGGTCATAAGCTTGACCTTTGACGGCATCATTGCCGCCGTCAAAGGCGATTTGCAGACAATCGCCGTGCCACAATGGCTCCTTGCCGACAGCGGGCTCGGATTTGTCGTCGGCGACGGCGGCAATCAAATAAAACGCGGCGTCATCCCATGTCAGCACCACTTTGGCCGAGAGGTCGGCGGGGCCGGTCCAGTTAACTGTCGGGTCGGGCGGCTGGATGTCCTCGCGCCGGTCCAAGGTAACAGCAACCGGCAAATTTACCCTGTCGGCATTTTGCCAGTCAAAATTTTTGACATATGGGACCTGCAGCATCGCGGAAAATGACAAGATTTGAGCGTTTTCGCCGATCGTAAGGACGCGCTCCTCGCCGCCGTCGGCGATTTTGGGCGTCAAACCGACGGCAAGCGCCGTTGTCTTTTGCGACGGCAACCCGGCTTTGATGCTTTGACCGCCCAACCGGATGACGCCGTTAAAATCATCCGGTGTCTGATTAAAAATCGCCAGCTCCAACCGGTCATCCGCCACCAGCCTGGATTGGACACGGTAAGGCTCGCTTTGCCCGACAAAGGTCAGCAATTGCCGCTCAATGAGGGCTTGGCCGGATGCTTCGCCAGTCACATATTGCGGCATAACGCCGATGGTCAGCTCATTGCCGCAAGGTTTGCCGTAACCGTCAACGACAAGCACATCGGCAAGCGGATGCTTGATCAATGCGGTCTTGGGCTTGACGCACCAGACCGCGTAACCAACCTTGCCCGGAGTCTGCCAGCGGACGATTTTAACCTCCTGATCCAAAATCAGCTCGACATGATCCGCCCCGTTCAGCATCGCCGCCACGGTCGCAAAGGCGGCGACGGCGGGCAATGGCTTGATGCCGTTTTGGTTGCGCCAGAGCCCGTACTCGTACAAATCGCGCTCCAAGTCGCCGAGGGCGTTAAACCAGATCACATGCTTGACTTGGGGAACCGTCCGGGCCAGCAGGAGTGAGCGCGCCACATACGCGGCAAACGTTTCCGCCGCCTTGCCGTCAAACGGCTCATGGATGTCGAGGCCGAAGCCCAATTCGCCGATCCAAAGTTGCTGGTGATGCTGATAGCGCTCAATCATGGCGACATAATCGAGCAAATTGTCGCGCAGCTTGCCGTCTTCCGGGCTGGAGCAATAGCCCGCCTTGGGCCCGAGATAACGGGGGTAAGTATAAGGATGCACCGCCAAGACGTCAAAGCTCCCGGGATTTTGAGCAAACACCGCTTCGGCAAAGGGTTTGCCGACGCCGGAGATATTGAGAGCCAAGGGTTTCCCGGTCGTCTTGAGCTCACTTTGCGTTATTTGCAGCGCCCCGGCCAAAAATTTGGCGGCCGCCGCCAAAGTGACGCCGTCGCGTACCATGGTTAAATCGGGCTCATTTTGAAGCTCAAAAGCACCGGCACTTTCGCCGTATTCGCGCGCCAAAACGGCAAGATAGGGCTGCAAATCATTGGCATCGGCGGGCAGCAACCCGTCCTTTTTGACCCACGCCGGGGGCTGGGTCAAGTCGGTTATGGTATAAAGCTGCTTTAAGCGTCCCTGAGTTGGTTTTTTGAGATTGACTTGATCCATGGCGACCGCGGCGGCCTGCCACGCCGGACTGTTGCCGCGCGTCCACGCGGCTCCGGCGCGCTCCACGGCCTGATGCGGCACATAATTGGCCGAAACTCCGAAAAACGGATCATTGACGGTCACGACGGGGACCACGGCAAACGGAAAAATCTCCTCCTTGACGACGTTACCGTCGGCGAGCAAGGTAAAACGGACCGGGTAATAGCCGCAATTTTGAGCAAAATCAACCGGCATGGCGATACCGTCCGAATTTGTCGGCGGTAATTGAAGCGGCTGCTCGTAAATCTTTTGGTCGCCCAATCTGGCTTGCAATACCAGATTGCCGACCGGCAATGCGGCATTGAATACATCAAGCTGATATTGGAGCGGTTCGCCGAGCCGCACGACTTCCCCCGGCTGCCCGGTCGAGGCGCGCCAAAAAATCGGCTCCGACGGCCGGTAATCACCGGCGACGGTCCCGGCCTCCAGCATGAAATTGTCCAACCGGATTTGGTAATCACTCTCGTCGCTCATCGCCGCCAGATAGACGATTTCATCCTTGGTCTGCGGCGGCACGGCCAAAGTACAGCGCCGCCACTCGTTGGTCAGGTTAAAAGTTTGTCCGGCCAGATAACGCCAGTGGATATTGAGAAGCGACAACCGGACATTTTGCCCCTTGACCGCCCTGGCGTAAAAGCTGATGACATAGGGTTGCCCCGCCCTGACGATATCAAACAAGTCGCCGGAGCGCACCCAGTTGTTGCCTTCGCGGGATGACAGCTCCAAACAGCGCTTGCCGCTTGCCCCGTCGCCCGAAAAACCGGTCAACGGCGCATCCGAGCGGTAATACATCCACCCGGCCGGACCGCTCTCAAAAGAAGTGTCAAAACGGAGGAGATTTTTGCCCGTCTGATCGACTTTGGCCACCGCCGGGGCAGGATTTGTTTTCCCCCATTTTACATTGTCAAGGAGAAACGTCCCCCCCGGCTGACGGTAAGCGATCAACACGAGGTTAAAGGATTGTGTGCGGTCAAGCTCCTGACTTTTTTGCGGACCGTTTTTGGTAAAAGCGTAAGCAAACGACGTTAAGGGCAATGTGATTTTGGTCCACTCCCCCATCTTAGCTGCCGGGATGTCCGCCTTAAAAGTCGGGCGGCCGCCGGGGCCGTCGGTCTCAGTCTCGAGCAAAAGCGTGGAGGGATAATTGCCAGCAACCGGCTTCAAATAAAATGCCAAAGCATCGGCGTCCGGAGGGATGACCAATCGACCGTGATTGATGCCGCCAAAGCTCTCGGTGCCCGAAAATACAACCTTCATCGATTGCGTCCCGACGGCGGCGTCATTGACCAAAGTCAACTGCGGTTTGACGGATTTGGCGTCGCACCACGTTCCCCAGCCGGAGAGCGCCGGCGCCTCAAAATCGTCAAAAGCACCAAGCGCCGCGACAAATACGGCCACCGCCAAAACCAGAGCAAATTTTGCCATACTGTTTCCTTACTCGCCCCAACTTAAATCATCAATGCGGAACACCGTTTTGGGCTGCTTGGCGTCAAGCAAAAAAGCAAGCTCAAACGGTTTTTGCCGGTCCAACTCCGCCGGGATGTTGGCCTTGCCCTGACTGTAGACATACTTAAAATTGGTCAACGGTATCACCACTTTTTTCCACTCTCCGCTTTTGCCCGCATCAAAATTGGCGCGAAAGATGTCGCGCGTTTTGTCCTCATTGATCATCTGCAAAATCACCGTGTGGGGGATTTTTCCCTCGATTGGCTTAACCCAAAATTCCAAGGTTGCCGCCGTCGCCGGGATATGCACCCCCCCTTTGCTGACGCCGCAAAACGATTCGGCGCCGGGAAATACCAGCTGCATGCACTTTACTCCGCTGCCGCTCCCCGACTCGTCCTCAATGGTCACCGCCGGTTTGGGCGATTTGGCGTCGGCCCAGGAGCCCCACGGCGAAGTCGTCTCAAAATCTTCCCACACCGCGGCGGAGGCGGTGGCAGCAAATAACAAACTTGCTAATAACATACACTCTTTTTTCATTTTTTCTCTCCTGTTTGCAAAAAATTACGGTTGCCAAAATTGGATGGTGCGGTCGGGTACGCGCAGCATTTCAAAATTGGTGCAGTGCCCGCCCAACATCAAAAAGTTAACCCGTCCGTCATGCTTGTAACGCAGTTTTGATGCCGGGTTACCCGAGCTTTCGTCCGCAAGGTTGGTCCGGTAAAAGGCCATAAAATTGTTGGTGTCGGCGAGTAACCCGAGCGAACCCGGGCGCTTGGTAAAGTTGATCTTGCGGTAAACGTTTTGAAAGGTTTCGCCGTTGATCCCGTAGTGCGACTGGCTCGTCCAGTAGTCATTGACGGTTTTGTCCCCCTCTGGGCACTTCCAAATCCCGGTCGGGGTGGTGTCTTTGCGGACGGCACAAACCTCGCTCCACTGGGAGTTGACCCCTTTCCCGTAGGGTGCCAACTTGGCCCGCAGCAGCGCCTGTCCCCAGACCTCATAGGTCGTACCGCAGGGCGGGATATAGCCGTTAAAACCGTCAATGTACATCGCAAACACGACACCGATTTGCTTTTGGTTACTGAGACACGCCGTGCTGCGCGCCTTGACCCGAGCTTTGTTGAGAGCGGGGAGCAGCATCGAGGCGAGGATGGCAATGATGGCAATCACCACCAAAAGCTCGATTAGGGTAAAAAAAAGGGGACGTTTCATGATTGGCTCCTTTCAATATTGACCAATTTCATTGGAATTTTGACGTAATGGGCGGGGTCGTCGGGATGGTTGATTTTTTCCGCCATGCGTGTCGCGGCCTTGCGCCCCAACAGCTGCGGATCCTGAAACAGCGATGGAAATTTATTTTGCCGCACCGAGTGCGAGTAGGTCAAAATTTTGACATCCCGCGGCACCTTGTAGTTGCTGAACTCAAAAATCGGGTGCAGCGACAACGCCGCCTCGTAGTGATCGATGACCATCCACGGCAGTATCTTTTTTTGCCGGATCAACCGGTGCAAAATCACGATAAAATCAGCCGTCTCGGTCGAGGGCGCCAAGTGAATGTTTTCGGCCTTGATCAATGGCCGCTTGAGGTATTGCATCGCCATTTGGAAACACTCGACGCGGCTGCGGTTGGAGTCGGAGATAATAAGACCGATCTCAGTCTCAAAGCTTGCCAGATAACGGCAGGCGGCCAAGGCGCTCTCCAGCTCGTCGGGCCCCACCACATCGTAATCGGCAACACCGAAAAGCGGCGCTTTGGAGCTCGCAATGACCAAAGGGATGCGGCGCTCGCGGATTTCGCCAATGAGCTCCATACTGGGAGAGTTGACCAAAATGAACCCCGAAAAATCTTTGTAATTGACCGTCAGGGACTTGGCTTCGGCCGCAAGATGGATGATCTGGTGTTTGATCCGGTTTTCGTCCAACGTTTCGCCGATGGCGGTGACTTCGGTGTCAAAAAATTCCAAAGCGAGCATATTTTTTTGCTCGGGCAAGGGACAAATCACGATCCCCACCGGCCGTTTGCGGTCTTTGGCAGTATAATTTAACTCGGACATCGCCGACAACACCCGTTCGCGCTTGACCGGGTTGACGCCGCGGTGATTGTTGAGCACCCGCGACACCGTGCTTTGCGATACGCCGGTAATCTCGGCTAGTCGGGTAGTGGTTAATTTTTTGGTCATGATTGCACTGTCCTTTGGTTTAATTATACCATAAACCGGGGAATACTGCAATCAAAACCAACGATTTTGTTGAATAATTTTTGAATAAATTTTAAATTATTCAAACGTTATTCCCGTTCGCGGTAGCCGGGCAAGTCAAACGGGTGCAGTGAGTGATCCTGCTTCAGGAGTTCGGCCTTGGGATCGTTTAAAAAGCTCAAATCGCGCTTGACGTAGCGGCACCAGTCAAGGCCGCCGTCACCCTCCTTCCACGCTCCGGCGAAACCGCCAGCGCGCAAATAACGGAGCAAAGCTTGTTTGAGGGCGTCACGCACCGCCGGATGTTGAGCGGCGACGGAGACGCTCTCCCGCGCCATGTTGCGGTCAAAGAGCCACTCTTTGTCGTCCCCGGCGCTGTAAATATATTTCCAGTCCTGCGAAACAATCAGATAAATGGCTTCGCCGTCGAGCGCAAACTGGGAGTAGACATATTTGCGGTCGGTCGCCCCGGCGGCGATTTGCTGCAACGGCAACCCGTCACTTTCAAGGGCGTCGCCGCCTGCCGCCCGGACAAAGGTCGGCAGAACATCGACCAAGCTTGCCGGACTTGGGCAGATTTTCCCCGGCGTGAAGCCGGGCCCGCCGGCAATCAGCGGGATGCGGCTCGAGGGGTCGAGCATGCTGCGTTTGCCGTAGCAGCCATAATCGCCCAAATGTTCGCCGTGGTCGGAGGCAAACAAAATCACGGTGTTGTCCAGCGTCCCGTTGTCGCGCAACGTCTGCAAAATCCGCCCGATCTGGTAGTCGACAAACGAAATCGCGGCATAATAATAGGCGATTTGCAGCTCCTGCAAATTTTGGTTGAAGCCGCGGTCCTGATATTTATAACGGTTTTGATAATAATTGACCCAGGTATAAAAATCGGTGCTGTTGTCAGGCGCAAACGGCGGCGGCATCTCAAACGAGCGGTACAACTGATGCCACGGCTTGGGCAATGACAACGGCGGATGGGGGTGAATGAAACTTGCCGTCAAAAAGTAATTTTCGCCGTTGGCCGCCCGCTCGCTGATATACCGGATCGACTCATTGGCGACAAAGGCGCTCGGGTGGTCGGCGGCAGGATACGGGGAAATCTGCGGCACATAGTACATCTCCCCCCTGATCCCCTGCGGCTCGTCGCAATCGTAACCCTTTTGCTGCAAATAGCGGCAATAATCATCAACGGCGGGTTCGCTGCAGCACTCCTCCTGCACGATGCGCTTTTCAAAGCCGCGCATGGCAAGCTTGTCCGGCGTAAAGTGGCATTTGCCGACAGCGGCGGTGCGGTAGCCCAAGGCCTGCAAACGCTCCGGGAGCGAGGTACCTGCAACATGGGGCGGCATGTCGCCGTTATCCGTCAAATGCGAACCAGAGGGGTATTTGCCGTATTGCATGCACCAACGCGCCGGGACGCACACCGGCGACGGGGTATAGGCGGAGGTGAAACTTACGCCGCGTTTGACCAACTCGTCAAGATGCGGCGTTTTAATCACCGGGTTGCCAAGTGCGCCAATCGTATCATAGCGTTGCATATCGGTAAACAACAACAACAAATCGGGCTTGGTTAAATCGGATTTCACGGACGCTCTCCTCAAAGACAAAGGATGCAAATGACGCATCACAATTGATCCTGTTTCTTTTGTTATTTCCGGGATGATTTGCTATATTTAATATAATCTCTTATTGCTTTGCCTGCAATGATACAATCAAACGTTAAATAACAATTTAAGCTGAAAGTTACCCAAAAATTCCTTTGGAAAAACAGCAAAAAAACAATTAACTGTTGTTTTGGATGATCCGGCGGTATGCAAAGAACGATTTTTTGGGAATCCGCTCGAGGTTGTCAGGGGAGCAGCGCACCAATCCAAAGCGCTTGCTGTAGCCGTGGCACCACTCAAAGTTATCCAATAAACTCCAGCAAAAATAGCCGCGGACATCGACCTTGTGCTGCCTCACCGCCTCCAGCATGGCGTCGGTGTAGCCTTGGATGAAGCGGCAGCGGAAATCGTCATTCATAGCCTCCACAACCGTCGGCTCATCAACGGCGCAGCCGTTTTCGGTCACGTACACCGGGTAGTCGGGATAACGCTTGCCGATCCAAACGAGCAGATTTTTGAACCCCCACGGCACCACATTCCACTGCATCGCGGTTTGTTCCCAAGCCGGATCGGGGACCAAAAAGACCCCCTGATCATCGCTCATCCCGCCGTTGCCGTTGGCGCCGATGTCGCCCGCGTCCAAGGGCTGCGTCGCCGAGGCGTACAATGTGGAGTAGTGATTGAGTCCCAAAAAGTCGGTGCTTCCTTTGAGCAAGGCTTTTTCCGCAGGGGTAAACTCAGGGAGACGGTTGCCGAGGCGCTCACGCATGACTTGCGGGTACTCGCCGAAGACAACCGGGTCGGTAAACCACGCGTAAAAGAACTCGACCGCGCGCTGGGCAGCGGCGATGTCCTCCGGCTTTTGGGTCAAGGGCTCGCGCCAGTCGCAGTTGTTGGTAATGCCGATAACGCCGCCGTAATTGCCGTCGCGGTAAAGCTTTACTGCCTTGGCATGGGCCAACAGAATATTGTGGGCCGCTTGATACGGCTCGTCACGGTCAATGCGTCCCGGCGGAAACACGCCGAGACCGTAGCCCAAGACCGAAGTGCACCAGGGCTCGTTAAAGGTAATCCAGTGTTTGACGCGGTCGCCAAAGTTGTCAAAGCAAATTTTAGTATAATTGGCAAAGTCGTCAACAATCGACGGCTTGAGCCAGCCGTCATGCGCCATCTCTAAGTCCAAGGGCAAATCCCAGTGGTACAAAGTGACAAAAGGAGTAATCCCCGCCGCCAGCAGCGCATCGATCAAATTGTTGTAATACACGAGGCCGTCGCGGTTGACCTCGCCCCGCCCGGTCGGCAAAATTCGCGGCCAGGCGATTGAGAAGCGGTAGGCGTTGACGCCCAAAAGCTGGAGCATTTTAATATCTTCCTCAAACCGGTGATAACTGTCGCAGGCAATGTCGGCATTGTCCATATCGCGCACCCGCCCGGGGATCCGGCAATATGCGTCCCACACCGAGTAACCGCGGCCGCCCTCCAGCACGCCGCCCTCCACCTGATACGCGGCAGTCGCGCTGCCCCAAAAAAACTGCTTCATCGCTGCTAACCTTTCTATTACAAATATCGGGCGGCAATCCCCGCCAATTCGCTGCGTTCGCTGCGCGCCAAGGTGACATGGCCGAAAATTGCCTGCTCCTTGAGCCGGTCGACGGTATAGCTCAAGCCGTTGCTCGACGCGTCCAAATACGGATTGTCAATCTGCTGCGGGTCGCCGGTGAGCACCATCTTGGTCCCCTCTCCGGCGCGGCTGATGATGGTTTTGATCTCATGCGGCGTCAGATTTTGCGCCTCGTCAATGATCACAAACTGCCGGGGGATGCTGCGTCCCCGGATATAGGTCAAGGCCTCCAAATCAAGCTTGTGCGAGTTGATCAAAGCGTCCGTCGGCGAACGGCCGCCGCTTTTACCCTTATTGAGCGCGGTGTCATTGCCGAGCAAAAAATCAAGATTGTCAAAAATCGGCTGCATCCAGCTCGAGAGCTTGCTGTTTTTGTCGCCCGGCAAAAAGCCGATGTCATTGCCCAAAGGGACAATCGGACGCGACACTAAAATCCGCTCAAAAAGCTCCTGCTTGACCACCAGCTGCAAGGCGGAGGCCAAGGCAAGCAAGGTTTTCCCCGTACCGGCGCCGCCGATTAACGTAACCAGCTGAACCTCGGGGTCGAGGAGCAAATCCAAAGCCATGCGCTGCTCGCGGTTTTTTGGCGAAATATTCCAGACCCGGTTGGTGAGAGCATTGTCCAATAAATTAAGCTCACCGTTTTTATAACGGCAGATCGCGTATTTTTTGCTCTCCTGATTGGCAAAGACGGCGAATTCGTTGCTGAAAAAAGGATTGCCCTTGACTTCCGCCTTGCCGGCGTGGTAGATTTGCTCAATGGCATCAACCGTGCTCTCAATCATGCGAAAGCCTGAGTGGAGACTTACAGTATCGACCTTCTCCGTCTCCAAGTCCATGACCCGGAGCCCCAGAGCGTCGGCCTTGAGCCTGAGATTGATGTCTTTGCTGATAAAGACGACTTCATTTTTCTTTTGCTTAAGTACATAGGCCACGCGCAAAATCCGGTTGTCAGGCGAGCGGTCGCCCAAATCGTCGGAAAACACCTTTTTAAACTCGCCGTTGACCATGTCGTCGCCGAGCTCGGCGGCGGTCAAAACATAAAGTTTGCCGGTGCATTGCGGAAAAATGGGGTTTAAGGGCACCCCCTGATACAAGTGGCCGCTGCGGCGCAAATGATCCAGATTGCGGATTACCGCCCGGGCGTTGCGCCCCAGCTCGTCGGAATTCTTTTTAAATTTGTCCAGCTCCTCGATGACGGCCATCGGGATGACCACATCGTTGTCATGAAATACCGAAATACTTTTGGCGCTGTGCAATAATACATTGGTATCGAGGACAAACATCTTATGCATAAAATATCCTTCTTTCGGAGCCGCGACCGTCAGCGGTAAGATTAAACCATCCTAAAAAAAATGCCGGAAAAACTCCGGCATTTCCGATGCGTCAATCGGTCATTACGGAGCCTTTTCAAACTCCTGCGCGGCAAAAGCAACCGCATCCTGTTTGGTCTGCACCGCGATGCCGTCGCCCTGGAAGGTGCGCTTGGAGATCATGTTGGCAAAAATGAAATCTTCCGAATAAGAGGTGTTGAGATTGGCCAGACGCGAGGCGCCCTTGCTCTTGGCTTCGCGGGTCAGCAAATTGACCACGTGCTCATCCTTTTGCGTATTCATGAAAAACGCGCATTTGCCGTCCCCGGCGGCACTGCCGACCACAAACGGCAGCCCAAAAATGTAGATCCCGGTAATCCGGGCATGGATGTGGGCAATCGCCTTTTCGCCGGTGCCGGTGTAAAGACTGATGTTGTTGAATTTGCTGGTGGACTCGACCGTCGTGCAGCCGGCCAAGACCGAGCCGAGCACCGCGGCCATGACAAGTAATGTCAGTTTTTTCATGTGTTTTTCTCCTTACAAGCTCAAGTGTTGAGTGTTATTTCTGCAAATATTTGAGTGCTTTGGCGCCGATGTCGCGGCGGCAAAAGCCGTTTTCGAAATGAATCTTGTCGGCGGCGCGATAAGCGTTGGCAATCGCCTCGCGGATGTCGCGACCGCGCGCCGAAACGCCGAGCACCCGGCCGCCCGCATTGACGATCTTGCCGTCTTTCAACGCGGTTCCGGCATGGAATACCACCGCACCGGTGGCGGCAGCCTCCTCCAAACCGTAGATTTCAAACCCTTTAACATAGTCGCCCGGGTAGCCGCCGGAGGCCAAAATGACCGAAATCGCCGGTTCGGAAGACCATGCCAGCTCGGCTTCCTCCAAGCGCCCCTCGGCAGTCAACTTTAAGACACTCAGCCAGTCGCCCTCAAAGCGGCGCAGCACCGGCTGGATCTCCGGGTCGCCGAAACGGACGTTGAACTCCAACACTTTGGGCCCCGCCGCCGTCACCATAATGCCGACAAAAATGACGCCGCGGAAATATAAATTCTCGTTTTGGATCCCCTGCAAAAAGGGTTTCAATATCGTCTCATGGATCACTTCGGCAATTTCGTCGGTAATCACCGGCGCCGGGGAGTAAGCCCCCATGCCGCCCGTGTTGGGGCCGCGGTCGCCGTCAAAAGCGCGCTTGTGATCCTGCGAGGAAACCAAGGGGCGGATGACTTTGCCGTCGGTAAGCGCCAAAATCGACGCTTCTTCGCCAAACAGACACTCCTCAATCACCACTTTGGCACCGGCGGAGCCGAATTCGCCGCCGAAACAGTTGTCGACAAAAGCCAACGCCTCCGGCAGCGACTCGGCGACCAATACGCCCTTGCCGGCAGCGAGACCGTCAGCCTTGACCACCACCGCTTTTTCGCCGTTATGAAACTCTTTGCGGACATACTCCGAGGCCGCAGCGACATCGGTAAACGCTTCACTGCGGGCGGTCGGAATATGGTTGCGGATCATAAAATCCTTGGCAAAACTCTTGCTGCCCTCCAGCTGAGCGGCGACCCGGTCGGGGCCGAAAATCAGCAAATTGCGGGACATAAACTCGTCCACGATCCCCAAACAGAGCGGCACTTCCGGACCGACAATTGTAAAATCCACTTGATTTTTTTCGGCAAAATCGGCCAATTTATCGATTTCCTCAACCTTCAAGGGAACGCACTCGGCGTCCTGCGAAATACCGGCGTTACCGGGCGCGCAATAGATACGGTTGATGAATTTACTTTTTTTCAACTGCCAGACGATCGCATGCTCGCGCCCGCCGGAACCGACTACCAAAACATTCATATTTCAATCTCCTGACATAATATTAAACGTAAATTCTCAAAATGCAAGTCATCTTTACGGATTTTCCAAAGATTTTCGGTAGACGCTCTGCAAAATCCCGAGCCCGGCCATCCCCATCAAAATGAAAGAGCCGCCGTAACTTACAAACGGGAGCGACACCCCGGTCACCGGTGTCAACCCCACGCTCATCCCGATATTGATGTAGCAATGGGCAAAAAAAATCGACGCCAGGCCCACCGCCAGAAATTTGCCGAAAGGATCGGGGGTGATAAACGCCGTCCGCAGCATCGAATATAAAAGCAAACAGTAGCTGAAAACCAAAAAGACACAGCCCAGAAACCCGGTCTCCTCGGCGATCACCGAAAAAATAAAATCGTTGTTGGACACCGACTGAGGCAGGAAGCCGAGCCGGTTTTGCTCCCCTTCGCCAATCCCTTTGCCGGTCATGCCGCCGGAGCCCACCGAAAGCTTGGCCTGATACTGGTTGTAGCCGCGGTGCAAAAGATCGCTCTCGGGATCAAGAAAAACCTTGACCCGCGCCAATTGATAATCCTTGAGCAAGGGTTTAAAGCGCATCGTTTCATTGATCACCCCGGCCGCGCCGATAATCAAAACCAAAATTAACGTGATAAAAATATACCGCCACTTGAGGCCGGCGACAAACACGATCGAGGCAAAAATCGGCAGCAAAATGAGAGCGCTCCCCAAGTCGGGCTCTTTGAGGACAAGGACAAACGGGATCAACACGGTCAGCACCCCCAAGGCGAAGCAGCGCAGATTATTGACCGCAAAGAGCTGGGACGAAAACATGGCTGCCAACAACATGGTCACCGCCAGTTTGGCAAACTCCGAGGGTTGCAAACGCAACCCCAAAGGTTTGATGTTGAGCCAACGCGTTGCCCCGTAGACCTTGACCCCGACGATAAACACCAAAATCAGCAAAACCAGGCAAAAGAGATAAAAAAGCAGAGACAGGATTTTGATCTCAGGACGCTGATAATCGATCATCGAGGCCGTCAAAAAGAGAATCGTCCCGGCAATGATCCACTGGATTTGCTTGTCAAAAAATTCACGTGAGGCGACAGTCCCGACCTGCTCGCCGGTGGTGTAGATAAACACGAGGCCGATCCCGAGCAAGAGCGCAAGCCCCAGAATCTGGATAAAATCAAACCCCGACCAAAAGCGGATCAACCGCCCGGCCGGGGTCAAATCTCTGTCGTAGGATAAACCCATGGTTATTTCACGGCGTTACACCGTAAAGGTCTGATCGCGGCGCGGTCCGACCGAAACGATGGCCACACTGGAGTCAACCAGCTCGGCCATGCGCCGCAGATACTTCTGCGCGGCGACCGGGAGATCTTCCCACTTTTGCGCATCGGCGGTGCTGCAGCTCCACCCCGGGTGCCACTCCAATACGGGTTTGACTTTGGATAAATCGATGACCGACGCCGGAAACTCTTTGGTTACCTTGCCGTCAACTTCGTAAGCGACACAAATCGCGACTTTTTCAAAGGTGTCCAGGACATCGAGCTTGGTCACGGCCAGTTTGTTGATGCCGTCGACCATACAGGCATATTTGCCGGCAACGGCGTCAAACCAGCCGCAGCGGCGCGGGCGGCCGGTGGTGGCGCCGTATTCGCGACCGATTTTACGCATTTCTTCGCCGGTGGCGTCCAACAACTCGGACGGAAACGGCCCCTCGCCGACGCGCGTCGTATAAGCTTTGATAACGCCCCAAATGTCGCGCACGCTGGTCGGCGAAATACCGATGCCCGGACAGGCTCCGCCGGAGATGGTGCTGCTGCTGGTGACAAAGGGATAAGTCCCGTGATCGATATCCAAAAGAGCGCCCTGCGCGCCCTCGCAGAGGACATTTTGACCCGCTTTAATGGCAGCATTGACGGTATATACGGTGTCGCAGACGTAAGGAGCGAGATACTCGGCGGCGACTTTGACCTTAGCCCACTCGGCATTGACGTCGAGCTCGGCGATGCCGTACTCCGCAAACAATTTATTGTATTTGGCCGCTTCGGCGCGGAACTGCGACTCAAGGCTGTCCAATTTGGTCAACTCGATGGCGCGAATCCCGGTGCGGTTCATCTTGTCGGCATAAGCGGGACCGATGCCGCGCTTGGTGGTACCGATCTTTTTGCCGCCGACCACGCCCGACTCACGCAGAGCGTCGGCGCGCTTGTGATACTCAAAAATCAAATGGGCGCGGTTGCTGAGCTGAATGACCGAAACATCCAAATTGCGCTCGGCGATGCCCTGCATTTCGCTCATCAAAGCGATCGGATCGACCACGAGACCGTTGCCGATCACGCATTTGACGCCGGGGCGGAAGATGCCGGAGGGGACCAGATGCAATACATATTTTTCTTTGCCGATCTCAACCGTATGTCCGGCGTTGTTGCCGCCCTGAAACCGCACAACCATATTGACATCGCGGGTCAAGACGTCAATGAGTTTACCTTTGCCTTCATCCCCCCACTGGGTTCCGACCAAAATATCAACTGGCATAATTGAGACCTCTCTAGCAATTTACAGAATTTTATTCCAAAACGGTAATATAACCCGAAAACGCCGTTTTTGCAACCGCAATTTCATTTTTTTTACCAAGTTTCCCGCCGTCCCGGAAAAAAATATTGAAAAACCGCCGTTGCGATTTGCAACTTTTAAAAACAGGCGATATCTTATACATTGTGCCCAAAAATCATAGGACGACTTTTTAATATGAATCAAGGTAAATTAAGCAGCGCCGAGATGCAGGAAGTATTGCTGGCGATGGGAGAAAAGGCCAAAATCGCCTCCCGCGCCCTCGCCGTGATGGACCCGGAGGACAAAAACCGCTGTCTGTTGCGCATGGCCGACGCTTTGCTGAGCGAAAAAGACGCGATCAAGGCCGCCAACGCCAAAGACATCAAAGCGGGCGAAAAAAACAATCTATCTTCCGCCATGCTTGACCGCTTGCGTCTCACTGACAAAGTCATCGACGAAATGGCCGCCGGACTCAAAACCGTGGCCGCCCAGACCGACCCCGTGGGTAAAATATTATCGGAGACCGTCCGCCCCAACGGGCTTGTCATCAAAAAAATCTCAGTACCGCTGGGCGTCATCGGGATTATTTACGAGTCGCGCCCCAACGTCACCGTCGACGCGGCCGGCATTTGTCTCAAGGCCGGCAACGCGGTCATTTTGCGCGGCGGCAGCGAAGCCTTTCACTCCAACACCGTTTTGTCCGAAATTTTAAACCGCACGGCGATCCTGTCCGAGCTTCCCGACGGCGCGGTGCAACTGGTGCCGTGGACCGACCGCGAAGCCGTCGGCATGCTGGTCAAAATGGATCAGTATCTGGACTTAATCATCCCCCGAGGCGGCGAAGGCCTGATCCGCGCGGTTTGCAGTCAGGCCACCGTGCCTGTGCTCAAGCACTACAAAGGTGTCTGCCACTTGTACATTGACGAAAATTGCGACACCGCAATGGCGCTCAAAATCATCCAAAACGCCAAGTGCCAGCGCCCCAGCGCCTGCAATGCGATGGAGACGCTGCTGATCAACCGCGCCGTCGCCCCCAAACTGGTGCCCGAGCTCGCCAAAATGCTCAACAAGTGCAATGTCGCCGTCAACGCCGACTTTGACTACTGTCAGATGGACAAACGCGCCAGCTTGGCCAACGACAACGATTTTTACAAAGAGTATCTCGACTATATCATGAATATCAAGCTCGTCGATGACGTCGTCGAGGCGGTGGAGCACATCAACAAATACGGCTCGCGGCACAGCGACGGGATCATCAGCGGCGACGAAAACAACATTGATTACTTTTTTGCCAACGTCGACTCCTCCACCTTGTACGCCAATGCCTCGACGCGGTTTACCGACGGCGGCGAATTCGGCATGGGCGCCGAGATCGGGATCAGTACCGACAAGCTTCACGCCCGCGGCCCGATGGGAGCCGACGAGCTCACCAGTTACAAATACATCGTTCGCGGCAACGGCCAGATACGTTAAAATTCAGGGGAAACAACCATGATTGTACCGATGAAAAAAGTCACCTTGCTCGCCCTTGAGGCGGAGCAGACTTCGGCTTTGACCGCGTTGCGCAATTTGGGGGTAATGCAAGTTGAGATCGTCAAAGGGACCCCGTCGGATCTCTGCACCGAGCGGATTGACGAAGCGGCGGCGGCAGCCAAAGTTTATAATACCTTAAAGAAACTCAAGGACGAGTGCAAGGGTTGCTCGATGGCCCCGGCCGTGTCCGGCGCGGAAGCTATTGAGCGCGGCGCAAGTTTGCTCGCGAGCAAAGAGCAGACGATGAGCGAGCTGGAGTCCGTCCGCCAACGCTTGAATCACTTGCTCCCGTGGGGCGAGTTTAACCGCAATACGATTGTCGATCTGGAGAAACAAGGGGTTTTCGTCAAACTTTGCAGCGGCAGCCCCGAGGATCTCAAAAAGGCCCAAGCCATGCCCGGCGTCAAAGTCCAGGTCATGGAGGCGGGCGCCCGGATTCACTTTGTCGTCATCTCCGCCGATCCGATTGAGCCGGGGACGCTCCCGGAAGTGGTTTTGGGCGAAAATGACAATCCCGTTGAGCTCAACGACAAGCGCCGCAAGCTCGAGTTCAAGCTTACGGAAATCCACTCCGAAATCACCGATTTATTCGGCTTCCTGGATCACGCCAAACATTATGTCGATGTATTGCATAACGAGATGGAGTATGCTCTCGTCCGCGACTCTCTGGCCGGCCACGGCGAAATCGTCTCCATCCGGGGTTTTGTCCCTGAGTTTGACGTCGAAAAACTGCGCGCCGCCGCCAAATCGCACGGCTGGGGACTCTGGATTACCGACCCCTCGCCCGAGGATCGCGTACCGACGCTGCTCAAGACCGCCAAATGGGTCAAAGTGGTCGAGCCCTTGTTTCAATTTCTCGGGATCGCACCCGGTTACGACGAACTGGATGCCTCAGCGGGGATTCTGATTTTTTTCACCATTTTTTACGCGATGATCGTCGGCGACGCCGGTTACGGTCTGATTTTTCTCCTGATCAGCTTGTTTTTGGGGTGGAAATCAAGAAGCAATGCCAACGTAAAGATGCCCGCAATGCTGATGGGGGTATTGAGCGCAGCCACCATCTTTTGGGGGTTGCTTACCGGCAACGTCTTCGGCACCTCGATTTTTCCGGGGATCGATTTCTTTACCGACCCGGCGGTCAAAGACGCCAACACGCAGGCGTTTTGCTTTGTCCTGGCCATCGCCCAATTGTCACTCGGGCGCATCTGGAAGGCGCTGCATGACCGCAATTTACGCAGCATCATCCGCAACCTCGGCTGGATGCTGATTTTGTGGGGAAATTTCTTTTTGACCCTGCGTTTGATCGTTTACCCGGGGCAATTTCCCGACTATATGTATTACCTTTACGGCGTCGGTCTCCTTGGGGTCATCGCCTGCGATGTCGATTGGAAAAATCCGGCCGACATCTTCCAGTTTCCGTTTAACATCATCGGCAGCTTTGTCGATATGCTCTCCTACATCCGGTTGTTTGCCGTGGGGATGGCCGGGTACTACATCGCGGTCAGCTTTAACAGCATGGCGGAGCAGCTGAGCGATCTTTTCCCGGGCGCGATTTTATTCGGCATCCTGGTCATTCTGGCCGGTCACGGGTTGAATCTCGCATTGTGCGTGATGGGGGTCTTGGTACACGGCGTGCGTCTCAATACGCTGGAGTTCTCCAACCACATCGGTTTGCGCTGGGGCGGCAGTAATTTTAAACCTTTTAAAAATATCAAACACAACAAGGAGTAGAATATGGAACTGGAAATGATGAAAGCTCTGGCCTATGCCGGGGGCTATGCCGCGGTGGGTTTGGCTGCGATCGGCTCGTCCATCGGGACCGGGATCGGCGGCATGGGCGCCATCGGCGCGTGGAAAAAATGCTATCAACAGGACAAACCCGCGCCGTTTTTGCTCTTGGCGTTGGCCGGGGCTCCCTTGTCCCAGACCATTTACGGTATGATTCTCATGATTATTCTCAAGGGCAAGGCCGATGCGACTCCCGCGATGTGGCCGCTCTATCTCATTGTCGGCATATGCGCCGGGATCGCCTTGATGGCGTCGGCGATTTATCAGGGCAAAGCGGCGGCCGGCGGCTGTAACGCTTTCGGCGAAACCGACAAAGGCTTTGCCAACTACCTGATGATCCTCGGTGTCGTCGAAACCTGCGCGATTTTCGCCTTGGTCTTTGCGCTGATGGCGCTGTAATTCGGCGATAGCTCAAGCGGCGGAGCCCAAACGGGTTTCCGCCGTTTTTTTTGCGGAAAAAATTTGACAAAACGCGGTTAAAACGCTATCTTATCAGATGATATGTTAATTTGGATCAAAAGCGAAAAAATTTTATGAAATACGAAGTAGTCATCGGCCTCGAAGTCCACGTGCAAGTGCGCACCAACAGCAAAATGTTTTGCTCCTGCCCCAATGCTTACGGCGCGGAGCCCAATACCCTCGTCTGCCCGGTCTGCATGGGCTATCCCGGCGTGCTGCCGGTCCCCAACCAAGAAGCGATCGCCAAGACGGTCAAGGCGGGATTGCTGACGGGGTGCACCATTGCCGAATTCAGCAAATTTGACCGCAAGAGCTATTTTTACCCCGACATGCCCAAAAATTACCAGATTTCACAGTACGATCTGCCGTTTTGCAGCAGCGGCAAAATCAAAGTCGGCGGCAAAGGCTTCTCCGGCAATCCGTTGCCCGACAAAGAAATCGGCATCACCCGCATCCACCTCGAGGAGGATGTGGCCAAGCTCAACCATTATGCCAATTACAGCGGCGTCGATTACAACCGCGCCGGGGTGCCGTTGATGGAGACGGTGAGCGAGCCGGATATGCGCAGCGCCGACGAGGCTTACGCTTACTTGACCAATCTCAAAGAGATCATGCAATTTGGCGACATCAGCGACTGCGATATGGAAAAAGGCCAGATGCGCTGCGACGTCAATATCTCGTTGCGGCCATGGGGTCAGACCGAGTTCGGCACCAAAATCGAGCTCAAAAACCTCAACAGCTTCCGCGCCGTCCACCGTGCAATCGAGTTTGAGATCGTCCGTCAGGCCGAGCTCATCGATCAAGGGATCAAGCTCCGGCAGGAAACCCGGGGGTGGAATGACGACCGCGGCGAATCCTACTTGATGCGCACCAAAGAAGAAGCGCACGATTACCGTTATTTCCCGGACCCCGATTTGATGCCGGTCCGCTTTACCGCCGCTCAAATCGCCGAGGTCAAAGCCGGGCTCCCCGAGCTCCCGGAGGCGATGCGCGAGCGCTTTGTCCGCGATTACGCCTTGACCGCCTACGACGCCGAAGTGTTGACCCTAGACCGCCAATTGGCAAAATATTTCAACAGCGCCGCCCAAGCGAGCAAAAATCCCAAACTTTTGGCCAACTGGGTAACAAGCGAATTGCTGCGCGAGCTCGGTGACGCCAAACTGGCCATCAGCGAGTGCAAAGTCACCCCGGCGCAGCTGGTGAAATTGGTGGACTTGATTGCCGACGGCACCATCAACGGCAAAATCGGCAAGGAAGTGTTTGCCGACATGTTCCAAACCGGCAATGCCCCGGAGGCGATCATCCAGGAAAAAGGTCTGGTGCAAGTCAGCGACTCGGGCGCCATCGCCGCCATCGTCGCCGAAGCGATCCAAGCCAATCCCAAGCAGGTCGAAGACTATAAAAACGGCAACGAAAAAATCATCCAGTATCTGGTCGGCCAAGTCATGAAACTCAGCAAAGGTAAGGCCAACCCGCCGATGGTGCTGGCGGAGCTCAAGAAACAATTATGATCTCAACGCAAATCATCATTTTGGCCAAGCATCCGTACCGGGAGACCTCGCTCCTCTTAAACGGGATCAGTCCCGACTACGGCAAGCTCGATTTGATGGTGCACGGCGCGCAAAAACTATCCTCCCGGGATTTTCCCGAGGCGGATCTTTTTCGTGAATTGGAGATCGACTTTGAGGAGAGCAATAAATCCGAGATCCAAAACCCCAAAAGCATGGTTTTATTGACCGACTTTGGCAGCATTGCCAATCAGCCCAAGGGCTTTTTAATGGCCGGTAAAATCGGCAAATTTTTGCTCGATAACTCGACCGGCAACGCGCCTTTGCCGCTTACTTACGACACTTTAAAATCGGTTTTCACCCAACTGGCCGGCCCCGATCCGGAGTGGACGCTTGAGCAATGCGCAGTCGTGATGAAAACCGTCTTTTTGTACGAAAACGGCCTCCTCCCCGAGGCGCAAAGCCAAAAAGAGAATGACTTTTTGGAGAATTTGATCGCCGCCGGAATCGAGAACTCGCTGCTGCCCGCCTGTCCCCCCGGCTACTGGAAAAGTTTGAACCAGTGGCTCGACGCGTTGATCAGCTTTCATCAGCTTAAAAAATAAAGGATTCACCATGTTAAAGTTGGCCAATATTTTCACCGACAACGCCGTCTTGCAACGCAATATTCCGTTTCCGGTATGGGGCAAAACCGAGCCCAACTCGATGGTCGAGTGCCGGATTGACGACCGCTGCGGGAAGACCGTTTCCGACGATGCCGGGCATTTTTTGATCCGCATGGCGCCGCACATCGCCGGGACCGACTTTACGTTGAGTGTGACCAATTGCGCCACCCAAGAAACACTTGAGCTCACCAACATCGCCTTCGGCGAAGTCTGGCTCGCCTCCGGCCAATCCAACATGGAGTTTACCATCCGCGAAATTCCCGAACACCACGCCGATATCCAAAAGAAGCTCGAGCACTTTGCCAGCGTCCGCATGTTTACGGTCGAAAAGAGCGTCCGGCTCAACGGCTCCACCGACGTCAAAGGCAAATGGGAAGCCGCCTTGTGGCATGACATGCAAAAGTGGTCGGCGGTCAGCAGCTTTTTTGCCGCCAAACTCTTTCAAAATCTGGATGTGCCGGTCGGTATCATCCACAGCTCGTGGGGCGGCACCATGGCGGAGAGCTGGATCAGCCGCCAAACCCTGGTGCAAAACCCGGCGATAAAATCCCGCCTCGACAAACACGAAGCCATCGCATTCAGCAAAGCTTACAACGACAGTCTCGACCCCGAAAACCTCTGCAAAAACCGCGATTTCAATGACATGCTTGCCGAAATCGTCCGCCCAATCCTCAACGGCATCCCGCCCAACCTCGGGTTGGCCAACGGCTGGGCCGATCTTGACTGTGACGACAGCCACTGGCAGTCGGTGGAGCTCCCCAATTTGTGGCGCAACATCGATTTTGATTTCAACGGCGTCATCTGGTTTCGCAAGGACTTCGACCTTCCATCCGACTGGGCGGGCAAAGACGTCGAAATCCAACTGGGCGCCATTGACAAACAGGACATCACTTACATCAACGGCGTCGAAGTCGGCCGCACCGGCAAGGATCTCGAGAATATTTACTGGAATATCCAGCGCGTCTACACCATCCCGGCCAAAGTCTTGAAGCCGGGCAAAAACACCATTGCAGTTCGCAATTTTTCCTTTATTTACAACGGCGGCCTTTTCGGGCCAGCCAATAAGATGAAACTCGTTTGCGGCGGCAAAGAAATTACGCTGGCCGGCAAATGGCGGGCCTTGGCCGAGCTCAACATCGGCAAAATCCAGACCGACACCCTTAATTTTATGGGCTGGGGCAACCCCAATACCTTCAGCATTTTGTTTAACAACATGATCAAACCGTTGATCCCCTACGCAATGGCCGGGGTCATCTGGTATCAGGGCGAGTCCAACGAGGGGCGGCCCGGCGAATACGAACGAGTCATGACCGATCTCATCAACGACTGGCGTTGCCACTGGGGCCAGGGCGATTTTGCCTTTTTGCAGGTGTTGCTCGCCAATTTCCGCTCCCCCGCGATTTACGAAAAAACCGCCAGCTGGCCCTACATCCGCGAAGCCCAGCTCAAGGCCGCCAAGGCGACCGGCAACCTCACCGCCTCCGCCATTGACGTCGGCGACGCCGAGGATATCCACCCGCACGACAAACGTACCGTCGGCTGCCGTCTGGCCGCCGCAGCGCTGAATCAAGTCTACAATTTTTCGGGCATCGGCGACGGTCCGACCTTGCTCAAAAAGGTGATGGAAGGAAACACCGTGCGGCTCTATTTTGCCAACACCGGCGCCGGACTCAAAGTTAAAGGCGACAAATTGCATGGCTTTGCTCTTGCCGATGACAACAATGAGTTTGTGGCGGCCGAGGCCATCATCGACAATGACACGGTGATCGTTTGGAGCGAAAAAATCGCTTATCCGATCTCGGTCGCCTATGCTTGGGCCGACAACCCGGACAAGGCCAATCTGTACAACCTTGAGGGCTTCCCCGCCAATCCGTTCAAAGCATAAATCACCGGTCGGACTCGATCTCGCGGATGTTTTGCTGCAACTCCACCGGAATATCGGCAGGCAGTTTACCCTGCGGCGAAAGGTGAATCCAGATGTTTTCGTCGGCATTGCCGAAACGGCCGACCGGGCGCATAAAGTGATACGCCTGATGATAATCAGGTGTATACGCATGCGGCAACTGCATCGGGATCCCCGCTTGCATCAAGCTTTTGAGCTCGCTCCAATATTGGTGATAGACTTCGCACGGCAAACCGTCATGACGGCGGCAAACCGCGGCCGCCATGGCAACGACTTCGCCCAGCATCCCCAAAGTGCGCATCACCCGAACAGACGAAAAAGCGACATGGCTCGCGCTCACAATCCTGCCGATGAGAAACAAATTGTCGGCATCTCTGGCATAAAGGCAGCGATAAGGCACCTCATAAGCGGCACCGATCCCGCGGTGGTAAGCGCATGACTGAAAACCTTCGCCGAAAATCCGGGAGTTATCCGGGTCGGGATAGTGCAAATCAATGCTCCAGCTAAGCGCCGCCGTCCCGTCCGGGTAAGCGATTTTGTCCTCAATGTCGCGCTGGGTCAGCACCAGATCGCCGCGCACGCGGTAACTCTCACGCTTGCCGCCCACCGGCGAAATCCAGCAAAGCTCCAGTTGCCGCCAGCGCTCGCGGTCGGGTGCGCGGTTTTTAAGATAGGACCAGTTGGCAAAGCAAGTCATGAGTCCGTAATCGCGGATGCGCTCAATGTTATTGACCTGATGGCGGTTTTGCCCGGTCTCCCAGTCCCAACAGCAGTCAAAGCGGCGAATCGCGTTGCCCTCATCAAATTGGATCCCCCACTTGATGTCGGGAAACGGCGCATCGGTTTCGAGCTTGCGCGTCTCCCACAAGGTCGAGTGCCCCATGACTTGCAAGTCGCCGATGCGCGGCGCGAGGGACTCGCCGTAAACTTCGGAGCTCTCGCGCCCGTACATGGTTTCACAGTGGGCCAAACGCGCCAACAGCGCGTCGCCGGTGCCGTCGGCAAAGAGTTTGGCGCGGCGGCGCGTCCGTTGCCCGGTACGTAAATTTTGTGAAATCACCGCCAAAATCCGCCGGGAACTCCCTTTGTCCAACTCCAGGCCGATCACCGCTTCACCGAGACACAACACCTCCGGGCACCCGGCAAACAACAGCCGTTTGCGGTCGTCCTCAAACGATTCGGCATCTTTGCGCATTCCCGGCTGACCGGCAATCGGACTAATGAGTTGACTTACCTTGCCCAAATTGGGATACTTGCCCAAATGGGTCATGCCGCCAGCCCATACCCGGATTTCGGAACTGCCGCAGCCGCCCAAGACGAGGCGATCCTGGATCAACAACACGTTGAGCCCGAGTTTCCAGGCCGAGTACGCCGCGCAAATCCCGGCATAGCCGCCGCCGGCGACAATCAGATCATACTCCGCAGCATCCTCGGCCACCGGCGGCAGCCTTTGGCTCCGCCACACCACAAATTCATCTTTTGCATCCGGGGGAACCATGGCCGAGTTTGTGGTTAAGTAGACCGCGGCGCAGCGGCCGTTAAAGCCGGTGAGGTCACGGAGGCGAATTTCATGCGTGCCACCCTTGAGAATACATTTCCCGGCATACTGCCAGTGCCAAAAAGATTTGTCATTCCCCAACACTTGCGGCAGCGGTTCGCCGTCCGCCCAAAGCTCAAATTGTCCGGCGGCATCGCCGCGGTCCCACTCCTTTGTCCAATCGCGCGTCCGGACATAAAAAAGCACCGGGCAGTCGGCCTCAAACTTAACTTGCGTCACCGCGTCGGCGACCGGTTTGCCCAAACCATGTGCCATCAGATAACTTGAGCCGGAAGCCTCAAGGCATTGGGTGTCCAGCACCCAGCCTCCATAACCGGCGAACTGCGCCGTTTCCAGTAATAACTCCGCCATGCTTTTCCCTCCCCCAATTACATGGGACAAATATCCTGAATCATCGGCTGCAACGTCACATCCGGTACCGACAAGTGATCCGGAAGCTCAATCAATTGCGCAATCAATTCGCCGATTTCCGCCGGAGCAATGCACTTTTGACGCAAAGCCGGATCCTCGGCGGCGCCGGTGATGGCGGCGGCGACATTGAAATCAGTCTGCCCCCACGACGGCGTCACGCAGCACACCCGTACACCAAAGGACCGCAGCTCGGTATAAAGACCGTGGCTGAATTTGCTCAACCCGGCTTTGGCCGCCGTATACACTGCCCAGCCCGGCCAAGCATACAAGGCGCAGACGCTGGAAACATTGATGATCATCCCGCGTTTGGCCGCCGTCATGATTTGCGCCGCGCGGCGGCAACCCAGCATCGCGCCGATGAGATTGTCGTGGATGCTTTTGATGATTTCCTCGTCGCTCTGCCCGGCCACCGGGGCGATGCGCCCGCCGGAACCGGCATTGTTGATCAAAATATCCAGCCGGCCGACTTGACTCATCACCTTGTCCCAATCCGACGGCAGCGCCGCATCGGCTTTGACGGCATGGATATTGAGCTCTTGAGCCGTTTGGTTGAGCTTGTCCTGATTGCGCCCGGTGATCCAAACCTCGCCCCCGCGCACCGATAATACTTGCGCCATCCCGCGCCCGAAGCCGCCGGAACCGCCGGTGATCAAAATCTTTTTGCCTTGGATATTCATTTTTTTCTCCTTGTTAATGCTAACCGACCATAATTTCTGCTGCCGCATCCTTAACAAGGTTACCCAACTTTGCCAGTGACGCATCGGGCATCCGCGAAGCCGGTCCCCCGATCCAGAGCGCCGCCGCGACTTGCCCCCGGTAATCCCAAACCGGTGCCGCCACACAGCGGATTTCGGCAATCTCCTCGCCGCGGTCAAGGGCAAACCCCGCTTGGCGAACAACCTCCAATTCGCGCAAAAACGCCTCTTTATTGATCACTGTCCGCTCGTTGAATCTGGTAAATTTAAGGAGATCAACCAGCTCCCGGCAGCGCTCCGGCGGCAAAAACGCCAGCATCGCCTTCCCCGGCGCCGCGCTGTGCAACGGGAAATGGTGGCCGATTGCCACCGTGACTTTTACCGGGTGCGACGAAACGACCTCCTCGAGTACTACACCCTCGCTCCCGTACAAGGTCCCCAGCAACACCGTCTCCTGACAGACGCCGGCCAGCTCGCGCATCACCGGCAGCGCCCGCTCCACCAGCGACCCTGCGGTCGCCTGATAGCCCATTTTTAAGAGCTTGCGGCTCAAGCGATAGCCGTCTTTGCCGTCGCCGGTGATGTAATTCATACGCTGCAACACGTTGAGCGAGCGGTACAAACTTGCCACCGGCAGCCCGAGACCGCTCAGCTCCGCAGCCGCCACGCCGTCCGGGTGCGCCGCGATTTTTTCCAATAATTGCAACCCGCGCTCCAAAGCCGGGACGCCGCCGTTTTTTTCCGTCATGTCATGCCTCCGGGATGATGTTTTCAACTTTAAAATATCATATACGATAACTTTTTTCAAGTATGATAATCGATTTTCTCACTTTTTTTTAATATTTTTATATTTGCACTTGCTTTTGGCGGTATAATATGGTATAATATTTAATGTTACAAGATTAAAAATTGACATTGAGTAAAAATATGATCAAAGCCTCTGCAAAATTACGTCCCACGGTGCGTACCATCGCCGCCAGCCTCGACATCAGTGCCATTACGGTATCGCGCGCGCTTAACGGCCATCCGCTGGTCAGCGCCGAAACCCGCAAAAAAGTGCTTAACATGGTCAAAGAGGTCGGCTATGACTTTAAAGAGCACTCCGCCACTGTGCGCAACGAGTGCCGCCAAAATGTGGCGATCCACTGTTGCGACGACAAGCTTTACTCGGATAATTTCCTCAATTTTTATATGAATTTGCATTATTTGTGCATGCGGCGGCTCAAAGCGGAGAAATTCCGGGGGCAATTGGTCGACTTTAACCAACACCGCGATCAGGCGTTTCAGGTGTTGGAAAATTGCGCAAGTTTGATTATTTTGGGGCCGATTGACGCCACCGTCTTTGCGCAGATCCGTCATGATTACCCCAAACTTAAAATTGTTTCGGTATTCGGCAACGTGACGGGCGTGACCGAGATCGGCCCCGATGACTTTGCCGGCGGCGCGACCGCAGCCCGCGTCCTGTTTGAGCACGGCCACCGCCACACAATGATCTTTTCGTGCCTCAACGAAGCGACTTTCCGCAAGCGCTGCGGCGGATTTACGAGCGAAATGCGCGCCCTCTCTCCCGAGTCCGCCGTTGACTTGGTCGAGATCACCGAGCAGCATGAGCAAGCCGTCGACGATCTACGCAAAGAGCAGGCACTCGACCGTTATTTCAACTCGGTTAAAGACCGCCCAACCGCCAGCTTTGTCCCCAACGGCTACGCCGGAATTTTTTTGGCCAACTATCTCGTCAAACACCAGATCCGCGTCCCCGGGGACATGAGCTTGATCACTTACGATAATCTCGAGATTTTTCAATACAACACGCCCGAATTGGCGCGCGTGTGGTTTGACATCAAAAAGCTCGCGGCGCAGACGGTCGAAATGCTCAAATTCGTCCTGGAGCACAACAAAAACCAGTGCCTCGGCATTACCATCGAAAATGAATTCACTCCGGGCGGATCCATCGGCCGCAAACGGTAATTTTTTGCGCAAATAATGTTACAAAACAGAAAGATAACACAATGAAACAACTATTGCAGCGTTACGAAAACAATCCGATCCTCACCCCTGACATGATGCCCATGGATTGCTATACCGTGATGAATGCCGGAGCGACCATCTTTGAGGGCAAGGTATTGCTCCTGCTGCGGGTGGAGACGCGCGAACGCAAGACGCGGTTTCACGTTGCAACCAGTGCCGACGGGATTCATTTTGAAGTCAATCCCGAGCCCATTGTTTATCCGTTGACTGAAATTGAAAAAATGGGGACACGTCCCCACCGCTTTGATATGCGCATCACTCAAATGGGGGATGTTTACTATGTCTGCCACGCCAACTGGCTCGACCCGTGGGGAAGCTTTATCAACATTGCCAAGACCGTTGATTTCGTGAATTTTGAGTTTATCTCCAACTCGGTGCCATCCAACCGCAACGCGGTCTTGTTTCCGGAAAAAATTAACGGCAACTTCGCCCGCTTGGAGCGCCCGCAAAACATCGACGGCAAGGGCGTGATTTGGTACAGCGAGTCGCCCGATTTGATTTACTGGGGCAAACCCATGCCGGTCAAGCTTCCCGCCACCGACTGGTCATCCATCAAAACCGGCGCGGGGGCCATCCCGGTGAAAACGCCGCACGGCTGGCTGGAGGTCTATCACGCGACTGTGATGACCGCCTCGACGGAGAATTACCACCTTGGCGTCTGTTTGCTTGATTTGGAGAAACCGTGGCAGGTCATCGCCGCTCCCACGGAGTTCATCCTCGCTCCCGAGATGATTTACGAGTGCATGGGCCAAACCCCCAATGTCGTCTTTACCGGCGGCGCTTGCGAAATGCCCAACGGCAAATATTACATCTATTACGGCGGGGCGGACACCCGGATGTGCCTTGCCGTCACCACCATTGATGAATTAGTCGAGTTTTGTCTGAAACATAAACGTTAAACGAAAGGGTCCCTTTATGAAAACAACAGCTTCACCAATTTCCCGGTCGCCGCTTTTCACCCTCATCGAGCTCCTCGTTGTAATCGCCATCATCGCCATTTTGGCGTCCATGTTATTGCCCGCCTTGAATCAGGCGCGCGACAAGGCCAAAGCCGTCAAATGCGTCAGCCAGCAAAAGCAGATCGGCAACGCCAATTTGCTCTATGCGCAGGACAACAAAGACATCATGCCGATCGCCTGGGCGGGTGTCGCCACCAATCCCACCTGGCTCCCGTGGTGGGGTCAATCGGCGCCGTATCTCGGCTATAACAAACTCTCCTTTGGCTGGAACAATCCGGCAGACGTAACCCCGGTCATTTTTCAATGCCCGAGCAAAGAAAATTACATCAGCAAGAGCAATCCCGCGCTGCCTGCCGGAAGCACTCTCCCCGCAGGACAACTGCCGCGCTACCGCACCAATTACGCCTATTGCCGTCTGATCGGCTGGGACGGCTCCAACCCGGCCAACGATATCTGGAAAAAAGCAGTCAAAATCTCCCGCGTCGCCAGAGCCTCGTCGGTGATTGCCATGGTCGACGGTGCCGGAACCAATGCCAAAGGCTCGAGCGAATATCAGGAGTACACCTTTACCAGCAGCGGCAGCGCACAATACCCGGACAGCGGCAATATCGATTTCCGCCATCACGGCGCGTTGAACGGAACGTTTTTGGACGGCCATGTCCAGTCAATAAAACTGATGGGTTTAGCCTCCTCCGGTACCGAGGCGCTGTGGAATTTGCCGCCGTATGCGATCAATTATTATTTTTCCCGTTAATCAGGAGAGGAAACCATGAAATATCTGTCCATTGCAATCATGTGCTGCTGCACTGTGCTCGGAGCCGAAGAGCTCTTGGTCAACGGCAGCTTTGAGCAAAACGCAAACTCCTGGCGTTACCCCGACTATGCCAAAAAACCAAACCCCGGCGCAGTGATGAGCGATGTCGTTTACGGCGGCCAAAAGGCTTATAAAATGGCCCTTGACGGCGACCAGGCGAATGAGCTTTATACCCGTTTTGCCACCCAACCGGGCAAAGCCTACATCCTCAAATTTATGCTCAAAGGGGACAATCTTGCCCCGGATGACCTCTCGGTCAAGATTTTGCAAAACAAAGACAGTAAAGTTTTGGGCTGGGTCGCCAATCCACCGGGGAGCGGCGTCATGGATTTGGTGAAAACCGGCGGCACCTTTGACTGGCAGGAATTTAAGGTCTATCTCCCCGCCGACGCGTTTTCAGTCGAGTGCAATGCAGCCAACCTCTATTTTATGCGCAAAAACAACGGCGGCGGGACGCTCTATATTGATGAAGTATCCTTAGAGAGCGTCGAAGCCAAGGCCGATGTCGCCAAACAGGAAAAATGGCAATACGAATCGTGGAAAAAAATTCCCGACCCCGGCGCCTTTGACCCCACCGTCTACCGTACAGGCGGCAAATCCTACTGCCTCGGCAAGACGACCGTGCCGGGCGGCGCCGCCACCTTTCAGACGTTTGACTACGCGACCAATCAGACGGTCAACTTTCAGTTTTATGTCAAAGGGGTCAACCTCCCGGCCAACGATGTCACGGTCAAAATTCTCGCCTTTGGCGACAAAAACAAAGTCTTGGGCTGGGTCCAAAATCCACCGGGAAGCGGCGTGATTGAGCTCTATCGCACCGGCGGCAGTTTTGACTGGCAGGAAGTCAAACTCACCCTCACTCCCGACATGATCCCGGCCGGGACCGTCCGGTTGTTTTTGTTTGTCAACCGCGCGGCCAACGATCAGGGCAAACTCTACCTCGACGATCTGCAAACAACTTACTCGGACGGCAAAAAAACCACGCTCAACGATGCCGGCAATCAACCCGCCGGGATCAGCCAAAATTTGTGGCCCTTTGACAGCTCGTTTGAAACCGAAGTCGGTTTTTTTTTACTCCCCCGCGACGACAAGCAGGCGTTTGACGGCAAATATTCGTTGCGGATCGACCCCGGCAAGGGCTTCCGCTCCGGCTATTTGCTGCGGGCCATGGTGCCCAACAAAAGCTATGTCATAAGCTGCCGCGCCAAGGCGGACAAGACCGCCGCCTTGAGCTTGACGGTCAACAGTCAAAATTATATGACCGTCGGTCGCGGCCAATGGGAGCTCAACAACGAGTGGCAGACGTTGTCCGTGATCATCCCGGCGCAAAAGCTGTCAACCAGCTTGCAGCTCAATTTTGATTTCCCCAAAGATGCCACCGTCTGGCTCGACGCCATGCAGTTAAGCGAGGGCTCCGCGCCGCAGGCGTATTCGCCCGAATCGCCGGTCAGTCTCGGCGTCCTCGCTTCCGCCGAGCCCGGGGAAGTTTACTCCGCCAATCCCGCCGCCGTCGAGCGCACCATCAGCGTCCGCAACAATCAAAAGGACAAATCGCTCATCACTTTGACGGCGACGCTGGAGGACTTTTACGGCAATGCCGCGCCGATCCTGAAACAGGCGCTGGAGCTTGCTCCCGGCGAAAGTTTCAGCAAACATCTGACCGTCCTCAAAGTTGCCAAACGCGGCTATTACGTCATTCGCCTTACCGCCGAAAGCAACGGCAAACAATATCATGCCAGCATGCCCTTTCTCGTCGTCGATCCGGCGTTGACACTCGGCAAAGATTCTTTCTTCGGCCTCCATCCCTTTGGCCCGGTGCCGCCCGAGGCACTGAAAAAAATCGGCGTCAACACCACGCGCAACTTTATCCACTGGAAATATCTGCCCTTTAGCAACGGCACTTATCAATTTCCGGAAAATCTGCGAAAACTGTCGGAATCGGGACTGTTTCAGCTGGAGTGCCTCGAGATCTCCAAAGTGCCCGCCAAATTGCAAAACGCCGCCGGGTACACCGACCCGGAGAATTACTGCGAATTCGCCCGTCAGTCCTTGAATCACCTCGGCAAGGCGGTCAGTTACGTCGAGATTGAGAATGAGCCCGATCTCTCGTTTCCCACTTTGTTTAAGGGCGACATCCCCAAGGCCGCCGGAGAATACGCCAAAGCGGTCAATATCGTCGCCCCGCTGATTAAAAAGCAGCGCCCCGATGTCAAAATTCTCGGCTGCGGCATCTCCGGCGTCGACTTTAACAGCAATTTCCCGTTTGCCCGCGTCGTCCTGGCCGCCGCCGGAAAAAACCTCGACGTGGTCGCCATCCACCCGTACGCCAACGCCCGCTACGTGAGTGATGACCGGAGCGATATCGGTCCCGATGCCAATCAGGTGTACAACAAGACCCTGGCCGTCCGCAAACTCGTCGACGAGTACAATCCCGAGATCAAGCTCTGGTACGGCGAAATCGGCTGGGGGCTTGACGTCGACGCCGATTATCTGTCGGAGAGCTCCCGGCGCTTCGCTCAATATCTGAGCAGATTGATGATCCTCGGCAAAGCCGCCAAGGTTGATAAAATCGTCTACTTCCTCTCCGACTTTTGCATCGAAAAAGAGCGCTATATGTACGGCATCTGGCGCAACACCCGGCCATTGCCCGCCGCCATGGTCTATAGCGCCACCGCTCAAATTTTGGAGGGGGCCGTCATGCATCAGGCCATCTCCTCCGGCGACATCCAGTGCTACCAATTTACCAACCGTGACGGCAAACCGCTGGCCGCCCTCTGGACGAGTCAGGGCGTCGAGTGCAAAGCCGTGATCCCCTTGGCCGCCAAGAGCGTCCAGGTCCGTGACATCCTCAACAATCCCGTGGAGGTCGCGGGCCAATCCGTCACACTCCAACTCTCAGGGAGCCCGGTTTATGTTATTGGCGAATCGGTGAGCGGCGAAGAAATGAGCAAGGCCTTGAAAAATGCGACCTTTGATCTGCCGCCCGTGAGCTGTCAGTGGCAGATTTTGGGCGAAAAATGCGTTGCCATCACCGTTACCAATGAGCGGACCGCAAGTTTCAACGGCGAATTGGTCATCTCCGGCGCAAACTTTACCGAAATCAAACGCGCCTTGTCGCTCGCGGCCGGACAAAGCCAAAAGCTCGAATTTGCCGCCAATGACAATCTCAACAACCGCGAAATCACGGTCAAAGTCATCAGCAATCTCGGCAGCGCCGAGTCCAAATTCCGCGCCGAGTTTTACCCCTGCCCGCGCTTCACCCCGGCGGCGGCGCTGCCCGCCGCCGGCCGCTTGCCGTTGATGAACAACCGCAATTATTTGATCCCCAACGACCCCGGCAACAGTTACGACGGCGAAAAGAATTTAAGCATCCAAAGCGCGATTACTTACGATGACACCAATCTTTATCTCTCGATTGACGTCACCGACAATGTCCATGCACCCGGCAAAGTCGGTCGCCTGTGGAGCGGCGACTCAATCCAAATGGTGATCGACACCTTGGCCAACGCAGTTCCCAACGATTACACGTTGGGCAAGGACGATTATGAGCTGAGTTTCGGTCTGACCCCCGAGGGACCGCAAAAAGAGTTTGACTACATTTACGAAAAGGGCCGTTTGCAACAATCGCTTGACAAAGTCAAGTGCGACATCACGCGCACCGGCGATTTGACCGGTTACCGCATCGCCATCCCGTGGGAAGTGTTGAAAATGAAGCCCGTGCCCGGCACCGTCTTTGGCCTCAACTTTATCGCCAACGACGACGACGGCTTCGGGCGCAACTACTGGATGGGCCCCACCCCCGGCATCGGCGAGAGCAAGTACCCCTATGTCTACAAAAAGTTTATTTTAGGCGAGTAAACTCAAAAACGGCTCCCGGCGGCCAGTCGCCGCAGCAATGCCGTCGGCGTCACCCCAAACTGCCGCTTGAATGCTTTGGCAAAATGAAACACGTCATAGAAGCCGAGCTCGGCGGCAATTTCTTTGGGGGTTGACGCCCCGGCGCTGAGCTTTTGGTACGCGCGCTCCAGGCGCAGAATATTGCGGTACGCCGCCGGCGAAACCGCCATCGCCGAGCGAAACAAGGCGGAGAAGCGCGACACTGACAAATTCATATTTTGCGCCGCCAGTTCAAGCTCAAAATCCTCGCCGAAATGGCGATTGATGTACTTTAATGCAGGAGATAGCGCATCAAGTTTGCCAAGCTGTTGTTTGGCCTCCGGCCGCTCTTTGCACCCGGAGAGAATCAAGGCGAGGAGTTCCCAAGCCAATTTGCGTTTTTCGGTCATCACCATCAACGGCGAAGCACCGGACGGCATCACCAACCGGCGGCAGGTCTCGCGCAATGCATCCGACAACGGCGGCTCAAATTTGCGCGGGATTTCAAAAAATGACAGGTAATCAATGCTGTGCCGCAGCGTCACATTAAAGTGACACCAAATTGACACCGGGTTTTGCCCGTCGAGCCAGGTAAGCTTGTGGGGCTCTCCCCGCACCATGAGATAACTCTCCTGATCATCAACCTGATAATCGTGCTCCCGAGTCTGAATTCTCCCGGTAACATTTTGCTGGTTGACCAAGACATAACAAGGCAGCGTCCGCCATGCCGTGCGGTGCGCTTCGGTCAACGGCGTGACATCGCCCTCGTAAACGGTGATTTCCAATATCGAGTCAAGCGCTTGATCCATATTTCTCTCCCGCCGCCAATCTTTGACAGTTGTTTTTTACATACTCTTAAGATAATCTTACATTGCATATCCGTCAAGCTGTGTTACCTTAAATAAAGCAAAAAACAACCAAGGAGTTATAATGTATTTATTTTGGAACATTGCGATTTTTTTACTGTTTCAGGTGATTGCTTCCGTCTTTTTCAAATGGGGCAGCCTGAGCCCGGAGAAATACTGGTACGGATTTGCCTTGGGCAACTTATTCGGGATGACCAGCATCATCATGCTGATCAATGTTTACAAAGTCATGCACCCGGCGGCGGCACTGGCCATTTGCACCGGCGGCGCATTTGTATTGAATCAACTGGCGCTGCTGGCAGTATACCGGCAACCGATCTCCCTGAGCGGCTGGGGCGGCATCGCCCTGATCACCGCCGGGATCGCCATTTTTTCGTTAACCGCTCAAACCAATCAGCAATAAGGAGTTACTTATGAATGAGGACATCCGAACCATGTTGGATAATGCGGCAGAGCTCGCCCCGGAAATCATCGAACTCACCGGTTGTGAGCAAGGGTGGGGCATTTTGCGGTCGGGACAATCGATCATCGGCGGCGAACCCTTAAATGTTGCCGGACAAGAGTACCGTTTCGGCTACGGTACCCATGCCCGCAGCCGTATCCGACTCGAGTCCGCCGTGGCGCTGACGCATTTTTACGCCGTGGCCGGCCCGGCGCTGGACAGCGACGTCAAAAAATGTCCCGGCGAAATGGAGCCGATCCGGTTTCTGGTGACAAGTGGCGGCAAAACGCTGGCCGCGTCCCCGCTGCTCAACACCGGCGACGCATTTGTATTTGACGTCAAGCTCGACAGCGTCCGCGCGCTTGAGCTCTTGGTCGAGCCGTCGGGGTCAACCCATATGACCCATGCCAATTGGTGCAACCCGGTATTGACGACGGCCGACGGCAAACAAATCCAATGCGGCAAATCCGGTTGGGACACAACATTTCCGGTCAGTTTCGGCTATGGCGAAATCTCCGCCCGGGAATTCTTTGCGGCTAACGGTTTGCAGCATACCAGCGAGCGTAAAGGCGATCATACGCTGCATCGTTTTGTCGCCGCCGCCCCATCGCTGGTGATGACGGTCGAACTCAAAGCCTGGCATGATTTTCCGGTCTGGGAGTATCACACGTGGTTTACCAATCCGTCCGCCCAAAAGAGCCTGCGCCTTTATGACATCAGTCCGCTGGCAATGAGTTACCATTCGTCATTTAGCGGCGGCGGGGGCAAACTCCTGAGGCTGCGGGGATCATTTAATACCGACGCCCGCCATCAATGGCCGGGCGACGGTTTTAAAGACTCATTTACTCCGGTGAGCGATGACCTGAGTTTTGACCGCGAAATCACCTTTGGCGCCACCGGCGGACGCCCCTCCGACGAGTGGCTCCCCTGCTTCGACCTCGCTGTCGGCGACGCCAATTTGCGGTGCGTCGTCGGCTGGGCCGGACAATGGCAGGCCCAAGTAACCGCATCCGGCGGCGTTTGGCGTTTGACCGCCAAGCTGGAGGACGCCGATCTCGTACTGGAGCCGGGCGAGACCATCGAGGTGCCGTCGATCTTTTTGCAGTACAACTCGGAGGGAGGCAACGATCATGCCGTCAATCTGTGGCGGCGGTTTGTCACCAAACATGTCATGTTGCCAATCAACGATGCCCCGCCCGCCGGGCCGGTGAGTTTTATGAGCTGGGGCGGCTTGCCCGAGCCCGGGCAGCTTGACCGCCTCCGCTGCATCGAGCGCGAACAATTGCCGGTCGATATTTACTGGATGGACGCGGGCTGGTTTGCCCCCGCCAGCGCCAATGAATTCAACCCGGCGTGGTTTCGCAATGTGGGCGATTGGGATTTTAATCCGGACTCGTTTCCGCAGGAACTTGCCAATATCGAAAAAACGGCCCATCAAAACGGTAAAAAACTGTTGCTCTGGTTTGAGCCCGAGCGGGTCCGCACAAGCAGCAAACTGGCTCAGGAGCATCCCGAGCTGCTGATTTTTGACGGTCCCGAAAACACGCTCCTCGACCTCGGCGACCCGGCGGCGTGGCAATGGTGCTTTGATAAAATTTCCGGGATCATCGAGCGCAACCATCTCGACTGGTATCGGGAGGATTTCAACTTTCAGCCGCTGCCGTACTGGCGAAAAAAGGATGCGCCTGACCGCAAGGGCATTACCGAAATCCGTTTTGTAGCGGGGCTCTACCGCTTCTGGCGCGAATTGCGGCGCAAATTTCCCCGTCTCATGATCGACAACTGCGCTTCGGGGGGACGGCGGCTCGACATCGAGCTCTTGCGCTACAGTATGCCGTTGTGGTACAGCGACATGCAGTGTTTCCCCGGATTCAACCCCGAGTTTCAGCTGACCCATATCGCCGGGATGGCGCGCTACTGGCCGCGTTTCGGCACCGGCACGCAAAATCCCGAGGGCGGAGACACTTATAACTTTCGAGCGGCGATGAATGCCGCCATCGGAATTCACTGTTTTTACGGCACCGAAGGCCCGGTAACCGGTGACTATCCGTTTGACTGGCTGCGGGCACGACTCCATGAATACCGCGCGGTCCGTGATTGTTTTACGGGCGATTATTACAGTTTGAGCGCCCCCGACGGCAGCGGCGGCGGGATGTGGACAGTGACGCAATACGATTTGCCGGAGGACGGTCACGGGCTCTTGACGGTCTTTCGCGGTCCGCAAAGCCCGGCGGTCGAGTGCGCGTTGTTGCTTCGCGGCCTTGACCAAGACGCCGATTATCTGGTGGAGGACATGGATCAAACCTTTGCCCCGGCGACTGAAAACGGCCAAGCGTTGATGACCGCCGGGTTGACACTCCGGGTTGCCGAACCGCGGACGGCGCGGCTGATCCGTTACCGAAAACTTGCAGCAAAGTAATTAAGAGATAAAAAAAATGACTTATGGCTCTCCAGAGGGCACATAAGTCATTTTTTTGTTTTTCCGGTCAGGCGATCAATAAAACTCGTTGCCCGCGCTGCGGCTCATCAGATTTTTGATCGCCGCTTTGGGGTCGAGATCCTGATACAAAATGGCGTAAATCTGGTCGATGATCGGCGTATTGGCATTGACCTTGCGCGCCAACGTGTAAGCGCCGCGGGCGGTGGTAACCCCCTCGGCGACCACCATTCCCATGGCGGAGGTGATTTCGCTCAACTTGCGGCCGCGCCCGAGCTCTTCGCCGACGTGGCGGTTGCGGCTGTGCCCGCTGGTGCAAGTGACGATCAAGTCGCCGATGCCGCTCAACCCCGAGAAGGTCGCATTTTTGCCGCCGTACAATGAGCCCAGACGGCCCATTTCGGCAATCCCGCGGGTGATCATCGCTGCTTTGGGGTTGTCGCCGAGCTTAAGTCCGTCGATGATCCCGGCGGCAATGGCCATCACATTTTTTAACGCGCCCCCGAGCTCGACGCCGACAACGTCATGCGAGGTGTAGACGCGGAAACTCTCATTGATAAACGTCTGCTGGACCAATTGCGCATCCTTTTCGTGGTGCGAGGCGGCGACTACGGCTGTGGGGAGCTTGCGCGAAACTTCCTCGGCATGGCTGGGCCCCGAGAGCGCCACATAGCGGTGCTTGCCCAAAACGGACTCGACCATCTCGCTGATGCGGAGCCACGACTCGACCTCAATGCCTTTGGCAACATTGACCAAGAGCTGCTGTTTGGGGTCGTGGTACGGGGCAAATTTGGTCAATACGCTCCGCAAATACTGGGTAGGGGTGGCCAATAAAATGATTTCGCTTTGCTCAACCGCTTTGGCCATATCCGGCTCAAACGCCAAGGCAGCGGGGAGCTTGACGCCGGGCAAAAAGCGCGAATTCTCGTGCGTTTCTTTCATCGTCGCCAAATACTCGGGGAAAGGCCCCCACAAGGTGACACGGTGACCGTTGTCCAGCAAATTCATCGCCAACGCAGTCCCCCACGCCCCGTCACTCAATACGGTAATTTTCATTTATTCTCCGCTCTTTTTGCGCTCAAATTTGGACTCGGTGCCGTTTAAAATGCGTTTGATGTTGCTGATGTGCCGCACCACGCTCAAAATCCCGATCAAAAAGAGAAAAATAATGGTTGCCGCCGAGACGTCGTTGCCGATATGCAAATATTGATACACCAACGCCGCTACCGGCAAAATGATCGAGGCCACGATGCTCCCCAAAGAGACATAGCGGCTCACGTAAAACACAAGATACCAGACGATGAGGGCGGTAATCAACGCATACGGCGCCAGCGCCAGCGCCACGCCGCCCGCAGTGGCGACCCCTTTGCCGCCTTTGAATTTCAAGTAAACAGGAAACACGTGCCCCAAAATCGTCGCCACGCCGATGCCAAGCGCCATCAACGGGGCGTTGTCGGGCCAATATTTGAGGGTCAGGAGTACCGGGATCAGCCCTTTTAAGAAATCGAGAAAAAAGCAGACTTTGCCCGCCTTTTTGCCGACGCAGCGCGTGACGTTGGTCGCCCCGATGTTTTTGCTGCCGACAGTGCGGATGTCGATGTGATAATATTTGCCAATCAAAAAGCCGAAAGGCACCGAGCCGAGCAAATATGCCGCCAGGATCGCCAAAACTGTTTCAAAAATCATATTTTCCCTTTGCAATTTACGGTTTACTGCATTATCTTAATGTACCATAATAACCTGTAAAATGCAAGATGAGTATGTCTGATATCGCAAAATTATTGATCGGCGCCGGAGAGCGCTCGGCGGACATCCGCTATGCCTCCGGCCTCTCGACCCCGGACGATTTTTTATATTTGGAGACTGCGGCGGGCAAATTTGTCATTTGCTCGAGCCTCGAATTTGCGCGCGCGCTGGCCGAGTGCAAGCCGGGCATTACGGTGTTAAACACCGCCGACTTGGCCGACGGCACCAACCTTGGCGTGATTGCCGCGCTGGCGCGAAAACACCAAATCGCCAAATTTCTGGTCCCCGCCGATTTCCCGCTCAAACTCGCCGACGATTTGCGTTTGCGCGAGCTCGCCGTCGAGCCGGTGACCGGCGCTTTTTTCCATGAGCGCGAGTTTAAAACCCGTGACGAGGTCGATCAGATCATCCGTGCCCAACGCGCCGCCGAGCGCGGGATGCGCCGGGCCTGGGAAGTCCTGGGCGAAGCCTCGGTCAATGCACAAAAACTGCTGGTATGGCAAGGCGAAGTCCTGACTTCCGAGCGCTTGCGCACCGAAATCGACTTGGAGTTGTTGCGTGCCGGGACCGTCTCCGGCAACACCATTTGCGCCGGGGGCGTCCAAGGCTCGCAGCCGCACCACGCGGGCTCCGGGCCGCTTGCCGCCGAGGCGCCGATTGTCATCGACATCTTCCCCCGCGACACGGCCACCGGATACTGGGGAGACCTCACCCGAACCGTCGTCAAGGGCAAAGCCGCACCCGTGGTCAAACAAGCTTACGAGGCGGTGAAGCAAGCGCGCGACCATGCTCAGTCACTGCTCAAGCCGGGCGCCATTCCCTCGGAAGTCACTCAAAAAGCGACGGCGGTTATGGAAGCGGCGGGATTCCAGACCGGACGCGGCGCCGACGGCATCGATTACGGTTTTTTTCACAGTCTGGGACACGGCGTCGGGCTTGACATCCATGAGCTCCCGCGCCTCAGCGTCAAAAACCCTCACCCCTTGCAGGGCGGTGAAGTCATCACCGTCGAGCCGGGGCTTTATTATGCCGACTGGGGCGGCATCCGGCTCGAGAATCTGGTCTATATTACTCCCGGTGGCTGCGAGCTTTTGACCCAAATCGGCGATTTGCTCGAAATCAACTGAAAAAGATTTGAATTTTGCCAAAAATCGTTTACTTTATATCTTGACACAAGATATGACGTAAACAAAGGATTTTTTCATGTCCACTCCGCCACTCTGGGCACCCTGGCGCGTCGAATTCATCCGCGGTGAAAAATCGCCGGATTGCTTTTTGTGCGGCAACGAGTCGCCCAACCCTGAGCGTTATGAGGAGAAACTGATCGCCCGCCGCGGCAAGCACTGCTTTGTAATCCTCAACCGCTACCCGTACAACTCGGGGCATTTGTTGGTCGCCCCGTACCGCCACGCGGCGGATTTGCCGTTGCTCACCGCCGAGGAACGCGCCGAACTCTTGGAGCTCACTATCCAAAGCGAGCTCACGTTACGCAAAGTCATGAGTCCCGCCGCCTTTAACGTCGGGCTCAATCTCGGGGCCGCCGCCGGGGCCGGGGTAGCCGAGCATTTGCACATGCACATCGTCCCGCGCTGGGTCGGCGACAACAATTTTATGCCCGTGCTGGCCGACATCCGCTGCGTGCCGGAAGCACTGGAAAACACCCGCAAGCTGATTGCGGACAACTGGGTGACGGACGCATCATGCAAGTAAAAATCGACTGTTACCCGTGCATCTTGTCGCAGCTCTCCGAGTTGGCCAAAAAAGCGGCCCATGAGGAGGCTGCCCAACGTCAGATTGTCCGCGATTTTTTAAAAATCGTGATGGAGGCCGACGAGGCCACCACTCCGCCCGAATTCGCCTCCTTTTTTCACCGGGTGGTCAATCAAAAAACCGGAATTCACGACCCGTTCCAAGCCGTCAAGGACAAATCGACCGCACTGGGGCTGGCCATGCTCCCTGATTTGCGCAAAATTATCGCCGAGCGCAACCACGATTTTGAAGTCGTCGTCCGGCTGGCGATTGCCGGCAACATCATCGATTACGGGGTCAACCCCGATTTTGATCTCAGCGAGGCCGAGGCGGATATTTTGAGCGCGCTGGACCTCCCGTTTGATTCGGCGGCGGTACAATTGTTACAACAAAAAATGGACGGGGCCAAGCGGATTTTTTACATGCTCGACAACTGCGGCGAAGCTGTGCTCGACCGCCTCTTAATCGAGCGTTACGCCGACAAAATCACCGTCGGGGTGCGCGGTTTCCCGATCCTCAACGACGTCACGCGGCGCGAGGCGGCGCTCTCCGGGATCGATTATGTGCCGATTTTTGACACCGGCGACATGGCTCCCGGGGTGTCATTGCGCAACAGTTCGCCCGAGTTGCTGAGCGAAATGCGCAAGGCGGATTTGGTGGTCACCAAGGGTCAAGGCAATTATGAAACGCTCGACACCTATGACCGTCCGATTTTTCACTTGCTCCGCGTCAAGTGCGGCGTCATCTCCAAGGTACTTGAGAGTCCGCGCGGCGCCCTCAAAATTTTATACAGGAATTTATAATTATGGAAAACGAAACTATCATGCAGGCCGCCGAAAAAGTCATCCGCGCGGGCTCCGTCATCATCACCGCCGCCGATTTCACCGACAATCTCGCCCAGCGGCTGCAAGTCTACTTTTGGGACGAGCACGAAGCGGCGATGGATATTATTGAAAAAGGCGACTTGTTGCAAAACTGGCCGGACGAGGGCGTCTTTACCCTCACCCCCAACGGCGAAGACTTCTTAACCCCGGTCGGTGTTTATGAGGGCGAGGAGGATTATTTTATCCGGATTGACGACACCGAAAGCGCCGCCGATTTCCTCGGCGAGCTGCCGAGCGTCGTCTATATGGAGACCGTCGAAGCAATCTGCGGTCTGAAAGACCCGATCAAGCTCTGAAAAAAATTTGCAAATCCCGTAATATCATGTTATATTATATGGATTTATTTTTGAGAGATGATTGCAAAAATACCTTTTTGAATTGATTTTTGTCAATTTTTTTGCAAATTTTGGGATTTTGAGCGAAATTAAGCGTAGCAGCGCTACGTAAGATGAGCGAAAAGCCGCAAAAGACCAAAAAGGGGGCAAAAATCTCAAAATAGTTTTGAAATTATCTTTTAACCATTTTTGCGGAAAATTGAATATGAAAGCCAATGAGATCCGTCGGAAGTTTGTCGACTTCTTTAAAAGCAAAGGACACGTTGAGATTAAAAGCGCGCCGGTCGTGCCCGAAAACGACCCCACTTGCCTCTTTACCACCGCCGGGATGCACCCCCTCGTGCCTTATCTGCAAGGTGCCAAGCACCCCGCGGGCAAGCGTTTGACCGACTTCCAAAAATGCATCCGCACCGGCGACATCGACGAGGTCGGCGACCCGGTGCACTTGACCTTTTTTGAAATGCTCGGCAACTGGTCCTTGGGCGACTATTTTAAAGAAGAGGCGATCCGCTTCAGCTTTGAGTTTTTAACAAGCAAAGATTACCTCAATATCCCCGTCAACATGCTTGCCGTCACCGTCTTTGCGGGCGACAATGATGCGCCGTTTGACGCCGAAGCCTTTGCCTTGTGGCAAAGCCTCGGCATCCCCGCCGAACGCATCGCCAAGCTCGGGAAAAAAGACAACTGGTGGGGCCCGGCGGGCCAGACCGGCCCCTGCGGCCCGGACACCGAGATGTTTTACTGGACCGGCGGCGGCACCGCTCCGGCCGTCTTTGACCCCGCCGACAAGCGCTGGGTCGAGATTTGGAACGACGTCTTTATGCAGTATAACAAAACCGCCGACGGCAAATATGAGCCGTTGTCGCAAAAGAACGTCGATACCGGTATGGGCCTTGAGCGCGTCACTGCGATTTTGCAGGGCAAAACAAGCTGCTACGAGACCGAAATTTTTGCCTCGATTTTTGCCGAATTGGACGCCGTCCGCAACATTGCCGAGACGCCCCAGGTGCGCTCCGCCTCCGAGCGGATCATCGCCGACCATTTGCGCGCCGCGACCTTTATTTTGGGCGACGGCATCACCCCCGGCAAAGTCGACCAGCCCTACGTATTGCGCCGCCTGATCCGCCGCGCCATCCGCGAGGGGCGCAAGCTCGGGATCGAGACCGAGTTCACCTCCCGCATCGCCCGGGCGGTCATCGGCCAATTCGGCCAAGTCTACCCCGAGCTGATCAACAACCAACAGCAAATCTGCGACGAGCTCGACCGCGAGGAGAAACAATTTGCGGTCACGCTCGAAAAAGGCACCCGCGAGTTTGAGAAACTCATTGAGCGCGTCCCCGCCCATATTCAGAAAAAAGTGATTTCCGGCAAAAACGCCTTTTTCCTCTACGAAACCTACGGCTTCCCGATCGAGCTCACCACCGAGATGGCGGCCGAAAAAGGGTTTGAAGTCGATCTCAAGGGCTTTGAGGAAGCCTATGCCAAGCATCAGGAGCTCTCGCGCCAGGGCGCCGAGCAAAAATTTAAGGGGGGCCTCTCCGACCACTCCGAGGATACCGCCAAATTGCACAGCGCCACCCACTTGCTGCAAGCCGCGCTGCGCCGGGTCCTCGGCAGCCACGTCGAGCAAAAGGGCTCCAACATCACAGCCGAGCGTCTGCGTTTTGACTTCTCGCACGAGGACAAAATGACGCCCGAGCAAATCAAAGAAGTCGAGCAACTCGTCAACGACGCCATCGCGGCCAATGCCGAAATCATCTGCGAGGAAATGGATGTCGAGAGCGCCAAGAACTCCGGCGCCATGGGTCTCTTTGAGGACCGTTACGCGGCCAAGGTCAAAGTTTACACCATGGGCAAATTCAGCAAGGAAATCTGCGGCGGGCCCCATGCCGCCAAAACCGGCGACCTCGGTAAATTCAAAATCCTCAAAGAGGAGAGCTCAAGCCGCGGCGTCCGCCGCATCAAAGCGGTACTGGAGTAAAGATGAAAGATTCGGACCTGTTAATTTCGGTCAAAGACAATGTATACTCGATCAAAGTAATCGGCCGCGCCAATTTTGAGTACGGCGTGCCGTTGCGCGAGATGGCCAAAAATCTCGATGACAAATTCACCATGGTCTGTTTTGACATGGCCGACTGTCTCGCGATGGACAGCACCTTTATGGGCGTAATGACCATGATCGGGCTCAAAGCCGCCAAGATCAAGGCCAAAGTGGAGATCCTCAACGCGTCGCCGACCATCCAAAAGCTGCTCAAAGACTTGGGCATCGCCCGGTTGTTCACTTTTGTCGATGCGTCCAGTGCGCCGCAAGCGGCGCAATCGCTGCAAACGAGCGACAAAAACATCCTCAACACCGCCGAAACGGTGAGCGAGGCGCACAAAGTACTGGTCGAGGCCGATTCGGCCAATGCGGCCAAATTCGACAAAGTCATCGAGTACGCCGATCAGGACGTCGAACGCCTCAAGCAGCGTCAAAAAGACGCGGAGTCAAAAGATCAGGATAAAAGATCCGAGTAACTCCCAGCCAAATTAAAAGCCGGATGCCGGAAAGCATCCGGCTTTTTTTGTTGTTTTCGAGCGACCTACACCGTCCGCAATATTTTTTGCAAAAGGGCGAAGAATTTGCCAACCGAGGAGACGGAAACGCTCTCGGCGGGGCTGTGGGGATTGTGAATATCAGGGCCGATGGAGATCATCTCCAATTTGGGGTTAATGGCGCCGATGATCCCGCACTCCAGCCCGGCATGGATGGTTTTTACCTCCGGCGCCGTGCCGAATACCGCGTGATAACACGCGATTGATTGCTGTAACAACCGGTTGTCATAATGGGGCGGCCACGGGCAATAAGTGTTGTCGATCTTTACCTCGGCATTTAAAGGGGCAAAGTTTTGGATGACCGCCTGGGTCCAAAATTCGCGTTGCGCCGCTTGCAAACTCCGCTGGCTGGTGCGGATCAAGACACTGCCGCCGCCGATTTTAACCGAGGCAAGGTTGCTTGAGCTTTTGACCATCACCGGCTCAACGGTTTCGTACTCCAAAACTTCATTGGGACAATTGAGCAAGGCGGCAAGCAACGTTTGCTGCAACGCCAGCGGCAAAACATCGCCGTCAAACGTAACCGGTTCGACCGCGACCTCAAAATCAGCGGGCGAAACAAAGGTTTCCGCGGCGGCCGCCTGAAATGCGGCGACTTTGGCCCGGTCCAACGCATCCGGCGGCAACCAGCCATAGGCAAAGGCTTCGCGCGGGATGACGTTATCCAGCGTGCCCCCCTCGATTTGGCTCAAACGAAACGCCGGGAATTCGGCCAACAGCGCCGCCAGCAATTTTAACGCATTGCCGCGCCGCTGATGGATGTTGATCCCCGAGTGGCCGCCCGCAAGGTTGCGGACCGTGAATTTGACGCCCAAATACCCGGCGGGAGCGCTTTCGCCTTGATATGGCCTTGCAAACGAGGTCTGCGCACCCCCGGCGCAACCGACAATGATCTCTTTGTCGCACTCCGAGTCGAGGTTGAGGAGATAATCCGCCGCCAAAAAACCGGGGCTCAACGCCTGTGCGCCGTCAAGGCCGACCTCTTCGCTGACAGTAAACACCGCAGTCAAGGGACCGTATTGGCCGTCGGGGACAAACAACGAGGCAAGCGCCGCCGCGACCCCGATGCCGTTGTCCGCCCCCAGCGTGGTGCCGGAGTCGGAGTAAAGCAAATCGCGGTCAAGTTTTAACGCAATCGGGTCATGCAAAAAGTCAAAGCGGCACCCCTCAGCTACCTGCGGCACCATATCGAGGTGCGCCTGCAAAATGACATGCGGCTTATGCGCCAACCCGGGGGCCGCCGGACGGTGGATTTTGACATTGCCCGCCGGGTCGGTTTCAGCGGCAAGGCCGTGCGCCTTGGCCTCTTTGACCAGCCACTTGGCCAGCGCTTGCTCGTGACCCGACGGATGCGGGATTTGGCAAATCGCTTTAAAATAATGCCACAACAGGGTATTGGGGAGCTCTGTCATGATGATTTTCCTCAGAGGTAAATGCAAAAATACTTTTGAACAGATTTTTGCAGTGTTTTTTGTAAATTTTTGGTTTTTCGGCGAAATTAAGCGCAGCAGCGCTACGTAAAATGAGCCGAAAGGCCCAAAAGGCCGAAAAAAACGTAAAAATCTCAAAATAGTTTTGAATTTGACTCTCTAGTATCGGATCACGGAGACGCCGTTGTCCTTGGTCACCGGAGCGATAGTCGTATCGGTCTCCAGCGGGCGCTTGTTGATCGCCTCCACGAGGAGCTTGGCCCAGCCGTTGATGATCGCCTTGACGTTGGCATAGCGGTCCGTGTACTTGTTGACGTCAACCAAAGCCAAATCCTGCTTGCCGGAAACCTGGAAGAGCACCAGCAATTCGCCGGTTTGCGAGTCGACGATTTTGCCCTCGACGACGATCAAAGCATCGGCGCGCGCCTCTTTTTCGGCCGCCGAACGAAACGGGATCATGCACAATGACCACGGGTTGATAAAGGCCATCCCGACGGTGGTGCCGGTCTCCATCAGCGGCGAATCGCAAGTAAGCTTGGTAATGGCCAGCTCCAGACGCAACGTCCGGGGTCCGGGGACATCGGTGACGCTCATCCGGCAGGGATTGTCCTGAATGGCGGAGATGAAAGCCTTGCGCATGTAGGCTGCCATATCGCGCAAATCATCGTCCTCAATGCCGGTTACCGATTTAAAACTGTGCTCCTCCAAAAAACTCTGGTCCATCTGCAAATTGGTCACCACCGGCGGAATCATGATTTTGTCATAACGGGCAAGCGACACCGAGGTATCTTTCCACACTTTGTCGACCGGTACGCGGTAATCCTTGTACATCGGCTCCTCGGTGGCAAACACCGGGGTGGTATCGGTGCTGCGGCAGGAAGTCAAAATTATCAGCAATAACAAAGCAAAAATCGGACTTAATTTCATATTTTTTCCTTTCCCTAAAAGTACTGTAACGGTGACCCTGCCGATAACATATCGTGACAAGTCTCAAAAATCAACCCAAAATTGCAGAGTCAACACAAAAATTCATTTGCATTTTGACCCGAATGCGTTAAATTAGAGTTATAACAACCTTGGAAAGGCTTGTCATTTATGCTCCAATGCCCCGACTGCAAACAAAGGATTGCGCTCCAGAGTGATCAAGTTGCGGACAAACCCGCCCGTTGCGCGGGGTGCCAATCGGCACTGCCGCCGGAGTCGCTCATCCCGCCAAGCGTCAAAATCAAAATAACAAGCGACGGAGCCATCCTCCGCTCTTCCCGTTTTGCACCGGCCAAAACTTTTTTTTATCTGACCGGAGTGACGCTGATTGTCCTCCTTACCGAGCCGGCAACCCGTCATTGGCGCGACCATAATTTTTCGACCATTTGGATAGAGGCCATCTTTGGCGTCCTTGCCGTCGGAGCGCTGGCGTGGCTGATTTATGAGCTCTGCGGCAAAAATGAAATCCGCCAAACCGGTCAAAATCTGACTCTTTTTACCGGCGTCGGGCCGTTTGGCGTCAGTTGCCGTTTCGAAGCTTGCGAGGTCGACGAAATCAAATTGGTCGCTCCCGGCGGCAATGATCTTAACGACCGCTCCGATTGCCACATCGAGCTCAAGCTCACCGGCGGACAACGTTTCATCTTTTTTAAATCTCATGACCGGGATGCGCTCCATTTTTTTTATATTTGGCTGCGGCAAAAAACCAACTTAACTTAGCGAGTGTGCAATATGATCCAATGCCCCGACTGCAAACAGGAAATCACGCCTGACAACTTCAACGTCGCAACCAACCTCGCCTATTGCCGCAACTGCAATCGCAATCACCCCTATGACGAGCTTGTCGACCTCGGCCAAAGCAAACAGGACCTCAACATCACTCCGGCGGGCGTAACCGTGTTTGAGGGACCGGCAGGGACGATTGTCCGCTATAAAAAAATTTCCGGAATTGTCTTTTTTTTCATTATTTTTACAGCAATCTGGTCCGGCGGCTCCATGTTCGGCATGACCAAGATGCTCACGGATAAGGGTTTTTCGTTTGAAGTATTGTTTTTCCTCCCGTTTTTGCTGGGCACGGTGGTGCTCATTTTTGCCATTATTTTTATGCTCTTCGGCAAACGCGAGATCCGCGAGGATTTTGAGGGAATCACCTTGTTTACCGGCGTCGGCCCGGTTGGCTTCAAACGCCATTTGGATTTAAGTGAAGTTGCCGCCATCGATTTCAAAACCAGTATCAACTCCGGCAAAAACGGAACCAACACCAACTATAACATCTCGATTTTGCTCAAAAACGGCAAACGCTTCACTTATTTCCAAAGTCCCAACGAGGATGCGGTGCGCTATTTTTGCGCTTATTTGCGCAAAAAGGCAAAATTGATTTAAGAAAAAGGTCCATTATGATCCGCTGCCCCCAATGCCAACAGCAAACTTTGCCCACCCCCGGCACGCCGCCGGCCAAGGTCACCGTCTTTGGTGCCCCGACAGGGATCATCATCCGTTATAAACAAATTTCATGGTTTGCAGTCAGTCTGATCTTTTCCTTTGCACTCTCATCAGCCATTGATATATTTGGGCACTATTACAGGTCGTTGACACCACCCGCCTTCGATACAACGAGTATATCCATCATTCGTTTTTTGATCATATTTGCGGCCATCCTCTGGGGAATCCCGCTCTTATTCGGCAGATATGAAATCCGCGACAACAATGGCGAATTGACCCTTTTTGTCGGTATCGGCCCGCTCAGCATCCGCCACCGTTTTCACCTTAATGACATCTCCCGTATCGAGGTCAAAAGCGAACCCTCTTTTGCAAACACGGTCTACACCATCTCAATCAAGCTCAAAAACGGTAAATTTCTGAGCTATTTTTCCAACACTGATGCAGACGCAGTGCGCTACTTTTGCGCCTATTTGCGGCAAAGAGCGAAACTAGAAACACCCGATGCTTGATTTTTACAATATGGCAATTATATTCAAATCAACCCCGCGATGATTCGCCGGGGATAAAAGGAGGCGAAAATGAAAAAATGGATGTTGACAGCGGCCTTGACACTTCTGACCATGACCGCGGTGATGGCAACGGCACCGGAGGGGTGGTACACCGATTATCAGGATGCCAAAAAAGTCGCGGCGGAGAAACAGTTGCCGATGTATTTATTATTCACCGGCTCGGACTGGTGCCCTTGGTGCATCAAACTTCATAACGAAGTGCTGACACAGCAACCTTTTATCGATTATACCAAGGGCAAAGTCGTCCTCGTCTATCTTGATTTCCCCAAAAAAGCCAAGCTCGATCAAGCCGAAATCATGCAAAACCGGATCTTGTCAAAGTCTTATGACATCGATGGCTTTCCGACCATCGTCATCACCGATGCCGACGGCAAAGAGCTGGGGCGGCTGGGGGCGACATCACTCGACGATCATTTGCGCGACCTCAAAAAAATCATCGAAAAATAAGCGGTTTTCCCAAGTCCGAGGTTAAGGCAAACCGGTCAATGCGCTTCCAAACCCGAGAGCAGCAACGGCCCCGCACCCCAACCGCTCAGGCTGACCCGCACTTGGTCGATTTTTTGCAGCATCTTTTTGCCTTTGCCCTCGGCAAGCAGCAAAGGTTCACCGTCTTTGTCCAGATATAGCTTCAAATTGGAGCTCACCGGGTCATAAACAAACGTAATCTTATAAAATTTGCCGTCGGTCGGGAACTTAACACCATCCGGCCCGAGCCGGACCAAGGTGCCGTCCCGGTCGGCCAAGGCAAACCCGGTACGGTCGGCAAACATGTTGCCGCCCGAGGCGATCCAGCTTTCATACCCCTCTTGTTTGGCCGCATCGGCGAACCCGGCTTTGACGACAAAACCGGTGCTTTTGTATTGATGAAATTGAGTCGCGGCCAAATAAAATGACAAGGTAAACGGCAGATCCGACGACTTTGCCTCGGGCAGCGTCCAAGTAAGCACGCTGTCTTTGCGGTCAAGCATTTTGAGCGCCGTCCACCCCTGATACGTGAGAAGCTCAAAATTGCCCGGCACCGCGGTTTGGTATTGCCGCAATAAACTGTCATCGGACGCCGTCCGCCCGCCGCCATCGGCGTCATAAAGCACCAGCTCGGGGTACTCGGTCGGCTTTTTGCTTTTGGCAATCCCCGGCGACCACTCCAGCCAGCGCCTTTGGCCGCGATTGGCGTCATTGACGATAAAGCTCAGCCGGAAGCGGCTGCCCGCACGCTCATTGATCGCATTCATCGACCCGAGGTCGAGCCACGAAATCACACCCTCATAACAGGTTTTTTTAGCCGCTTCGTCGCGCCGGATTGCAATTTTAGTCCCGTCGGAGAGTTTGCCGCCGCCACTGGAGCGAAAGAGCACTTTTTGCGGACCGTTGCCGTCAAGATAAAACCCCCACTCAAAATCATTGCGGTCATGCGGACTGTTTTCCTGAAAAAACGCAATCTGGACGCTGTCCTTTTGCCACGACAATGCTGCCGTCTCCGGCGCTTCGTGCACCGGGTCGTCAACTTCGACAAAAAAACAAAGTCCGGTATCGCTCCACATAACATTGGCCGACGCCTGGAAATCCTCCGGCTTGACCGGTTTTCCGTCAGGACTGTCATCAAGACAAGTTAAATCCGTAATCAACGTGCTCGACGCCCATGATTTCTCCTTTTTTTCACCGTCAAGGACCATTTTTTCACTGTTTTTGACCACCATGTACGTCTTTTTGGACGGAGCAGCAAAAAGGACGATGGCCGCCTGATCTGCTGCATCGGCTGATTTCGCCCGGATAAGGATATTTAACGGCACGTTGCCTTTGAGCTGTCCGGCAAGATTGAGCTCCCAAACAAGCTGCCGGCTCGACAACGGCGGCAATTTCAACGTCTGCGGCAGCGCCCCGGCAAAGTTCAGAGTTACCGTGACTTCGCACTCGCTGTCCTTTAAATTGACCACATTAACCGGGAGTTTCAATTGACCGACCGCCTCGTCGGCCACAAAATAGCCGTTATTGGTCGCCTGGGAAAATTGTTTGGGCAGATATACCGGCTGGAGCACCAGTGTTTTGACCGTACGCACCGGCTTCGGCAACGACAAATACGCAAATAATCCCGCACCGACTCCGGCATCCTCAACGTCAAGCATATTTTTACCAACTCTGAGATAGATCAAGCCGTCTGCAAGTGTCACCGCGCCCTTAGGTGTCGGCAAATTGCGGCCGTCAATCCCGCTTGCCGAGATGATCGGAAACGGCAACTTGACAGTTTCGCCGGGTGCGCCGTACAGCACAATTACGGCATCGCTTCCGGCATCAAAGACCCGGTTGAGCCGTCCCGGCCCGGCCAATGCTTTCACCGTCCCCAAATATGGTAACTGGCCGATGGTCTGCGCCGCATACAGCCAAGCCGCCAAAGCACGCTGCGGCGACGCATTGCGATCGGTCATTCCCCACGAAATCACACCCTCGATATGGTATTGGAGATAAAACGCATAAAAGCGCTCCACTCCGAGCGCCCGGCACTCGACGGCACGCATCACCGTTTTGCGGGCGGTCTCCGCGTCACTGGCGGCGCCGGATCGGTTATATTTGCCCAATTGTCCCGGCGTACCCGACTCCGAAACCCACAACGGCATGTTTGCTTTGCCGTAACGTTTGAGGTAATCGCGGTAAAAAACGATCAAATTGGCCATCGTCTCCGGGTTGCCGTAAAAATGCAGTGTCATCGCGTCAATCGCATCCAAAAAACCGTTGTCAGCGCAATTATCCAAGTAAGCGCTCGCAATGCTCGGCGAGAAACAACCGCCAGCCACCGTCATCCTGCCAACCGCCGCCGCCACCGTTTTGGCGATCGGCACATACTGGTCGGCAGGGATGCCTTTGGCCGAGTAAAACGGCTCATTCCAGAGCTCCAGCGCCGACCAGGAGTGCTGATAATTGGCGACGATTTTTTGCCACGAGACGAAACTTTTGGCCAAATCGACGGCAAACGGATTGGCCGGGTCAAACCGCAAGTACCCGGGCGAATCCTGAAAGAGTTCCAGCACCCGGCCGTCCCCGCCGTAAACTTGATCGCGGAGCATTTTCACCCCTCCCGCATCGGCGTCAAATCCTTTGGCGCTGTCTATCCCCGGCCACGGCAAGCGCTCACGAAACCCGGCAATGCCTTTTTGCGTCAAAATTTTGACCATCGTTTTTTTGGTGTTCATATCCCATTTGGACCAGGTGAGCCCCGCGTCAAGCTGCCAGTAGCCGTCGCGCGGCGAAATATAATCAGGGAGCACAATCACCCCAAACGCCTTGTCCTGCCCGGCAAACGTCAGCTCATAGTAACCTTGCGCCAATTTTTCGAGGTTAATTTGACTGTGACCGGCAGCGGTCACAGCCGTACCGGAGGCAATTTCTTTGCCGGAGTAATCACTTAACACATAAGAAAGCTCCTTGAGGTCACCGCCGCGCAACAAGAAATCCAAGGTCACGGTCTCTCCGGGCGAAACATAAAACCCGGCGCAACTGTCCGGCACCATGTCCGTCGCGGCCAGCGGCAACACCGCGACCGACAGCAACAAAATGAAACAACGCAAATTCATCAGTAAACTCTGCTCCCGGATCAGTTTTGATTTTTCCAAAAATTATAGTCAAATTTGACGGCCGAAGTGACATTCTTATGCGTCTTGACCTTACCGTCGACATAAAGGGCGTTGGCATCAAAATTATGGTCGCGCTTGGCGTCGTTAATGATCAAATCCGACACCAGATAGTAATCGCGCGCCACCCGGGTGATTTTGGCATAAATCACCGTTTTACGGACCCCCTCGATCACCGGGACATCGCACATATAGTCGCCGAATGAGTTGTCCGCGGTGAAACTGTTGGTAATCGAGCCCGGGCAGCGGAAGATTTTGCTCCGTTCATTGGCATACCCTTTGCCTTTTTGCGAGTCCGGCACTCCGCCTTGCTGGGGCAAATATTTGTTGCTCGACAAAACGCCGTAGGACACCGGCTTGCTCCAATCGCTCACCGCCCGCAAATCCGGCTTGCTGTAATGATACGGGATAAAATCTTTGCTGTCGGAGGCGTACATTGCGTAACCGACCCCGATTTGCTTGAGATTGCTGACGCATTTGATCAACTTGGCCCGGTCGCGCGCTTTGTTCAATGCGGGCAGCAGCATCGACGCCAAAATGGCGATGATAGCAATTACCACCAAGAGCTCAATCAACGTGAATAAAAAACCGGATTTTTTGGCAACCGTCGCCGATATCCCAACGGCAATCAGATCATCTTTCATCATATTTCCTTTCGCTTTTGCGGTTTTAAATTATAGATCACTTGCCTTGCTTTGCCCAAACAAACTCTTTGGCAAGCTGCGACTCGTCCACCACCGGCAGCAACAACGGCGGCCGATTGCTTTGCGGCTTGTTTTTGAGCGCCGCCAATGCCAGCAACAAACTCGTCCGGATATCATTGCCGACCCGGATCACTTTTTCCGGCGATGGCGTCTTTACCGGAAAATTACAGTGGCTGACAATGGGAATATCACTCAGGCCAAGTTGCCGCAACGAGTTTTTGACCACATCCAAAAAGTTTTCGTTGAGCACAATCACGCTGTCGGGCCGATCCTTGCGCGACGGGGCAAACAGCGTCTTGATCAATTGCTCACACCATGGCACCGCCTCACGGCAGAGACACATCCCCAGCACCATCGTTTCGTCGGTCATCAAGTTTTGTTGCACCGCGCACTTGATGATTTCCGGCACAAAATCGAGCGGCAAGCCGGTATTGGCAATTACCGCCGGGCGTTTTTTCCCCGCTTTGGCGAGCAATCGGCATCCGACCCCGGCCATTTCCAAAAAATCGATTTTCAACGGAATGATATTTTCGGCAGCAAACGTCCGGCCGCTGAAAATCACCGTCGGCAAAGCACTGACGGCATTAATCATCCGCTCCGAGAGCGTCATGCGCTGCAAGACAATCGATCCGGCGATCCGGCGGCAGCAAATATCCTCAAGGAGCTCGCGATAAGCCGCCGAATTCTCACTGTGGCGCTCGACACCGTAGTAAAATTTAAATTTGAAAGACCCGCCGTGATACGAATACTCCTCCACCGCCAATGCAAAGGCTTGAAAAAAGGTATCCCAAATCTGCTCATCGTCATCCGGCTTGGCCGGCACCACGATCCCCACCGTAAACAAATGCGGCGAATCGGCCGCCACCCGGGTGCCGTTGGGGCCGCCGTTGGTCAAAAAACCCTCCTGTTGCAACAAATTGACCGCTTTTTGGATGGTTCCCAAACTGGTGTCGTATTCTTTCAGTAATTCGGCGCGCAACGGCAATTGCTCACCCGGCAAAAATTCACCGCCGGCAATCCGGCCGCGCAAATCGGTGACGATTTCGTTGAATTTCATGATATATTATAATTTCATTTGTTATTTTCTATTAATTATACAATATTTTTAGAAAATAGCAAGAGCAAAATAATATTTTTTGCATTTTTTTATTTCAACTTGATTTTTGACGGATTGCGTATTATATTCCCTAGCAGTGTTGCAACGCATATGATACGGCGCATTTGCAAGCTCAATTTTGCCCAATCCGGGTCATCGGCCCGCGGGGGATAAAAAACAGGAGGTTTTGGTTATGAAAAAGTGGATGCTGGCAGTGGTTTTCGCATTGTTTGCGACGACCGGGTTGATGGCGGTCGACAAATCGTGGTACACCGATTACAATGCGGCGCAAAAAGTCGCCACTGAGAAAAATTTGCCGATGTATCTGCTCTTTACCGGCTCCGACTGGTGCCCGTGGTGCGTTAAGCTGCACAATGAAGTTTTAGAAAAAAAGGAGTTTAAAGACTTCGCCAAAGATAAAGTGGTATTGGTCTTTTTGGACTTCCCCAGTAAAAAGAAACTCCCTGCCAAAGAAACCAAACAAAATAAGGATCTCGCGCAAAAGTACAGCGTCACCGGCTATCCGACGGTTATCATGACTGACGCCAAAGGCGAAAAACTCGGGAAATACGGCTACAGTTCACTCAAAGATCATTTGGATTGGATGAAACAATATACTGACAAACAGGCGCAATGAAATTATTTTTGTCCATGCTGGCGGCGCTTTGGCTGCCGCTCTTATTTGCCGACTCGCCGTTTGCGGTCTCGACCGCGGCAAAAGACGACGCGCTGACGGTATCAATCTCGATTGCCCCCGGTCATTATCTTTATGACAAAAGCATCGTTTTTGAGGTCACCGACAAGAGCGGCAAAAGCGTCGCGGCAACAGCCGAGGATAAACCCGTGCTGCACAAAGATGAAACCTTTGGCGACACTTTGATCTATCCGTCCGGAGTCGCCCGTTGGAAATTTGCCGGTACGCCGCCGTTTCACGGTACCGTCGAGTTTCAGGGCTGCCGCGAAACCAAACCCGGCGCGCCGGGTCTTTGTTTTATGCCGCAAACCGTCGAAATCGCTCCGGATGCGGCGGCGACAACCGGCAACTCGGCAACCGGCGGCGACACCGGCTACGCGGGGCTCGCGTTGCTGCGCAAACTCTCCGGCGAAGTCGGCGTTCCCGAGTTTCTGCAATTTTTAAGCGGCGAACAAGCCGGCGGAACTGCTACCAAAGACATGTTTGCCGACAAGGCGTTTTGGGTGATTTTGCTCCTGATCTTTGTCGGCGGCATCGGCCTCAATCTTACCCCCTGCGTGCTGCCGATGATCCCGATCAACCTTGCCATCATCGGTGCTTCTGGCGGTAAAAGGGGGTTGTGGTACGGCTTTCTGTACGGGGCCGGAATGGCGGCAACTTACGGGATCTTGGGTTTGGCGGTGATTTTGGGGGGCGCCAAGTTTGGGAGCCTCAACTCGTCGTGGATTTTTAACGGCGTCATCGGTGGCGTCTTTTTGCTGCTCTCTCTGGCCATGTTCGGCGTATTCAACCTTGATTTATCGACCAAAGTCAATGATATCAAGACCGACAAACTCGGCAAAACCGCCGGGCTCATCGCCCTTGGCGCGGTGAGCGCGCTCCTCGCCGGAGCCTGCGTGGCGCCGGTGGTGATCAGCGCTTTGCTGCTCTCGGGCAATCTCTACAATCAGGGCAATCCGGCAGCTCTGGCGTTGCCGTTTTTGCTTGGAGTCGGCATGGGGCTCCCGTGGCCGCTCGCCGGGGCCGGGCTGGCAATCCTCCCCAAACCCGGGATGTTTATGGTCAAAATCAAATATGTTTTTGGCATCCTCATCGTTTTGGCGGCGGGGTATTACTTTTATCTCGCGGTTTCGCTGCTGCCGGGGCGCTACTCGGCCGAGGCCGAATTCGCCAAACTCGACGCGGCAGTTGCTGCCGCCAAGGCGCAAAATCAACCCTTGCTGATCGACTTTTGGGCGACATGGTGTAAAAACTGCCAAAGCATGAGCCGCAACGTATTGCCGGATACCCAAGTGCAAAATGAGCTCAAAAACTTTATCTTTGTCAAATTTCAAGCCGAGGACCTCAACGATCCCAAGGTCAAAGCACTGCTCGACCGTTGGCAACTGCCGGGATTGCCCTCCTTTGTCGTTTTGACACCGTCGACCCGTTAACCGCCGACCGTTGCCAAGACCAAAGACACACATATAAAACCGGTTTAAAAAAAACCGAGTTTCGCGCTTTTTTTATTTGCTTTTTAAGGATTGGCCGTGTAGATTAAAACAATGTTACAAATCATCAGTTGCCGATTTTTTGCGGTTGCCTCCCGAGCTTGCCTCGAGTTGCGGCAGCAGCCCTGTCCGGCGACTTAAATAACGGATCGATAAATGGCGGAAATTACTGAAATAAGTTGGAAAGTCATGCGATATTATCGCAACAACCGGCTGCTGCCCACCCTCAACATGATTAAAAAGCATGTGATGCTGTTGTTGCGCAAATGGTTCCGGATCGGCTTCGACCGACCGCTCAACCAGGTAATTTCCGGCGAACCGGTGCTGATTGTCACCCACGATTTGGGCGGCGGCACCGAAAAATACGCGATCATGCTGCGGCAGTCGCTGGTCAAGTCCGGCATCCCCGTGGTAGTCTTAAAAAATACCGTTTTTAATGCGAAACCGGTCTACTATACTGCGGAAATTTTTAACGGAAAAGAGCGAAAAATCCGCTATTACTCGAGCTTAAAAGCATGGATTAAGCAGACTGCCGACGTCAAATTCAAGACCGTTTATTGCAATTCGCTGGTCAAATTTTCATCACTATACCAATGGATTGATTATCTCAAGCAATTTGACGATTTGATTTTGCCGATCCACGACTTCCATATTTTATGCCCGTCCTATAATTTGCTGGATTATAAAAACCAATTTTGCGACTCCCGCTACGACTGCGTCGTCTGCGTCCGCAAAAACCGCAAATATTGCAACATCGACATGAATTTGTGGCGACCCAAATGGGGCGAGCTGGTGGCGGCGGCACGCCGGATTATTTGTTTTTCGGAGTCATCCAGAGAAATTTTTTGCAGCAAATTCCCCGACGCCCGCGACAAAATCAAAGTCGTGCCCCACTCAATGGATTATTTTAAAGTGCCCGAGCCGATTACCCTCTCTCCGGCGCCGATGCGTCTTGCGGTGGTCGGCAACATCTCCTCCATAGCCAAAGGCAGTCTGATCGTCGAGGACATGGCGCACATGATTTTTCCGGAGCAATTGATCGTCCTCGGCGAATACTACGGAAAAACCGAGGAAAATATGATCATCACCGGCCGCTTCTCGTGGAAAACATTACCAGAGCTGATGATCAAACACAAAGTCAATGTCTTGCTGCTCCCCTCGGTTTGGCCGGAAACCTTTTCGTATCTGGCCTCCGAAATCATCCGAGCCCAGTACCCTCTGGTGTGCTTCAATCTGGGAGCCCAGGGAGAGAAAGTCCGCACATACCATTTGGGAGCGGTGTCCGACACCGTCGACGCCGAGCACATGCACCAGACGGCCGAGGCGCTGTACCACAAAATTTACGGCCGCAACCAATAATTTTTGAAATTTATTTACCGATCTCTGCGATCCCGCGCGCAATTGACGCGCGGGATCGCATTTTTTTTGCGATATTCGCCGATATTTACACAATTATAATATTAGCCAAATCTTTGACCAACATTGCGGGACTATATTATATGACATAAGCCGGACAAACCGGCAGTAAACAAGGAGTAAAACAAGATGAAAAGAAATTTCACGTTGATCGAACTTTTGGTCGTTATCGCGATTATCGCGGTACTCGCCGGCATGCTGTTGCCCGCCCTTAACAAAGCCCGCGCCGCAGCTCACGGCACCAGCTGCCTCAGCAATCTCAAACAACAGGGGATGGGGCTGGTAATGTACACTTCAAGCAATCAGGATTACTTCCCGACCTCGTACTTTTACAAAAACGGCACCTCCAGTGCCGACGGCTATGTCCACTGGAGCGCTTTTATCACCAACAACGCCGGCGCCGCGGCGCCGTTTAACGACAAGAGCTTTACTTGCGCCGCGTTAAACATCCCCGATCCGGGCCAAGGGGAACAAGGCGGCTGGTATCCGAGCGTGATCGCCAAAGATGCCCAGGCCAGAGTAATGGCTTATACCGGCAACGCGGCATTTCTCCCGCGTCGTAAATTTGCCGGTGACGCTGCCAACGGCGCTGGTACGATGCTCCTCACCAAGGCGGGCAAAGCGGCCAACCCCGGCGGGGAAATTCTCGTCGCCGAATACACCGACCAAGCCGCTTTGATCATGGGCTCCTCAGTCGCCGGCGGCGCCGCGATCAAATCGCACCGCCCGACCAACGGGATCAGTGACGGCGGCAGCGTCTGGGGCGGCGGCGAAGCCGGTGCCTGCGCTAATCCCAAAAAACTCAGCTATGCCGACGCCATGGCGGCGATCCAATCCGGCGGCAGCCACCAGATCGCCTATGTCGGTTACAATCGTCACAACGGCCGCAGCAATTACGCTTTTGCCGATGGTCATGCGGGCTCTCACACCTTGCAGGAAACTTTGGATCCCAGAAACTATATGTGGGGTCGTAAACTTTATACTCAAGCCGGAATGCCGACCATTGCGGACTGAGTCGTGATTTTGCCAACGGATGACGCCCCGGGATTGCCCGGCGGCAGTCATTCCTGCAAAGGAGGAAATGATTATGATGTTATTCTTTAGTTGTCTCGTAGCAATGATCGCCCTGGGGGCAATCTTAAAACAGTTGCAAAACGCCCGGCAACGGGTCAAATATTCGCCCGCAACGATGATCATTTGCGGTGCCGTACTGGCCGCCGCGATCACGATGCTCGGTGTCAATCTCTTTAAAAAAGATACGGCCTACTTTAACGACAATGTCAACACGAGGCTGTTTGTGTCGCACGGTTACACCGTCGCCCAAAAAATTGCCCCCGATTATAAACAGGAAAAAATTGCGGTGCTGTTTCAAGACAGCGATGACGCCGTCGCCGCCGACCAGATGGTCGAGGTGATCAAGCAAACTTTGGGCAACGCCGAAGTCAAGGCGCTGTATGTCAAAGCGGAGCTCAAGGCCAAGTATCCGGCGGAAGACGCGCCCTCCTTTAACGAGCTCGTCCGCGCCAAAGATTACAACAATCTGGACAACGATCTCAAGGAGAGCGATATTATCATCATTGCCAGCGCCTTGCCCAAGGACGCCAATAATATGAAGCTCTGGAATCACCGGCAAAAGAAGAAAATCTATATCCTCAATTCGCCGATTCCGCTGGATGGCGCCATCGAGGCCAAAGTGATTGCCGGCTACACGATTTTGGACAAATCCGCGGACTTCAAAAATCTGGACATTCCCAGAGATTATGCCAAAGCGTTCTCTGCCCGCTTCAAGCTGGTTACCGGTAAAATTTAAAGCCGGACACATCCCGCGGACAAGGCCGGCCCGACAAGGAGGGCTTGCCAAGTCCGTTTTTTTATTTTCGAAATCTAAAAGAGTTTTTTGATCACTTTGCCCAAAATCTGCTCGGGCGCAATCGCGTCAAAATCCCGGCTGTCCTCCGACACCGGACGGTTGTCGCCCATCACAAAATAACGGTTGTCGCCGATGATGATGCGCTCCAAACGGGCGTCTTTGACTTTGTAGATGGCATCCAGCGCCGGAATGACTTTCCACAACGGCACCTCAATCGCGCTCGCGCCGGGAATCCGGATAAAGAGCAACTCGTCGCCGGAGACGGCAGTCACCCGCTTGATGTAGTACTCGCGGTTGTTTTTGAGCCAGATGACATCATCGACCTTGACCGGATGTTTGCGGTAATACAGCCGGTCAACCAGCATCCAATCACCATTATGCACATTGGGCTCCATCGAGTCGCCGGAGACAATCAGCAAACGGTAAGGCTGCAAGTAGAGCACCGCGGCCAAGGCGACCACGGCCAATAATATCAACAAAAACCGTTTGCGACAAATTTTCACTGTTTTCTCGGCATCTGATATTTGAGGATGCCCTCACCCTCTTTTACCAGGCCGAATTTCTCGCGGGCGACTTTTTCGACCTGATCGGGACTGTTTTGCAAACCTCGGGTTTCGTTGCTCAACTGGTTGTTGACCTCCTTGAGCTCGTTGAGCTTCTCGGTCAAGTTGTTGAGTTCGGCCTCTTTTTTCTTATAATCGCGGTACACCGGCAGCAGCATAACCGCCGACGCAGCGATAGTCAAACCCAGTAAAAAATACAACAGCCAGCTGGATACGCTGTTTTTCTTTTTGAGCTCCGCCATGGTATTGTCACCTCAGACTTATCACCGCCAACTAGTTCCCGACCTGCAAGGAGAGCAGAAACTCAATGTTGGTTTTCACTTTTTTAAGCTTGCCGATCAAAAGTTCCATCGCCTCGGCGGGCAATACGCCGTTGATCGCTTTGCGCAAAATCCAAACTTTGGCGAGCTCGTCAGGGTGCAACAAAAGCTCCTCTTTGCGCGTCCCGCTCTTTTCGACATTGATGGCCGGATAAATGCGGCGGTCGGAGATGTTGCGGTCGAGGTGCAGCTCCATGTTGCCGGTGCCTTTAAACTCCTCAAAGATCACATCGTCCATGCGGCTGCCGGTCTCGATCAAGGCGGTGGCGATGATGGTCAGGCTGCCGTGATTCTCAATGTTGCGGGCGGCGCCGAAAAAACGCTTGGGCTTATGCAGCGCCATCGCGTCGATCCCGCCGGTGAGAATCTTGCCGCTGTGGGGCTGCAAGGTATTATAGGCGCGGGCCAAACGGGTGATGCTGTCCAATAAAATGACCACATCCTGTTTGTACTCGACCATGCGTTTGGCCTTTTCGATCACCATTTCGGCGACCTGGACGTGACGCTCCGGCGGCTCGTCAAAGGTGGAGCTCACGACTTCGGCGTCGACGCAGCGTTGCATGTCGGTGACCTCCTCGGGGCGCTCGTCGATCAGGAGGATGATCAGCTTGACATCCGGGTTGTTCTGCCGGATGCTGTTGGCCAACTTTTGCAGCAATACGGTTTTACCGGTGCGCGGCGGAGCGACGATGAGGCCGCGCTGGCCTTTGCCGATGGGGGTAACCAAGTCAAAAATACGGGTGGAGAGATCCTCGGCGTCGCGCTCCAAAACGAGGCGTTGGGTCGGGAAATACGGCACCAGACTGTTAAAGGGGATGATCTCTTTTTTGCGCTCCGGGGCGTCGTGGTTAATGCTCTCGACTTTGAGCATCGCAAAAAAGCGCTCTTTTTCACGCGGGGTGCGGATCTGCCCGGCGACGAAGTCCCCGGTTTTGAGCGCAAAGCGCTTAATCTGCGAGGGACTTAGATAAATATCCTCGGGGCACGGCATGTAATTGTAAGTCGGCGAGCGCAAAAAGCCGTAACCGTCGGGCAACACTTCAAGGTAACCGCTCCCGTACATCGAGCCGCTCTTTTCGGCATTGGCGCGCAAAATTTCGTAAATCAGCATCGATTTCTCGAGTGCGCCGATGCCCTCGACGCCCAAGGCCTCGCCCATCACGGCGAGCTCCTGCATGGATTTCTCCTGCAGTTCAGAAATATTCATACTCGGCGCGGTCTGGTCACGCTGAACATCGCGCCGGTCTTTGTTGTTATTGTGATGGCGTTTGGAGAAATTATTTTCTTCGCCGTTGTTGCCATTGCCATTGCCATTGCCATTGCCATTGCCATTGCCATTGTGATTACCGTTATGGCGGGGCTGTCTGGGCTCGGCCGGATAATCGTCGGCGGGGAGGCCCTCCACGGCCGGATAAGCACGGTCGCGGTTGAGCTCCTCATTTAAGAGCTCGCGCATCACCGCCTCGGCATCTTCACCCTCGGGACGGTCGGTTTCAAACAAAGTTTCGGCGGCGGCATTATCGCCGTGATTATTGTCTCGGCGGCGGTTCTGATTTTTGTTGTTGTATTTGTTGAAATTTTTGTGACGCTTGAAATTTTGTTTATTGTCGGCGCCGTCATGATTGGACTTGTCGGCAGCCTCGGGGGCGGACGAAGCATTTTGCGGCGCGGCGGGAGCTGCCGGCGCGGGAACCGCAGCGGCGTCAGGGCTGGCGGCTTGTTTTTTCGGTCTTCCCCGGCGTTTGGGCATGTCGGATTGATTCATGTCATCGTTGGGGATCAGATCCAAAGTATCATCCATCTTAAATTTCCTCTGTTACGTTTATATCAATAACTTATTTACTATCAATTTGATTTGATCGCGGAGCTCCTCAACCGTGCCGTTGTTGACAACCCCGTAATCGGCGGCCTCGAGTTTGGCGTCGGGGCTCATTTGCCGCGCGTCGCGCGCCGCGATTTCGTCCAAGGTAAAATGCCGGAAACATTGCAGCCGCTCCATGCGTTTGGCGGGCGTGCTCCACACGGCCACGGTTGTGTCATAAAGCCGGGCGTAATCACCCTCAAACAAAAGCGGAATCTCGACCACGCCGTTAACCTTATTTTGCCGCCAGATGTTGACCGCCCCGTTGATTGTTTCGACAATCATGGGTGTTATCAGCGACTCCAAAAAAGCGAGCTCGGCCTCGGCGACAAACACCTTTTGCGCAATTTTGCTCCGGTCGATTTGATTGTTAACACCAAACACCGCATCGCCCCAGCGCTCTCGCAAGGGGTCGCACAGACGGGGTTCTGATGCTTGATACAATTGATGACAGACTTCATCCGCGCTCAAAGCCGCCAAGCCAAGTTCTTTGAAAATCATTAAGGCAGTGCTTTTGCCGCATCCGAAACCGCCGGTTAAACCGATAACCATACGTATTTCTTAAAAAAAGTTGGAATTTACCGAGAGCAAAATGACGTGATTTTTTATTAAAATAACTTGAAAAAAGCATTTTGCAAGTGCATTTTATAAATAATCATGAAAAATCTGTCAAAAAACTTGGCCCGCACCGTCCTCCATCAAGGGAAATTCCTTGACTTCGGCATCATCGATTACCGCGACGACGAGGGTAAAATCCGCCACTGGGAGAGCACCGACCGCGTCGACCAAACCGATGCCGCATTGATCATCGGCCGCATTGTGCCGCAAAATGAGCTCCTCCTGATCCGTCAGTACCGCCCTGCGTGCAACGCTTATTTGATCGAGTTTCCGGCCGGGTTGCGCGAAACCGGCGAGAGCTTCGAAACTTGCGCCCACCGCGAATTGCTCGAGGAGACCGGCTACCGCGGCAGAATCGACATTGTGTACCCGCCCGCCGCGAGCTCTCCGGGGCTGACCGGCGAGACCGTGGCGATTGTGATGATGACCATTGACGGCAATGATGAGCGCAACCAGAATGCCCAAAGTTGTCCGGACACCGGGGAGCACATCGAGTGTCTGCGCATCAGGATTGCAGATTTGCCCGGATTTTTTGCCGAGCGGCACGCCGCCGGGGATTTGTTTGACAGCAAAGTTTACACCTATATGGAAGGGATCAAATATCATGGCTGAAATCATTTGTTACGGCTCACTCAACATTGACTACGTTTACAGCGTCGATCACTTCGTCCGCCCGGGCGAAACCTTGATCAGCAAATCCCGCGCCGTGTTTGCCGGCGGCAAAGGCGGCAACCAGTCCATCGCACTGGCCAAAGCGGGCGCCAAAGTCCGCCACGCGGGAAAAATCGGCAAAGACGGGCTCTTTTTAAAGGAAACGCTCCAAAAAGCCGGGGTCGATTGCTCTTTGATCACCATTGACCCCGTTGAGCCGACCGGCCACGCGATCATCCAGATTGACCCGCACGGCGAAAACACCATCATCGTCGCCGGGGGCGCCAATCAAGCGATTACCGTCGCCGAAATCGACCAAGTCATCGCCGCCGCCAAGCCGGGCGACTATATTTTATTGCAAAACGAAATCTCCAACACGGATTTGGTGATGCAAAAAGCCAAGGCGGCCGGGCTCAAGCTGGCGATGAATTTTGCCCCGTTTGACGCCGAGGATGCCAAGCGCCTCCCCTTGAAATCGCTCGACATTTTGATCGTCAACGAGCACGAAGGCTACGGTTTGACCGGGGTCAAAGACTTTATGGAAATTATGAAAGTTTTGCGCCAAAATTATCCCGACACCGTCACTGTGATGACCGTCGGCCCCAAGGGAGTATTGGCCAATCTCGACGGCAAAGTCGTGCACTTCCCCTCGCCCGACGTCAAAGTGGTGGACACCACCAGCGCCGGCGACACCTTTATCGGCTACTTGATGGCCGGAGTTTTGGGCGGCATGCCCTTTGCCGACTCGCTCAAATATGCGTCATGCGCCGCCGCCATTACGGTAAGCCGCCCCGGTGCTGCCGAGTCGATCCCGTATAAAAAAGAAGTGGACCAATTCATCAAGGGCTAATCATGCAAACCGTCAATATTCCCGCTCAAACTCTCCCTGTCCTCACCCAAGTTGACGTCTGCGTTTTGGGCGGCAGCTGTACTGGCGTCTTTGCCGCCGTCAAGGCCGCAGAACTCGGTGCCAAAACCGTTTTGATCGAGCGCCAAAACCGCGCCGGTGGCACCGCCAGCTTGTCGCAAGTGTGCTATTGGCACAGTTTTTTCAGCATGGACGGCACCAAGCAGGTGATTGCCGGGCTCTCGCAGGAGGTCATCGACCGCCTCGCAAAACGCAACGCGGTAACGCTCTACGACAAATTCAACCCCTCCTTTTACGCAAAGCTCAACACCGAGGAGCTGTGCATCGACTTGGACGAGATGCTTCTGGCAGCCGGGGTGGAAATATTATACCACACCGATTTTGCCGCCCCGTATGTGGTTGACGGCGAACTCAAGGGCGTCATCGTCTGCGGCAAAGGCGGCATGCAAGTTATTTTGGCCAAGCAATTTGTCGACGCCACCGGCGACGGCGACCTGGCGGCGAGCCTCCATTACCCAATGTGGCGCAACGACCACTTGCAGCCGCCCACGATGTGCGCCAAATACTCCAAAATCCCCGGTGCTCCGGCCGAAAACTTTATTTGGGAGCTCGGCAAACTGGTTCATGCCAAAAAAGACAAATATCACATGCCCGAGGGCAACATCTGGGGTTGCGCGTTGCCGGACAGCACCCTTTACATGATCGCCGGGACCAAAATTCCCAAGCTCGATGCCGCCGATTTGCGCAATCTCTCCGCCGCCGAAATCGAGGGTCGCCGCCAGATCCGCGCCACCATGGACATCATCGCCGAGTCGGGTTACCCGCGCCCCGTGCTGGAGGCGCTGCCCTCCTTGATCGGCATCCGCGACACCCGCCATATCAAGGCCCTTTATCAGCTTACCACCGACGATTTGCTGTGGGGCAAACCTTTTGACGACGCCATCGCCTACGGCACCTACCGGCTCGACATCCACCAGCAGGACCCGCCGGGGGTGCTCTTTAAGTACCTTGACGGCAAACAGGAGTTTCACTGCCCGCACAAGGGTATCACCACCACCGACTGGCGCGACCGCTCGCTGCCGACGCCGGATTGCTACCAGATACCCCTGCGCTGTTTGATCCCCCAAGGTTCGCGCAACGTGATTTGCGCCGGGCGCATGCTTGACGCCGACAAAGGCGCGTTTGGCGCCACCCGCGTGATGGTAACGATGAATCAAACCGGCGAAGCCGCCGGGGTCGCCGCCTATCTCGCCTTAAACAGCAATTGCGCCGTCACGGAAGTCCCGGCAAAATCGGTTCGAAAGCACCTGCACCAATGGTAGAAAATTTTGCCGAAAAGTTTGCGTTCATCCGGGAGCGGGTCCAAACGCACCTCGAGTCGGCCCCCGGCTGCCATGATTTTGAGCATACCTTGCGGGTCTTGCACCACGCGAGAGTGTTGGCCTCTTTGATCAAGAGCGATCTCGAAATCGTCGAATTGGCCGCCATTTTGCACGACATCGCCCGCCCCGAGGAGCTTGCCGCCAAGGGCAAATGCTGTCATGCCAAAATCGGCAGCGAAATGGCCCGCAATCTCGTATTTGAAGTCTTTCGCGATGCGACACTCGCGGCCGCCGTCGGCGAAGCGGTGCGCACCCACCGCTACCGCGGCAAGGATCACCCGCAGACCGTCGAGGCCAAGATCGTCTATGACGCCGACAAGCTCGACTCGCTTGGCGCCATCGGCATCGGCCGCGCCTTTTTGTTTGCGGGGCGCGAAAACGCCCGGCTGCACAATACCAGAGAAGAGGCCCTCACCTCCGCCGCCTACAGTCGCGAGGATACCGCCTACCGCGAATTTCTGGTCAAACTCTGCAAACTTCCCGGTGTCATGCAGACCGCGGAGGGCCAAAAAATCGCCAAACAGCGGTTGCGCTTTATGGAGAATTTTTTTGCCGAGCTCTCGGGGGAGATTTATTGCACCGACAATGCAACCAGTTACGGCAAAAATCCCCGCTGAAAAACGCAACGCTAATTTGTATTTTATCAAAACGCCTGTATAGTATAAAAAGACCGATAAAACAATTGTTTAAACAACGAATCTTTATGCATAACTGGAAACTGGACGATCTCGTCAGGCTGCTCGCCGAGTGTGGTAAAATTGCCCTCAAGTACTACCAAAATCCCCACATCGAGCTCAAGCCCGACAATACGGTGGTCACCCTTGCCGATCAGGAGATCGAGGAGTTGCTCTGTCAGCGCTTTGACCGGCCGGAGGCGGGCTGTTATCTCTTGGGGGAGGAAACCATCGGCAACAAAAGCGAAGCTTATCTGGAGGCTGCGTTAAAGGCCCCCTTGTGTTATATCGTGGACCCGATCGACGGCACGGCCCCTTACTCGGCGCAAGTACCGTTGTGGGGCGTCTCCATCGGCTTGATGCAATTCGGCAAACTCGTCGAGGGGGCCATCTATCTCCCGGTGGCCGACATCGCCACGGTGAGCTTAAAAGGGACGCTGTGGGAGGTAAAAAACTTGCAGACCGATCACCCCGAGGTCACTCCCTTTGTCCCCAATCCCGCGCCATTGACCGCGGCCGGACACATCAGCATCGCCCAAGGGTATGCCAAAGTGGGCAAAATTGATTTTCCCAATCAGGTTTTCGCCTGGTCGAGCTGCGTCGGGAGTTACCATTATCTCCTCCGCGGCCACTTGCTCGGCTATGTGCAGCATGCCAAAATTTGGGATCTGGCCGGAAGTCTCCCCTTATTGAAGGCCGCCAATTTCATCAACATTTTTCGCAACGGCGAAGAAATCGATTTAGCGCTCAACAATCGACAGTTTCAACTTCAAGCCGAGGGCCCCAAGCGCTGGGCGCTCCGTCAATTCGCCGTCGCCGCGCCCGATCGCCAAACGGCCAACTACATCTGGGATCATATCAGTCATGAGTAAATCACAACCCAAAGCGGTATTCTTTGTCAGCCTCGGCTGCTCCAAAAATTTGGTCGACACCGAGGTCATTGCCGGCAACTTTTTGACCTCCAATTTTGTGCTCGCATATGAGAGTGATGACGCCGACGTGTATGTCATCAACACCTGCGCCTTTATCCCCCCCGCCCGTGCCGAGGCCGAGGAGTCCATCGCCGAGGGAATCGCGTGGAAAAAAGAGAAAGCCGGCCGCCAGCTCATCGTCGCCGGGTGTTTGACGGCCTGGGATAAAAGCGGCGAATACCGCGACAAATACCCTGAAGTCGATCTCTGGACCGGTGTCAACGACACCGGCAAAATCGCCCAGTATTTGGTCAATCACCAATCCCCCGGCCAAACGGGCAAGGCTGAGTATCTTTACAGCCACGAAACCCCGCGTCTGCAATTGACGCTCCCGCACCTCGCCTTTCTCAAAATCGCCGACGGCTGCGACAATTGCTGCACTTATTGCAGCATCCCCGGCATCCGCGGCCAGTTGCGGAGCCGCCCGATTTCGTCGGTGGTAACCGAGGCCAGAGGCCTGATCGCCAACGGCGTAAAAGAGCTGATCGTGATCGCGCAGGACATCACCGCTTACGGTCTCGACCGCAAAGAATCGGGCGAAACTTTGGTCAAACTGCTGCAAAATTTGACCGCCGTGGAAGGTGATTTTGTGATTCGCCTCCTCTATACCCACCCAGCGCATTACACCAGTGAGCTGATTGACTTTTTGGGCAAATCGCCCAAGATTCTCCCCTATTTGGACATGCCCTTGCAGCACATCAACGACCGGATCTTAAAAGCGATGGGCCGCAAAGTCAATAAGGCGCAAGTCGTCGGGCTGATCGCCGAACTTCGCAAAAAGATCCCCGGCCTCACCTTGCGGACGACCTTTATCACCGGCTTCCCCGGCGAAACCGACGAGGAGTTCGGCGAGTTGCTGGATTTTGTCAAAACGACCAAATTTGAGCGTTGCGGTGTTTTTCCGTACGCTCCCGAGCCGGGCACTCCGGCGGCCAAATTCGCCGACCCGGTGGCCGAGAACATCGCCAACATCCGTGCCAAAAAATTGATGCAAACGCAGACCAGATTGATGAAAGCGGCCAACACCAAACAAGTCGGCAAAGTCATCAAAATTTTGATCGACGAAGTGAGCGGCAAAGTCGCCGTCGGCCGTGGCGCCGCCGATGCCCCCGACATCGACAACCAAGTCGTTCTTTTGAACGCCAAAAAATGCAAGGCCGGTGAATTTTACGAGGTCGAGATCACCGGGGCCGATACTTACGAATTAACCGCGAAATTAGTCAAATAGAGGAGAAATTCATGAATATCCCCAACATCCTCACCGTAAGCCGCGTCGTCGCCGTTTTGTTTTTCGTCGTCATGGCCACTCTGGCCCAAAAAGCATACATCGGTGAATGGGAGTTCACCGTCCGACTCACCGCCTATATTCTGGCGATTTTGGCCGGGATCACCGATCTGGTGGACGGGTACCTCGCCCGCAAATGGAATCAAATTACCGCCTTTGGGGCGTTGATGGACCCTCTGGCAGATAAAATTTTTGTCACCGCCACCATGCTGATGGCGGTCGAGTACCGTTTGATGCCCGCATGGATCGTGATTGCGGTCTTGTGCCGCGAATTTATGGTGACCGGGCTCAGGACGATGGCCGCCACGCAGCAGGTGGTGATTTCCGCCGACCGCTGGGGCAAACTCAAGACCACCTTGCAGATGATCATGCTCATCATCGCCGGCGCGTCGTGGACCTGGCAGTTTAACTTGCAAGAGGCACACTGGTGCGGCATCCGTTTGTGGTATTTGTGGATCGCCTATTTGTGCGGCATTGTGGCAGTGACTGTGCTCTCCGGGCTCGGGTACTTCATCAAATTCCGCCACATTTATCTGCATCAAAAGTAAGGTTGCATGATTATGAGCAAAAGTAATATCGCAGTCCTTGGAGCCGGTGCGGTCGGTATTTATTTCTCGGGCCGTCTCTGGCAAAATGATACCCAAGTGGCGGTCATCGCCCGCGGCGATTATGAGATTGCCAGCCGAAACGGCTACGAAGTCACCAGCATGGCCGGAGATTTCCATTATCAACCGCAAGTATTGAAATCGGCCGACGATTATCAGGGGGTCGCCGACTATGTGATCGTCGCCAGCAAAGTTTTGCCCGGTGCCGACCAGATCCCGGCGCTTAAAAAGCTGGTCACCCCGGGCCACACTGCAATCGTCCTCATCCAAAACGGCGTTGGCATCGAGGATGCCGTCGCCGATGCCTTTCCCGGCAACGAGGTCATCAGCGCCATCGCCTACATCGGCGCTTCGCGCCCGGCTCCCGGAAAAATGCTCCATGTCGGCAACGGCTACCTCACCATCGGCAATTTTAAGCAACCGGCCACGGCCAAATGCCGCGCTTTTGCCGCATTATATGAGGGGACCCCAGTGCGCTGCGATGTCACCGACGACATTGAGCGCATGCGCTGGTTTAAATTGTTGTGGAACCTTGCTTACAACCCGACCTCGGTGTTGGCCGGATGCGTCACCACCGATATTATTACCAACACCCCCGAGCTGAGCGAACTGGTGACGGCGTTGATGAAAGAAGTCGTCGCCGTTGCCAACGCGAGACACATCAATCTTTCGTGGGCAGATGCCGAAGCCAATCTGGCCAATACCAAAAAATTTCCGCCGTTTCAGACCAGCATGCTGCAGGATTACCTCGCCAGGCGACCATTGGAGGTCGAGGCGATTTTGGGCAATCCATTGCGCATAGCCCGCGAGTGCAATGTCGCGGTGCCGCACCTCCAGACCATGTATGCGTTATTAAAATCGATCGATACAGAAAGGCAAAAGTGATGAACGAAGCACAACTTAAAGTTTATGTTGAGCGCGCGCGACTGTTTCTCCTGCAGCTCAAAAACGAGCTCTTTTTGGAAACCATGCCGATGACCGCCACCGTCAGCAAAAGCAAACTCCCCGTCCCCTTTCAAGACCGGCTCAAGGGCAAATACAAAGCCATCAAAGAAAACGAAATGTGGGGCAGTCTTTGGGAAAGCGGCTGGTTTCACCTCACCGCCCAAGTTCCCGAACAATGGGCCGGCAAAACCATCGCGCTCAAGCTTGAGCTGGGCGGCGAAATTTTGCTGTTTAACGAAAAAGGCGTGCCTTTTTACGGTTTGACCAACACCAGCGTCTTTGCCGCCAATTACCGCAAAAACGTTTACCGCTGGGTCGACGCGGCCAAAGCCGGTCAAAAACTCGACCTCTATGCCGAAGTCGGGGCCAACGGTCTCTTGGGCGACGAAATTACCCCCGGCACCGACTGGATTTGCGATGTCGGCAGTGTCCGCCACCTCAAAATGGGCATCCTTAATGTCGACGCGTGGCAGCTCGTCAATGATTTCGAGGTACTGTACTCCAAATTGGAGACGGTTCCCGTCAAAAACTACCGCTACACCCAAATGGTGATGGCGCTTAATGAGGCTGTGAGCACCTACAACGATACTCCGGCCAATGCCGCCGCCGCCCGCGAAACCTTGAAGCAGGAGCTCGGCTACCGCGCCGGCGACGCGGCGATGGAAACCACCGCCGTCGGCCACGCCCACATCGACACCGGCTGGCTGTGGCCCGTCCGCGAAACCATCCGCAAGTGTGCCCGCACCTTTGCGAGCCAGTTGACCAACATGGAGAAATACCCCGGGTACGTTTTCGGCGCCTCGCAAGCCCAGTTGTACGCCTTTACCAAGGAGTACTATCCCGAGCTCTACAGCCAGATCAAAAAACGCGTCGCCGAGGGCCGCTGGGAAATCCAGGGGGGGATGTGGGTCGAGGCCGACTGCAACATCATCTCCGGCGAGTCGATGGTCCGACAGTTTGTCCACGGCAAAAACTTTTTTAAGGATGAGTTCAACGTCGATGTCAACAACCTTTGGCTCCCCGACGTCTTCGGCTACTCCGCCGCGATGCCGCAAATCATCAAAAAATCGGGATGCGACTACTTTTTGACCCAAAAAATTTCGTGGAGTCAATTCAACAAATTCCCGTACCACAGCTTTTTGTGGCGCGGGATCGACAATACCGAAGTCTTGACCCACTTCCCCCCGGAGGACAACTACAACTCCGCCTTGCACCCGGCCAAGCTCAATTACGCGCAAAACAACTTCAATGAGTCGTACATTTTTAACGAATTCATGACGTTGTTCGGCGTCGGCAACGGCGGCGGCGGCCCCAAAGAGGAACACATTGAGAACGGGTTGCGCTGCACTGATCTGGAAGGAGTGCCCAAAGTCAAGTTCGGTCGCGCCGACCACTTTTTTGCCCGCCTCAATGAAGTCAAGGACAGCCTCCCCAACTGGGTGGGCGAGCTTTACTTGGAGCTCCACCGCGGCACCTTGACGACCCAGGCCCGCACCAAGCGCAATAACCGCAAGTGTGAGCAAGCGCTCGCCTTGACGGAGTTTCTCGCCAGCTGCCTCCCGGCCGCCGATTATCCGGCCGCCGAGCTCGAAAAAGCGTGGAAGACAGTCCTCATCAACCAATTTCACGACATCATCCCGGGCTCCTCCATCAAGGAAGTTTACGATGTCACCCAAAAAGAGCATGCCGAAGTGTTGACCCTCTGCGACAAACTCATCGCCAAAGCCGCCGCCAAGCTCTTTAAAAAGAAGCCGGACTCCGTCACGGTGTTCAATACCCTGAGTTATGACTACACCAGCCCGGTCGCGCTTCCCGCCGATTGGAAAGATGCTCAAGTCACCGCCGACGACGGCACCATTGTCCCGGTACAGACCGAGGCCGACGGCACCGTCTGGGCCCTCGGCAACTTCCCGCCGCAAAGCTTCACCGTCCTCACTAAGGGCAAAAAGCAGAAAAACACAGTCAAAGGGGCCAACGATCTGGTGTTGGAAAACGACCTTGTGCGCTACGAGTTTGACCATGACGGCAAGCTTTTGAGCGGCTTTGACAAAGAAACCAACCGCGATCTCCTCACCGGCGCGGGCAATTTATTGGCGCTCTACGTCGACCGTCCCAACAACTGGGACGCTTGGGACGTTGATTTGCACTATACTTGCCACGCTCCCGAGTATGCCGCCGGGGTTGCCGCCAAAAAGACGGTGGACGGGAGCGTCCGCCAAAAAATCGATTTTGAGCTCACCATCGGCAGTGCCAAGATCAGGCAGCAGGCCGTTTTGGCCGCCAACTCCAAGCGCCTAGACTTTGTAACCCAAGTCGATTGGAGGGAGTCTCATAAAATGCTCCGCGTCTCCTTCCCGACCACGGTGGTAACGCCGGAGTCGACTTGTGACATCCAGTACGGTTTTGTCAAGCGCCCGACCCACACCAACACCTCGTGGGACATCGCCCGCTTTGAGTTCCCGGCACACCGCTATGTTGATTTGTCGGATGCCAACGGCGGCGTCGCTTTGCTCAACGATTGCAAATACGGATACAAAGTAGTGGAGGGGGTTTTGGACCTCAATTTGCTGCGTTCGCCCAAATACCCCGACCCGGTCGCCGACATGGGAAATCATGAGTTTACCTACAGCTTGCTCCCGCACGCGGGCGGCTTGGTCGGCTCCGAAGTGATGCAGGAGGCAGCTTGCCTCAACCGCGCTCCGGCGATCCTCCCCGGCGATGCCGCCGGTCTGGTCCTGCCCTGCGCCCTCACCGATGCCGACGGCGTAACACTGGAAGTGTTGAAAAAAGCAGAGAAGGGCAATGACCTTGTGATCCGTCTCGTGGAGACCAACGGCCGCAACAGCCGCTGTACCCTCGCTTTTGCCAAAAACTTCAAAAAGTTGACCGAGACCAATCTGGTCGAGTGGACCAACTCGGGTGCCACAAAAATCAGCAAAAACCAAGCTGTCATCGAGCTCAAACCTTTTGAGATCAAGACCTTTAAATTGAGCTGACACGCATAAAAAGCAACGCGGCAACCCGTCAAAAGGCTGCCGCGTTTTTTTTGTGACGGGATTGCTTACTCGTCACCGGGCGAAATAAAAGCATTTCGGCGACAAAAAATGCGGACTGCCGCCACTGCCGTTAACGTGATGAAAAAGAGCAGCAAGCCGACGATGATCACAAATTTGATCAATAATAATGTCAGCGATTGCCCCGCCGTCAATACCGGCAGCACGGCCAATAAGCCGCAGACGGAGCCAAGGAGGATCCCGAGGATGACCGGATGCAAAAATTGCCGCAACCGCAAAGCGGAAATTTGCATCGGCGTAAAACCGGCGGCACGCAGCGTCAATGTCTCCGGCCGCGCCGCATAAAGATGGCGGACAAACACCGCCAACGCGCCCAACGAGGTCAAAAAGAGGCCCAAAAGCCCGAGCTCCATAAAAATATTTAAGTAAGTGTTTTGCAAATCGTTAAAACGGCTCAATCGCGCCAGTGTCGTTTCCTCCGTTGCACCGTAATTACGCAACAAATCGGCCAAGCGCCCCGTCGGCTCTCCGGCCAAAATCACCTGATAACCGCCGCTGGACGGAAACAGCCGCAAAAAATCGGCCTCATCAATCACCAGCGCCCCCTGAAAGATGCTTTTATTCAAGGCTCCGGCCAAAACAATCGGATACGATTCGCCGTTTTCGCCGACGACGGTCAAGGTGTCGCCGACCTTTTTTTGCAAACTCCAAGTAATGACATCACGGTCGGCCACAGCATAAATCGGCCGCTCCGGGCGGTCGGCAAAATTAAGCCAGCGAAAGCCGCCGGTAAAGAAAAAACGCTTTTCTGCCGCGAGTTTCGCCGTGTCCACGCCCAAAATCACCGGGTTGGAGACACGATTGAGATTGAGGCAATCGGCCGGGGAGCCGTCATGACGCCGGAGATACAATACCGCGCCTGCCGGGATGCCGGGAAGTTTGGCCGTCGGTTTGGTCAACTCAAAATAAGATTGGTAGCCGCCGGTGCTGCCCGCAAGCGAGCGGTCGGTGACGCCGATGTAATTGAGGCCGACGGCCACCGTCAAAAAGGAGCCGACGGCCAAAAAAGCGATCACCGCCATCGTCCCGTGACGGTTGGCGACACAGTTGCGCCACGCCAGCGATTGGATGTTGTCAACCACCCGGTCGCCCAGCGACGCGAGGACAAACACCAAACCGCCCGTGAGCAACAAAATTCCGCCAAGGACAAATCTCTTTATCGGCGAAAAGGGCAGCAGAAAAACAATCAAAGCCCACAGCCACAAACTTGCGCCGATGACCGGCAAAAATCTTCCCAGCCGGCTGATCCTTGATTGCCGGGATTGGCCGGAGAAAGCCGCCAGAAGCAACAATCCCAGATGAAGCACCGCGGCCACGGCGGTCGCAAACACCGTCAAACGCACACTGTAAAACCACTCGATGTTGCCCCCGGCCAGCATCTTGGCCCAGCAAAGATTGGTCAATGTCTGCAACAGCCACGCCGTCAGCGGCGCTCCGGCAAGCCCGCCCAAGAGGGTACCGGCAATGATAACCGTAGCCGTTTCTCCGATCAAAATCCGCCTCCCGGTTTGCGGTGACAGAGCACAGGCGGTAAAAATTTGCGCATCGTTTTGGCGCAAAGCAAAATATAATTGGAGCATCGCATAAGCCAAAATCAAGCCCCCCAGGATCACAAAAAAATTGAGTGCCAAAAAGAGCCCGCCGAGATCAACGCCGTGACTTGCGTCGGCGGCAAATTGCGCTCTCGGGACGACGACTTGGATTCCGGCCCCGGCCAACGAAAAATTGACATTTTGGCCCGCATCCTTGATCGCGGTAAATTCGCCGAAGCGGTTTTTCCACAAATGCTGGGCCATTGCCAGACTGATCAAGGCTCGCGGTGTCGTCCGATATTGCTTAAAATAGCGTTTGTCGGCCTCGGCGACGCGCGCCATATCAATGTCGTATTTGCCCTGCCAGTCGCTGCAGGATGCGACATCAGTCAGGTCGGGGATGTCCGCCATCACCCGTTGCAACGGGGCGATTTTATCAATTGGCAGGACCATTTTGACGGTAAACCGGGCGCGGGTGAGCTTGGGCGCGGTTTCCTCGGGGGAAAAGTAGCTCATTACCACGGTGTCGCCCGCCTTGGCGCTCAACTCGGCGGCGCACTCCGAGTTGAGGATGATTTCATTGCCCCTCAGGTCAAAAAGGTCGCTCCCCAAGACAAAGGCATAATCGATGTGCCCGTTTTTGGCGGTCAAAGAGTCAACAAAGTAGCTCAAAAAACCGTTGCGCGCATCGGTGGTGAAGTGTTTGCTCCACTGGCGCGGGATAAAATATTGGCGGCTCTTAATAATGTTGCCCGAGCGCTCCAAGTCCAAATCGGCGGGAGTCAGGGTAAGCGCTTCGGCCTTAACTTGCGGCGCATCCGTAAGGATTACATTGACTTTGCCCGGCAACCTGAGCTTGGCCTCAAGCATGCTGCGGCTGACAAAGATGGCCGGCTCAACTTGCTGCGAGTTGATTAAGCTGAAGAGGCCGAACTCGTCGGCCGACAAAATCCGCGTTGGCTCGAGACGTAGCCGCACATCGCTGTCGGCGGCAAATTTGAAATCGCGCGAACTCCCCCTTGCTCCCGGCAACAGCTGCAAATCCTCGGGAAGTTTGGTCAAGCCGAGGCGCTTCAGCAATGCTTGATTGACATAAGTTTGGTTGCCCACTGGGGCGGGGAGCCGGTCGGCTGCCGGAGCCAGCGCAAAAAAGCGGTCGTCAATCCCATAAACTTTGACCGGCAAGCGCAAATCCCGGTAACCGGCAAGACCGTCAAGCGCGATTACCCCGGCCGCGTTGCCGTCAATCCGGTTGGCAAGGCTGGCAGCGAAAAAATGGGGAGAAGAGAACACCGTCTCCACTTTTCCAAGCGATAAATTGACCTTTTTGAGCAAAGTTTGGCGCAAAGAGTGGCCGACGAGAAGCGAGCCCCCGATGATTGATCCTGCGAGCATAAACACTGCCAGCAAGGCCAAAAACTGAGCGCGGTAATACGCGAAATCACGGCGAAATAATTGCCCGAAGTGCCATTTCATGCTTGCAATCGCCCCTCATAAAGTGTCAAAACTTTACCCATGCGCGCCGCAGTTTCCCCGGAGTGAGTGACAGTGATGACGGCGAGATTTCGGCGCTGACGCAATTGTTCCCAGACATCGAGCATATGCGCCGCCGTCTTGGGGTCCAAAGCGCCGGTGGGCTCATCGGCGAGCAAAAGGCCCGGCGACAAAATCAAGGCGCGGGCAATCGCGACGCGCTGACACTCGCCCCCCGAGAGCTGCACCGGGAAGCGGTCAAATTTGCCGACAAGTCCCAAATTCTTTAACTCTTTGCATGCCACATCAATATATTGTTCCCGCTCAGGTTTGGGCAAAGCAAGGGTCGGCAAAAGCACGTTTTCGATTGCGGTTAATTGAGGAAGCAACCGGTGATTTTGAAACACCAAGCCGATGTATTTTCGCCGGAAGTTGGTTTTAGCTGGTTCGGTCAAGGTCAGGAGCTCGGTGCCGCTGATTTTGACCGACCCAGAATCCGCCGCCAAAAGCCCGGCAAGGATTTGCAACAACGTGCTCTTGCCCGAGCCGGAGGCGCCGCAGACGGCTACGCTCTCGCCGCGCTCCAAAGTCAAGAATAAACCGTCGAGCACCGGGACGGTACTCTCGCCGTCAGTATAGGATTTGCATAAATTGGTGATCTGGAGATAGCTCATAGTTTATAAATTCCGATAACAGTAAAGATTGCCGTCCTCGTCGGCGATCAATAATGAGTTGTTGACGACAGTGAAACGATCCTGAAAGGAATACAAGGTGTCAATTTTCCACAACGGTTTCAGCTCCGGCATACCCAAGGCGAAAATCATGCCGTCCTCGCTGCTCAAAATGAGTTTGCCCTCGCTGACCTCGGCGGCGGTGAATTTGCGGTCAAGCTCAACACGGGCAAGCTCCTGCCAATCGCCGGTCTGATATACGATGACCGTGCCGCGCCCGGAGACGACAGCCAGCGCCGCTCCGGCGGCGACCGGACTTAACAAATAAGGTTGATCGTTACCCAAATTGATTTCATTCAAAACTTGCATCCGGTCGATGTCAACGATTTTAAGGCTGCCTGAGTAGTTGATCACCGCCGCGCGCCCCTCGGCAAACAAGACCGGCGAGGATGGGATATAGTCTCCGAGCGCCAGCGTGGTCAACTCCGCGGCATTGCGCACCACGCTCAATTGGCCGCCGCAATCGGCAAAGACAGCCAGATTGTTGCCCACGGCCGGAGCCGAGTTGACATACCCCGCGCCGGAAAACTCTTTCACCAGTTTGCCGCTCCAGCGCTCCAGACAATAAAGTTTGCTCCCATAGGATCCAAAGTAAACATTGCCGCCACCGGCATTGATGCCGCGGACCTTGCCGTCGGCGGCGAACGACCAGAGAATTTTGCCCGCGACACCGTCCACGCCCAAAACATTGCCGTTGGCATCGCCGATCCACACCTCATTGTTTTTGACCGCAACAAACGGGTCGGAGAGCTCCGCCGGGAGTTTTATTTTTTGGATCAACTTGCCGTCATTGAGATTGATTTGCAGCAAAAAGCCGTCATCCGAAACCGCATAGACCATTGAGTCGACCACTGCCGCATTGGAAATCCCGCCGTCGGCATGATACACCCACACCTGGACCGGAGTAACCACCCCCGTCTGATTGTCGCGAAAGACAAACGCCGCCAAAACCAGCACCGCCAAAACGGCGGCAAGCAATAAAAATATGATTTTTTTCATCGTTGTTTCAGAGCTCCCACCGGACACGCGCGGCTTGCGGCCAACGCATCCATTTGATTTAGCACCTCAACAATGTCCTCTCCCGCCGGAGCGGTCACTGTCAAAGTATCGCCGCGCCCCCAAAAAGTCAACCCCTGTTTGGCATCGGCAAATACACATCTACCGCACAAGATACACTTTCCGGGTGAAAAAATCAACTCCCTGGCATAAAATTTTTGCATATCTCCGTCATTTTGCGGCAAATTACCGGTGTTGGCCAAACCATATTTTTGCGCCAACAACCGCAAGCGGCAATCTTTCTCGGCCAGGCAACTGCATTGCAAACACCCGTTATCGAGCTTGGGCTCCGCGGCGATCTTGGATGAATGCGCCGGGTCAAGACGCAGCGTATGGACAAAGCCGACTTCCGCAGCTTCGGCCAACGGCAAAATTTGATCCAAGTACGCCGTCAGATAATCTTTGATCGCCACCGGCACATGATCGACCAAGTTTTTGCGGCAGGCCTTTTGGCACCGGGCGTCGCAATGATTGCAATCGGGGCGGGCATTGGCAGCCTTGCCCGCCAGCGCGGCGGGGATGTCAAAGTGGTACGGGCACGCCCGCACGCACGGAGCGACGCAATCGCCCGTATGATCGCTTAAAATCAGGGAGAGCGCCCGGCGGCGAAACCTTTGGACGCGCTCGGCGGCAAGCTCAAGTTTCATCCCCAAAGTAACCAAGGTTGCACACGAGGGAATCATCCGTTGGTTTGCGATATCATACACGGCACAGACCATGCACCAGGCCGAGTCGGGATACTCTCCGTTGCCGCATAAGGTATCGATCACGATCCCGTGTTTGGCCGCCGCCGCAACAATCGTGTCACCAAAATTAAACGACAATCGGACGCCGTCCAGCTCAAAAAATTCGTCATGACTCATATTTTGACCCTCACCGCATTTTGCGGACACAAGTTGCGGCAGACGCCGCATTTGACACATTTGGTTTGATCGATGAGATGCCGCTCATAGGGGGTATATGCAATTGCGTTGGCCGCGCAATTCTGAGCGCACAACGTACAACCGTTGCACTCACTAGTGATCTCAAACACGGTTAATTTGACGCATTTCCCGGCCGGACAGCGACCATGGATGTGCTCGATGAACTCCTCAAAAAAGTGCGTCAAGGCGGACAGCGCCGGGTTGGGCGCGGTGCGCCCCAAGCCGCACATGCTCCCCTGCTTTACCGCCTCGCCGAGCTCGCGCAGCTCGTCCAGATCGGCCACTTTGCCCTTGCCGGTTTGGATGCGCTCCAAAATCGCCAGCATCGCGCGCGAGCCGTTGCGGCAAAAAACGCACTTGCCGCAGCTCTCATTGGCGGTGAAACGCAAAAAGTAAGCGGCGATATCGACCATGCAGTCCAAGTCGTCCAGCGCCACCAGCCCCCCCGAGCCCATGATGCCGCCCAACTGCTGCAATTCGTCAAAATCAACCTTGCAATCAAAAAATTTCTCGGGGATGCACCCCCCGGAGGGGCCGCCGATCTGGACGGCTTTGAGTCGGCGTTTGGGAGCCGCGCCGCCGCCAGTGTCCTCCAAAATTCGGCGGATGGTCATCCCCATCGGGACCTCGATCAAGCCGCCGTGGCGAATTTTGCCCGCCAAAGCAAAGGTTTTGGTGCCGGGGCTCGCCGCCGTGCCGATTTGGCGAAAGGCCGTGCCGCCGTGACGGACGATCCACGGGATGGCGGCAAAGGTTTCCACATTGTTGATCAAAGTCGGGCAATCGTGAAAACCGTGCTCGACGGGAAACGGCGGCCGCCGCCGGGGCGTCCCCCGCCCGCCCGCCATGGAGGCAATGAGCGCGGTCTCTTCACCGCAGACAAACGCGCCCGCTCCGGTAAAAATCGTGATGTCAAAGCCGTTGGCCAAGGGCAGCATCCGGGCCTCGCGGAGGATGTTAAGCGCCGCTTGCAGGACCTCGATTGCCCGCTGATACTCCAGACGGATATAAATGATCCCGTGATTGACCGGCAACACGGTGGCGGCAATCATCAAACCTTCCAACACCCGAAACGGGCAGGACTCCAACAACATCCGATCCATAAACGCGCCGGGGTCGCCCTCGTCGGCGTTGCAAATCAAATATTTGGTTTCACCGGGGGCATTGAGCAATAATTCCCACTTGCGCGCGGTCGGAAAACCACCGCCGCCGCGCCCGCGCAAACCCGAGAAGCGCAACTCGTCCAGCACCGCCACCGTCCCATTGCGGGCAAGCTCAAGCGCGGCAAACCCGCCCTTGGACTGATACTCCGTCAACGACAAAGGTGCAAGTTCATGGCAAAACTCGGTGACAATCCGCAGTTGTCCGGCCTTAAAAGCATCCAGCACCGCAGAATCGCCGGAGCACGGCGGCAACTCTTTGCTCCGATAAAAGGCGTCAAGCGCGCGGCGCAAGCGGCTCTTTGCTTGCGCCGACGGCCGGGCGGGAGTGAAGTGGTTGGCCAATACCGCCAAAAGTTTTGACCGGTCCATTTTACCGTACTGATAGCTGACGCCTTCACGATTGCGCACGGTCAGCAGCGGGGCCTGAAACGACATCCCGCTGCATCCCACTTCGCGCAAACGGACGCGGAAATGCCCCTTTTTGAGCTCGCGCCCGACGGTGTCATAAAGTTCGCGGCTCCCGGCGGCAGCGCAACTCGAGCAAAGGCATAGATCGATCTCCCCCTCGACATCACCGGCGATCGTTTGATCACCGTCCTCATGACGGCGATGGACCGACGCCAAAAAATCCTCCAGCAAACCGGCGCACTCCCGAGGCTCGCACCAGGCATAAATCTTGTTCCCGATGCGCACGGCGGGAGCGAGCATGCAGCACCCCAGGCAGGCGACCTTTTGGAGCGTAAAAACACTGTCGCGGTCGGTGTCCTCACCGGCGGCCAGACCGAGCACCCGGCGAAATGACTCGTAAACCTCGGGCGCCCCCTTGACATGACAGGCAGCCCCAATGCACACCTCGATCAAGTATTTGCCGCGCGGCCGCCAGCGAAAAGTACTGTAGAAAGAGGCCGTCGAGGTGATTTCCTTGAGCGATATCCCGGTCAAGTCCGACAATCGGCGCAACGCGTCCGTCTCCAGATAACCGTGCTCCTGTTGCAGCGCTTGCAGCAAAGCGAGCAAACAATCCTTGTCCTTGCCGATGGTTTCGACGATTTGAGAAACACTCTTTGCCATCATTGCTCCCACTTGATCAAGTGCTCAAAGGTACGAACATAAATCGCCTTACCGGCGACCGCCGGAGTGCACAACACCGGCTCCTTACAGTCAAAAGCAGCAAGCTCGGTATATTCATCAACGTCGCCGTTGAGGATCCGCAGCAACCCCTGCTTGTCGGCCAAAAGCAAGAGATTGTCCGCGGAAACCAGCACCGATGCATAAAACCCGTGCTCAAAGTCATGGGTGTAGCGGGTACTTCCGTCGGCGGCGTCAAGGACGGTTAAAACGCCGCCGTCGCTCACCAGATAAAAATATTTGCCGGCGGCAGCCGGGCTGGCGACATCAGGAAGCACGGGTTCGGAGTTTTTCCAAATGATATTGCCGTCATCGGGGTTGATCGCCAATGCGGCGTTGCCCGAGTGAGCGGTGTAAATGACGCCGTTAACATACGCGGCCGAGGCGGCGATTTCGCCGGAGAGATAATCTTTGCACCACCGGCTTTTGCCGTCGGCGAGGTTAAATGCTTCGACAAATTCGCTGGAGAGCGTGACGACCAGTGGCTGGTGTTTGCTGTCATAAGCCAAAATCGGCGTCGCCCAAGACGAGGCGTGGTGGTCGGCCCGCTCGTTTTGCCACAAAATCTCGCCGTTGGCCGTATCCAGCGCATACAAAATATGTTTGGCCTCGGTGTCAAACTGGAGGATCAAATATTTCTCAAATAACAACGGCGAGCTGGCGTAGCCATACATGATCTCTGGCAAACCGAAGTCTTTTTCCCACAAAACTTTGCCCGTTATGTCCGTACACAATACCTGACCGGTCGCAAACACGGCGTAAACACGCTCGCCGTCGGTCGCCGGGGTCGGCGCGGCATAGCCGGTGTCGTCGGAGACTTCGGGCAAGACCGGAACCGCTTTGGCCTCGGTGCGCCAGAGAAGCTTGCCGTCATTGGCGGCAAAGGCAAACACCGCCCGGTGACGCTTATCGGCCCCGGTGGCAAATACTTGATCCTGCCAAACGACCGGCGAGCTGAACCCGGCGAGCGGGATTTTCACTTTCCAAGCTTGGCGGTACTCTCCCTTGCCAAGCGTAAACTTGGCGCCAAAGCCGCGAAACTGGCTCCACTGGTCAAAAAAACGCGTAAACGGCACGGCTTGGCCAGCAAGTTTAGGGGGCGGAGCCAAGGCCGGAGCCAAGGCCGGAGCCGAAGGCCGGTGGGACAGCAAAAACATCACCGCCACCCCTGCCGCCAATACAATGACGCCGGTCAAACCGAGCAAAAAGTTGCCGGAGATCTGCCAGTCGGCATTTTTGCGCGGCCGGGGCGGCGCATAGCGAAAGGTGAGACAATAGCCGCTGAGCCCGGCGAGGGCGAGGACAAAGGAAATTTGCAGCATTTTCCACCCCAATGCGCGTTGACTTTGGTCGGAGAAATAGGCGCGGCGGTAGACGTAGTCCAACTCGCGCAACCGCGCGCGGTAAGCTTCATCCTTGGCCATCTGCGGCAAATTTTCGCGCATTTGCGCAAGCTCGGCAGTGGCCGCCGCCAGCTTGGGCTGCGACTCGCAGTATCCCCATGCCATCATCAACCCCAGCGTTACTATGAACCACAGCGACGACACCGCCAGCATCCCTGCCATGATACGCAGAACTTTCCCGATATTATCTTGCATTGGTTTGATCCTCCGACACCGCGATCGGGCGGTTGACCGGACACGCCTCATAACAGCGGCCGCAGCAGACGCAGTCATAGACATTGACCGTATACTCATTGGTCTTGCGGCGGCGCAACGACCACAAAATGCGAAATCCGGCCAAGAGCCCGGTCACGCCGAAAACGATGCCGAAAATCCCCCGGTTGGCCGCGCGCGTTTGTTGCACCGCCTTTTCGGCGTCGAGCATGGTGCCGCCTTGCTGCAAAAAGGCGCGGACCTCGGGGGTGTCAGACTGATGTTGCAGCATTTGCACCAGTTCCGCCGGGTGGCCGAAGTCGGTCGCTTTGTCGCCCAATGCCGCCCCCGAAACCGCGATTGCTGCCGCCGCCAAGGGCAAAAGACAAATCCAGAGTCCAAGCTTGCGGACTCCGGCCGCAGGATCCTCGCCGTATTTGATGGCGAGCGGCTGCTCGATGGCCTCGACCGGGCAGACGTTTTGGCATAAATTGCAGTTGATGCAGCGGTCTTTGGCGATTTTCACCTGCCGGCTGCTCCAAAAGCTCGCGAGGGAAAGCAGCACCCCGTACGGACACCAGTAGCGGCAAAACGAGCGCGCGATGAATAAGTTGCTGACCAGTACCGCAAGGAGTAAAGCAATGCGCGGCCAGTCGCCCGCGCGGCGGAAAATTACCACAAAAGGGTCAAAATAACAAACCAGGTAGCCCATGTCCGCCGCCGCGAGCGCAACTGCCAGCGCCAAGACCAGAAACGGCAGCAGCCCGAGGCAAAACTCGAGCATTTTGGGCACTCTTACTTTGCGCCAAAACAACAGCTCCTGGACCGCCCCCAAGGGGCAGCCGCCCATGCAAAACACTCTTCCCGCGTAAAATGCAACAGCGATCGGGAGCAAAAACAAGAAGAGAAACGGCAACGGCAAATACCTTGAGGAGTCAAACCACGCCGCTCCGACGTTTTGCACCAGCCCGACCGGGCAGACGCACCCGTAATAAAAGAAGCCGAAGACAGCCAGATTGGCCGCCGCGACCGCAAGCAGCCCCCGGCGCGAACGCCGCCGGTAAAGCAGCCATGCCGTCGCGAGCAAAAACAGCGCCAGCAACCCGACGCGCAAGAGCGGCCAGTCAAACCAATACGACTCGATTTGCATGGCCGGGAGCTCGTAGCCGGTGGTGAATTCGGGCTTGGGAAATCTGGAAACGGCAAATATCATCAGCTCTTGCCTCCTCTCAACAAATACGGGTGATCGGCGGGGACACGGCGGTAGGCTTGCGCCGGACACGCCAAGGCAATCGCGCACATGTTGCAGTTTTTGCAGCGGTCGTGCTTGACTTGCAAGATCAACGAGCCGTTGCCGAAATCGCCGCAGCCCTTGACGCATTTGCCGCAGCCGATGCAGAGTTTTTCGTCAATCGTATACTGGTAATACGGGTCCTCGACAAACGTCCGGCGAATCGCGCCGGTCGGGCAGCGCTGGTTTTCGGCCGCCGTGTCAAATTTGACGCGGTTGTCGTGATAGTAGCCGCTGCAAAAGTCGCAATAGCCGCAAATGGCGTACTCATGCACGCACTTGACCGCCGACTCCGGCATCACGCAGTGAGTTTGGCAGCGGCCGCACTGGATGCATTTGTCCGGGTCGAGCTGCCACACCGTTGAGGATTTGGTCAATTTGGGCCACAGCCGTCCCAAGGCCAAAAGCCCCAAAAAACCGCCCAATATTTTTAAAAACGTCCGCTGTTGCATCGTTTAACTCCGCTCCCGGTAAGAAATTGCCGAGGGGTGGCCGCAACGCTTGGCCAGACGGCAGCTTGAGCATACACCGTCGGCGGAGCAGGCGTCATTTTCGCGATTGCCCGAGCGCCGGACATACAACGACCCGAGCGCCCAGACGAGGGCGGCCAAAAATCCCGCTTTGCACAACTCTTTGATAAATGTTCGCCGCGTCATCGGATCACTGTCTCCACTATTTTTTGTCCGTCCAGAAACATCTGAAACACCTCGCCGGTCAAAATAAATTGATAATGCCCCATTTTTTTGGCGTCCCAGTTGTCCAGCAACACTTTGACGCTGTCGCCGGAGGGGGCAAAGAGCCGGATTTTTCCGGTTCCTTTTTCCATACAAATAAAGCGCCCGCCCGTGAGGGCAAACAAGCCCACCGGGTCGCAGCATCCGTAAAAGGCAAACTCCGGCTTGGGCTCCCATTTGGCAATGAATTTGCCGGTTGCCGGGTCGAGTTGCTCCAGTTGCTTTTTGCCGGTGTTGGCAACCCATAATTGCCCCGCCGGGTCAAAGGCGAGCGGAAAATGTGTGTTGGGAAAGACAAATTGCCCCTCGCCCGCCGATTCCCAAACGATTTTGGCCGCCGCCGGGTCGATTTTCAACACTTTTTTGCGCTGGCAGTCGCCCAAATAGAGCATCCGACCCTGATAAATCATGCCGCCGATCAGGGAGTTTGCGGGCAAATCCATGAGGAAATTGCCGTCCGCAAACAGCCGGTTGCCCAACACTTCGTACTTTTTTCCGTCGCCGGCAGCGCTCACCACCGCCGGGACATCGCCCGCGGCGCCGGAGGCGGGCAAACTCCCGGACTGGATCAATTTCCCGTAATTGATGAGCAGCAGAAGCAAAACCGCCGACCCGATCACAAACAACGCTTTTTGTGTTTGACTCATTTCCCCTCCTGCAAATCGACGCAGACCAAATGCGTGGCATCGCGCGCCAGCAAGAGCCCGCCGGTATAAGCCAAGGGCCCCCATGAGTCGTGCCCAGGCAAAATATGCGTTTTACTCAACAATTTCAACTCTTTTTGCCGCAACTCCAAAATGGAGAGATTGCCGTCGTCGTCCACCACATAAAAGCGGTCATTGACCACCAGATACGGCCCCAGCCCGAAGCGCTCGGTACGGCTGCTCTCAGCTTGCAACGACAAACTTTGCTCCGTTAATGAGCACCCGACCAAGAGCTGCCGGTCGCGCCCCGCGTCCTTGGGGTTGATCGAAAAAAGCATCCCGTTGTACACCAATGGTGTCTGCTGCTCCGAGGATACTCCTTTGTCGGGCTTCCAGCGCCGGAGCACCGCGGCTTGACCGCCCTTGACTTGGATCACCGCTCCGCCGTAAGCGTACCCGGCGGCGACAAACAAGGTGTCAGGCCCGATTTTGACCGGGCTCGGCGCCACCACCGGCGGTTGCCAGGTGCTCTCCACCCACAGAATTTTGCCGTCGGGCCCCACCCCCGCCGTGCCGCCGATGCCGCAATAGACATACTGCATGACGCCGTCAAGCTCGTATTTCATCACCGACGAGTGCGACATGGTGAATTTGCCGGGATTGGAGGCGCGCCACAACTCGCGCCCGCTCACCGCATCATAGGCAACCAGCAACACTTCCGGTCCCGCCGGAGCCAAAATGACCTGATTGCCTTCGGTCAACACGCACTGCCCGGCATACCACTGCGGAATCACCGCACCAAACGCTTTGACCAAATCGACACCCCAAAGCAACTCGCCGGTAAAGCGGTTGGTACTCATCACTTGCCCGAGCGGCCCCAAGGTGATCACCGCGTCACCGGCAATTGCCGGGACTGTCCGCGATTTGCCATGATTACGCCTTAATGGCAGACGGTACCCCCGCCGCCACAACTCTTTGCCGTCGGCCAAGTCAAAACACCGCAACATGTCGGCCTCCAACGCTTCATCATAGTCCAACACATAAACCCGCCCGTCAGCAATCACCGGGGCCGCATACCCCTCGCCCAAAGGGATTTCCCAAACTTGACGCGGTGTCGGTGTCAGTGTCAAGCCGTCCTTGACCACATTGTCGCGCCCGGGTCCGCGAAAGCCGGGCCAGCTCCCCGACGTGATCCCCGAAAACACTGCCTCCGACCGGACAAAAATGCTGCCGATGTCGACGGTCAAAACTTCCGCCTTGACGGGCGCGCTTTGGCCGGTTTCGCCGGTGACGCCGTCATGATACTCCAAATGATAAGGTTGATCAAAGTTGAGATAATGCCACAAGCCCGCCCACGCCGCACCGAGCAGCAAAAACAACCATAAAACGATCAACAGACGCTCTTTCATCGCAGCGCTTCCACTTTAAAAATCAAAGGGTACAGCTCCTCGGAGTACCACAATTTGGCGAAATAAAGCCCGACCGGCTCCGGCGCACCGTCGCCTTTGGCAAGCAAAGACGCCTCCCCTTTGGCAATCGCCCCGGCATCGCCCCCGGCGCGTTTGAGCGCCGTCACCGCCAAGGCGGTGGTGATGACTTTGCCCGGTGTTTGACTGCCGCCGCCCCACGAACCGTCCGGGTTTTGCGCCGCCAGCAAAAACGTCAACGCGCGCTCCTTTCCGAGAAACGCGAATGCGCCCAGATGCTTCAAAACCACCGCCGTGCCAAAGATGGGCGAAAGGTTGCCCGGCGCATTTTGGTCGCCGAACCACAAGGGAAAAAACGAGCCGTCCGGATGCTGATGCCTTGTCAAATATTTTAGAATTTTGACGGTTGCACAGTCGATCTCATGTTGGAACTCCGGCGGCGCTTCGCCGCGCCACGTCTGCAAAGCCGCCAAGGCATGCGCCGAAATGTCGGGACAGCTGCGGTCAAACGGCAAATGCCCCCAGCCCCGGCAAAAAGTGGCGATGCCGCCGTCGCGGTTTTGTAAACTCATCAGCCAGCGGACACCGGCAGCGATGCGCTCGCTCCACGCGGCGACGCCGAGCTCTTTAACGGCCAGCAACGCGGCCGCCGTATCATCGCCGTCCGGCACCGCGCCGGGGAGCGTCGTCCAGCCCCAGCCGCCCGGCAAAGCGCCGTTAAAGGGGTGAATTTGCGTCTGTTGCGTCGCCAGCAAGCGCTGGGTAAGCTCGACACGCTCAGTCTCGGTAAAGGCTTCGCGCCCCAAGGCTTTGATGCTTAAACTCGTCACCCAAAGCTGCAAATTGCTGTCAATGGCGAAACTCCCGTCGGGGCGCGCCGAGCGGGCGATGAAACCCAAACTCTTTTGCACTGCCGGATGTTGGCCGAAGCCGGCATAAGTCAGGCACAATACGCAAAACGAGTTTAACGGCACTGCCTCCAAAAAGCCGCCGTTCACCGGTTGCATCGCTGCAAATTTATCCAACAAACGCCCGGCCAAGGGGTTCTTGGGCGCACGCATCAACCCGACCGCGATCAAGGCCGGGATGGCATAGCTCACCACCGGGAGTTTGAGCAAATGAAAGGTTTTCCGCGGCAGCATGGCAAGCTCAAAGGGCAAACGCGGCACCGCCGACACCGGCAGCAACCCCCGAATCGCGCACAAGGCCAGAATCGGCGCCGAAAACGTAAGATCGCGCCCGTAAATTTGACGGACGCCTGCCGCCAAAAAGGAGGAGCTCAACGAGGGGAGAAAACGGAGCAAATACTGCTCGACTTTTTCCAGTTTCGCCCCGGTATGGCGCAAGGAAGCGTAACTGAGCAAGGTCGCCGTCACATTGGACGGGCTCTCCGGCGAGTCGCCCCAGCCGCCGTCCGGGTTTTGAGTGGCGAGCAAAAAGGCGCGGGCGCGATCGATGAGAGAAGCATACTTGACCGGGTCGGCAATCTCCAACGCGCAAATCGCCGTCGCCGTCGCCACCGCGCTCGCGGAGAGTTTCCCCTCCCAGAGGCCGCCCGGCACGCGCTTGGCAAGCAATGTTTGCCGCAAATCATTGAACTCAAAAAGCTGCATTCAACACCCCGTAAAATGTATACTCGACATCCGAAATCTCCCCGTCCGCCGGGATAAAAGACTGGCCGTAGACATAATGCCGATCCACCCAATCCGCCATCGGGTACGGCAATGCCGCCCCGACAGTCACCAGCGCAAACGCCGCCAGCGCCCCCGATAAAAAATCGCCGTGCGCCGCGCCCGAATACGGCAAAAAACCGCCGTCGGGTTGCTGCAATGACCGCATCCTTTGGATCAACGCCGCATCGCAGCGGCGAAACTTCATCCACTGCATCAACGCCAACGCGGTCATGCCGGTCAAGGTCGACGGCGTCTGCTCCACAATCATCGGCAGTTTGCCGTTTGCGTCCTCCAGCATGGTAAACAACAAAAATTGCGAATACAGCGAAGTCTTGTCCCCCTGCGGAAACATAATATCGGGCATCGTCTCAAAATATCTCTCAATCTCGCGCCGCTGCCGTGCGGCAAAGCACCAATGATACCAGCGCAAATTCTCCAGCTGACATGCCGCCCGAAAGTGGACAAAGCTCAGCTTTGACTTGTCGCACATCCCCGGCAACGGCAAATCGAGCCTGAGCGCCCGTGCCAAAGCAAAGCCGAAAGCGCTGTAATACCAGTCCCCCCTGCCGTACCGGTCGACAAACAAATGCGTCCCAGCGTCGTATTGACTCAAGACATATTTTTGCAAGTCCGCCACGCAGTCATCATCGAGACGGCCGACGCCGATTGTCAATGCCTGATACAATTGCCGCGTGACGCTAGTTGCCATCGTCGAGCACCCGGCCGGTCAATTGAAACAAAAAGAGCTTTAAGTCCGCATCCGGCACCGCGGCCAAAAGCTCGTACAATTCATCATGACAGCGCGCAAGGTGTTCCCGAGTCGCCGTTTCACCGAGGACGGCGAGAAGATTGACGCTGCCTGCCGCGCGGTCGTCCAAGTCGTCGCGGATCTGATAAGCGATCCCCAAGAGGCGCGAAAATTTTTGCAGCATTTCACGGTACGCCAAAAATTTCCCGGCGCAAATGAGCCCAAAGGACAACGCCGCCAAAAACGCCTTGCCGGTTTTTAAGGCATACATCTCCAAAATCCGGGCAGGCTCGGGTGAAATATTCTCAAACTCCATCCCCTGGCCAACGCACAAATCGCAGTGGCACTCGGCCGCGGTTTCCCACAGCAAAGCTTTCATCGCCGGGTCGGCAATTTGACTCAGCACCCGGTAGCCGTCGCCGATTAAAAGATCCCCGGCATTGAGCGCCAGCGCCAAATTGTATTTTTTGTGCAGCGTCTCGACGTGATCGCGAAAGTCGTCATTGTCCTCAATATCGTCATGGATCAGCGATGCTTTGTGAAAAAACTCGATGCTTAGCGCCGCGCGCAACACCGCCTCGGGCAAACCATTTTGGCAGCCCGCCGCCGCCACAAATCCCGCCGCCGCCATCACCGGCCGGTGCCGTTTGCCGTTGGCGCATAAATACTCACGGACAATCCAGTCGCTGCCGCTTCTCACCGGGCCCAAAAATTGCTCCAGCCGTTCGGGAGTAAACAAGGCCTCGACCCGACTGCGGATTTGCCGCAAGTCGAGAAATTTACCCGGCTCATAAGCCAAGGCGGCCAGCACCGCCGCCTCATCCACTTTGGTGTTGACGCAGTCGCAACCGTCAAGCACAATCGCCAAGGCGGGGAGCCCGCGCTCCAAAATCCGCGGGAAAGCTTTTTTTAAAGAGTCAATGCAGCCCACTCCGATCAATCCGGCGATGTCGCGGTCGGCAATAATCGCACTCACCGCACCCGAGCCCTCGGCAACCATGGTGTTGACCTCAAGCTCATCGGCGGCATGCTGCAGCCGGGCAATCTGGCAATCATTGCTGCAAGCGTTGCAAAACAAGCCCAAGTCGTCAAAATCCGCTTGACACCCCGGCTGACGCCGCAGACACTGAGGGAGCAAAAGCAACCGACGGTCAAGCGGAATCGACCGCATGACTTGATGCCACAAACGGTTGTTGATCTCAATGATCAGCCGCTCGCGGTCGCCGCCGGGATGCTCCGCCAAAAATGCATCCGCCAACGTTGCCAACTCGGGCAACGTCAAGGGCGGCAATACCTTTTGCCGGGTTAAAAATGGTCCAAGCATGTTATCCATAAGCACCGAATCCGAAAAAATACCGTTTTTTGCCCCAATAATAGAGCCAATGCCGCTCCGGCACCGCTTTGATTGATGCGTGACAGGCCTGACAAGTCATTTGCGCAAACTCGTCATAGGCCCGATGGCGCGCCGAGGAGTCCACCGCACCGTGCTCCTTTAAAAATTGGGTCAATGCCGCCGGGTCCGACAAAATCGGACACCCTCGCGTCCGCGCGCGAACAAACTCGCGCATTTCCTTTAATAACGGCGAACCGGCCAAAATTATTTCGGCATTGTCGCCGTCGGGGTTCAAAAAATCGCCGGCAAATTGCAACGGCGGACAAAACTCCAACGCCCCGTTGGGTGCCAAATGGTGACTTAACCCCATCGCCCCCGGGCACAAAGCCTGCCCGAGGTGATCCCAGTAGGCGTCGATGATCAACACCGGGGACGTCATCCTTTCATCAACAATAAACTGCCGCAAGCGGGCAATCTCAACCTCATTTAAGGCATTGCCGGGCTCGGGGAATGCGCCCGCCGGGCGGTAAATATAGTACCACAAATAATGCGCCCCGTACCGGTAGGCTAAATCGATGAAATCTTTTGACGCCAACTCGTCAATATTGCTTTTGCAAACGCTACCTGCAACCCCGTAAAACAATCCCGCCCGGCGGCAGGCGTCCAATGCCGCCAGCGACTTTTGATACACTTCATTGCCGCCCCGCCGCCGCCTGCTCTCCTCCTCCAGCCCCTCGATGCTGACCAAGACAGTCACATTGCCCAGGTCGGCAAGCGCTTTGGCCAAGTCGTCCGTTAAGAGCTGCCCGTTGGTGAAAAGCTGAAAATAACAGTCCGGGTACTTGGCAAACAATTCCAATAAACGGGGGTACAGCAACGGTTCTCCGCCCAAAATTCCGAAAAAATAAGTGCCGTGCCGACGGCAGGCGTCGATCACCGCTGTAATCTGCGCCATATTAAGCTCATTGCGATTGCACTCCGGCGACACCCAACACCCCCGGCAGTTAAGATTGCATTTGCCGGTCACCGAGAGCATCATAAAGGCCGGAAAAAAATCTTTCTGGTGCTCAAACCGGCGCACCGTCCACATCCCGCGCCACATAAAATTGGTAAGCAGCCGGCCCAGCACCCGCGGCCGCAAGGTCCAAAGGGGTCTCACAAATGCGGTCAATGACTTAATCACTCTTTGCCGTCCTTAAAAATGCTTTTGCGCTGCTCGCGCCGGGCCCGCAATTGGTCGGATAAATTCGCCGCCGAAACGGTCGGAGACGGGGATTCCGCCTCGGCACCGTCGATGGGAGCATCCGGGTGCTTGGCAAAGATGATTGCCCCCGCCGGACAAATCCGGGCACAGGCGGGACAATTGTTTTTGCAGTGGCCGGGGTTGGCAACTTTGATTTCGCCGTGCGGTTGATAAACGCCAAAGAGACAATAGTCGCGGCATTTGCCGCACTGGGTGCAGCGGTCGAGATCCATCACCGGAAACCAGGCGCGCCATTCCCCCTCATATTTGACGATCTTGCCGGAATATGGCGCGGCATTGGGGTACTCGGCTTCGAGTTGGCTCAACTCCTTGACTTCCCCATGGATTTTGGCCGCCGTCAACAGTGCCTTTAACGCCCGTGGGCGGCAGCCGACCAGAGTCGGATTGTCGCCGATTTGATCACGCGGCGCTTTGCCGACCGCCACCGCGCAAAAGTCCTCCACCACGAGCACATCACGCCCGGCGGCAGCAGCAGCCCCGGCCAGCGCCAGCGCCCGGTCGCGGTCCACCTTGGGGCCGTAAGCACAGAGACAAATCACGAGCTGAGACACGATTACTCGCCTTTGACATCATAGGCCATCAGGCAGTCGCCGTGGCGGATGTACAACACTTGATTGCTGATCACCGGATGAGCCCAAAACTCACCTTCGCCTGCTTTGACCGTAAACGAACTTGCGGCCTCAAATTTGTCTTTGGCGGGTTTGACCAAACCGACGATGCCGCGCTCACTGAAACAATAAAGCATCCCGTCGGCCAACGCGATCGAGCCCTTGTTTTGTCCCCACGGCCGCTCAAACAAGGTTTTGCCGGTCTGCCAATCGACGCCGACCCAGTTGCCTTTTTTGTTATCCACCCAGTTGGCACCGTAAATAACGCCGTCATAAACGACTGTGCCGCCGTGATGGATATCCAAATCGCGGTTGGTCCACGCCAGCTCGGCCTTAGAAAGATCGGACTCCAATTTGAGCATCACACTTCCGACATTATAGCCGGTGCTGGTAAACAAATAACCGTCTTTCCAAATCGGCGTCACCGCATTGATGCCGTTGAGCGTGGCACCGCGGATGACTTCATTGGTGTACTCAAACTTCCAGATGATTTTGCCGGTGGCCGGATCCAGTCCGACGATAAATTTGCCGGTCATTCCGACGATGATTTTTTTACCTTTTTGCGAGATCAAAATCGGGGAAACATAAGCGGCCGGCCCGGGCAAAGGCGGCGTCTGCCAGGCGACCGATCCGTCCTTGATGTTAAACGCGACAAACGAGGCTTTTTTGCCTCCGGCGGTAAACAATACTTTGTTGTCAAATACCAACGGCGACTCGGCATATCCCCACTGTCCCGGCTGGCCCTCGGCCAAGCCGGCGGCGTCCACACTCCAAACCAGACGGCCGGAGTCGGCGTCAAGCATCGCCACCTCGCCGGCGCCGCTGATCACAAATACATCGTTCTCGACCACGGTGGGAGTGGTGCGCACGTCAAAAAAACTCTTATTGGTCACATTGCCGTAACAAGTCTGATAAAGGATTTTGCCTTTGCGGTTGAGCGCCGTCAGAAACTCTTTACGTTTCTCGCCTTTGATGTTATTGCCGGTGACATAAATCCGGTCGCCAAGGGTCGCCACGCTCGAGTAACCGCTGCCGACACCCTCGCAGCTCCACAGGAGCTTGGGGCCATCCTGAGGCCAAACTTTGAGCAGATTCGTTTCCGGAAAATCGGCGTTGCGATTAATCCCCAGCCATTGCGGGCTGTCGGCGGCAAACACCGAATTTGCGATCATCAATCCGGTCAATATCCAGTATTTCATTTGCGCTCCCCCTTCATCCCAATCATTTGGTCTGTCGTTTTTAAGTTTTTTTGGCAAACAAATTTTTGATCCGCCCGAGGGCGGATGATTTGCTTTGGCCCTTTTCGTGATGACCGTAGCCATAGCCATAACCGTAGCCGTAGCCATAGCCATAACCGTAGCCATAGCCATAGCCATAGCCATAACCGTAGCCGTTGCCGACCCGGTGTGAAAATCGGTTTAAAATTATCCCGATGATGTTGAGCTTGGCTTGCTTGAGTTGATCGAGCGTGCGTTTCACCGCCAACTCGCTGGTAAAACCTGCCCGGACCACCAGCAACACCCCATCAGCCATGCTGCCGACAATCACCGCGTCGGCAATGCTTAAGGTGGGCGGCGTATCCAATAAAATATAGTCATACTGCTTTTTGAGCTCTTCCAGCAGATTTTTAAACTCGTCGGAGATAATCAGCTTGGAAGGATTGGGCGGCGTCGGCCCGCACAACAACACGTCCAACGGCAAGTCATTGACGTTTTTGGTGACCGCCTCATCAAAAGTTTTTTCGCCGACCAAAACGTTAACCAGGCCGACATCATCGACAAGATTGAAAATCTTTTGCAAGCCGGGTTTGCGCAAGTCACAATTGACAACCAGCACCTTTTTGCCCAGCTCGGCAAGCGAGGCGGCCAGATTGGAGGAGTTAAACGATTTGCCTTCGGACGGCACCGAGCTGGTGATCACAATCACCCGCGCCCGGTCCTTGATTATCAACCCGTCATACTGCAAATTGATCCGCATCGAGCGGAAGCTCTCGGCAATGCTGAAGCGGTCCTTGCGCGAGTCCTCGGTGGAAACAATCTGGCTGCCCTTGTACTCCTGATCGCAGAGCCGCTCATCCAGCGGGATGGTACCGATGATCGGTTGATCAAGCTTATTGGTAACATCGTCGGGCGACTTGATTGATGTATCAAAAAAATGGATTAAAAAAATCAGCAGATAAACCAGCGCCGCCCCCCCCGCCGCGCCGGCCACGGTATTTTTTTTAATCGACGGCGCAATCGGCTTGACCGGAAGCTTGGCATAATCAATGATTTGCGAGTTGCGGATATTAATGATTGATTGAACCTCATCAACAAACACCTTGGCATAAGAGTCGGCCGCCACCATGCAAAGCTGCGGATCGGCGCTGAAAACCGAGATCCGCATCAATCGTGTCTGCTTGATCAAATCAACACTGACATCATAACGCATTTGCTTGACTGAGCTGTTGGTACGGATAAGCTCGTCCACTTGACTGCGAATTTTATCGGTATTAATAAGCTCGCGATAATCATTGACCAGCTGCAAACCCATCGCCAGACCGCGCGACAGCTCCGCACTCGGGTCAACCGGAGCGGTCTTATTGTTTTGGCTGAAGGTGTCATTGGCGTTTTCGCTGATAATACGGCCAAAGTAAAGCGTCACACCGGCGACATAGGTCGGCTTGACAAAAAACTTGAAATAACTGTAGGACAGCGTCGCCATGACGACTGCGCCGATGATCATCAACTTCCAGCAACTGCGGAAAATTCCCCAAAAATACCAAAAATCCAACTCTCTCATTGATCACCTTGCCGGTCAAAGTTAATTTTTTCTTCCTCAATCACCCACGGGCGGTTTTTGACCTGCGTCCAAACCGCGCCCAAATACTCCCCGATGATCCCGATAAAAATCAGCTGAATGGCGGAAAAGAAAAAGAGTCCGATCACCAAAGGCGCCAAGCCCAAGGTAAAGGTATCCCAAAACATCAGTTTATAGAGCAAGTACCCGGCGGCAATCAGTAAACTTACAATCGCCAAAATAAAACCGCAAAAGACCGCCAAACGCAACGGCAGCTTGGAGTGATTGACCACCCCGGTCATCGCCATGTCGTATAACGTAAAATAATTGTTTTTGGTCTTGCCGTGCTTGCGCTTGTCCTGGACAAACGGCACCTCGGCGCGCTTGAAGCCGATTTCGCTCACCAGCCCGCGGAAATACGGGTACGGCTCGTGAAACTGCCGAAGTCCGTCCATAAATTTGCGACTGTAGAGCCCGAAGCCGGTAAAAGCCTGAATCACTTCACCCGTCTGGGAGAGCCGTCCCAAAAACCGGTAATAAAGTTTACGCAGACACTCCATGGTAAAACTCGCTTTGGTCCCGCTGCGGACACCGACCACGACATCATAGCCGGATTCCCACTTTTTAATGAATTCGGCAATCATCTCCGGCGGCTCCTGCAAGTCGGAGCACATCATAATCACTGCGTCGCCGGTGGCCTGCATAAAAGCGTTGTACGGCGAGCGGATGTGCCCAAAATTGTTGGCATTAAAAATAACCTTAAAGTTTTTGTCCCGGGCGGCGATTTCGCGCAGCACCTGCCGCGAATTGTCCGTCGAGCAATTGTCGGCAATGATAATTTCGTAATCGTAGGGAAATTGGCTTAAGACGCGGCACAGCCGCTCATGGAGCTCGCCGAGATTTTGCTCCTCATTGTAACAGCTTGAAACAACGCTGATCTTCTTTTTACCGGCATCGGTTTGCATATAAGTACCTCAATAAAATTTGTCGCAAAAATAATTTAACATAACAGGGCGGTTTTTGCAAATTAAAAATACCGGATATGGATAAAAATTAAAAATAAAAAAATATTCTTTCAAAATGTTTCAAAAACTTGCAAAAACGAAAAAAAGTGCTAAATTAGTTGCATTATGATAAAAAAGTCCGAAAATCCGAGAAAACTTTTGCTGGTCGAGCGCGAGGAGCTGATTTTGTCCGCGCTGGGCGAGGGCGTCCGCACGGTAAGCGAATTGGCGCAAACGTTGCAGGTCTCCGAGGCGACCGTCCGCCGCGACCTTTTGGAGCTGGAGAAGCGCGATCTGGCGCGGCGCGTCCACGGCGGAGCCGTCCGTTGCGGCAAACCCGGCGAACCCTTGTTTCACGAAAAGACCACCTTTAACGCCGCCGCCAAAGAGGAGATCGCCCGCAAAGCGCTCACCTTGATCCACGACAATGATGTCATTTACCTCGATGGCGGGAGCACCGTCTTGTCGCTCGCCCGCCTTTTGGCCAACCGCGGCGGCAATCTCACCATTATCACCAACTCATTGATGGCGGCGACCGAGCTCATGGAGAGCAACTGCCGCTTGATCCTGTTGGGCGGCGAATTTCGCCCGATCGCCCGCACCCTGGTCGGCCCGCTCACGTTGCCGGTCACCGAGACGCTCAATGTCGACAAGGCCTTTTTGGGCACCATCGGCATCAGCGCCGAGGGGCTCTCGACCACCGACCCCAACGAAGCATTTACCAAAAAGAGCGTCATGAGCCGCGCCAAAGAGGTGATTTTACTCGCCGACTCCTCCAAATTCGGTGTCAAATCCTTGACCGCCGCCGGGACGCTCAATGAAATCCACACGGTCGTCAGCGACCGCAATCTCAAAGCAGAATTTGTCAGATTATTGACCAAACATAAAATTAAACTCATCAATTAAGGAGAGAGAAAATGCCGGCCAACAATTATTTCAGCGACAAGGGACCCAATTTCAAAAAGAAAACCATCAAACTCAACTCCATTCCGGCCTACAGCTTTGACAAGACGCTGGCCGACGAGCTAAAGGCCAAGACCATCACCGCGGCCGAAGTTGCCGAAATGTACGAGTCGATGCTCGTCATCCGCGAATTTGAGGAAATGATCCTCAAGTGCCGCACCGGCGCCTATGAGATCATCAGCGATTACGAGTATCGCGGCCCCACCCACCTCTCCATCGGCCAGGAAGCCACCGCCGCAGGGGTCTGCTCATTGCTCTCGATTCACGATTTAATCACCTCCACCCACCGCGGCCACGGCGACTCGATCGCCAAAGGCTTCCACGCCATCAAACGCATGACTGAGGAAGAGCTCAAAGCCCGCTGCCCCGAGTTCGCCAATTTAAAGGGCGAAGAGTTGCGTGAAGCGGTGATGGAAGATCACATTTACCGCACCATCGCCGAATTGTTCGGCAAAGAAGCCGGTTACGGCAAAGGCCGCGGCGGCGGCATGCACATCGCCGACTTCCGCGTCGGCCACTTGGGCGCCAATGCGATTGTGGGCGGCGGCATTCCGATCGCCACCGGCGCGGCGATGACCTGCCGCATTGATGATGCGATGAAACAAAACATCGTCTGCGCGTTTGCCGGCGACGGCGCCTACTCCAACGGCGTCGTGTTGGAGTCGCTCAACTGGGCGAGCCAACACCAGTTCACCGGCGACCTGGCCCAGACCAAATTCGGCTTGCCGATCATTTATTGCTTGATCAACAACCACTTCGGCATGACCGGACGCGCCGACGGCGAAGTCACCGGCGTCGATCACCTCGCCCGCCGCGCCGCCGGCTTTGACAACGACAACATGCACGCCGAAGTCGTCAACGGCATGGACATTTTGGCCGTCCGCGACGCGATCAGTCGTGCCCGCGCCATCATTGCCAAGGGTCAGGGCCCGGTATTGCTCGAGTTTGACTCCTACCGTTACTACGGCCACTCGCTCTCCGACCCGCGCAACGAGTACCGCACCCGCGAAGAGGAAGCGCGCTGGAAAGAAGTCGATCCGGTGGACAGCTTCAAAAAATCGATCCTCGCCGCCAAGGCTTTGAGCGCCAAAGACGTCAAAGCGATTGAGGAAAAAGTCATCGCTCGCAACGCCCGCGCCGCCCGCCGTGCCGCCGACGCCGCCGACCCGGATCCGTCGGACGTGATTACTTATATGTATACCGACACCAAGTGCGACGTCGTCCCCGCTCCCTATAATAAAGTCACCGTCGATGACCCGGCGCCCAAAGTCAAGCGCGACGCCAACGGTTTGATTAACTACCGCGACGCCATCAAAGAGGGCATCGTCGAGGAAATGCTGCGCGACAAACGCGTCGTTTTGTTCGGCGAAGACGTGGCCGAATACGGCGGTGCTTTTAAGCTCTCCAAGGGCATGATCGACGCTTTTGGCCGCAACCGCGTCTTTAACACCCCGATTTCGGAAGCCTGTATCTGCGGGACCGCCGTCGGGATGGCGATGACCGGCTACCGCCCGATTGCCGAATTGATGTACATGGACTTTGCCTTGATGGCCTCCGACCAAATCTCCAACCAGGCGGCCAAGTGGCACTACATGACCGGCGCCTCGACCGAAGTGCCGATGGTGGTCCGTTGCAGCGTCGGCGGCGGCAAAGGCTACGGCGGCCAGCACTCGCAGTCCTTGGAGTCGATGTTTGCCCACATCCCGGGGACCTATGTCGCTTATCCGTCCAACCCCTACGATGCCAAAGGCATGATCAAAACCGCGATCCGCGACAACAACCCCGTGGTCTTTGTCGAGGGTCAGCTCCTCTATAACGTCAAAGGCGTGGTGCCCGAAGAAGAGTACCTCGTTCCCTTCGGCGTCGCCAACGTCGTCCGCGAGGGCACCGATGTTACTTTCGTCGTCTGGGGTCCGGCGGTCGCCGACGCCCTCAAGGCCGCCGATCAGCTCGCGGCCGAAGGGATCAGCGTCGAAGTCATCGACCCGCGCACATTGGTCCCGTTTGACTGGGAAACCGTCTTTGCCTCCGTCCGCAAAACCGGCCGCTGCGTGGCGATCAGCCAGTGCGTCGACATCGGGAGCTTTACGGGTGAAATCGTCGCCAAAGTCACCGAAGCATGCTTCGACGATTTGGACGCGCCGGTCCTCAAGGTCGGCGCCAAAAACGGCATCGCGCCCCAGGCTTACACCCTCGAAGCGGCGTTCCTCCCCAGCGTGGCGGACATGGTCGCGGCGGCCAAGAAACTTTACTAAACAGAAAGCGCGGTGAATCATTATGGCAACCAAGATTCCGATTCCCAAGCTCGGCCAATCCGAGGAAACCGTGACCATCGCCTCGTGGCGGGTCAAAGAAAACGATACCGTCAAAAAAGGCGATGTCTTATTTGAAGTCGAGACCGACAAGGCCGTCCTCGAAGTCGAGTCGCAGTTTGAGGGCACCATCCTCAAGATCGTCACCCCCGCGGGCGTCAGCGTCCCGGTGATGACCACCGCGGCGATCATCGGCAGCAAGGGCGAGGCCATCCCGGCCGACATGCTCACCGGGGCGGCAGCCCCCGCTCCGATGGCGGCTCAGGCCACCCCGGCCCCCGCGACAGCAGCGCCCGCGGCCCCCAAGGCTCCGGCGGCAGCCCCCGCTCCGGTGGCGGCTCAGGCCACCCCGGCCCCCGTATTTGCAGCACCGACGGCTCCCGCTCCGGCCAAAAAGAAAGCAATTTCGCCCCGTGCCAAAAAGTTTGCGCTCGATTATTTGATCGATCTCAATAAAGTAACGGCAGCAGGGACGCGCGTGACCGAAGATGACGTCAAAAATTATTTGGCAAGCATCCGCTACAGTGACCGCAAAATCACTCCGGTGGCGTTTACGCTCGCTCAGGAAGCCAAGCTTGAGATCATCAACCTTGAGGGCACCGGGGACGGCGGCCGCATCACCATCAATGATGTCAAAGCGGCGATTGCGGAGAAACCGCAAGCCTTTAACACCATGCGCAAAGTCATCGCCCAGCGTTTGACCCAGTCCAAGCAGACGATCCCGCACTTTTACGTGACCGTCGCCGTGGAGATGGACAACGTGATCGCCAAACGCAGACAATTGAAAAACGAAAACATCAACCTCTCGGTCAATGTCTTTGTCTTAAAAGCCGTGGCGCTGGCCCTCAAAGAGTTCCCGCTGGTCAACTCGTTTTGCGACGGCGTCAGCGTCTCGCGCAAAGCCAAAGTCAATATCGGCATGGCAGTTTCGGTGGAAAACGGCCTCGTCGTGCCGGTCATCCGCAACGCCGACCAAAATGGCCTCGATGAAATCCAGTCGGAGTCGGCCGAGTTGGCGGAAAAAGCGCGCTCGGGCAAACTCTCTCCCGAGGAGATGAAAGGCGGCAGCTTTACCATCTCCAACATGGGGATGCTCAACGTCGAAGAATTCGGTGCCATCATCAACCCCGGCGAAAGCGCCATTTTGGCGGTCGCCAGCTCGGTGCCCTCGGCCGTGGTACGCAACAACGAGATCGTCATCCGCAATATGATGAAGATCACCTTGTCAGCCGACCACCGGGTCGTGGACGGCGCTATGGCGGCCGAGTTCGCCAACGCGGTCAAAGCCAAGCTCGAGGATGCCGCCCTCTGGGACGGCATGATCTAAATGACGCTGCGGCGCCAGCTTGCCCAGTGGCGTCAGGCCGGGAAATCACTGATTTCCCCGGTTTGGCGACCGTTGAAGCAATGTCTGATGCAAGCTGCTCAAGAGCTCAATGTGTTTCCCTGCCCCCTCTGCCATACCGGCGACGGGCGGGGAAACAATTTTTTTTGTGCCGATTGCCTCGCCAAGCTCCCGGTGTACCGCGGCAAACGCTGCCCCGGCTGCGGCGGTGAGCTGGACGGAATCATGGCCGTGTGCTCGCAGTGCACCGAGGCCCCGCCGCGTTTGTGGGCGGGGGCGGTGTCGCTCTTTGAGTACCGGGGCGAAGCCAAGAAATTGATCCATGCTTTTAAATTCAACAATCGCCCGGAGTTGGCGCGGCCGTTGGGATATCTGGGCGCGGAGCTGTTAAAAGAGGCGAATTTCCCGGCGGAGGTGATCGTACCGGTGCCGCTGCATTTTTTACGGCGTTACCAGCGCAGTTTCAACCAGTCGGAGCTGATTGCCGACGAGCTCGGGCGTCACCTCGGCTTGCCGGTCGCCGATGTCCTCCAACGGACGCGCCGCACCCCGAGCCAATCCTCGCTCAAGCGCAAAGAGCGGCTCAAAAATCAGAAAAATGCGTTTCGGGTAAGTGATTCGTTGCCGTTAAAGGGCAAGACCGTGCTCTTGGTCGATGATGTGTTGACTACCGGCTCGACGCTCAATGCCGCCGCCCAAGCGCTGCTCAAGCATGAGGTCAAAATGATTTATGTATTTACCCTAGGGCGGCCGTTGAGCCACGCCCGGCGGCGCCGGTCGCTTACGGCTCCCGCATCGCTTCATCCAGCGACTTCATCACCGGATACCACAAATAAGTGATGATCCGACGCTCGCCGGTCTTGATCTCGGCTTGCACCTCCATCCCCGGGATCAACCGGAAATGTGGCGGCAGGTTTTTGAGTTTTCCGCCCACCGACAAGCGGACGCGGTAATAGTGACTCTTGCCCGGTGCCATACGTTGATCGCTCTGCTTTTGAAAGGTGTCGCCCGAAATAATCCGGATGACGCCGTCCAGCGTCCCGTGCTTTTGGTACGGGAAAGAGTTGATCTTGATCCGCGCCTGCGACCCGACCGCGAGCTTGGAGATATCCTCGGGGTCCACCTCGACTTCCGCCTCAATTTTGCCGTCCAGGGGCACCAGCGTCATCAAGGCCTCCGCCTCGCGCACCGCCGAACCGGAGGAATAAGGGGTGATTTCGTGCACCACTGCATCGCAGGGCGAACGCAAATAAACGTAACTTGCCATCTGCTGATATTTGTCAAACTGCTTGGAGGTACCGACCAATTCGCGGTTGATCTTGACGAGGTTGTCAGCAATCCCGTGCCGCCACTCGGCCGCAAACGAGTCACGGTTGGCACCGACGGTTTCGCGCTGCTGTGCGAGCTCATTGAGTTTATTTTTGACGGCATTGACCTCGCCCTCCATCTGCATGCGGCTCATCGAGATATTGAGCATCTCTTTGGGCGAAGTCGCCCGGCGCGCAAGCAAATCCTTGTACAAACTCTCAATCTTGACAATCGAGTCGAGGCGCTCCAATTGATTGGTCAAGCTGTCCTCCAAGGTTTTACGCGAAGCGTCCAGCTGGGCGATGCCCTGCTCAAAATATTTCATTTTTTCGCGGTAATACACGGCGCGCTGCTCAAAAATAATCTTTTGTATTTCAGTGGCGGCATTGGTCACGAGAGGCTGATAGGGTTTCCCCTCCTCTTCGGCGGCAAAACGCCCGGCCTGGGCATTGAGCGTCTCCAATTCGCTTTTTAAGCGCTCCAGCTCGAGCCGGTTGCCGGTCGGGTCAAAAGTGATCAACACCTGGTCGCGTTTAACAATCTGGCCGACCGCGACATTGACCTCTTTGATGACGGTGCGGTCCAAAGGCTTCATCACGATGTTTTGCTGGTCGCTCACCAGTTTGCCGGTGGCCTGCACCACCTCATCGACCTCAAAAGTACAGGCCCAGCCGGCGGCCAATAAGACAAAAAGCAAGGCCAGTCCGACACTGTGCCTTGCCCAAAAGGGCAGTCGCGAGTGGCGAATCTGCAAGGCGTCAAATTCAGGTACCGGGTCTTGGGCTTGATCGCTCATTTTTTGAGATTCCTCTCCATTTGCTGCATCCAAAAATCGCGGTAGATCCCGTCTTTGGCCAACAATTCGCGGTGCGAGGCAAAGTCAACCTTTTCGCCTTTGTCGATTACCAAAATCTTGGACGCGCCGCTCACGATGCTCAGACGGTGCGACACGATCAACACCGTGCGCCCCTTGGCGATCATGTTTAAATTATCCTGCACGACGCTCTCGCTCTCGGGGTCCAAGGCGCTGGTGGCTTCGTCAAAAATCAGGATTGCCGGGTTGGTCAACAAGGCGCGGGCGATGGCAAGTCGCTGCTTTTGGCCGCCCGAGAGATTGCCGCCGTTTTCCTCCAGCACGGTGTCATACGCTTGCGGCAGCCGGGAGACGAACTCATCCGCGCCGGCAAGTTTGGCCGCGTAAACGACCTCATCCAAGGTGGCGTTGCGCTTGGTCAAGGCGATGTTTTCACGGATAGTGCCGGTAAAAAAGTAATTTTCCTGCAATACGACGCCGATGCTGCTCCTTAAATGCGCCTTGTTGATTTCGCGCAAATCAATGCCGTCAATCTTGATCAACCCCGAGTTGAGGGGATAAAGATTTTGCAGCAATTTGGTCAATGTCGTTTTGCCCGAGCCCGAGCGTCCGACGATGCCGATCATGGAGCCGACCGGGATGTCAAGCGAGAAATTGCGGATGACCTGCGGGGTATCCAAAGTATACTGAAATGTCACATTTTCAAAGCTCACCGCCCCCCGCAACGGATTGGTGACGCCGCCCTTGTCCTCCTCGGCGGGGGTATTCATCACATGCCCGAGCATGTTCACCGACACCGCGATCTGCTGATACTCATGCACCAAACCGACCATCCGCACCAAGGGCCCGGAGACCCGCATCGAGAGCATCTGAAAGGCGATCAACGAGCCCACCGACAATGCGTTGTGCAGCACCAGCATTGTCCCCAGCCAAATCACCGTCACGGTCATCAGCATCTCCAAAATCTGGCTGATGCTCTTGGCGCTCATCGAGATTTTGCCGACTTTAAAGTAAGACTGGATGGCGTAGGCGCTGGTGTCGTTCCAGTGCTTGGTCTGCAAGGGCTCCAAGGCAAGCGTCTTGACCGTGCGGATGCCGTGGATCGACTCCACGAGCATGCTCTGGCGCTTGCCCTCGGCACGGTAAAGCTCATTGAGCCGGGACTGAAACGGCTTGATCAAAACCGCGATCACCAATGCCATCATTGCCGAAAACCCGATCACAACCAAAGTAAGCTCGACACTGTAAAACAATAGAAACGGCAAAAAAATCACCAGCGACAGCACATCCAAAAAGGTAAAAAACAAATTGCCTGACAAAAAACCGCGGATTTTCTCCGTCTGCTGCATGTGTTTTACCAGCATTCCCGACGGGTTGCGCTCAAAAAAGCCGACCGGCAGACGCATCAGATGGCGAAAGGTCTTGCTCGCGGTCGCCATATCGATCCGGTTGGTGGCAAACAGCAAATAATAGTTGCGCAAAAACTCGAGCCCGGCGTTGAACAGGACCGCGATCACCATCCCGATGCCGAGCACGTTTAAGGTTTGATAGGCCTTATTGACCAGTACCCGGTCAACCACCACCTGAAAAAAGATCGGCATGATCAAAGCAATGAGCGTTATCATGACCACCGTCACGATCAAATGGCGAAAAACTTCGCTCAGGCGGATGAATTCGGGCAAAAACCACAGTAAGCCGAATTTGGGATGCTCGCCGCCCAAAGTAAACACCTTTTTGACCAGCACTACTTCACCGGAAAAGCGCTCCTCGTATTCAGCTTGGCTTAAAAATTGAAAGACTTGACCATTGCCCGAGCCGGGGTCGCTCACCACCAGCTCCGGCACCCCTTCGTTTTGGCGGATGCCGCAAAAAATCACATATTTATGGTTGCGGTCAATGCCGATAAACGGGTAGGCATTGCCCATATGCTGCAACTTTTGCCAACTTAAAACGGTATGACGACACTTAAAGTTGCAGTCAATGGCGATCTCTAAAAGCAGCGGCAGCCCGGGCTCGGTTTCGCCGATGGCATAGCGGTGCATCAACCGGCCGACATCGAGACTCATATGATGATGCCGCGCCAGATTGACGAGGCAAAAAAGCGCCGTCTGCCGGCTGTGATCGACGGCATTGAGATTGCGGAACAAAATCGCCTGCCCGGCCGCCTTGCCGAGCAACTGATCTTTGGGGACCGAGATGGTGTTGGTCGCCGTATTCATCAAGGGGTCAAACAAATCGACCTTGCTCCCGGCGAGCTGGCTCAATTTCAAAAGGCAGATCCAATTGCCGTTTTGCAACGGCAGCAGCGCCGGCCCGGCGTAATTGCTGAAATCGGCGGCCAGGTCGGTGACCAACTCGGGCTTGAGCTGCAAATTGTCGGCGATTTCAAGAAGCACATCCGCGGGCGCATCCAAATAGCGTGCTTTAAGTTCGCCGGTCATCACGGCGTCAAAATTGATGTTGCGCCGCAAATTCTCGACGAGCATTTGCAGACAATCAAGTCCGCTGTATTTTGCCTGCTGCATAAAATTCCTTGTTTACTACATGCTTAATATAGCATCGGCAAGCATAATTACCAGTGTTTGACCGGGGTCAATGTGATATTTGCCTTGATCCGGGCGGCATCCGCCAAATCATAGGACCCCGGAAAGGCCGAGAGACAGTTGGCGCTCGCAGCCGCCAGCGCGGTCCGAAAGGCGATTTCAGGACGCTCTCCGTTTAAAATACCGCTCATCCAAATCGAGCTTGCGGTATCGCCGCAGCCGATGGGATTGACGACGTTGTCGAGCTTGGGAAGCGTGTAACTGTAAATTTGCGTCCGGTCGGCCAGATACGCATTGCCGGGCCCGTCGGTGATGGCAACGAGCCGGATATTGTCATAGCGGAAAATCTTGGCAAAAGCGACCGGGAGCTCGTTGCATTCCGTGAGCATAAGGAGCTCCTCGCGGTTGATCTTGAGATAAATCTCGACGCCGCAGTTAAAAATCGGCTCGACTCCCATATAGGAGTCCAACAAGAGCGGGAGCCCGGCTGCCCGGACAATCCCGGCCGCCTGCAAATAGAGTGTCTTGTCCGTCCCGGTAGGGACGGTGCCGCAAAAGGCAGCGCCGTCGGCGGTCTGCAAACTCTCCTTGAGTGCGGTCATCATCGCGGCGACTTCGGCGGCGCTCGCCGGGTACGATGGCTCAATGACTTCACTCATCGTCCCGGTGCTTTGGCAAAGGCACGTGATGCAGCAGCGGGTCGGATTAACAGTACGGATGTTGCGGCAATGCATCCCCTCTTTGGCCAGTTCGCGCTCGACATACGCGCCGTTTTCGCCGCCGGTAAACTCGATCAACTCATAATCGCTCTCGCCGAGACAGCGCCCCGCCCGGCAAAAATTGATCCCTTTGCCCGCCGGAAACACTTCCATCGATTTGGCGCGCGAAATATTGCCGTAGTTGAAGCGCTCAAAAAACAAGGTCTTTTGCATCGCCGGATTGGGGCCCAAAACGGTGATTTTTTTCATGACAAACTCTCCAAAAGTTGTACGACTTCGGCGTCGGAGAAGTCGCGCGGATTGGTTTTCATGCTCCCCGAGCGGCAATTTTTGACGATAAAGCTGTAGTGCTCCTTTTTGAGGCCGTAGGCTTTGAAATCATCCGGGAGCCCCAGCTTTTGCCGCAATGCGGATAATTGCTGAATCAAAGCGACATCATCCTCCAGCCCCAAATAGGCGGCCAATTCATTCAAATCGCAGCTCGGGCGGTTGAATTTCAATACTTCGGTAAGCAAAATCGCGCAGCACACCCCGTGCGGCACATGGAGCAAGCTTCCGAGCGGGTGGCCGATGCCGTGCACCGAGCCCAGCCCCGACTGGGTAAAGGCCATCGCGCCCAGCATGCTGCCCTCGGCCACTCGTGAGCGCGCCGCCGGATTGTTTTGGCAATCGGCCAAGTTGTCAAAAATGAGTTTGGCCGCCTCTTTGGCCAAAAGTTTGCTGACGCGATTGGCCCCGCGCGAAATAAAGCCCTCGATCGCCTGGGTCAAAGCATCCATGCCGCTCCCGGCGGTGATCAAAGGCGGGCAGTCAAATGTGAGCTCGGGATCCACCAAGGCGATGTCGGCAAACATAAAAGGATGCTTGACCGACTGCTTGATGCTGGTCTCGGGGTCGATCAATACCGAGTTGGGGGTGATCTCCGCCCCGGTCCCGGCAGTGGTCGGCATGGCGACAAAGAAGACGCCTTTTTTCTCAATTTTATGGCGGCCGTAAAAATAGTCGGCGACAGCATACTGATTGTGGGCGAGGACGGCGGCGACTTTAGCGGCATCAATCACGCTCCCGCCGCCGATGGCGACCACCGCGCCGACATGATGTCGGCGGATGGCCTCAATGCAACGCTCGACCTCCGCCAAGGGCGGCTCGGGGCTGATCTTGTCCACCAAAAAAGCGCGCCCGGCGGCAAACAGCTCGCGGTACTCCTCCCAAATCCGGCTCACCGAGTGACGGCCGCAGACAAACAAAACATTGCCCGCGGGCAATAATTTGGGCAGCTCGTGACGCTTGCCGTTGCCGAAAACGATCCGGTTGGGGAAAAACAACTCATATTGACTCATAAACTCACCTGACGATCAGGGCCTTGCGCAGCCCCTCCCCTGTTATGTTAAAACTTAAAACTGCCAGAAACAGCGCCAATCCCGGGAAAAACATCAAATGCCAGTAACTCAAGGGGTTGTCAAACGCCTGACTCAACAATGCCCCCCAGCTCGGGGTGGGCGGCTGGACGCCGAAGCCCAAAAAACTCAGACTGCTCTCGGCCAAAATCGACCCGGCGACGCCAAAAGTAAAGGAGATCAAAATCGGCCCGGTGATGTTGGGCAAAAGGTGAAAAAACAAAATCCGCCGGGTCGGAAGCCCGGTCACCAGACAGCTTTGGATGTAGCCCAAGGGCCGCTGTTTCAGTACTTCGCCGCGCACCAAAATAGCAAGACCGATCCAGCCGGTTAAGCCGATGATCGCAATCACGATCAAAATCGACTGCTCAAACTTGTAATCCCGCAGCATCGACATCAAAATCAAAAGCAATAAAAAGGTCGGGAAACACAGCAAAATTTCGATGACGCGCATTGCCACCAGGTCGTAAACGCCGCGGTAAAACCCGATCAGCATCCCGACCACCGTGCCGATGATCAACGCAATTGCGGTCGCAATCAGCCCGACGGCCAGCGATGACCGCGCGCCGTAAACCATGCGCGACGCGACATCGCGCCCGACGTTGTCGAGTCCAAGATAGTGCTTGCGGTCGGGTTTGGCGTAAGGGGTGCCGACAATTTCATAAGGCCCATAGGGGATCGGCGCAAAGACCGCCCAGCGGTAATTTTGCTGCCGGTAATCGGTCTTATCGAGCTTGCTTTTGGTCAAAACAAAAGGAAAGAGCAGCAAAAGCGCCGCAATGAGCAAAAGTTTGTAATGCCGCCGCAACAGCAGCCACAGCGGAAACAGCAGCATGGTGTAGTTAAACAGCTGCTCGACCGCCTTTTCGCTGCTGTCGGGCGCAAACAAAAAGCGAGCAAAGGGAAGCGACCAATTGCCCGACAGATCGCACGCCAGCAAAGGTCGCCCGTTGACCAACAGGGGGGCAAATACGGCGGGCAAAAGCAAGAGCAAAATCCCGGCCATCCCGAGCCGGGTTTGGAAATCGCTCAAAAACCGTTGTCGCGCGGTGCTCATAATATTTTGGCCAGCTCCTTGACGAGATTGGGGGTAAACATTTCGTGATTGCGGACGTCGGCCAGCTCGGCGCGCGACCAAAAGCGGACCTCGGTGATTTCCTCTTTTTGAAAATCAAAGGGGCCGGGATGGGTCAAGCGAAAAACGCGGATGTTTTCCGACTCGACCTCGTTGCGGATTTGGTCGTCAAACCAAAACTCCAGCTCGGTCGCGTAATCAATGCCGAGTTCCTCTTTGAGCTCGCGTTTGGCGGCGTCCTCACGGGATTCGCCTAAATTGACATGACCGCCGACGGCGGTGTCCCATTTGCCCGGCTGGATATCTTTGTCCAAAGAGCGCTTTTGCAGCAAAATATGCTGCCCGTCCGGGTGCAGCACTACCACGTGCACCACCCGGTGAATCAGCGACGGGTCGCCGTGACAGCGCCGCCGGGGGGCGGTACCGGTCAAATTGCCGTTTTCGTCATAAATTTCAAAGATTTCTTCTTTCATACTATAAAATATAACTTCGCTTGATGCAAAACTCAAGCATGTAACAATATTTTTTCGTTTGCTTTTAGTGTCTGCGGTTTTATTTTGGGCAAAATCGTGTATATTAAAGGAAACAACCCAAGGCAATTATGAAATTCTCAAGCGGCAATCTGGTTATTTATAAGCAAAAAGGGGCGGCGGTCACCGCCGTCACCAAGGATAAAATCGAAATCCGCGCTGCGGGCGGCGAAAATAAAAGCGTGCGCGAAAAAGACATCGAGTTTCTCCACGCGGGCCCGGTGCAAGTCCCCCCGTCCGATGTTCTCCCCGCTCCCGATTTGATGGAGATCGTCGAATTGACCGAGGGCGAAAATATGACCTTTGCCGAATTTACCTCCCTCATATTTAACACCAATACCCCGGCGGCCGCCTGGAGCGCTTATCAGCTGCTGCAAGCCGACATTTATTTCTCCGGCAGTGTCGAAGCGGGCGTCAAAGCCAAAGTGCAAGCCGACATTGAGCGAAAATTGGCCGACTTGGCCGCCAAGGACGCGGAGAAAAATGCGCGCGCGGGCCTCCTGGAGCGCATCCAAACGCGCTCGATTGTCGAAGCGGACAAACTCTATTTGCGCGAAGTCGAGCAGCTCGCCCTCGGCCAGACGGCCAACAGCAAATTAATGCGCGAGCTGGACATCGAGGCGACGCCTCAAAAAGCACACCAATTATTGCTTGATCTCGGCGTCTGGGATTATTTCACCAACCCGTTTCCGGCGCGGCTGCACCTTGATTTGGACGACCCCGAGCACCCCCTTGAGCCGCAGCGCGAAGTCGCCCGGCGCGACTTGACCGGTTTGGTCAGCTACGCGATTGATGACGAATTCAGCCATGATCCCGACGACGCCCTCGGATTTGCCAACGGCCACTTGTTGGTGCACATCGCCGACTTGGGGACGTTGGTCGCGACCGGCGGCGAAATCGACCGCGCCGCAAGTTTGCGCGGCTGCAATTTATATTTGCCCGAAAAAACCATCCATATGCTGCCCGCCGCTCTCACCGCCAAGGCCGGATTGGGGCTCAACGAGGTCTCCGATGCATTGACCTTTGAGCTGGCCATCGGCGATGACAGCGATATTACGCTCATTGACTTATATTACAGCCGCATCAAAGTAACCCGGCTCAATTATCAAGAGTCCAAAAATTTTACCAACGCGTCACCGCTCAAGGAGATTGCCGAGTTCACCAAACGCTTCAAAGAGTTCCGCAAGCGCAACGGGGCACTTTTGATCCAGCTCCCGGAAGTCAAAATCATGGTGCGTGACCAAGAGATCGCCATCGTCCCGTGTCCGGTCACGCCCGAGCGCGAATTGGTCGCCAATGCAATGCTCGCCGCCGGTTACGCGGCGGCCAAGTGGGCGGCGGCCGAGGAGTTGCCGATGCCCTTTTCGACCCAGGCGCCCTTGGAGGAGGAAGTATTGGAGAGTGACTCGATGGCCTATATGTTTCAACTCCGCCGGAGTTGCAAACCCGGCTTTACCCAAAGTTCGCCCGGGCGTCACAGCGGCCTCGGCTTGGAGCCCTATTTGCGGGTCACCAGCCCGTTGCGGCGCTACGCCGACTTGCTCGCCCATCAGCAAATTTATTTGCATTTGACCGGCCAAACGCCGCTCAGCGCCGAGGAGATCGACCGCAAGCTCACCTTGTCGGAGGATGCCGGGGCCGAGCGCCGCAAGGCCGAACGCTACTCGGACGAGTACTGGACTCTCGTCTATTTTGCCTTGCACCCGGAGCTTAAATTTGAGGGCAGACTCGTCGCCAATCAGGACGGCAGACTCACTTTTATGCTCCTTGATTACGCCTTTGAGTACAAGACCAAGTACCGTTTCAACGCCGATTTGGACGAAATCCTCACCTTTGGCATCCGCCGCGCCGACCCGGTGACGCTGACCTTACAGCTCTCGGAGTAATTACTCCAAGGTGATCCCGGCGGGCGAAGTCTTGGCGTTGCGGTATTTCTCAAAATTGGCCTTGACCGAGTCCGGGAGCTGTGCCCCGACGCGGACGTTTTGGCCGATGCGGTTGGGGGCGCGGACAAGCGTTTTGAGCTCCGAGTTAAGCCAACCCGCCAGCGGCTCGGCGCTCCATGCCGAGCCTTTGTCAAAACGGTTCGCCTCCTGATACGCGGCAAAGTCGGCCATACTGTAAAGTTTACCGCCGACGCTGATGCCCGGCGACTGCCGGTAAAGGTTGCCGTTAAAAATAAAGCGGTCGGAGGGCTCGGCAAGCAAAAAGATTTGTTTTGCCATATTGCCGACAATCGAGTTCTCGACCGTCACCGTCCCGTGGTTGCCGGAAGTGTCGCGGCAAAGCATCGATGCATTGAGTAACGTGCATTGCTTGAAACCGAGGACGCCGTGGCGGGAGTAGGCCAACGGCAGATTGCTGTCGGCGCCGGCGATCAGACAGTTGTCAAAGAGCTGGCGCGAGTAGTTGTTTTGCCAGACTTGCTCAAACGGGCGGTTTTGATAGATCAAACAGTCGCTGAAAACTTGACTTGCATTGTCATTGGCGGCCACCCCGGCCTCGTAGGAGTTGTTGTAAAACACACAGCGCAAATAGCGGACGCTGGCATAGTGGACGTCGCAGGCCCCCGAGCTTGCGTTACGGATCGCCACACAGTCCTCATAGGTGGTCATGGAGCTCCCGTGGGTGGAAAAAGCCTGTCCGCAGTTATCGACCGACACACAGTTGCGGTAAAGGACATTGCGCGACTTTTCGGCGGCGTCAAAGCCGTCGTTCCACGACAAAATAAAGACGAAATTCTCAATTACCACATGGTCGCCGTGGGTATAAAAGCCGCTGTTGGCCGGGAGCTCGATCTTGAGATCGTTGAACGTTTTCCCCTCCGGCAAACGCAAATAGACCGATTTCTCCCCCCGACTCCACCAAAAACCGCCCGCGGTCGTCTGCTTGAGCTCATCCAAGCTCAAACAATTGCGCGCGGCCGTGCCGTTGATAAAAAATATCGGATTGGCGGGAAGCCAGTAGTCTTGATTTTTGTCAATCTTGTAACGGTTGCTCATCGGCCAAAACGGGAGTTTGTACAATTGATCACCGGCGCTCTGCCAGCGGTCGGCGGGAATCTCGGCCAAGCCCGAGAGCACCGCCATGTTGCCATTAATCACCACCGGCAGAGTCGCGGTGCCCACGGCCTTGACGTCATAGCTTTTGCCCTCCGCCCCATAATAAGGCCGCTGATAGGGTTTGCCCTGATTGGCCGCAACTTCAAGACGGCCGCTCGGCCCCAGCAAACTCAATCCCTTTTCAATCGAGGCCACCGGGCGATCCAAACTCCCGTCGTTGTCATCATTGCCTTTGACGTTATCGACATAAAGCGTCCGGGCGGGCAAGGTTGCCGCCCAAAACAACAATACCATGATCCCGATGCGCATTGTTTACTCCACTTGATTGTTTTTGATTTGGACGTTGACGGAGTCACTGACCCCGATGGCTCGGGCGTCAAACGTGATCCCGTAATTGCTCCCCGTTTTGCGGCGGTTGACCTGCAAAACATTGCGAATTTGATTGTTTTCCACCCGGACGCCGTCGGCGGCCAAGATGTAAATTCCCGCCATCCCGGAGCCGTCGATCTGGTTGTTAATAATGCTGACATTGCGGTTGCCCGGATAAACAGAGGCGCTGCCGCGCTCATTGGCAACAAAGGTGCAAACAGCGCCCAAAGAGTAGGTATGTGCGCCGCCGCAAATCGCACTTTGCATCACGTCCCTGATTTCATTGTTTTGCACCGTGACACCGTCCACCCAGCCCCCTTCCAGCCAGTAGCCGTACTCGGGGCCGACCGAAATCGCCGCCTGCTCCAAATTGGCAATCCGGTTGCCCTCGACGAGCCCGGTGTAGCCCATCAAGCGCAATCCCCGCGCCCGGTGATCGTGAAAATAGTTGTTGCGAATGACATACCCGGGGCTGTTGAGCCGCGGGAAATCCACCGTGGAGCCGACCTCGGGAAGCTCGTTGCTTGCGGTCTTAACGCGCAAAATCATGTACTCGGGGATGGAACCGGGGGGATAAATCATTCTTTTGTCGAGGTTGGGGATGTCGGGCGCGATCTCTACTTGCATAATTTGACCCTGACGCAATATCTGATAATTGTCTTTGGCCAAAAAGCGCACCGGGTCGCCGGCTTGGATCAGCTGCAAATACTCCGTCGGGCGGTAGCCCACCGCCGCATAAAACGAGTCATGGTCCACTTTGACCACCCGCATTGGCGAACCGTGAAAGTTGACCGAGTCGTCGCCGAGGTAGGCAAATTCGCAATGTTCCACCAACGGACCCTGACGGCATGTGGCGTAATTGACCCCGTCGGCCCCCAAGGCAAGCAGCCGGGGCTCGGCCGCCCCCGCCGGAGTGGCGCCGCGAATCATTTTAACGTTGCGGATCTCATGCAGTCCGGCGCTGCGCCGGGCAAAAATACCGCCGCCGGGGGAGGAGTAAAAGGTCAAATTTTCAAAGACGATGTTTTCCGACAAATTGCGGATTTTGATCACGCTGTCGGGCCGGTAATTCAATACCACAAAATCACCGGGGGCAAGATTGTTTTGGATTTCGACCATCTCCAATTCGCCCTCGCGCTTGCCGAGCATCCGGTTGTCGCGGCATTGACTCCAATTGGTCTTGTCCCATTTAAAGTTGCGGCTCTCCCGGTCAAAAAATTGCGGATGATGCACCAAAAACTCGGGGCGCAAATCCGGGTAACCGTCGTGAATACGGTAGCGGATGATATTTCCCTCCATCGCTGTGACCGTCGCCTGGGTAAACGGCAACGGGTCGTAATCGACCGAAAAATCACGGAAGGTGATATTTTTGCAGCCGTTGAGAAAAAAAACATGGCTCCAGCGCTTCATGACTATCATGGTTCCCTTGCCGCCCCGGATGACCATGTTTTGAAATTTTTGATCCAAGGTGACCGGCCCGGCGACGGTAATGACGCCGTCGGGCAATACCGCCTCATTTTGCTGATTGCGGCAGGCTGTCTGCAAAAAACCGTTGAGATCAAAATCGGCGGCAAGCACTGCCAGCCCGAGCAGCAGCAACCAAATCCCGCATACCGTTTTCATCCGTTATCTCCCCCCGATTGTCGGCCGCAAATATAGCTCGTACTGGGTCATCCCTTTTTTGACGGCTTTGACACTGCCGTCGAGCATGATCACATTTTTAACTCCGTGATGGCGGAAATCGGCGCGGACGGTGGTGTCGTCCTCAAAACCGGCACGGTCGACCACCGCGCGCTCGCTCTCTTTTTTATCGACCGGTGAAGCGGTGTTGTAGCCGCTGTCCATCATGAAATAAATCCTTGACCCGGAAATACCCTTGACCATCGAGTCCGGTTGCGCCATATACATCCACGAAAAGGCCTGCTTGGTTTTGCTCATTTTGACCGTCGCCGAGGTTGACAGCAAATAAAAGGCATTGGGGACATAGCTCAAAGTATTGGAGCCCCGGTCAAGTTGCGACGGGCACAGCCACGGCGGGGAGGCCAAAAATTTCTGAACATCCGTCCAGTCGGCAAAGGCGGTCGAACTTTTGCCGAGATAGGGCCGCAGTTTGGGCGCCATATATTGCTCGTTAAAGCCCTCGGCGGCGGCGCTGGTCGCCCCGGGACAAAAATACCGGTAGTCCCCGGCATACATGGTTTGCGCCGTAAAAATCTGCTTGAGATTATTAAGGCAAGTGGTCGCGCGCGCCTTGTTCCGCGCCTGATTCAAGGCGGGCAAGAGCATGCTCGCCAAAATGGCGATGATCGCGATCACCACGAGGAGCTCGATGAGGGTAAAAAATGCTTTTGCTTTCATCAATTTCGTCCTTTTTATTTTGTTGTTTCAAACCATTTCGGATCCAAATGATCGCACTCCAACTCCAAAAGCTCGGCAATGATGTTTTTGCCGTCATTAATGTTGTTGACGATGGGATCGGTCATCATGGCGCGGAGCAAGAGTTGGCGATCACACTTGACAATCGCCTCCACCGTGAGCTCATGCGTGTCCAAAACCTGCATGGTGAGCCCCAAGATCCCGCGCGGCATCACCCCGGCGGGAAGCGGCCGCGGCCCATTCATATCAAGCTCGCAGCGCAGCTCCAAAAATGCGTCGGCGGGCAGATTGGCGACCGCCCCCTTGTTGGCGCTGTTGATATAAAAACACTTTTTAAGGTCGCCCCACATCGACTCAATGATGTCAGTCGCGTGGTCGCCCCGTCCGCTCTTAAAAAATTCGGCGATCGGCATGGTGCCGTCGGCGATTTTGACGGTTTCGGCCCAGGCCTCGGCCATTTCCTCGGCGCGGTTGTAGCCGTCAAAGGCGATGATCGGCTCCGGGGTCACCGGGCACTTGCCATACCCCTGAAAAAAGGGCACGTACTCCTTGGTGTGGCTGACTGCGGTTGGAAACGCGCCGTAAAGATCCATGAGCTCGGCCGCATAATTGTTGTTGAGCCGCGGTTTTGCCTTGGCGCTCGGGCGCGTCTCGTACTCGGCGACGGCGTTGGCGGCGACTTTTTGGCGCAGTTTATCCATCAGATCGACACCGTCAAAACTGCACTCGGTCACCCAGGTGCAGTGGTTGACGCCAATGATGTTGAGTTTAAATTTAGCAGCGACATCGGCCGGCAAGGTTTGCGCGTCGGCGGGCAAAATCCCCAAGTCTTTGAGAAAACCGATCCGGACATAGGGCTCGTGGTTGCCGTCACAAAGGGCGAAGCTCTTGACCTTGGGGGCATGGCGCATCAAAGCGATGCCCATCACCGACGAGGGGTTGATAAAGTTGATCAGCCACGCCTCGGGAGCCACACGCTCGACGTCTTCGGCAATCCGCAAAATCTCGGGCAGCTCGCGCATGGCTCTGAAGATCCCGCCGGGGCCGATGGTATCACTCGAGCACATGGTCACGCCGTACTTGGCGGCGATCCGGGTATCCATCTCGCGGTAGTATGCATTGCGGTAGGAGAAAGACAAAACGACAAAGTCCGCATCCTTGAGTACCTTTAAGCGGTCGGTCGAGCCCTCAATGGCCAACGGTGCCCCGGCGTGCGCCTTGGCGCGTTCGGCAATCGCCAGCATGGTGTCAAGCACGGTTTGATCGAGATCAACCAAAGCCAGCGTCCCGTTACGCAAAATCGGGCTGTTGACCATATTATAAATAACCGGTTTGCCGAAAAAATAACTTCCGGCGCCGATAACGACTACTTTGGGTCCGCGTTTCATGACTGAAATTCCTTTGTTTTTGGGGGAGGTTTGCCGCCCCGGCGTTTTTTGTTTCTTATATTTTATCATAAAACGCTTGCAAAGCAAAGTGGAATGATGTATTATATATAGTAATTTTGTCGCAACAATTCAGGAAACTAAATGAAACAGGCCGTTTTTCGCTTAACCCCCAAGGGCACAATCGCAGCGCTGCTGCATGTCCGCTCGGCCGGGCACTACATTGTCCAATCGGGCTGGACCGAGCCTGCTTTGACGAAACCCTTTCTGGAGCTCTTTTGGTGCGTGGCCGGAACTGGTATTTTCACCTTCGACGACGGCCAAATCCCCCTCAATGCCAACGAATTTTGTTTTTATCTTCCCGGCGACAACCACGAATTTTACGCGCAAAGCGCATTTAATTACTATTGGTTCACCATCGACGGCCCGGATCTCCCGTTATTGATCGACCGCTTCCATATCCGCCGCGAGCCGCAGCCCGGAAGCTGCCCGGAGGAGCTCTTTTGGCAGTTGATGTGCGAGCTCAAGGACTTCAGCCCCGACGGAGAATTGCGCGCTGGGGCCATCGGATATGAAATTTTGTCGCATACCTTATGGCGCAACCACGAGCGCGGAAACCCGCGCATCGAGGCCTTTAAAGCTGAAGTCGAGGACAACTACCCCGACCCCGCCCTGAGCGTCGACGCCATCGCCTTAAAAATGCAGATGCACCGCTCAACTTTGGTGCGTCTGGTCCAACGATACTGCGGCGTATCGCCGCAGGAGTATCTCACCAACGTCCGTTTGCAGCAGGCCATTACACTCTTAAAGCACACACCCCTCTCGGTCAAGGAAATCGCCCGCGCCTGCGGCTTTGAGGATCAAAATTATTTCTGCAAAGCGGTAAAAAAAAGGCTCGGGCAAACCCCGAGCCAAATCCGTACGGATCAACCGTATTTCTCCGGTTGACCGTCAGCTGGTCATCAGCATGGCTTCGGTCACCTGGTACTGCAAGGGCTCATTGGCGAGCATCCGCTCCAGGTCCTCGATCACATAGTCGCTCATCCGGTGGACTTCGTCATTGGTCGAGCCGGCGATGTGCCCGGACAAATAAACGTTGGGCAAGGTAAACAACCGCGAATCCGCCGCCGGCGGCTCCGGGTGGGTGACGTCGATCAACGCCGTCAAGTCAGCCCGCTCGGCCAGAACGTCAAGCATCCCCTCCTCGTCGACTTGCGCGCCACGGCCGGTGTTGATAAACACCGCTCCCTGCCGCATCGAGGCAAAGTGGGCCTTGGTCAACACCTTTTGATTGTCCTCACGGTTGGGCAAATGGTTGCTGACCACAAACGCGGTTTTGAAAACTTCATCAATCGACACCGTCCGGCGCTCGGGGCGCGACGGAACGACGGTGACCTTAAGCTTGTAATTTTGCAGCAACTTTTGGACATGGGCGGAAATCGCTCCGGCGCCGATCAACGCCACTTCCTCGCCGTACACCCCGGGGCCGACCCCGGCATTGCTGAAAACTTTGTTTTGGCGCGCCAAACGGTTGTTGTAGAAAAAACCCTTCATCCCCAACGCAATCTGGGCCACCGTAAACTCGGCCACCGGGATTGCATTGGCGAGCCACGCGCTGATGACTTTGACCTTGCGATGCAAAAACGGCCGGGCAAAGTAATCGGTCGCCCCGGCGGCATAAAATACCGCCTTGAGTTTGGGCATCCGGGCGATTTCCTCGTCGGTCAAACTCACCATCCCCCAAGTGGAGAAGATAATTTCAACATTGGAGACATCCATGGTTTTAAACATTTCATGGCTGACAATCCCCGGAAGCAAATCGGTGAGCTCGTTAATTTTGGCAAGTTGCTCGGGCCCGTAAACGTAATCGACGTTTTTGGGATTGTTGTTTAAGATCATCGCTTTATATTTCATGGATCAAGCTCCCAAAGGTTGCGGCGTCGTTGCGAAACTCCGCCAGATCATCGTTTATTACAAATTCCAACCCGGCATACAAAAAGTTTTTGGGGTGGATCGTGCGCAAATACTCGATAAACTCTTTTTTATGATGCGAGAGCGGATAACGGACGATTTTGCCGTCCTCCAGCTCCCAGCTGAAAACGTGGCTAGCCGTCACTTTGTCGCCCAGCTCTTTGATTGCCGCCAGATTGTCGGCAAATTTGCTCCCCACCGGCGGCTGCCAGTAAGTGTACAAATTGGGGTGATTGGCCTCCTCAAAAATGAGTTTTTTGCAGGAAGCCAAAGCATCGGTCAAAGTGCCGCCGTGAAACTCAAGACCGATGCGGATCTGTTTGGCAGCCGCCAGATCGGCGATACGCAGCAAATCCTTGACAATTTTTTGGCGTTTCTCGTCCGAAGTCTCCACCGAGCCCTGATCGCCCGCCCAGACGCGGATGACGGGAGCTCCCAAAATCTCCGCCGATTTCAACACTCCGGCAAAGTCAAACTCGCTCACCCCCGCCCGGTAATACGAGCCGTAGCCGCAAGTGGACAATCCCCGCTCGCGGCAAATCTGGGCCACCCTCTCCGCCTTGGCCAAATCGCCGTGCGGCACATGGACGTCGCCGCCCCACTCGATCCCGTCCAAACCGGCCGCCTTGGCCGCGTCGGCAATCGTGGCGGCGTCGTGCTGACGAAAAGTGATTGATAACAACGCTTTTTTAAACATTATCGTTTCTCCAACATTTTAAAGATATCGGCAAATGCCTGCTCAATTTGTTTGCTGTCCGCGGGCCGCAAAAGCTCGTTGGCGGCCACGGTTTCGGCAATCGACTCCGGCAGCAGCGCCAGAAACGGCGACGGCAGCTGGGTTTTGCTGAAGCCGCGCTGCATCCGGCTGTTGGCGCGCAACAGATAAAGCTGCCGTTTGGCCCGGGTGATCGCCACATAAAACAGACGCAGCTCTTCCTCCACCGAGCCCTCGGCAACGGCGCGCTCGTGGGGAAAAATATTGTACTCCATCGCGACCACAAACACCACCGGGTACTCCAGACCTTTGGCCGCATGCACGGTCGAAAAGGTGACTTCGTTGCCGTCAAGGCTCTCCTCGGTACGGTCATTTTCCTCCAGCAAGGCAAACGACTCCAAATAATTCTCCAAGGTACACTCTTCGCTCTTTTGCCGCCCCTCGTATTGGGCGACGGCGCTGATAAATTCGTCAACATTTTCGCGCCGCTTGTAGGCGTCGTCAATGTCCTTGTAAATCTTTTGCAGCCCGTCCAGATAGCCGACATCGCGCAGATAATTGCTGATTTTGTTGGCCAAATTGCCCGGCTCCGTAAAAATTTGCGTATATTTGGCGATCACCCCGGCCAACTCCTTGGCAGCAGCGCCGCCCTTGCCGGAGATGAAATTGACCAACTCATCGTCGCCCAGGAGCTCCACCATCGGGATATGGCGAGTCAACCGCAAGCGCTTCAACTCATCGACCGCCTTTTGCGCCAGACCGCGCGGCGGCGTCCCCAAGATGCGCAGCAAGCTCTGATCCTCCATCGGGTTGACCAAAATTTTGAGGTAAGCGACCGCGTCCTTGATCTCTTTGCGTTTAAAAAACTCCTGCCCGCCCACCAGACGGTACGGCAATTGCTGGCGGCGGAACGATTGCTCCAATTCGCGCGTCAAATGATTGGAGCGGTATAAAACCGCAAAATCCTTATAGGACAGCTCCGGCTTTTCCCCCATGATCTGGCGGATCATGCCGCCGATAAAATCGGCCTCGGCTTCGCCGTCGGAGACTTTGACAATCTTGACCGGGTCGCCCGCGCCGAGGTTGGACCACAGCGCCTTGTCGTGCCGGTTGGAATTATTCGAAATCACCGCGTTGGCGGCATTTAAGATACTGGAGCACGAGCGGTAGTTTTGCTCGAGTTTGACCACCTTGGCTCCCGGAAAAAATTGCGGAAAGTCCAAAATGTTGCTCACATTGGCCCCGCGCCACGAGTAAATGCTCTGGTCGTCGTCACCGACCACGCATAAGTTGCATTCCCTGCCCGCCAGCATTTTAACCAGCGTAAACTGGGCGTCGTTGGTGTCCTGATACTCGTCAATCAGCAAATAACGGTAACGCTCCTGATACTTTTGGAGCACCTCCGGGTATTTGTTGAACAAGCGGAAGACCAAAAGCAGCATATCGTCAAAGTCGAGCATGTTTTGCATCTCCAGCATCGACTGATAGCACTCATAAACTTCGGCACACACCGAGTCGTACTCGGTGTCGGCCGTTTTGCGCACATCGCGCACCTCCAAAAGTTTATTTTTCCACCGCCCGATGGTCCCGGCGACGTCGCCCAAATTAAGACCGCTCTGGTGGTAGCCGAGCTCGGCCACCGCCTGCTTTAAAAGACCCTGCTGATCGGACTCATCGGCGATAGTGAAGCTGGGGAGATAGCCCAGGTGGCGGATTTCGCGCCGCAAAATTTTGATGCAAAACGAGTGAAATGTCCCCAAGGTCACTTTTTCGGCGATATTGGCGTCCACCAATTGCGCCAACCGCTCGCGCATCTCGCGCGCGGCCTTGTTGGTAAAGGTGAGCCCCAAAATCTGCTCGGGTGCGATCCCCAGCGAGAGCATATAAGCGATCCTGAAGGTGATTACCCGCGTTTTGCCGGTACCGGCCCCGGCAAGCACCAGCACCGGACCCGCGAGGGTGGATGCCGCTGCCGCCTGCTCCGGGTTCAGCGCATTCAGGATCTTGCTCATCAGACGATTTTCACCGCGTAGTCAAAGTTATCGCCGTTGGCAAAGGCCACGGCCGAAGTCACCGGTTTCTCAAAGTTGGCAAAGACGCCGCCCGAGATCACATATTGCGCCGCATCATCAGCCGAATCGGAGACGAAATGCGGGTCAAACTGGTCGCCGCAGGGACGGTCGCACTGATAGGTGGAGAGGTAGTAGCAATATCCCGGGGTCATCTCAAAGGAGCGGTAAAGCACCGCATCCTTGCGGACGATCCCCAGGTGACCGGTCAACGAGCCGAGCTCGGCCACCGCCACGATGCGCGGGGTGTCCAACGAGTCCTTTTCGTAATCCATGGCCAAGAGCCCGAGAGTGACGGCGTCGCGCACCGGGTAGCCCATGGCGATTTTTTCGACAATAGGGTCGGTATGAGAGCCGTTGCTCGCCACCGCAAAGCGCTTGGCAATGCGCACACAGTTGTACGAAATATACGGGTTTTTGCGCAAATCCGACTCAAAGCCGGGACGCGGCAAAATCGAGATGACTTCGTTGTTGATTACCGCCTCGCGGTTGGGAAACGACCGGGAGGAAACCCGGTACATCGCCGTCGCACGCCCGTCTTTGGTCAAACCGACCGCCACAATTCTGCCAAGATACATTTTAGAGTGATTCCTTTATTTTTAAAACAATATTGGTCGTCGAAAATCCCGCAATAAACGGCTTGAAGCAAATTTCCGTCCCCACCGTCTGCAAGGCCGCGCGCTCGGAGGGGTCAAGCTTGTCCAACGTGTAATCGCCCCCTTTGACGTAAATGTCGGGTGCCAACAATGCCAGCTCCCGGTCGCAGCGCTCGCTGTCAAACGTGACCGCCGCATCCACCGCCGCCAAAGCGCAAAGCATGTAAGCGCGGTTGTACTCATCGACCAAAGGACGCGTCGGCCCCTTGAGCTCGCGCACCGAGCGGTCGGAGTTGATCAAAATCAACAGCGCATCGCCCAGCTGGCGGCTCTCAAACAAATACTCGGCATGGCCGCGGTGCAACAAATCAAAGCAGCCGTTGGTCACCACCAGACGTTTGCCCTCCTGTCGCAGATTTTCGCGCCATCGGACGGCTTGGGCCAAGGTCATGATGCCGAGCTTTGGGTCCTTAATCTTCACCTTTTTCCTCCAGCGAGCGCACCATAATATCAGCCTCGCGCAAGAGACGCATGGAAACTTCGTCAATCGAGTAACGTTTGTGAAATACCACCTCTTTGATCCCCGCATTAATCACCATCTTGGCGCACTGCAAACAGGGGCTGAAGGTGGTGTACAGCGTGGAGTTTTTGACCGCGATCCCGTGATAAGCGGCTTGGACGATCGCGTTTTCCTCGGCGTGACTGCAAAGACACTGATGCAAATCGGTGCCGCTCGGCACATCCGAGTTGCAGCGCTCGCAGCCGCCGTCGCAACAGTTGGCAATCCCGCGCGGCGTCCCGTTGTAACCGGTGGAGATGATCCGTTGATCCAGCACCAGCACCGCCGCGACTTGACGGCGGCAGCAATTGCTGCGGCTGGCGACGACATGGGCGATGTTCATAAAATACTCATCCCAACCGGGGCGCTCGATATGGTGTGCCATAATTACCGCTTCCTTATTTTTTATCTTCACGGGTATCCTGACGATCCGACAAAGTAAATTGCATGATGCTGACGACCAAAAGGATCAGCATCGATTGCGTGACCAAAATCGCCGCGGTCTTGAAGTTACCCCAAAACACCGGCAAAATCCCGAGCCCGATGCACAATGCCAGCAAATGCACCAGCCACACCGCCTGTTTGCGGCTGAGGCCCATGCGGACAAAGCGGTGCGAGATGTGATTATGGTCACCGATCCAAAACGGTTTCTTGTTTAAGGTGCGGATCAGCACCACCATCGCCGTGTCAAACAGCGGCAAGGCCAAAATAAAGAGCGGCATCAAAATCGGGAAACGCGAAAGCGAGTAATCTTTGCAGAAGTACGTGACCCCGGCGCTTAATACCGCCGCCATGTAGCCCAAAAAGTGACTCCCCGAGTCACCCATAAAGATGGTGGCGGGATTGTAGTTGTAAAACCAGAAACCGCAACCGACGCCGCAAGTCAAGGCCGAAAAGACGGCGATGAAATATTGCTGATTCAATGCGGCGATGATCGAAAAAAACATCATCGCAATGCTGATGGTGCCGACGGCAAGCCCGTCCATGTTGTCAAAAAAATTGATCGAATTCATCAACAGCATGATCCAAAACACTGAGCAGCACCAGATAAACTCCGGGTTGTTGATAAAGAAACTTACTTTGACCCCGCCCCAAGTGACAGCGATGGCGGCAATAATGAATTGGCCGCCGAATTTTTGAGCAGCGCTCAAAGCATATTTGTCGTCAATGAGCCCCAGCAGCACGGCGAGAAACGCGCCCAAAGCAATCATCCCCAAAGGAAACGCCGAACGGGATATCCCCGGCAAATGCTCACTTAAGCTGTCGCTGAAGTACGGAATCAAATTAAACTTGACCGCAATCAACCCGGCCGCGATGCAGAGGATCCACCCGGTAAACATCGAAGCACCGCCCAGCAACGGTGTCGCTTTGCGGTGCCCCTTGTGGTTGCCCTGCGGGCAGTCCATAAAACCGGTAGCTTCGGCAATTTTACGAAATACCGGCGTCAACAGCAAGGTCGAAATCGCTCCCGCCAAAAAGGCGAACAAATAAATCTGTACCCAATTACCCATATACAATCCTAAAATATAGTTATTAAGAGATTCTTCTCACATACTCAAACAAAAAAATCGTCGCCGCCTGCGCCGCGTTTAACGACTCAAACTTGCCCGGCATCGGGATCATCACCTTGCGGCTCGCCGCCAAAAAACCGACGCCGTTGGCCTCGCCGCCAATGACCACAATCGACTTGTCAAACAAATCCGACGCGGTAAAACAACTCTCCCCGCCGTGGGGATCGGTCAAAAAAACCTTGTCAAACCCTTTGGCAAAACCAAACTCGCGCATCTCCTCCAAATCGGCAAAACACCGCAAATTTAGGCTGAATTGCGCTCCCAAGGCCGATCTCACCGCCTTGTCGCCAAAGGGGTCGATCGAGTGCCGGGTATACCACAACTCATTGAGCCCCGCCGCCTTGACCGTGCGACATATGGTGCCGAAGTTGCCGGGGTCGCCCAAGGCGTCCAGCGCCAAAATAAACGGCTGCATAACGGCCGCCGTCCGGTCGGGCTCGGCCGGGACGCGCGCCACCGCCAAAATTCCCTGCGAGTTGACCGTCCCGGCCAGCTCGGCAAATTCGCGCTCCGGCAAACGGTGCACCGGCGCCGCGGTATCAATTTCATCCTTAAATTGATCGGAAACGACCAAAAAATCCACCAGCTCGGGCCGCCGGTCGCAAAGCTCGCGCACCGCGCGCAACCCCTCGCAGATGCAGCACCCGGACTTTTTACGGCCGTGCCGGGTGTACAGCGAGCGGATCAAACTTTGCTGTTTGTTGGTCAGCATAAAGCCGATCTTACTTTTTGGCCGCCGGAGCGATTTCCCCGCCGTCGATCAAATTGAGCATACTCTGGGCGAGCATGTGCCACTGGTTGGCCGCCGGGTTGCCGGGAGTGACCGCCTTGCGGAGGCAATCCTTGGCCTTGTCAAATTCTTTGAGCTCGAGATAAATCCGGCCCGATGCATAAGCGGCCTCAAGGCGGACTTGCGCCGGCACGGACGGATCCTTTTGGATCGCCTCAAATTTTTGCGCGGCGTCGGCCAGCTTGCCGCCGGCTTCGTCGTAATAAGCATCCAAAAGCCTGGCATAAGGGGCAAAATTTTCGTTGCCGTTGCCGATCACCGGACGGATCACCTGGCGGGCATCGTCATAGCGTTTGCTCTCGGCATACATCCCGGCCAAACGCATGCGGGTGCCGTCGGCAGCGCGGTGACTGCCGTAAACCTTTAAGACTTCGACGATTTCGGTCTCGGTTTTGGCGTCATTGAGAGCATTGACCGCTTTGCGGTCACGCGATTTCAGATAAGAGTTGATGCCAAAGGCGGCGGTGATGACAATCGCGAGCGACAGCGCCGCGCCGGCGATTTTTTTCCAATGGGCGGCAAAGAAAAACTCGAAACGCTCAAAGTCGTTAAAGAGCATCGACGAGATTTCCGAATTCTCTTTTTTAGTCAATTTTTTTTCCGACATGGTATAATTCCTTCAATTTATCTCAAATTTTTATTGATTAGTGATGGGAGAAAATCCGCTCGGGGGCATAATAAAGCGCCACCCCCAGTTCATTGGCACGCTTGATCACATCGGCGTCGCGCAAGGAACCCGACGGCGCGATGATCGCGGTCACCCCGGCCTTGGCGGCGACTTCGACTCCGTCCTCAAACGGGAAAAAGCCGTCACTGGCCATCACCGAGCCGGGCAATGTCCCGTCGCCGTGGTATTTTTGCTCAAATTTGGCAATCGCCTGCTCAATGGCGCCGACCCGGTCCTGCTCGCCGGTGCCGACGGACAAAGTCTGACCGTCTTTGACAATCACCACACCGTTGGAGCGGACGCTCAAGTTGACGTACCAGGCAAACAACAAATCGTCCAGCTGCTGTCTGGTCGCCTGATGGATCGATTTTTGCTGTCCGGCGCGGGTGTTTTCGGCTTCGGCCAAAGTCAAATCGGCAACCGAGCGCAAGCTTGTCAAAAGGGGCGCCGCCACCACCAGCGAGCCGTCGGCCAACACTTTAAAGGTATTGTGCTCGGGGCCCGCTTCGCCGACGAATTTGGGAAGCTTGGCGATGTCGCCCGACTGGATGATGCGGATGTGTTTATTGAGCTTGTAAGTTTCGCCGTCGTTGAAAATCTCAAGGACTCCGGCCGCATAGGAGGGAGCGACCACGCACTCGACAAAGGTGGACATGATTTCGCGGGCGGTCTCGACATCCACTTCGACGTTAAAGGCGATCGAGCTGCCGAAGGCCGCCCGGGCATCGGCGTCACGGGCTTTTAAGTAAACCTGCGTTATGGTCTCCCCGGCTTTGGCAACGGCGGCACCGGAGGGGTTGACGTGCTTCATCACCGCGCAGGCCGGACGGTCAAAAAACTTGATGATGTTTAACGCGTAGGAAATGTCTTCCAAGTTGGTCTGCGAGAGCCCGCTCTTGCCGGTTTTCAAAATTTTCATGCCGCCAATCACCGCGCCGCCGTCCGCCGGACGGTAAAACGCCGCCGACTGGTGGGGGTTGGTGCCGTAACGAAGGTCGTCCACCTTGACATAGGTGCGCCCGCCGATCTCGACGGTATCGGCATAATCGCCGGTGTTTTTGGACAAGTAGCTGTTTCGGGTCAATTCTTTTGCCATATTTCAATCTTTCCTGAGTTTTAATAAAAAATACACAAATAAAATATAACACCATTTGAAGTTTTGGGCAAATGGTGTTATAATTATTTTGAGAAAAAAAAGTGATAAAATATGAAAAACACCACCAAAGTCCGACGCGCCGGATTGTTCATTACCTTTGAAGGGCCCGAAGGGGCGGGCAAAAGCACCCAGATCAAACTCTTAAGCGATTACCTCGCCAAACGCGGCTTTGCCGTCGTCGCCACCCGCGAACCGGGCGGCACCCCCTTGGCCGAGGAGTTGCGCGCCGTGGTCAAAAATCACCGTGGCCCGGAGATGATGCACCCGATGACCGAGCTGCTGCTCATTGAGGCGGCCCGGAGTCAGCACGTAAGAGAAGTCATTTTACCCGCCTTGCATGCGGGGCAGGCCGTCCTCTGCGACCGCTACACCGACTCGAGTCTCGCCTATCAGGGCGGGGGGCGCAAACTCTCGGATGAGTCGATCCGTTTGCTCAACGATTTGGCAAGCTCGGAGACAAGGCCCGACCTCACCATTTTGTTTCACCTCGACCCCGAGCATGGCTTTGCCCGGACGCGCAACCGTGCCGAGACGCAGGGCGAATACGACCGCTTTGAGCTCGAAAACAACACCTTTCACCGGCAGGTGATGGATCGCTTTTTGGCGCTTGCTGCCGAGGAGCCCCGGCGGATCAAGATCATCGACGCCGCCGGGACCATCGAGCACATCCACCAAAATATCGTCAAGCTGGTCGATGCTTTTATTGCAGTCGAAACTTGAAAAAACCGCCGGGAGGAGTTACATTAATAAGTCACCCGGCATCATTTACCAATCCATAGAGTTTCTGTAAAAATATGAGTTTATTTCACCAATACATGGAGCGCTACCCCGAGACCGTCCGCCAGCTCCTCAACGCCAAACGGCATCACCGGCTGGCGCACGCGTTTCTGATCGAGTCCGACGCGGCCAAAACCCGCGAGGACTTTACGGTCGTCCTCTCACAGATTGCCGGGTGCCCGGAGTCCGGCGACGGCGAGCCGTGCACCGTCTGCCGGGTCTGCCGCCAGTTGGAGGAGCGCAAATACCCCGAAACATACACCTTGAGCCCGGTCGGCAAACAGTACGAGATCCGCATCGGCGACCGCCGCAACCCCGAGCCCAATACCATGCGCAGCTTTGAGGGGCAGTTTTACTTGAGCAGCACCGGCGAAGCCAATGCCAAATTCGGCATTATTTTTGATGCCGACCGGATGAATGAGGAGTCGCAAAACGCCTTTTTAAAAACCTTGGAGGAGCCGCCCAAAGCGACCTTTTTTATGCTCACTACCGGCAAACCGTCGTCGCTGTTGCCGACGACCCGCTCACGCTGCCAGAGCATCCGGTTGCCGGACAACTTTCACCGCTTCACCTTTGCCGGGCAAACCGAACTCTTTGCCGCGCTCAACACTGCCTTTTTTGACGCCGGGAAAGATTTGGCCAAGCTCGAAGCCTGCGCCCAAAAGGTGCTGCAAGTCGCCGCCAATCTGAGCAAAGACGCCGACCAGAAGACGGAGGAAAGCTATCAAACCAAGCTTACGACCGCGAGCCAGGTCGACCCCGCCTTGGTCAAACGCCTCGAGAAGCAGCTCGAGTCCGACGCCGCCGGGGCCTATATCAAGGAGCGACAGGACTTTTTGAGCGCGATTCACACCTTTTTTGCCCAGCTTTACCTGCTCTCACAAGGAGTGGTTTTTGCCGATTTGCCCAACCCGGAAGTGTTTAAGGATTTAGAGATCCCGGCAAACATCGACAGCGACCGCGCGCTCGGAGCACTCAAAGAGGCGGAGAATTTGTTGTTTACTTTGCGCTTCAACGTCAACGAGGAACTGGCGTTGCGGACGTTTATCATGAATTTATCATATCAAGAGGAGATATTGTCATTATGAAAAAATTATTTGGCACCGACGGCATTCGCGGCAAGGCCAATATTTACCCGATCACCGCCGAAATGGCACTGGCGGTGGGCAAAGCCACCGCTCAAGTATTCGGCGAAACCATGTCGGGCCGCCAGCGCGCCGTCCTCGGTAAAGACACCCGCATCTCCGGCTACATGCTCGAAAACGCGATTACGAGCGGCCTTTTGAGTATGGGCATGGATGTTTTGGCCGTGGGCCCGATGCCGACCCCGGCGGTCGCCCACCTGACCCGCTCGATGGGGGCCTGTTGCGGCATTATGATTACCGCCAGCCACAACCCGGCCGAGGACAACGGGATCAAAATTTTTGCCGCCGACGGCTTCAAGCTTGCGGACAGCATCGAGCTTGAGATCGAGAAGCATATTTTGTCCGCAAGCGCCGCCAACGAGCACATCAAGGGCGACGCCATCGGCAAAGCCTACCGCATCGACGATGCCCGCGGCCGCTACATCGAGTTTGCCAAAAGCTCGGTCAAAAACAATTCGTTAAAGGGTCTTAAAATCGTCCTCGATTGCGCCAACGGGGCGGCCTACTCGATTGCGCCTTTGATCTTTCGCGAGCTCGGCGCCGAAGTGATTGAGTACTCGGTCAAACCCGACGGGTTTAACATCAACCAAAACTGCGGCGCGATGCACCCCGAGTTTATCGGCGAACTCGTCCGCAAACACGGCGCCGACGCCGGGATTGCCTTGGACGGTGACGCCGACCGGGTGATTTTTTGCGACGAGAACGGCAATGAGGTCAACGGGGACCGTATCATCGGCATGCTGGCGTTGGATTACCAGTCCCGCCGCAAATTGGTTGACGACACCGTCGTTGTCACCAGCATGAGCAATCTGGGGCTCCACCGCGCCATGAAGCAAGCCAACATCAAGGTCGAGGTCACCGACGTCGGCGACCGCTACGTGATTGAGCGCATGCGTGAAAAAGGCTTCAACATCGGCGGCGAACAGTCGGGCCACATCATTTTTATGGATTACGCGACCACCGGCGACGGGATCATCTCGGCGCTGCATGTGTTGGAGTATATGAAGCGGAGCAACAAGAGTTTGTCCGAGCTAGCCTCTTTTATGACCGTTTTTCCGCAAAAAATCAGTTCGTTTGCGGTCAAGCGCAAAGTACCCTTAAAGGATTTGTCACTGCTCCCCGCCGCCATCGCCGAGTGCGAGCGCTGTCTCGGCGACTCCGGGCGCACCATCGTCCGCTACTCGGGTACCGAAAACAAGATCCGCATTTTGGTCGAAGCCGAAACCGCCGCCAATGTGGCGATGTGGATCGACAAACTCTCCGCCGCCGCCAAAACCGAGCTCGATTAAACCACCAATTGGGAGTAATTATGTTAATCAATATTGAGCCCATTCAAATTGCGTCACTTTATCCGATCACCCGTGAAGTCTCCGCGATTAAAATCGCCGGCAAAACCGTTGCCGATCTGATTGCCAAGCGTTTTCCCGCCTGTGACGACCGCGAGATCACCGTCCGCGCCGATTTTTTGATTTCGGCCGACTTGGCATACAAACTCACCCAGACCATGTCCAATTGCATCGTCCGCGATCCGGTGGATCATGCCGTTTTGGCCTCGGTCAAAATCAGCGGCAAAACCGGCTCGACCGACATCTGCCCCGACGAGGCCTCCAAGCGCATCCGCCATCCATGGGATTTGCTTGCCCTCAACGAGCAGCTGGTCGGTGAAATCAAGTACAACGACATCCGCGGCGTCGTCCGCCCCAACGTCACTATCGACGGTTTTGTCAATGTCGGCGAAAACAGCGTGATTTTGCCCGGCGTCTACATTGAGGGCAACGTCGTCATCGGCAAAAACTGCAAAATCGGGCCCAATTGCTATTTGCGCGGCTCGACCAGCATCGGAGACGGCTGCCACATCGGCCAGGCGGTTGAGATCAAAAATTCGCTTGTCGGCGACAAGGTGAGTATCGGCCATTTGAGCTATGCCGGAGACTCGGTCATTTGCGACCGCGTCAACTTCGGTGCCGGGACGATCATCTCCAATTTGCGCCACGACGGCAAAAACCACTCGTGGCTCTTAAACCGGCAGCTGCTCGACACCGGCCGGCGTAAATTCGGTGCCATCATCGGCGAAAACGTCCACACCGGCATCCATACGGCCATTTACCCCGGCCGCAGTTTGAGTGAAAACGCGAGCACGCTGCCCGGCGAAATCGTGTCCCACTCCAAATAAACGCAGAAAAGACAATAGAGAGCAAGTTTGAGCAATCGCAAGGAAGATTTTGCGTCGTTGCCAAGTTAAATTATATGGTCAAAGCACTCTGAAACATAAGGAGAAGAGATCAAATGACCGATTTTAGCGCCCTCAAAAAAGCTGTGATGAGCGGGAAACAAAATGATGTAATCGCCATCGTCAATGCCGCCATCGAAGGAAACGAAAACCTTGGCGCCTTGCTCGATCAGGGCATGATCCCGGCCATGCGCGAAATCGGCGACAAATTTTCGCGCAACGAAGTGTATGTCCCCGAGCTCTTGATCGCCGCCCGCGCCATGCAATCGGGCCTCAAGCTCATTGAGCCCCGCTTGGCTGCCGGCGAGCGCAAATCCATCGGCAAAGTCGCCATCGGCACTGTCAAAGGCGACTTGCACGACATCGGCAAAAATCTGGTCGCCATCATGCTCAAAGGGGCAGGCTACGACGTCATCGACCTCGGAGTCAACTGCGATGTCGCCAAATACCAGTCGGCGGTCGACCAAGGGGCGCAAATCATTGCCTTGAGTTCCCTTTTGACCACCACCATGACGTATATGAAAGAAGTCACTGGCCATTTTGCCAACACCCCCGTAAAAGTCATCGTCGGCGGCGCTCCGTTGACCCAAGAGTTTGCCGACAGCATCGGAGCCAGTGGTTACAGCAGCGACGCCAACGGCGCGGTGAAACTCGTCGACCGCTTGCTCGGGCGGTAACCGCAGCGGACATCAATCAAAGGAACCGGCAAACTTGCCCGGTTCCTTTCTTTTGCCATCCCATAACACCGAAAATGCGAGGAACCTCCATGAGTGTCCGTAAACAAATTGCGCAAGTCATGAATTTTGAAACGCCCGCCAAGATTCCCGCGCTGGAGTGGGGGCCGTGGTGGAGTCTGACCGTCAAAAGCTGGCAAAACGGCTTGCCCCCCGGAATCCAAAATGTCCGCTGGGCCGCCCCGGGGATGGCAATCCACCCGCCGCAGGGCGACATCGGTGATCATCTCGGGTTGGACCCGTTTCGGGTGGTATGGCTCGGCATCACCGGCCCCGGTTGCCCCTCCTCGCCCGAGGAAGGCGCGGGAATCGTCACCGACCGCGCGGATTACCATAAAATCAAGAAATATCTGTACCCCGACCCCGCTTGGGTCATCCGCTATTTACATTCGCTGCAAGCCGAGTATGACGCGGGAAATATGGCGTTTTGGCTCTATATCGAGGGCTTTTTTTGGGGGCCGCGCAAATTGTTGGGGATCACCGGCCACTTGCTGGCCTTTTATGATCAACCCGACCTCATAAAAGAGATCAATGCGGACATTTTGGCGTATTACCAAAAGATATTGCCGGAAATTTTTGCGGCGGCGACACCGGATGTATTGCTCGTCTCCGAGGACTTGTCCTATAACCACGGGCCGATGCTCTCGGAGGAGCTGTTTGAGCTCACCATGGCTCCATATTATGACGAATTGACCAAGCTTTTGCATGCCTACAAGATCAAAGCATTGGTCGACTCCGACGGCGACGTGATGCCGATCATCCCATGGCTGACGCGCTGCGGCGTTGATGGCCTCGGCCCCCTGGAGCGCATGGCCCATGTCGATGTCGCCAAAATCCGCGAACTCTATCCGCGGCTGATTTTGCTGGGCGGCTTTGACAAAACCGTGATGAGCAAGGGCGAGGCGGCGATGCGCCGGGAGTTTGAGCGGCTGCTGCCGGTGATCGCCTCAGGCGGCTTTTTGGTGATGCCGGATCATCAGACACCGCCGGATGTCTCAGTGGATCAATATTTGCTCTTTCGCCGCTTATTCGACGAATATTGTCAAAAAGCGCTTGCACTTTAGGCCGTTGACACTTATCTTACAATATGATGAAAATTACCGTCCGCCATCCGCAAAGCGTGTTTGAGACCGATTGCCCGGAGCAAATGCTCCTCAGCGATCTCTTGGGTCACGCCGGATTGCATCTGGACATGCGTTGCGGCGGACGCAACCATTGCCACCGCTGCCAGATTGTCCTCCAGCAAGGATTGTTTGAGGTCAACGGTCAAACCTATGATTGCGCCAACGGCGAGCTGGCGGTCAACAGCTGCACGACCAGATTGCTCCGTGGCCCGGCCGCCGTCCGCGTCCCGGCAATGTCGCTGCATCAATTGTCGGCGCAAATTTCGCTCGACTTTGCCGTCCTGCCGGATTTGCGCGATCCCGCGCCGGGACTCGCGCTGGCGGTCGATTTGGGGACGACCACAGTTGCGGCCGTACTGTTGGAGGACGGCAAAATCCTCGGGCGCGCCGGAGTGTCCAACCCCCAGTTCCGCTTTGGCGACAATGTCTCGAGCCGGATTTCCTACGCCGGACACGGCAAGGCCGAGCTGCAGATGTTACAGCACCTCATCATCAGCGCCGTTTGCGATTTGGCCAACGAGCTTACCAACCACCGGCCCGAAACCATCCGCCGCCTGGCAGTGGCGGGCAATACGGTAATGACGCATTTATTTTTCGGCCTCGACCCGAGCTCCATCGGCGTCATGCCGTTTACCCCCATGTATCATGTGTTTCCGCCCAAAATCGCTTATGATTTACCGTTATGCATCGACCCTGAGTCGCCGGTGTTGGCGGCGCCGTGCATCTCCGGCTACGTGGGGGGCGATATCGTCGCCGGGCTCGAGACCGTCAACTTCGGCCAATATCAATACGAGCTCTTTGTCGACATCGGCACCAATTGCGAAATCGTCCTCAAGGCGGATGACCGCCTGATTTGTGCGGCGGCCGCCGCCGGACCGGCCTTTGAGGGCGCAGGCCTGAGTTGCGGCGGACGCGCGGCGCTGGGAGCCATCGACCATATTGAGGTCAAAGCCGACGGTACGATTGATTTTCACGTCATCGGCGAAGTGGGCGCGGTCAATATCTGCGGCTCGGCGATGATCGATTTTTTGGCCACCGCGCACCGCCACGGCTGGCTCAATGACTTCGGGCGCTTCGATTTGGAGCGCCTCCAAAAGTTCGGCCGTCTGCGCTCCGAGGGCAACCTCCACTTTTGTAAAGTCACCGAAAAATTGGCTATCTCCGAAGCCGATGTGGAGCAACTCTTAAAGGCCAAGGCCGCCGTGCTTGCCGGAGTCACCGCACTCTTGTCCGAATGTCAGGTCACACCGGAGCAACTGCAAAAAATTCATCTGGCGGGCGGCTTTGCCAAATTTCTCAACCTTGGCCATGCCATCGCCGTCAGGATGCTGCCCGATCTCGACCGGCAGGTTTACACGTTGTGCGGCAACACCTCGCTGGCCGGAGCGGCCATGCTGGCCAACCAACCCAAACAGCTGACGCAATTTTACCGTCGACTGGAGGGGTTCACCGAGATTCCCCTCAATACCATCAGCTCTTTTGAGTTTACCTACATCGACTCCTTATTATTATAAGAGCCGTTTTTTTTTAAAAAAAACACGCAATTTATTTACATTTGCTCTTGTTATTTTGTTAGCAATGTGCTATAATTAATATAGCAATGTTAGTACAGGAGCAATCAATATGGCCATCGGACCCAAAATCAGTCATGTCAAAAGCGAACTCTTGCGGCAAATTGCCATCGGCAACTTTGCCCGCGGTGCGACGCTGCCGCCGGAGCGGGATCTGGCCAAACTTTTCAACGTGAGTTACATGACCATCCGCCGGGCGATGGATTTGCTGGTGGATGAGGGCATTGTTGAGCGCATTCAAGGCAGCGGCACCTTTCTCCGCCGCGACATTCCCTCCGGTCAGGTTCAAAAGACCGTTGGTATGGTATTGGCGGCATGGGAGTCACCGGATCACACCGACATGGCGACGATTTTTTCGGAAATCGCGACCCAGTGCGGCGTATTGATCAAAATCTACCGCTGCCGCCACTGGAGCGACAAAACCATCGTCGATGCTTATACCAACTCTGACGCTTTGATCATTCAAGCGCTTGCTGCCGAAATGGAGCTCCCGGAGTATGTCCGCAAACTCTTGGCCGCGCGGGAGAAACCGGTGGTGATCTTTGGCCACGATTTCACTCCTTTGGGGCTCGACTCGGTGATGGCCGACAGCGCCACCGCCTGCGCCTTGGAGTACTTGCATCAACTCGGGCACCATAACATCGGACTATTGAGCCAAGTCAGCTACCGCAACGGCGCCATTGTCCGTTATTCACGCAAAAGCTGTTATGACGTTTGGTATCAGTATTTAAAAGACAACGGTTTCTCCGACAGCACCATCAACGAAATGGAGATCCGGATCGAGGCGGAAAACTTTACCCTCCCCCACCGGGTCATTTATCCGTGTTTAACCAATAAAAACTGCAAGCTGCCGTTTACCGCTTTGATCGTCCCCTTGTCCTCGGGGTGGGGAGTTTATTCGGCCTTGTATGACCGCGGCGTGACGATTCCCGGCGAAATTTCATTGATGTTCAGCGGCGACCGGCAGGAGGCGGAGTATTACCGGCCGCGCTTTACCACGGTCTGCCATTGCTACCGCAAACAGGCCGAGACAGTAATGTCGGTTATCCAAAACTGGCAGCGGGACAATCCGCCGGAGGCATATAACGTTACGCCGGAAATCATCCCCGGCGAAACCGTGCGCGACCTTAACCAACCTTATCATAAAACAACCTGACCGGGAGGATCAAAATCATGAAAAAACTTTTTACACTGATCGAACTACTGGTGGTCATTGCCATCATCGCCATTTTGGCGTCAATGCTGTTGCCCGCACTCAACAAAGCCCGAGACAAGGCAAAAAAAATCAGCTGCACCAACAATCTCAAGCAAATCAGCACCGGCTTGGCAATGTATGCCGCCGATTTCAAGCTCTACCCGTGCTCCAACCCGCGCATTACCGGGGTATGGTATGCCAACGAGCAGCTGTGGTATTTCCGCCTCGGGCCCTATGTCGGCAAAGGACCGCTGCCAAGCAAAATTCCCGGCGGCAACGAGTGGGAAAAATGTGCCAATTACAAGCTCTCCGGCGTCTACCATTGTCCTTCTTTGACCTTTGACTATATGGCATACAAGGATGCCCACAGCTACTCGATGAATACGTTTGCCTACCCGGTGCAATTTTGCAACTTAAGTCCGGCGTTGTATGCCGGTAACGGTGCCATTCCGGCGGCCGGCTCGACCGCATTGTCGCCCTACTATATCTCCTCGTCTTCGCGTCCGACCAAGGGCCCCGGCGGCGTCTGGCCCAAACCGAGCTTGTCCGATATCGTATTTGTGACTGAGCTGGGTTTTGTCGCCGCCAGCAACGGCATCAACGTGGAAATCCAAAACGGCGACTCGCTTGCCGCCGTCGACAACAGTGCCAAAGGCGACAACGGGGTGCAGGCGGCATTTCGTCACAGCATGCGTAAAAATGTCTTGTGGCTGGACGGTCATGTAAGCGACTCCGTGCGCGGCGAACTCAATTGGTACACTTATCGCAGAAAATATTGATACGGAGACAAGGAACCATCATGAAGCAACTTTGTATTATGCTCCTCGCGCTCCTGGCTGCGGCCGGCGCTTACGCCGCTGCCCCGGGCGGCGTCTATCAAACCGGCGAAGGCTTGACCTTTGCCGTCCCCGTCAACAGTGCTTACACCGTCAAGGACTGGCGCGGCAATGTCGTCCAGTCGGGCCAAACCCCGTCCGCCGGCGAACTTAAGCTCCCGGCGTTGCCCAACGGCTACTATCTCTTGCAAACCGGCGAAAATCAGGAACCCAAGAGTTTCATGATCGTCCCGAGTGTTTACCCGCACAATCCCGACTCCTATTTTGCGATGGACACCGCGCAAAGCTGGCTCGGGCGGCCGGACCCCAAAAACCCGCGTTTCCCCGGCGAAGGCTATACCGCCATCTCCGATATTTTGCAGCGCACCGGCACCCAAAACGTCCGCGAGCGCTTGAGCTGGAACGAAATCGAGGCCGCCCCCGGCCAGTTTGACGGCAAACAATATTTATTAAACCACAATCTCCTCAAGGCGCGCAATATCGGTGTCTTGGGGATGTATCACAGCGCTCCCAAATGGGCCAAGGTCAATACCCAATTGGTGCCCGACGATTTGCTCGCCGTTTATAACTTTGGCAAGACGATTTCGCAAAAATTTGACGCCATGACCGCTTGGGAATTTTGGAACGAGGAAGATATCGACTTCAGCAAAGAGGGCGTGTGGGATTATGCCGCCGCCTTAAAAGCCGCCAGTTTGGGCTACAAAGCGGGCAACCCCAAAGCCGCGGTCCTCATCGGCGGTTTGGCCAACAGCATGCCGCTGGCCAACTATGCCAATGAAGTTATGAAAAACGGCGTCGCCGACTATATCGATGTCTTTAACATCCACACCTACCGCACGTTAATGGATCAACCGGCCACCATCAAGGATGTCGACGAATTTATGACCCGCCATCAGATCGCCGATAAAAAGCTTTATATTACCGAGATCGGGTCGCTGGCCGAGGGCAGCGGCCGCGTCGACAGCTATCTACCGGGCATCCGCGCCCACTCTCCCGAGCAGGAACTCTTGATGACCGAGTATCTGCCCAAAACGTTGATCCAGATGCAGTCTTTGGGCGTCGACCGCTCCTACTTTTTTGTGATCGCTCCTTACAACGAGCAAAACGGCAGCAAAGACTGGGGTTTATTGCGGCGCGACTACTCGGCCAAACCGGCGCTGGCTGCCTTTGCAACCTTAAACAGCCAACTCGGCGCGGCCAAATATCTGGGCTCGCTAACCTTGGGCGACGACATCCGGGGCTTTTTGTACCAACAGCCCGACGGCAAGCAGACGCTCGCCTTTTGGACGGTGACCGAGTTTGACAACAAGCCGCAAAATCCGGCAATCAAGCTTGATCATTTTCGCGAAAAATCCTTTGCGCTCAACGCCCCCGACGGCGACTACACCTTGGTCGATGCCGTCGGCACGCCGCAAACCGTCAAAAGCGTCAACGGCAAGCTTGCCTTGACCAGCGAGCGCTTTGTCCGCTTTGTCAACGGTCTTTCCGGTCTTTCGCCGCAAGTCGCAGCCAAAGTGCGCCCGGCGGCGGCCAAACCGACCGAGGTGGACAAAACCGTCATCTTCCAACTCCGCTTATCCAATGAGTTCAAGGTTTCCCCCAACAAGGAATACGCCGAGCTTGCCGCCATCCCCGGCAAAGCCGTGTTGGTTGTCTACAACTTGTCCGGTACCGCCAAAACCGGCACCGTCAAAATCACCGGCGCCACGACCGACTATGACGGCAGAGAAATCAGTGTCGGACCTTTTGCCAAAACCGAGATCCCGCTCTCCGTCACCCCGGTGATCCCCGACGGGAGCTTTATGACCGCAGTGACCGTCAACGGCAAATTTAACGGCGAAACCGTGTCCCCGCTCTCGGCGGTCATTTGCGACGGTGCCAAAATGCTGCGAGAAACCCGCAAAGTGGCCTTGTCCAACACCAACGACCCGGTAAACTGGCACAAAAATGCCGCCGGGCCGATGACTGTTGATTTTGTCGCCGCCGACAACGCGGTGCACTTTAAGGTCAAGTTTCCGGAAAACATCGACCGCTGGATTTACCCCGAGTACACCTTGCAGCTGCCGCAGGAGTCAATGCGCGGCGCGGTCGGTCTCGCCTTTGAGATCAAAGCCGCCCCAGGCGGCAAAGCGGTCAAAAAGGCCATTGTAATGGCGGTCATGACCGACAAAACCGTCTACCTCCCGTTTCAAATCACCGGCGACACTTGGGAGGAAAAAGTCCTGATGTTTGCGGGCGCCATTGACGACCCGGACAAAATCCGCGTTCTGCGCATCGGCTTAAATCCGAACGTCGCCGAAATCGAGTACTATATCCGCAATGTCAAGGTGTTGTACTAAAAAAAATCCGCGTGATCTGGACTCTCCCGGCAAAAATCGGCCGGGAGAGTTTTTTTTGCCGCAAAAAAAGTTGACAACATTGATTAATGCGGTATATTAATATCATTCAACCAATCAAAGGAGTTTTCAAAGATATGACCCAAAAACATGAATTCAAGACCGAAGTCCGCCAGCTCTTAAACCTGATGATCCACTCGCTGTACTCCAACCGCGACATTTTTTTGCGCGAGTTGGTCGCCAACGCGGCCGACGCCATCGACAAAGCGCGCTTTGAGAGTCTCACCAAGCCCGAGTTGGCCAAAGAGTGGGCGATCAATCTTGAGCTTGACAAGGAGCACAATATCCTCACCATCCGCGACAACGGCATCGGGATGACCGAGGAGGAGGTCATACAAAATATCGGCACCATCGCCCAGAGCGGCACCAAAGCCTTTTTAACCCAGCTCGAGGCCGCCGATGACAAGAGCAATATTCCCGAGTTGATCGGCCAATTCGGCGTCGGTTTTTACTCCGCATTTATGGTGGCCGACAAGGTCGAGCTCTCGACAAAAAAAGCGGGCAGCGACGCACCGGCCATTTTTTGGACCAGCAAAGGCGAGGGCGAGTTTGAGGTCGATACCGTTGACAAAGCCGAAGCCGGGACCGAAATCAAACTCCATCTCAAGGAGGATGCCAAGCAGTATTTGGAAACCTGGAAAATCAGCGAAATCGTCCGCAAGTACTCGGATTTTATCGCCTACCCGATCATTTTGCCGTACGTGACGGTCAACGAGGACAAAACCGAAACCGTCGAGCTGAAAACGCTCAACTCGCAAAAGGCAATCTGGCTCCGCAAGCCGAGCGAAATTACCGAGGAAGAGTACAAGAGCTTTTACTCCCACTTGTCGCACTACCCGGGGAGCGAGTACGCCAAGGCGATCCACATGTCCGCCGAGGGCAACAATGAGTTTAAAGCGTTGCTCTTTCTCCCCAAAAATGCCCCGTTCAATCTTTTGATGCCCGAGTTTCAAAAGAAAGGGCTCCAACTTTACGTCAAGCGCGTCTTTATCAGCGACGAGTGCAAGGAGCTGATTCCGGATTACTTGCGTTTTGTCCACGGGGTGGTGGACTCAAGCGATCTGCCGCTCAACGTTTCGCGCGAAATTTTGCAGGAAAATCCGGTTTTGGGGCGCATCCAAAAGGCGGTGACGAGCAAAATCATCAGCGAGCTCAAAAAGATGCAGGAAAACGAGCCCGAAGCCTACGCCCACTTTTTCCATGAGTTCGGGCGCATGCTCAAAGAGGGGCTTCACTCCGACTTTGCCAATGTCGAGAAATTAAAAGACGTTGTCATGTATGAAACCATGAATCACGAGCCCGGCAAGCTCATTTCCCTCGCCCAGTACGTGAGCGCCATGCCCGAGAGCCAAAAAGATATTTACTACATCACCGGCGAAAAGCGCGAGCACCTCGCCGCCAACCCGGCCTTGGAGTATTTTAAGTCCAAGGGTTACGACGTCATTTTTATGACCGACCCAATTGACGACTGGGTCATGCAATCGATGTTTCAGTATCAAAAGAAACACTTTAAGCCGGTCGCCAAAGGTGACTTTGAGCTAGAGGGCGACGAAAAAACAGCGGCCGAAACCGCGATCAAAGAAGCGGACGAAAAGTACGCCAAATTGGTCGCTTATCTCCAGACCGCTCTGGCCGACAAAGTCGGCAGCATCCGCTTCTCGACCCGCTTGACCGACAGCCCCTGCTGCCTCATCACCGACGGCGGCGGCATGAGCCCCCACATGGAGCGGCTGTTTAAAGCGATGCATCAGGAGATCCCCGAAACCAAGCGGATTTTAGAGCTCAACCCCAAGCACCCGTTGATCGAGGCTTTTTCCGGCTTGTTTGCCGCCGACGAAAATTCGCCGGAGCTTAAAAATTATGTCAATGTACTGTACGATCAGGCGCTCTTAATCGAGGGAAGCCCGCTTCCCGACCCGGCGCAATTCGCCAAACAGATCACCCAACTAATGTTGAAAGGGATTGCCAAATGAAACTTTTAACCATCGCTTGCCTCGTGCTGCTTTTGGGCGGCGTGACCGGCTGCGTCGACCAGGCGACCCAGTTGCCCGGCCCCCGCTACACCCTTGACATGAGCACCAACAACACCGCGGTCAAACTCAAAGTCGGCGATTACGTCAAAATCGTCCTCAAAGAGAATCCGAGCACCGGTTACCAATGGTTTTTCACCACCTCCGACAACCCAACCAATGCCCAAGGGGTAAAATCGGCAATCGAGTTTGCCGGGCAGCGCGTGATCCAGCCCGACCGCTCGCTCACGGGCGCGCCCAACACCTTGGAAGTCATGGTGCGGGCGATCCGTCCGGGCAAAATCGAGCTCAATGGCTATTACACCCGCGCTTGGGAGAAAAACAAAAACACCGATGTCAGCGTCAAGTATTATCTTGACATCGAGTAAGCATTACGCCGGACGCACCGCTGTCACCAGCCGGTCGCGTCCGGTATCGTCTTGAATCACGGTTACTTGCTTATAACCGAGTTTCGTCAGCCCGGCGGCAATAATATCAGTCTGCCGCGGCGACATCTCCAAAATGATTTTGCCGCCAGGAGTTAAAAAATCGGGGGCGGCATTGATCAGTTCAACCATCAATTTTAACCCCTCCTCCGGCGCGGTCAAGGCGAGCTTGGGCTCGAAATCCCTGACCTCCAGGTCGAGCGCGGCATACTCTTGCTCCGAAACATAAGGCAAATTGGCGGCAATCACGTCAAAAGTGCTCGTGATATTATTCAACAAATCGGATTTAACCAGCGTTAAAACATTTTTTACATCGTTGCGCCGGGTCACCGCCAAGGCGGCGTCACTTACATCGCAAGCGGTATACCGCCCGTCCGGCCGCGCATCGGCCACCGCCAAAACAATCGCGCCGGAGCCGCAGCCGACATCGAGCATTTTGCCGTTGACGGGCAGATTTTTGATCACCCAACCCACCAATTTCTCGGTCTCCGGGCGCGGGATCAATACCGCCGGGTCGACGTAGAGCTTTAAATCCATAAAGTAGGCGGTGTTAAAAATATACTGCAAGGGCTCGCTTTGCAGCCTTCTGGTCTTGGCGGCCATGATGCGAGCGGCGACTTCCGGCGACACCGTTTCGGAGAGCCTGAACCACAAGCTGGCGCGGTTGCAACCGGTGACTTCGCCGACAATCCAGTAAACTTCATGCTCGGGAAAACCGGCCGCGAGCAAATCATTGATCAAATCGCGGTAAGTCATATCTGGTGATTGCGGTAAAACTGAGTGCCGAATTTTTCCAGATCACGGGTGAGGACAAACATCCCGCCGGAGCGGAAAATATGCTCGGCTTCCCAAATCCGGTGAAAGGCCTGCCGCAGCGAGTTGTCGGCCGGATAATCCCTGCCGAATTCCCCCTCGTCGGTGCCGAAAACAAAAAAGAGCCCGCTCTTGGCCTCCGGCCACCCCGGAAACAAATAAAATTGACGCATCAATTGCGCCAAGTTGGACTCGGGCAACTCGCGCTCAAAAGCCGGGTTGAGGATCCATGAGCCGCAGACAAAAGCTTTGATTTCATACTCAAAATACTGCTCAAAAAATTCCGCCGCCGCCCGCAGCGACTGCCGGGCGAGCTCGAGCGTCATTTTGCCGCCGCCGGGGATGTGGACACTCGGCACATATTCGTGATCGCACAGCAAGGGACGGTACTCTTCCAAATCCAGCGTGATCTCCCGGGTTGATTCGGCAAATCCGCGCGGATTGACCCAAATCCCGGTCACCGTTTGCTCGCTCCACCGGAGCCGGGCGACTTTGGCGACGCGATCCTTGCCGGCAGAGCGCAGCCCCTGTGCGTTAAGCTCCCAGCCGTCGCGGCAGAGGGCAATCACTTTGCCGGTTTGTTTGTTTTCGTAAATCGCCGGGAGCCACTCGGGGGCATTGTGCAACAAATACTCAAAGCGGCCGATGCGGAAAAGTTTGCCGTTGACGCTGTGAATAAGCCAATGGGTCTGCCGCAAATCGTGCCCAAATTCGCCATGATGGGCCTGCCGGAAATTATCAATCGTGTTGCCGATCCAGTCGCCGGTCCCCGCGAGCATCTTTTGGGGAAGCCCGAGCGCTTTGTGTTTGGCCTCAATGAGCGGCAAAGCGGCCAGCGCCAACAGCAAACTCGCCAGACCGTGAAATTTTTTTAAGGGGCGGATTTTAAGCAGCTCGGGCTCTTTTTGGTCAATATAAAGCCAGCGGTAACGCAAATTAAGATAAACGCAAATCTCCGGCGTCAAATGCTTGCGGAATTCGGCAGCCAACGGCAAAATATCCTCATGGTAACCGGTGAGCGGCCAGTAGCGCCGGATAAATTCATCAGCGGCAAATGCGGGGACATTTTCCAGCGCCGGATCCTCGAGATAAAAGGGCTTGATCAGCCGCGCCTCTTCGTCACTCCACCCCATCGTCCGGACAAATTCACTAAAATTCATAACTTTTTTGCCTTTTCGCTTGAAAAATCCAAATCTTGCGCTATTTTAAATAGCTGAATGTTTAACTATAATATAAACCAAACAATTGGAGTTTGCAATCATGAAAAAGGATATTCATCCGAAATATACCGACGCCAAAGTCATTTGCGCGTGCGGCGAAGTGTGGGAAGTCAAATCCACCCGCCCCGAGATCAAAGTCGGCATCTGCGCCAAGTGCCACCCGTTCTTTACCGGCAAGCAAAAATTTGTCGACACCGCAGGCCGGATCGACAAATTCAACCGCCGCTACAAAAAGAGCTGAGGGTGAGCCGTTTTTCGCGATCAAGGTCTGTCTGATGACAGACCTTTTTTGTAGTATGACATTATCAACTCATTTTTAACCGTTTCGGCAACACTCATGACACCCGGCGACATTCAAAATTTCATTCAAAATTTGCGCGAGCGCAAGCTTGAGCTGGAGCAGCTGCTCTCCGACCCGGCCCTTTACAGCAAAAATGACGAGTGCCGCAAGGTCACTCAGGAGCACCGCAAGCTCGAGGTGCTGTTTGCCAAATTTGACGCGTGGGTCAAGGCGTTGGCCGAGTTGGCCGACAATCGCGAGTTGATCAATACCGAGGAGGATGCCGAGCTGCGCGAGCTCATTGCCGCCGACATCGAAACACTGGAAAAAGCCGCTGCCGAGCTCGAGTCGGATATCCAGCTCGCCTTGCTCCCCCCCGACCCCAACGACTCCAAAAACATCATTGTAGAGATCAAACCGGCGGCGGGCGGTGACGAAGCGGCATTGTTTGCCGGCGAACTCTTTCGCGCCTACCTCAAATTTGCCGAAACCTCCGGCTGGAAAGTGGAGCTTCTTGAGCAATCCAACTCCGATTTGGGCGGGATCAAGGATGTGTCTTTTTCGCTCTCCGGCGAGGATGTTTACTCTCAGATGAAATATGAGTCGGGCGTCCACCGCGTCCAACGCGTGCCCGAAACCGAGGCGGGCGGGCGTGTCCACACCTCGACCATCACCGTCTCGGTAATGCCCGAGGCCGAAGAGGTCGAGCTCGACATCAAGCAGGAGGATTTGCGCTTTGACGTCTTTCGCTCCAGCGGCCCCGGCGGCCAGTGCGTCAACACCACCGACTCGGCCGTCCGTGTGACCCATATCCCGACCGGGCTCTCGGTCGCCAGCCAGCAGGAGAAATCGCAGCACCGCAACAAGGAAATCGCGTTGCGCATTTTGTACGCCCGGCTTTTGGAGATCAAGCAGCAGGAAGAATATGCCAAGCAGGCCGCTGACAAGCGTTCGCAAGTCGGCACCGGTGACCGCAGCGAGCGCATCCGCACGTACAACTACCCGCAAAACCGCGTCACCGACCACCGGTTTAACGTCAATACCTTTGATTTGCCCAAATTGATGGAGGGCGAATTGGACTTAATCCTCAAACCGATCATGCTCATCAATTGCGAGCGGCGGCTCGAAGAGCTGCGCAACTTGTCATGACAACGCATGAATTCACGGTCTCCGGCGAGCTTGCGGGCAACCGGCTCGACAAATTTTTGTCGCTGATGCTCCCCGGCTCCTCGCGAAGCTATCTCCAAAAGCTCATTGAGGACAACCGCGTCCGCCGCAATGGCGAAACCGTGACCGTACCCCGGTTGGAAGTCAAAGAAAATATGCTCATCGCCATCGATGTACCTGAGTTGAAATCCGTGGAAATCAAAGCCGAGAGCTTCACCTACCCCGTGTTGTTTGAGGACGAGTTTATGCTCGTCATCAACAAGCCCCCCGGCGTCGTTGTTCACCCGGCTCCCGGCAACCCGGACGGCACGGTGGTTAACGCCTTATTGGGCCGCTATCCCGATTTAAGCGACGATTTTGAGGAGAATTTACGTCCCGGCATTGTCCACCGGCTCGACAAAGACACCTCCGGGTGTCTGGTCATTGCCAAGACCCCCGACGCGCAATTTCAACTCTCCGCCGCCTTTGCCCGCCGCAGCACCCAAAAAACCTACCGCGCCGTCACCGTCGGCAAACCGAAGCAGGACAAGGGGGAAATCATCACCTTGATCGGCCGTCACACGGTCAACCGCCAAAAGATGGCGGTGGTCGAGCGCAACGGCAAAGAGGCGATCACCCGTTACCGCGTGATTGAGCATCTTCATTCGGGGCGGATTTCTTTGGCCGAGCTCGAAGTAGACATTTTAACCGGGCGCACCCATCAGATCCGCGTCCATCTGGCGCATCTCAAGTCGCCGGTTCTGGGCGACGAGCTTTACGGCGGCGACAAACTCAAATTTCCGGGCATTCACCGCCAGATGCTCCATGCGTGGAAGCTCTCGCTCCCCCACCCCAAAACCGGCGAAATGATGCACTTTTGCGCCCCCTTGCCGGAAGATTGGCCCAACTTGGCCGAATTGATTACCACTGCGTTGTAATTTACCGCAACAAAACTTCGGTTAAATGGCGGTGGTAGCCGTCGAGGTCGGTCCAGCCGGTGGCGACCTTCATCATTTGGCCGTGTTCGGCGTCAATCACGGTGAAACCTTTGTCGTCCACCGCAATCGGCAAGCTTTCCATCTTGAGAAATTCGGTCGAGTTGACCAAATGCACCGCCACGGTGTCAAACAAAATCGAACTCTTGTCAGGCTCGACCTTGTTGTCAAAATCGACCCAAAATGGTTTCCACAAGCGGTAGTTATCCAGCAATACCTTGAGGTCGGGCGAGCTTGAGGTGCGCAATTTTTGATACAGTTCCCCCGTCAACACCACGATCCCGCAGCTGTCCAACGGGGTGATGGTCATGCTGCGCCACGGGGCCCTAAACACCGCCTGACAAGCCTTGGTCGCGGCGACCACGTTATACTCGGCCACCGGGTCGGGGGCCCCGACATAACCGACGCGGACGCTCCCAAACATGCCGACAAAATCAACCTTGGCGGCGATGTCGGGGGCAAGGCGCAGCGCCTCGGCCAAAGACGGCGTCGGGCCGATGGAGACCAGCGTCAGGGGGCCGGGATGCTGACGGATGAGCTCAATCATCCGCCCGATCCCGTTCCAGTGATATTTGCCTTGGTAATTCACCGGGTTGTAGTCGCCGAGCCACTCCTTTTGGCAAAAGTTGTCCTTCATGGGGTATGCCACCATCCCGGCGCCGACCTCCACCTCCGGGTGCCCCCACGCCTCCAGCAGCTTGGCGGCCAGCGCCGCGCGGTAAACCGAGTGATCGGTGTCCGTAAGCGTCATCAAAAGTTTCAACTCCGGCATCTTTAAAATCTGGAGCAGCGCCCAGGCGTCGTCGATATCCGTCCCGATATCGGTGTGCAAAATGATCGGTGTCGGTTTGGCAATCTTACTCATTTTTTTCTCCAGCTGGTTTGACTTTTTTCTTTTATGATATAATGTAACAGGAGAAACAGTTTTTTCAACTGCGCAAGTACCGGATAAATTGACATAAAAACAGGACTTTCAGACAATATGCCGTATCAGCTGTATGCCGCCGACACCTTTGCCGGGACAGAAAACGTCGCGTTTCACTCCCACGGCGGGGCCGAGGCGATTTTGATCGATACCGGTCACTGCCGGATCGATGTCGAGGATTTAAGCTTTGACTGCCCGGCGAAGTCGCTCCTGCTGCTGCCGCGGGGCTTGCGGCACAATCAGATCAATCACGAGCCGACGACCACTACGTATGTGATCTTTGAGGGCGACATGACCGGCGAGCCGCTGCTTTGGGATGTCCGCAACGAGACCTATTTGCAAGCATGGATGCATGATTTGACCGCATTGGCCAAACGCTTTGAGACCGATCCGGCCGGGTGTTTGCTGTCGGCGGTGACGCAGCGTTTGGAGCAACTGCGCTGCAATGAACCGCGCCCGGTGCTGCCCGCGGCGCTGCAACGGGCGGAAAACTTTATTTTGCAGCATTACGGCGAAACGATTGATTTGGCCGCCGCCGCCCGGCAATCGCAAGTGAGCGAGAGCTTGTTAAAGCAGCTGTACCGCCGGTATTTGCAAACTTCGCCCGGCCGCCGCATCACCGACTGCCGGATGCGTCAGGCCCGGCAATTGCTGCAATCGCCCTACGGCAATATTAATGAGATCGCGCAAGCCTGCGGCTTCGCCGACCCGGCGTACTTCATCCGCCGCTTTAAACAGATTCACGGCGTCACCCCCGGCGACTACCGGCTCGCGGGCAAGTGTACCGAACGGTAGTTGACCGCCTCAAACAAATGCCGCTCGCCGATGTCTTTCGCCCCCGCCAAGTCGGCGACGGTGCGCGCCACTTTTAAAATCCGGTCATAGGCGCGCGGACTGAGTTGAAAGCGGGCAATCGCCTGCTTGAGAAGCTGCTGCCCTTTGAGGTCGATCCGGCAAAACTCCTGCAAATCGCGGCTGGTCATCTGGCTGTTGCAGTGAATTTTGCGCGCGGCAAAGCGCTGCGACTGGATTTGCCGCGCCGTCAATACCCGCTCGCGGATGACCGCGCTCGACTCACCCGTCGGAGCGGACAAAAGCTCATTTTCGCTCAATTGCCGCAGCTCGACCGTGAGGTCGATGCGGTCCAGCAAGGGGCCCGATATCTTTTGCCGGTAGCGTCGCTTTTCCTCCAATTTGCAGGTGCACCCGAGCTCATAGTCGCCGCGCCCGCACGGGCACGGATTCATCGCCGCACAGAGCATGAAGCGGGCCGGAAACGTCACACTTCCCGCCGCCCGCGAGACATTGATGCACCCCGCCTCCAAAGGTTGGCGCAGCACCTCCAAAACATGGCGCTTGAATTCAGGGAATTCGTCCAAAAACAATACTCCGTTATGGGCCAAGCTGATTTCCCCCGGGCGGATATCCTTGCCGCCGCCAATCAGCCCCACATCGGAGATGGTATGGTGCGGCGAGCGAAAGGGGCGCGTCCGGAGCAGCGCATTGCCGTCCTGCAATAAGCCCAAAATGCTGTGAATGCGGCTGACTTCCAACGTTTCCTCAAAGGTCATCGGCGGCAAAATCCCGGGGAGCCGCATCGCGGTCATGGACTTCCCCGTCCCCGGCGGCCCGATCAATAAAATATTGTGCGCCCCGGCGGCGGCGATTTCCAAGGCGCGTTTGGCCAGACTCTGCCCCTTGACATCGGCAAAATCAAGCTCGGCCGCGGCCAGCGCGTCGGCAGTGAATTGCGCAAAATCGGCCGTATAGGGCACCGTCGCCGGGCGGTTTAAAAACTCGACCGCTTCTTTGAGAGTGCCGACCGGGTAAACTTTGATCCGCTCGCCTGCCGCCAACGCGGCCTCGTGGGCATTGGCCGCCGGGACCAGCAAGGCGTCCAAATCAGTTTGCGCCGCCAGACAGTCGGCGGCGGGAAGCACGCCCTTGACGGGACGCACCGAGCCGTCCAAGGCAAGTTCGCCGATGACCCCGGTACGGCGCAGTTTGGCCGCATCGGCCATCCCCGACAAAGCGAGCATCCCCAAGGCAATCCCGAGGTCAAACGACACCCCCTCTTTTTTGAGGTAAGCTGGCGCCAGATTGACCACCACAAACCCGGACGGATGGGTAAACCCCGAGCTCTGGATGGCCGAGCGCACGCGGTCTTTGCTCTCTTTGATGGCGTTGTCGGGCAAACCGACGATCGACACCGTGCTCAAGGCGCCGTTGGCCCCCGAATTGCCGGTGATATTGAGCTCGATCTCGACCAGATGGGCGTCAATCCCGACCACCGTCGCCGAATAGGTTTTACTGAGCATGATCGATTCCTTTTTTGGGCAAATAAAATAAAATACCGACCGGATCGTACTGGACGAGCTGGTACTTTTGGCTCAACAATTGCTCCGGCATCGGCAAACGCATGGGATCACCTTCGCAAATCACCAGCGGATAAGGCGAATCGGCAAGCTTGGTCCAAATCCGCTCCAAATCCGCCAGCAAAATTATTTCAATTTCACCACTGTCCGCGATACCGGAGACGGTTTGACTTTGCATGTAAAGCAACCCCTGATGCTTGCCGAAGATATTGATTTTTCCGCCATTGGCAAAGGCGCGGATCAAATTCGCCTTTTCTTCCAACACTCCGGGCTCGTTTTTGATTGCCGCCACCATGTGCGACGATCCGGCCGGGATTAATTGCGGTAACACATTGACCAACATCGGCACGGAGAGAGCAAACAAAACCAATACCGGCACACTTAACAGAATGCTGTATTTTTTGAGCTCCCGGACCGCCGAAAGCCGGACCGCGCCGTCCAGCCAGACTGCCAAAATCACCAGCACCGGGTAAATCACCGGAGTCAACACCGACAAATGACTGCGTCCCATATAATAGCTGAATAACCCGAGCGACAATATTGCCAGATACAACACCCAACGTGCAGTCGCGTTATCCATACTGTTTTTTTGCATAAAAAATCCCCACGTCAACGCAATCACCGACACTCCGGCAAAAAATCCCCAAGCGTCGGGAAGCGGCTGGACCGGCAACATGAAATAACCGCTGACCGCAAAAATCTTCTGATACTTAAACACCACTTGCGGCGTCAGCCACATCCCGTGCCGCCAACACAAAAGCAACCAAACACCGGCGAATAACGCGGCAAACCAAAATGCAAACTCTTTCAACGGCCGCCAATCAGGCTCTTTGCGCAAGCAGCCGGCCAACGTTTCCACCGCCAAAAAAGAAAATACCGCCACCGCCACCGTAATCCCGCTGTCCAGATTCCAAAACACCCCCGCCCCGGCAACCGCTCCCAGCACCGGCAACACCCGGCGCCGTGGATACTTGAGATACATCATCATCAAAAAAATGCTGATTGCCGGGACAATCGTCCGGATCGGGCAATAGGCGAAATAAGGATCGTATTCACGGCCGTTCAGCGTGCCGCTCAGAGAGTTACTGACAAAAATCAGCAGCACTGCATACACGAGCGCGATCACCTTGTTGCGGCAAAATTGCCAAAAGGCGGCAAAAATCGCCAGAAAGACAATAAAATTCAGGAGGCTCAAAATCACATTGAGATTACGGATATTAACCTCAAAAAAACGAAAAATCACACTCAGAAAGTCAGGATAAAAACCATATTGATGCAAGGTCGGGCTGCCGAGTGCACTTTGACTGACCGCATAGCAAATCACCTCCCAGTGCAACGTAAAATAATTCAACATTTTTGCCGGATCGTAAAGCGACAAGCCGACCGTAAAAAAGAACCCGGCCAAAATCACCGTCCACCAAATCAATTTGTCGGAAAGGTTGAGCCGCCGCCAAAACAATCCCCCAAGCGTCAGCGCAAAAACCAAACCAGCAGCCAGCAGCCAGCCGCTGTTACCCGCGATGACCGAAAAATTGGCCCGAATCCAATCCGCACGGTAAAACAGCATGATGCCAAAGAATCCCAGCCAGAAGCAGCCGCCCGCCGCCGGCGGAATACCCCGGCGCTGAAACCACACCAACAGTCCGGCAATCACCGGCAGCAATATCAACCCGAGCAAATAGGTCCATTGCTCTCCCGGCTCCGGCTGTAAATCATTGCGAAACATCGGGATAAACAGAGAATTAACTTTTTCGAAGGTCGCCGGATCGGGGGACGGCAACAGCCAATAAGCCGTCGCCGAAACCAACGTCAGCAATCCAACCGTCCCCAGGCAGTCCATTTGCATCACCGACATTTTTCTGATAAACGAAAATTTTCCAATCATGGCAAAACTCCATTGCGGCGGCAGATTTACTCCGCGCTTTTATGCTCTTTGGCCGGCACATAAAAACGCATCCCCGAGCCCGGATCGGCGGCCACCAGACGGTATTGCAATTTGAGCAAAGACTCCGGGATCTGCAAGCGGTCGGGGTCATTATTGCCATTAATCACCAACGGATACTCCGCTTTGCCAAGCTCATTTAAAATCCGCTGCCGGTCGGACTCCAAAATGATTTCGATTTCGCCGCCGTTGACCAGAGGAGAAACGCAACCGCTTTGCAGATAAAGCAAACCCTGATGATTGCCGAAAATATTGATTTTACGACCGTCGGCAAAATTACGGATCACTGCGGCTTTTAAGTCCAATGTCCCCGGCTCATTCTTGACAAAAGCAACCATATTGCCCGCCACCAGGCCAAACAGCTCAGGGAGTGTATTGATATAAACCGGAAAAATCAAACCCGCAAAAGTCAACACCGGAATACTCATCAAAACACCGGGGAATCGCCACCCCCTGAGCTTGGCAAAACGCAATGCTTCATCAAGCCACAAAAAAAGCAGAATCATTGCCGGATAAATTACCGTCGACAGCACTAAAATATGACTGCGGCCCATGTAATAACTGAAAAGACCCAGCGCCAAAATCCCCAGATACATCCCCCAGCGGACGGGCAGATTGGCCGGACTTGTCATCCGCCCGAAAATCCCGCGCACCAGAGCAATCACCGGCACGGCGGCAAAAAAGACCCATGCGTTGGGCAGCGGTTGCACCGGCAGCATATAAAAGCCGCCGACGGCAAAAATTTTCTGATATTTGAATAAAACCGACGGCGTCAGCCACATTTGGTGGCGGTAACATAAGAGCCCCCAGACAATGACGAGCGCGGTCAGAAACCATGCGCCAAAAGTGAGCAAAGGCTGCCGGCTGGAACGTTTTTCCCGAATGGAAAAACCGAATTCGATGACAAACCACCCCCACAGCGCCACCGCGACGGTGATGCCGCTGTCAAGGTTCCAAAACACGCCCGCTCCCGAAATCACTCCCAATACCGGCAATATCCATCTCCTTCCGGGATATTTAAGATAAAGCGCCACCCCAAAAATACTGAGCGCCGGGACAATCGTCCGGATCGGGTAATAGGCAAAATAAGGATCAAAAGAGTTGCCGTTTAAAATACCCACCGTCGAGTTGCTGAAATAAACCATCACCAGCGTATAGACCACGGCGACAATCTTATTGCGGCAAAATTGCCAAAAAGCCAGCAGCATTGTCATAAAAACAACGAAATTAAGCAGGCTCATGATCCCGTTAAAATTGCGCACATCCAAATTGATAAACGTAAAAACCGGTGCCAGATAATCGGGATAAAAACCGTATTGATGCAATGTCGGATAGCCGGCCGCACTTTGGCTTACGGCATAACAGAGAATTTCATAATGGTGGGTAAAATAATTGAGCATCCGCGTCGGATTATAGATGGAAAAACCGACCGTAAAAAAAAGACCGACTACTGCGCATGACGCCAAAATGACCGCGCCGTTGAGTTTTAACCGATGACGAAAAAGAAAAAAAAGCAAACCAGCGACAATCAGGACGGTCAATGTCTGCATTTTAACGTCGGCCAGCGAAGCGGTAAATACCACCTTTATCCAGCTATCGTCGCAAAAAAGCATGACGCCCCAAAACCCCAGCCATAAACCGGCTCCGGCGATTACCGGCAGTGACCACCGGTTGTACCGGACAATCAGCACTGTCAGCACCGGCAGCACCAGCAAACTCAAAAGATATGTATGCTGCTCCGTCGGCTCCGGCAACAGCTCTTTTTGCAGATTGGCGGAGAAAAGCTTGCCCGCCGCCTCTGCCGCGGCCGGATCCGTCCCCGGCAAACAATAGTAAAAAAGCGTCGCCAACCCGCCCAATAAAAACAACACCAAAACTGCATCGGCGTCCAGACGCCCGGCCTTTTGCATCAGCGATTCTCTGCCAAACATCCTGTATCCTCCCTACTTTCGGCGCGGTTCGTAATAATGAATCCTTCCGGTGGCGCTGACTCCCTTAAGTTCATAATATCGCTGGAGAAAATCGTCATCAAACCGGATACCCCAAGGAGCCGGAGACGCCAAAAACAATGGACTGCCGGACTCCGCCGTCTGCCGCACCACCCGTTCGCACTCCGACTGGAGGATTGTCTCGACTTCATTGCTGTTGACCACGTCGCCGCGCGTCCTGCTCTGGGCATACAAAAATCCCTGAAACGTACCGAATATATTCGCCTTGCGGCCATTGGCGCAATTGCGGATATATTCGGCATCAGCATGGAGTACCCCGGGCTTTTCCCAAACCGCGCCGCCGACATTTTTCTGGAAGGCCGCCGACAAAGACGGCAATGTCGAAAGCATACAATACCACGCAGCAGCAGCAACAAAGAGCCCCGGGAAAGCCAGTGCCAGCGCCGACAACCGCAAGGATTCAAAGCGGCACAACCGGATCGCCCGGTCTAAATAAACTCCCAAAATCAGCAGCGCCGGATAAATTACATGCGGCATATTTAAAACATGGCTGCGACCGGCATAGTAGCTGAAAACACCGAGCCCGATTACCGAGGCAAACATCACCCACCGTGCCCCCGGATCGCAGTCATGCCGCGAGAGCGTGTAAATTCCCCAAACAATCCCGGACACATAAACCGCCAGCAGCATCCCCCAAAAAAACGGCAAAGCGGGCATCGGCAGCATAAAATATCCCGCCACCGCGCAGGACCGCTGCATTTGAAATAAAATTGCGGGAGTCAGTATTTTTTGATTGAGACAGCAAAAATACCCCCAAATCACTGGCACCGCGACCGCAAATGTCAAAAGATAAATTACCAACGGCCGCCATTTTTGGCGCGGCTCAAACCACATTTCAACGCCGAACAGAAACACAAACGCGCCAAAGGCCACCACGCCGACGTCGAAATTCCAAAACACGCCCGCCCCCGCCAGCACTCCGGCGACGAGGTAAAAATGCCGGAACGGCCGGTGGCAGTAAACCGCCGCCAACGCCAGAAACAAGGTCGGAAACACCGTCCGGATCGGATAATACGGGAAATAGGGATCAAATCCGTTGCCGTTGATCTGCCCCCAACCCATGGTACAAAAAACAGCCAACGCTCCGGATAAAAACAAAAAAACCAACGGATTGCGGATCATCCGCCACGCCGCCAGCAATACCATCGCAAACGAAAAATAGGTCATCAGCGAAAACACCACATTGATGTTGCGAATCGTCGCCGGAACAAAGTGAAAGACCGGACGCAAAAACTCAGGATAAAAACCGTACTGGTGAACAAAATGCATCCCGCCGGCGGTTTGACTCACCGCTTGCAAAATCGGGTCAAAGTGAAAGTTAAAGTATTCGGTAATCCGCTCCGGCACATACAGCGTCGAAGCCGCCGTCAGCAACAAGCCGACTGTCAGGGACAGCGCCAGCAGCCACCGTCGACTCAACCGCGGACGCCGCCAAAACCACAAGAGCACCCCCATCGCCGCCGCGCAAAGATCGATTTTGATCAACAGCGCCGGGCTCTCTCCAACTTTGCGAAAGGCGGTGTTGACAAACTCAACATTGCCGAACATCAGCCAAACCGTCAAAGCCAACCACAAACACGCCAGAAAATTGAGCAAATTGGCCGGAACTTTGCGGATCCTTACCGCCAAATAGGCCAACAAGGGCAACAGCAAAGTACACAATACATAACTGCCCTGCTCCTTGGCCTCCGGCAGCACAGCATAACGGACGCGCGCAATAAAAATGAGTTTGTACGTCTCGGTGAGTTCCGGCGAAGCAGCCGGAATCAGCCAGTAGAGCACATTTGCCGACACATATACTGCCAACAGCGTCAGAGCCGCACTTTGCCATAAACAGTTGAGCGTTGTTACGATTGCCGCCGGGGATTTTTTCATACCGTTTTAGATACCGATTTTTTCCTCAAGATAGCTGCGCAATTGGGAAATATTGACGCGCTCTTGCGTCATGCTGTCGCGGTCACGGACGGTGACGGCGTTGTCGGCGCCCGACTCAAAGTCAAAGGTGATGCAAAACGGCGTCCCAATTTCATCCTGGCGGCGATAGCGTTTGCCGATGCTGCCGGTGACATCCATTTCGGAGCGGAAATGGCGGTTGAGGTCTTTGTACAAAGCCTCCGCATTTTCGGTCAATTTTTTGGAGAGCGGCAGCACGGCGACTTGCACCGGAGCAACCAAGGGTGGCAAATGCATCACGATGCGGACATCCTCCTCCATCCCCTCTTTGGCGGTGGCGGCGGTATCCTCGTCGTAGGCGCGGCACAGCAAAGCGAGCATGGTGCGGTCCAGCCCCACCGAAGTCTCGATGACGGTCGGCATAATCTTGCGGCCGTTGTCGTGATCCATATACTGCAAATCTTCGCCCGAAAACTCGCTGTGGCGCGTCAAATCCCAGGTACCGCGGTGGTGGATGCCCTCCAGCTCGCCCCAGCCAAACGGGAACTTGACTTCGATATCCACGGCCGCTTTGGCATAGTGAGCCAATTTTTCGTGCTCATAAATGCGGAAGAAGTCGTCGCTGAAAAGCAACTTTTCGCGGTAATACTTAATCCGCTGCGCTTTCCAGTACTCAAAAAACTCCATCCCTTGCGCGTCTTCGCAAAAGAACTCCATCTCCATTTGGGTAAACTCGCGGCTGCGAAAGGTAAAGTTGCGCGGGTTGATCTCATTGCGGAAGGCCTTGCCGATCTGGGCGATCCCGAAAGGAAGCTTCTGGCGCGTCGCCACCCGGACGCTGTGAAAGTCAACAAAGATCGGCTGGCAACTCTCGGCGCGGAGCCACGCGGTGTGCTCCTCATCAAACACGGGGCCGACAAAGGTTTTCATCATCAAGTTAAATTCACGGGGCTCGGTCAAGTCCGCCGAACCGCAATTGCTGCATTTGGTCGGGTCGGGCATCTGATCGACGCGGAAACGCGATTTGCACTTGCGGCAGTCGGTCATCATGTCGCTGAATTGGTCGAGGTGACCGGAGGCCTTCCAGACGCGGGGGTGGCAAATGATCGTCGAGTCGAGCCCCTCGACATTGTCGCGGGTTTCGACCATTTCGTGCCACCACAAGTTTTCAATCGCGCGCTTCATGCGCGAGCCGTAGGGGCCGTAGTCCCAAAAGCCGTTGATCCCGCCGTAAATTTCCGAGCTCGGGAATACGAAACCGCGGCGTTTGCACAAACTGACGATTTTATCCATCAGCTCCAGATCTTTTTTGTTCTCTTCCATTTCCAATTATTTCCTCAACGGTAAAGTTTGTTGTCATGCCTTTTCAGCGACGGCGAAGCCGGGTCCCCAAAAACGGCCGGCAGTATCACTCGGATATAATTTACTCTGTCATCGGCAATTTTACCAGTATTTTTTTCACTTTCCGATTGGCTTTTTTGTAAATTCAGGATTAAATTAAAAAAAATACGGAGAAAAATATGGAAATCGTCAACGTCAGCCTCGGCCAATACAGTTATGATATTTACATCGGCGAGAACGCGTTTGCCCAATATGCCAAACTGCCCGCCAGGCGCGCACTGGTCGTCACCGACTCCAATTTGGCGCCATTAATAACATTGGGCGACTTTGAGCGCTTTGTCTTCGCCGCCGGCGAAGAGCATAAAACCGTCAATACCGTGAGCGACATCTGCCGTTACGCGGCGAGGCTCAATTTGGACCGCAAAAGCCGTTTCATCGCATTGGGCGGCGGCGTCACCGGCGACATGACCGGCTTTGCAGCGGCAATTTACATGCGCGGCATCAGCTTTGTGCAGGTTCCCACCACATTGCTCGCAATGGTGGACTCCAGTGTCGGCGGCAAAACCGCGGTGGACATCCCGGAGGGCAAAAATCTCATCGGTGCCTTTCACCAACCCGAGGCGGTATTGATCGACCCCACGTATTTGCAAACCTTGCCGGAGCGTGAAATCCGCTGCGGTTTGGCCGAAATCGTCAAAACCGCAGTGCTCGGCGACGCCGGACTGTTTGACCGCTTGCTTGAGCCTTTGGAGTGGACATCCATCATCAAGCGCTGCTGCCAAATCAAGGCCGACGTGGTCAGCAAGGACGAAAAAGAGAATGATTTGCGCGCCATCCTCAACTACGGTCACACCTTTGGCCACGCGATCGAGTCGGCAAGCAATTTTACCATCAGCCACGGCGAAGCGGTCGCCATCGGGATGAATCTTGCCGGATTGTTTGCTCTCAGTGAAAAAATGTGGACTCAAGGCGAATACAACCGGCAGCTGGAGCTTTTGAAACACTTGCATCTCCCGTATAAGCTCCCCCAGCAATTCGCCCCCGCAACCATTGTCGAAAACATGCGGACAGATAAAAAGAACAGCAACGGCCAAATCACCTTGGTCCTCCCCCGTGCCATCGGCAAGGTGGAAGTCGTCAAAAATGTCCCCGAGAGCAAAATTCTAAATCTTTTGGGAGTTGCTCATGCTTGACCGCGAAGGCGTGATTTTATGCAATCTGATTTCCGGCATCGGCTTTGTCAAATACCAAGCCTTGTGCGATGCGCTTGGCTCACCCGCCAACATTTTTGAAACCACCGAAAACGATTTGGCCCAAGTGCGAGGCATCGGCCCGGTGCTGGCCAAAAAAATCAGCGAATTTGCCGCCGCCGAAGAACTCGACAAGGAATTGGCGCTGGTTAACCGCTCCGGAGTGCGGCTCATCACCATTTTGGACGACAATTACCCGGATGTATTGCGTCACTTGTACGATCCCCCTTTGTGTCTCTACGTGAGGGGCAATCTCCCTTCGTTTCCCGACAACGCGGTCGCCATCGTCGGCAGCCGCCGGATGACCGGTTACGGCCACCGGATGACCCGGCTCATCACCGAAGGGGCGGTCGCAGCCAATTTTGTGGTGGTTTCCGGCCTCGCTTTTGGGGTGGACACAGTAGCGCACCAAACCTGTGTCGACAACCATGCCGTCACCGTGGCGGTGCTGGGCGGCGGATTGCTGCGCCTCCACCCGCAGGAAAATGTCCCGCTGGCCCGCGCGATTATCGAAAACGACGGCGCGGTCGTGAGCGAATTTCCAATGACCTTTCCGGTCAGCCGCAGCTCGTTCCCGCGCCGTAACCGGATTGTCGCCGGGTTGTGCGCCGCGACCGTCGTCACCGAGGCCAACATTGACAGCGGCGCCTTGATCACCGCCCGGCTGGCTCTGGAGCAGGGCCGCGATGTCTTTGCCGTCCCCGGGATGGCCGACAACCCGCAGGCCAGAGGCTGTCATCAATTGATCCGCGAGGGTGCGGGCCTGATTGAAACCTTTGCCGACGTGCTGACCGGCATGGGCATCGGCTACCTCCCAGGTTTGCGGCCCGGTGAAAGGGCGGAAGACGGCAAAAGCGCCTACCTCCCCGACGCCCCGGCCGATTTGAATGAAATGGAGAGCTTGCTTTGCTCCCTTTTATCAGCCAATGATTTGAGTTTTGACGAACTCAGAGCGCAAAGCAATCTCGACAGCGCCGAATTGCTCGCCACTTTGATGCAACTGGAAATGAAAATGCTCGTCGAGCGCAACTCGGCGCAAATCTACCGCAAACGCTGATTTTTTTGTCAATTTTCTCTTTTGTCGTAATGTCGGACAAAATAAAATGTGTTTTTTTTGTTTTTTCGATTGCATTTTATATTTTGCGGCATATATTGACAGTCGGTGTGCGCTTCATCCGGAGCAAAAGGCACCGTGGTTCCAGGGGGTTTTATGTTGAAATGTGTTCTTTCGTTGTGGGTAGCGTCAATAAGCGTACTCGGGTTGGCCAATGGCAGTGACATCGTCAAACTAGGGAGCATGTGGATCATCAAAGATGCACCGGCCTCCATGCCGATGAAATTATTTAATGCACCGGCCAAAGAATTGGCAAAAACGTTCAGCGAAACAGAGGCTCCGTCCTCAATCAATTGTTTTTTACTCCGGCAAAACGGCAAAAATATCCTCATTGACGCGGGTTACGGCCCCGCCAAGGGCAATACACAAGCATTGCTTGCCAACGAAAAAATCGATATTATCCTCATCACCCACATGCACCCGGACCACATCGGCGGTCTCATCGGCCCCGATGGTAAAGCCGCGTTTCCCGGCGCCGAGGTCTACCTTTCGCACAAAGAGTACAATTACTGGAAAAATGAGCCCGATGCGGAGTTGCAAAATCAGGTTTTTGGATTGTACAAAATCAACTTATTTGAACAGGATCAGGAAATTTTTCCGGGAATTTATGCGCTTGACGCCCCCGGTCACACGCCCGGACATACCGTTTACGAAAACCATATTTACATGTTTTTCGGCGACCTGATGCACGCCACCGTCTGGCAGCTTCCTGACCCGGAAATCAGCTGCGCCTATGATATGAACCCCGGAAAAGCCGCCGAAAGCCGCCGAAAAATTCTTCAGCGCGCTGCAAAAAACGGTAAAACGGTCGCCGGCTGCCACTTTCCGATGCCCGCCGTCGGCAAAATCATCAATGGTGAAAACGACGGCTTTGAGCTAAAATAAAGATAGTTCAAGATTTTTTGCGTGAAGTATAAGCCCGATGCGAACGGCGGCGATCACTCACCGACTCCTCGGCCGTATTGGCGCTGATGAGCTCGTACAAGACCGCCTGTTTTTTATCGGGGGCGGGACGCAAAATCCGCCCCAAGCGCTGCACGTGCTCGCGGACGCTGCCCGACCCCGAGACGACGATCCCGACGTTGGCCGCCGGGACGTCCACGCCCTCATTCAAAACTTTACTGGTTACCAGAATCGGATAATCTCCCGCTCGAAACGCATCCAAAAACTCTTTTCGCTCGCGCAATTTGGTCTGATGGGTGATCACCGGGAGCATAAACTCCTCGCCGATCCGGTACGCAGTCGGGTTGTCGGCGGTAAAAATGATGATTTGCTCCCCGGCATGAGTTTGCAACAAGTCCCAAATAGTACGAAACTTGGAGCGGCCGCCGCGGGCGATTTCACGTTGCCGCAAAAAGGAAGCAAAGACCTCTCTGCCGTAATCACTGCGGCCGCAAAGCCCGAGGAAGCGCCCCCAGTCGGAGGGCAAGGCAAAGTTGATGCGGTTAAGCTTGAGAAAATCGACATAGCGCTGCCGGTGAAATTGGTAATCGGCCGCCTCGTCATCATCGAGGTTGAGAAAGACGCGTTTCACCAGATAATCGGCCAACACCTTGCCCTCCAGCTCGTCAATATGGATCTGACAAACCAGCGGCCCCATCAGATCAAAGAGCACTTGCTGCCGATCATCGGCAAGCTCCGGCGTCGCCGACAACCCGAGGCGAAAAGGGGCGATGCACATCGCCGCCGCCAGTCTGGTTTCCGGCCCCGGCAAGTGATGGCACTCATCGGCAACCAGCAAGGCAAAGCGGTTGCCGACAAACTCCATATTGAGGACCGCCGAGTCGTAAGTACTCACCGTAACGGGCAAAATTTCACGCTCGCCGCCCCCCAGTATCCCGATGGGAAGATTGAGGAAACGGCTCAACACCGCGTGCCACTGCTGCAAAAGGTCAATCGTCGGCACCAGCACCATCGTCGGGCGCTTTAAGGCCGCGATCGCCATCACCGCTAAAATCGTTTTGCCGCTCCCCGTGGGGAGCGCCGCCACCCCGCGGTAATATGCTTTGCGCCAAGCCTCAAACGCCTGCATTTGGTGCGGCCGGGGGATGATGTTTTCGCGCAAAGCGAGCTCATCCAAAGGAGCAAAAGCGCGCACCTGATCAAAAAAAGCAATTTTTTGCCGCTGCATGGCCATGACGATGGCCGCATAATCGCAGGCGCGGCCGCGCCGGTTGCCGCTGCGGGGGTCGGACTTAAGATAACGGAGCAATTCGCCGGACGGCTCCCCGGGGAAACCATCCAGCCCCAATGTCCCGTTATCAAAGTACAGTCTGGCGGTCATACCAGCTTGCGGGCGACCTCTCTGGCGCAAGTATCCTGATCAAGGCCGGCTAAGATCAAATTAAACTGATAGCGGCCCGGTCGGATTTTGTACTCGTCCAAAGTATCGGGACCGCAGCTGCCGGTACCGATGCCGCGGTTGCGGACGTCGAGGTGGAGGTAAACCACGTTTTCGTCCGCGAGATCAATGGTATGCTTGGCGGCGTAAATCGCCTCCTCGCTCCAGCGCGAAGTCGAGAACTCCATCCCGGCAGGGGCAACTACGAGGAGACCGGCGCCGGTTTGACCGCTGCGCATGGCGACGTACTCGGTTTGAGTCCGGTTGCCATTGCTCTGCGGCATCACGTAAGGCACATACATCTCATCGACCGTGGTCTTAAAATAGCCGAGATAACTGGCCGCGTCGCGGTCAATGTAGTTCTCCAACGGGCCGCGCCCGAAATAACGGACGAGGTCAAACTCTTTTTTAAGCGCTAAGGTAATACCGAGACGCGGGAGATCGTCAAATTCCTCGGGAATGACAAAGGTGTTTTCCAGCGACACCGCCCCGTTGCTCAAGGGTCGAATGGTCTGCAAAAACTCGATCTCCAAATTTTCCACCCCCGGCGCACCGGCGAGGAACCGGAGCTCGATGGCTTCGCCGTTTTGGACGAAGTTGGCGGCGGTGAGTTTAAAGCGGTCGTAGCCCTTATCCACCCAGCGGTGCAAGGTTTTGAACCACTTAGACTTCAAATGATCCTCAAAGCAGAGCTTAATCCCATCGTTGTCAGTGGCGGCGCGCCACAAACTCAGCTTGGCGGCTCCAGCCAAAAACTCAGTGTCGCCCAATTGCAGCGAAGTCAATCCGTGCGCATTGACTTTGGCGGTGAGCAAGCCCGTTTTAAGAACAGCCTCCGATGCATTTTTGACAATCGAGGGCAACACGGCGGCCAACGGCTTGGCGGCAACGTATTTCAATACCGGGAGCTCAAACCAATCCATTGCAACTTCATGGCCTTTGTCGGCATAAAGGTTATTTTCACGCAGCACGGTCTTGGCGATCAGCACAAATTTCTGACCAGGCAGCGCCGCCGGGCGGTTGATCAAAAGCACCATCTGGGCGCTCTTGCCGGGAGCGAGCTCGGGCATGAGCTCAATGTTTTGGTCGACAACTTCACCGTCGAGCTCCAGCTGCCACACGAGATTGTATTTGCTCAAGTTGCTGAAATACTGGCGGTTTTCCACCTCGATGCGACCGGATGCGGCATCGATCAAACGGATGCGCACCGGCTGTGCCAGTTTCTTAAACTCATACAAGCCGGGGTGCGGCTTGCGGTCGGGCCAGACGATCCCGTCGGTGCAAAAGTTGGCATCATTGGGTTGATCATTAAAATCGCCGCCATAGGCCCAATATTCGCGGCCGTCGGGCGCGGTCTGTTTGATGCCGTGGTCGATCCACTCCCAAATAAAGCCGCCCTGCAAGCCGGCACAGGTCTCAAAGGCGTGGAAATAATCTTTTAAGCTCCCGTTGCTGTTGCCCATGGCATGGGTGTACTCGCACATAATGAGCGGGCGCTGGCCGCCGGTGCACTCTTTGGACCAGCGGACAATCGCCTCGATCGAGGGATACATCGGGCAAATAAAATCCGTAAGCTCAAGATTGATGCGGTCACGCTCCCACGGGTCACCGCTGATGGCCCCTTCGTAGTGGATCAACCGCGATTTGTCGCGGTAGCGCAAATACCCGGCCATCGCCGCATGATTGGCGCCGTAGCCGGACTCGTTGCCCAAGCTCCAGGCATAGACGCAGGCATGATTTTTGTCGCGCTCAAACAGCCGGACAGCGCGGTCGACAAAGGCGCCCGCCCATTGCGGGTTGCGGCAAAAATCGTTGTAAAACGCGTGGTGCTCAATATTGGCCTCATCAATCACATACAAGCCGTACTCGTCACAGAGGTCGTAAAACTCGGGTGCATTGGGGTAATGGCAGGTGCGCACGGCATTGATATTAAAGCGCTTCATGGTAACCACATCGAGCTTCATAAACTCGTACGGCACGGCTTTGCCCTTGGTATCGTGGTGATCGTGACGGTTGACCCCGTTGATCTGGACGCGCTTGCCGTTGATCAAAAAGTCGCGGTTGCGGATCTCGTAATGACGGAAGCCGACGCGGCACGAGGTCGCATCGACGACTTTGCCGCCGGAAACCAGGGAGAATACAGCGATGTACAATACCGGATTTTCGGCGCTCCACAAGGCGACGCCGGCAAGCTCGAGGCGACCCCTTAATTCGCGGCGCACGGGGTCGTTGGTGCCGTATTCGACCGTTTTGATCTCGGCAGCGGCGACTTCCCGACCGCAAGCGTCAAAGATTTTTGCCGTGACAACATCCCCTTCGCCCAAATTGGCGGCATGGATCTGCAAATCGGCGACGCCGCAAGTGTAATTATCTTTGAGAGTCACTTGGACAAACGCGTCGGCGATGTACTTCTCGGGGACGCTGTAAAGGTAAACGCTGCGCGACAAGCCCGGCAAGTACCAATGGTCCTGATCCTCCAAAAAGGTGCCGTCGCTCCACTTGACCACAATCACGGTAAGCTGGTTAACACCTTTTTTGAGCACGGAAGTCACGTCAAACTCACTTGCGCCGCGACTGTCCTTGGAGCCGCCGACCAACTGGCCGTTGACAAAGCAGACAAACGCGCTCTCCGCCCCGTCAAAGTGCAAAATCTGGCGGCGCGACAAGTCTTTTACTTCAAAATTACGACGGTAAATGCCGGTCGGATTGCGCTTGGGTACTTCGGGCGGAAACTCGGCATACGGCATCTGGACGTTGGTGTAATGCGGGTAATCGTAACCGTGCATCACCCAGCAGTCGGGGACGACGGTGTCATCCCACTTGGAGTCATCCAATACCGCCGAGGCAACCGACTCATTGATGTTTTCCGGAGTTTCGGTATATTGAAATTTCCAAGCGCCGTTGAGGTCGGTGACAAATGGCGAAAACTCTTTTTTGACCTGCAATGCGGCGGCTTCACTCTCAAAAGGATACAGCGTCGCGCGGGACGGAAGCCGGCGGAAACCCAAAACTTCCGGACTCGTGACGAATAATTTCAGAATACTCATAATAAACCTTTGATTTTGCTTGCTAAAAAATAAAAACATGCTATTTTAATAAATACGCAATTTGAGGAAAATGCAAACAATGTTACTCAGAAAACTCAAAAAATTTGCCGGTCTTTTCTTAAAACTGGCGCTGGCGGGCGGCATCGTCGCTTTTTTGATTGCACGCAATCCCAAAGAGATCATTGAGGGGTTCAGCAACTTTAACTATCTTTATCTGATCCCGGCGCTGTTTTTTTACGGGTCACATATTTTTGTCTGCTCGTTTCGCTGGCATGAGCTCGCCAGAATGATCAATGTCAAAATTTCATATTTTGAGGCGCTGTCACTGACGTTTCAGGGCAACTTTTTTTCGCTGGTCATCCCCGGCGGCGCCATCGGCGGTGACGTGGTCAAAATGGGGGTGCTCTCCGGCCGCACGGCGAAGGGGGAGAAACTCGAAGGCGCATTCTCGATTTTGATGGACCGGATCATCGGGATGATCGCCTTGTTTTTGATGGTCCTGCTGATTTTGGGGCCGTCGGTGCCGCTGCTGTTAAAGGTGCAAGTACCGCAAGTGACACTCTCCGAGTCGATGATTTATCTCTGGATCGCCGCGCTGGCGGGACTGTGTCTGGCCGGACTGGGCGCTTCTTTGGCCGTTTTCTTTCACCGTTTCTTTTTTGCGTTGCCCTTGATCGGACCAATGATGCGCTGGGGAGACAAGCTCACCAAAGGCATGATTACCCGGATGACCGCCGCCACCGATATTTACAAAAAATCGACCGGCAAACTCACATTGCTCACAATCATCAGCATTTTCTTTGTCCACTTGATGTGCGTACTGGTGTTTTACTTTTTGATGCAGGGGGTCGGCTGCACCAATGAAATTACCATCTTAAATCTGGTGGCGGCGGTGGCCATCGGCAACGTGGTCGGGTTGATCCCGATTTTTCCGGCCGGAGTCGGCGGACGCGATGTGGTAACTATCACTATTTTGGTGGCGGCGGGTCTGTCGACGGGAGAAGCCAAAACCGGGCAATTGATCTATACGGCGATCGTGATCGCGTTTAATCTCGTGGGCGGACTGTTTTTTATCCTCGACCCCGGCCGCAAACAGATTGAGGAAACCATCAAAGAGTTTGAGGCAAAGAAATGAGCGAGCTTCAACTGCAGATGAATTTTGCCAAGCGGGAGAACCGCTTTAAAAGTATCTTGGACCGCGGTGAGTTCGCCCTGCTGATTGAGCAGGGCTCCCCCGGCAAGGACAACGATCCGGCCGCCTCCAGCGAGCGGCTGGCGGCGTTGGAAGAGGCCGTCCTCGGGATCAAGGACATCCACTGCTCGCTGGCCATTACCGACCGTTACGGCAATCTCAATGCATGGCGCGCCGTCGAATACGCCTCGGCGCTCTCTCCCGAAAACCGCGACCGTCACGTAATTTACGTTTCCGGTTTTGACAGTACCCGCGGCGAAATCGAGGATTTGGGCAAAATTGCCGAGACCTCCGGGCTCGTCAACCTCGTCGCCGTGAGCGGCAACGCGGTTCCCGGCGAGAGCGCGCGAGACACCCGCAAGCGGCACTTTACCGAGAGTTTGGAGACGGTCAAACTTTTTCAATCGCATTTTTACACCGGGGTGGCCGTCAACCCGTTTCAGTACACCCCCTTTAATTTATTCGGCCAATATTTCAAGCTCACCAAAAAACTGGAGTCGGGCGCCAGCTTTATCGTCACCCAGACGGGCTGGGATATGCTTAAACTGCAATCATTGCGCTGGTATTTGACCAAGTGCAATCTGATTTACCCGATGATTGCGCGGCTGGTGATTTTGACGCCGGAGCGAGTCGAGCGGATTTTGGCCAATCTGGTGCCGGGGGTTAACATCTCCCCCGATTTTCGTAAAATTCTGGAAAAGGAGCTGCGGTACTCAACCAACCAGTTTGAGGCCGCGCAATACCGGCGGCTCGAATTGCAGGCGGCGGGCTGCCGTTTCCTCGGCTACAGCGGCGTCCAACTGATGGGGGCCGAGCTCCCGCACCGGGCCAAGATCGCGGCCGAGCGGATTGCCGGAGCGCTCAAGGAGTTCACCAGCTTTGAGCACTGGCTTGAGGAGTACAACTCCTATTTGGCGCGTACCGAGATGGCGCCCTTTTCGGACAGTTTTTATCTCTATGACCGCACGCTCAACCGGCCGTTTCCGGAGGACGACAAGACCATCCGCGCCAACGAGCTCGGCAAGGTGGAAATCTCCGGCTTTGAGTCCTTAAAGTACAATTTACGCAAATTCTTTTTGGCCAACAGCAACAAACAGCGCGCCTCCAGCGGACGGATTCTCAAAAAAGTGCTTTGCAGCTGCAAAAGCTGCCGCAGATGCCGCTTGACCGACACTTTTTATATTTGCGTTGAGAATTGTCCCAAAAAGCTGGCCAACGGACCCTGCGGCGGCGTCAAGCCCAACGGCAACTGCGAAGTCGCCCCCGCCGCCGAGTGCCTCCATGTCAAAATTGTCCGGCTGGCGGCCCACCACAACGAATTAACCAAATTTGAAAATACCATTATTTCACAGGAAAAATAGATCATGGCTCAATTTTTACCCTTTCACGGCTTAGTTCCCCCGGCCGACCGCGCGGCGCAAGTGGCGGCGGTTCCCTATGATGTGGTTAACAGCAAAGAAGCGGCGGTGCTCGCCGAGGGCAACCCCTACTCCTTTTTGCACGTGTCGCGCCCCGAAATCGATCTCGAGCCGGGAATTGATCTTCATGACGAAAAAGTTTACAATCAGGCCAAAGCCGCTTTTCAAAAGCTCTGCCAAATCGTCCCCCTGACCGAGGACAAGGGCGAGCACCTCTATATTTACCAGTTGCAGATGGGCAAGCAAATCCAGACCGGCGTCATCGGCGCCGCCTCGGCCGAGGAGTACAAACAAGGCATCATCAAAAAACACGAGAAGACCCGGCAGGACAAAGAGGACGACCGCACCCGTCACGTAATGGAGCTGCGTTCGCACACGGGTCCGGCATTTTTCACCTATAAGGACTCGGGCGCCATCGACAGTTTGATTGCCGGCGAGATCAAAAAATCGCCGCTCTTTAATTTTACCGCCCCCGACAAAATCCGCCATACGGTTTGGCGGCTCGACGAAGCGACCAGCCAAAAATTGGCCGGGCTGTTCGCAGCTCAAGTCCCCGTGTTTTACATCGCCGACGGCCACCACCGCAGCGCCGCCGCCGCCCGCACCGCCGCCGAGTGCGCGCCCAAAAATCCCAACCATACCGGCAAAGAGGCCTACAACTACTTTTTGGCCGTCGCCTTTCCGGCGACCCAGCTGGCGATTTTGCCTTACAACCGCGCAGTGAAATCACTGAACGGTCTCAGCGAAGCCGCGTTTATGGCCAAAATCGGCGAAAAATTTGTCATCACTCCCGCCGCCGACGGCGAAACAAATAAAGGCGGCCAATTCAAGATGTATTTGTCCAAGAAGTGGTTTTTATTGACCCCAAAATTTGACATTGCCAAACTCGATGTCATCGGCCAACTCGACGTCAGTATTTTGCAGGACAATATTTTGGCCCCCCTGCTCGGGATCAATGACCCGCGCACCAGCAAAGAAATCGATTTCATCGGCGGTATCCGCGGCACCGCCGAGTTGATCAAACTGGTCGACTCAGGCGAGTACCAAGTCGCTTTTTCGATGTATCCCACCACCGTCAACCAGCTGATGGCGATTGCCGACGCGGGCGAAATCATGCCGCCCAAATCAACTTGGTTTGAGCCAAAATTGCGCGACGGGATCGTCAGCCACAACTTTTAACCATTGACCAAATATGAGGCGGCAATTATGATTGAGCTGGATTTTGACCGTTCGGGCGGAGTCATCCCGGCCATCGCCCAGGATGCCGAAACCAAGGATATTTTGATGCAAGCCTACATCAACCGCGAGGCTTGGGAGGAAACACTCAAGACCGGCCGCGCGGTTTATTTTTCGCGCAGCCGCAACAAACTCTGGCGCAAGGGCGAAGAGAGCGGAAATTTTCAGAAAATTGTAAAAATCACAGTCGATTGCGATTTGGACTCGGTGATTTACCATGTCGAGCAAAAGGGCGGGGTCGCCTGCCATACCGGACACCGCAGCTGTTATTACCGTACCGTCGAGGACGGTCAACTGGTCGAAAATGCACCCGTTTTAGTCGATCCCGATCAACTATATAAAAAGTAAGAATCATGAAAAGCAACATCATTGATTGGTTAAAAAACAACCTCTCCCCCCAAGCACTGCAATTTGACGTACCTTACTCCAAATTGACCACCCTCGGCGCCGGCAAAACCGCGCCGTTGACGGTGGAAGTCGCCGACGACATCGAGTTAGCCAAACTTTTAAAATTCACTTTTGAGCACAAAATCGCCATTTTCCCGTTGGGCGGCGGCAGCAATCTCGTGGGCTCCGACGAGCCGGTGGATGCAATTTTTATCCGGCTCAACCGCCAAACCTTCGGACAAGTCAAATCCGGGCGCAGCCATGTCAGCGCCGGAGCGGCAATCCGACTGCCCGAGCTCGCCAGACAGGCGGCGGCGCTCGGCTTTGGCGGACTTGCCCCGTTGTCCGGCATCCCCGGGAGTTTGGGCGGCGCCATTTTGATGAATGCGGGAGCCAACAATGAAAATTTCGGGCGCTTTTGCGTCCAATTATTCGGTTGCAAATATGACGGCAGCTCCTGGTGCATCGACGGCGATAAAGTAGACTGGCAGTACCGCAAGAGCTCGATCCCCGAGGATGTGATCATCACCGGTGCCATTTTGCATTTGCCCACCAGTGACGAGCAAGTCGAGCTGTCCAAAATCGCGCAGGAGCTGGAGAAGCGCAAATTGCGCGAACCCGCCGGGCGCTCCGCCGGGTGCACCTTTAAAAATATTTCGGAAAACGAGCCCGCGGGCAAACTCATCGACCGTTGCGGCCTCAAAGGGTATGCTATCAACGGTTTTATGGTAAGTCTTGAGCACGCCAACTTTGTCGTCAACACCGCCAACGGCGGCAGCGAAGAAGATTACCTCGAGCTTTTGATGCACATCCGCCGGATGGTGGCCGAGCGCACCGGCTTCTTTTTGACCCCCGAGGTGCGGTTTGTCAACCCCCAGTCACGGGCCAAGCTCTTGAGCGACTGCCCGGCGCCGCGCGTCAACATCCTCAAAGGCGGAACGAGCAGCGAGCGCGAAGTGTCGCTCCGGAGCGGCGCGGCGGTGGCCAAGGCGTTGACCAACGCCGGCTTTGAAGTCATCGAGAGCGATATCAAAGAGTGCGCCATATTGCCGGAGATGAAAACGGTCGATGTGGTGTACCCCGTTTTGCACGGCGGCTTCGGCGAGGACGGCCGTTTGCAGGCTTTGCTGGAGGCCGAAAATTTGCGCTTTGTCGGCAGCGGCAGTGTCGCCAGCATGCTCATCATGGATAAAATTGCCACCAAAAAGCTGGCAGACCGCCTCAATATCCCGACTGCCAAATGGGCGGTGGTGACGCCGCAAAACCGGACGTTTCCCAAGGAGCTCAAGTTCCCGGTGGTGGTCAAAGCCCCCAAGGAGGGCTCGACCGTCGGGATCATGATTGTCAAAGACGCCTCGGAGTGGGACAATGCTCTCGTTGAGGAGTTTAAGCACGACACGACCATTCTGGTCGAGGAGTTTGTCAGCGGAGTCGAAATCACCGTCCCCTTGGTCAACGGGGTGGTGCTCCCCGCCATTGAGATCCGGAGCCCCCACGGCTTTTATGACTACGATGCCAAATACGTCTACAAAGACGGCAAAACCGAATACTTTTGCCCGGTCCAGTCATTGGACGAAAACACGATCAAAACCGCCTCGGCCTATGCTTTAAAATTTCATCTGGCGACCCGCGCCCGCGACATTTTGCGCGTGGACTTCATCGTCGACGGCAACAATGTGCCGTTTTTGCTGGAGGGCAACTCGCTCCCCGGCTGCACCGCCACCAGTCTGGTGCCCAAAGCGGCCCGCCAGAGCGGAATTTCGTTCGAAAAAATGACCTCTCAACTGGTCTACGCCGCCATGATGCGCCGCGAGACCCAATCCTAAGGGTATGATTATGAAACAACTGCTTGGTTTGCTGTTGCTGCTGGCCGCCGCCGCCGGTTTTGCCGCCGTCCCGACCGGCTCCGACGCCCCCGAAATCACGGTCAAAGAGTGGATCAAAGGTCCGGCCCGGACGGTGAAAGAGTTGAAAGACAAAAAGACGCTGGTGCTGCTCTTTTGGACGATGAGCAAAAAAGGCATGGACGCGATGCCCGACGTCGCCAAAGCGGCCAACAGCCTCGGCGAAAAAGAGGTTCAGTTCATCGCCGTCGGCTGCGACAGCCCGGAGTCGTTAAAAACGCTCAAAGACCTTGATAAACTGCCGTTTCCGGTCGCCGCCGACGACAAGCTCGACAGCGTCAACAATTACATGCGTCAGGCCGACCGCGTTCCGATGATCGCAATTGTCAACAAAGAGGGCAAGCTTGCCTGGCGCGGCAGTGTAGAAAATTTTGAACCGGTGCTTAAAGAAGTCATGTCGGGCAAATACGATGTCGCCGCCGCCGTTGACCGCGAAAATTTCGCTGCCGAGATCATGGATGAGATGAAAAACAAAAATTACGCCAACGTGATCAAGCTCATCGACGGCGAATTGGCCAAAAAACCGGGCAATGATGAGTTGTTGATGTTTAAAGTCAATTTGTTTGCGACGGTGCTCAAGTCGCCGTTAAAGGCGATTGAGGTACTCGATCAGATCATCGCCAAGCGTCCCAATGACACGGCGCTTTATGAGATGGGTGTCAAGATCCTCAAAGAAAATAAAAAAGACGCCGAGTTGAGTAAATATTACGACCGGATCATCAAGACCTTTGCCAACGATCCCAAATTTTTGATCAAGCTCGCCCAACAGGAGATGAATCAGCCGCTGGCCCAAGTCAACATCCGCAACAGCTACAAGCTCGCCGACGCGGCGGTCAACGCTCCCAAATTCACCGATGTCAAGGAAAAGGGCATCGTGATTTCCGAGGCCGCGCGCATCATGTATTACGCGGGTCGCCCGGACAAGGCCGCCCTGATGACCGATCAGGCGATGACGCTTTTAAAAAACAGCCCCAAAGAGTACGAAGCGGCCAAAATGTACAACACTTATTATAAATCGGTGTTGGATATCGCCAAGGAAATCAAATAGCGTTGAAGCTGCTGTTTAAAAATGTCTGGCTCGCCGACGGCACCGGGAGCGGGCTCAAACGCTCGGCGGTACTGACCGGCAACGGCCGGATTGTCGCCGTGGAGTCGGATATTTCGGCATCCGCCGCCGATCAGATGATTGATGGGCGAAAACTCATTTTGGCCCCGGGTTTCATCGACACGCACAGTCACTCCGACCTGTCGATTTTGGCCCGCCCGGAAGGGTGGAGCAAAGTAAGCCAGGGGGTGACCTCGGAGATCGTCGGCAACTGCGGCTTGAGCGCCTTTCCGCTCACCGCCGATAACCGCGAGCACTTGCAAACCCTCTACCGCCAGTACGGCGTTGCGCTGGATTGGTCTGATTTTGCAACGTATCAGGCGCGCTTGCGTCAGGCGGCAAAACTAAAAATCCATTCGCTTGCAGGGCACAACACCTTGCGCGCCGCCGTGGCGGGGTATGAGAAAAAAGAGTTGAGCCCCCAAGAGCTGATTCGTATGGAGGCATTGCTCGACGATGAGCTGACTGCCGGAGCCCTGGGATTGTCGCTCGGATTGTTGTACGTCCCCGGCAAATTCGCCGATTTGGACGAGGTGACGCGCTTAATGGCGACGGTCGCACGGCACGGTAAAATCGTCGCCGTCCACTTGCGGAGCGAGGGCGACATGCTCACCGAGTCGGTACGCGAAATGATCAAGTGCGCCAACGCGGCCAAACTTGGGAAATTGCACATCAGCCACTTTAAAACCGCGGGCAAGGCCAATTTTTACCAGCTCGACATTGTCCTCGATTTAATTGCCGAAGCAAAAGCGTCCGGTTTGGAAATCACTTGCGACCGTTATCCTTATATTGAGTCAATGACCCAATTGTCGGTCATTTTGCCGGGCAAATATGACAATTTAAGCGATGTTAAAATCCAAGCTGCGTTGCAGGACCCGGAGACGCGCCTCACCGTCGCCGCCATGCTCAATAAGGAACGCGCGCGCGACTACTGGCAAAATGTAATTTTGTCCTCCGCCCCCGGCAAGTATCAAAAATACTGCGGGCAAACGTTGAGTGACATCGCCAAAGCGCTCGCGCTTGATCCGGCGCTTTTAACGGTCGAGATGCTGAGCCAAAATGCGCCCGGCACCATGGCCGCCTTTCGCGGCATGTCACCCAAAAATATGGATACGATCCTCAAGCTCGACTTTTGCATGTGCGGCAGCGACGAAAACGCCCGCCCGGCCGACGAGTCGATTGGCCGCAGCCACCCGCGCGGCTTCGGTGCGTTTCCCAAATTTGTCCGCCATTTGCTCGACCAAAACCGGGAAATCTCCAAGGTTGTCCAAAAAGTGACGCAGCTCCCGGCCAAAACCTTTGATTTGCCACAACAGGGCGAGGTAAAACCGGGGTTTCCCGCCGATCTCACGCTCTTTGACCCTGATTTGATCAACTCGCGCGCCGATTTCACCAATCCGCACACCCCTGCCGACGGCATTCGTCTCGTCGCCATCGACGGCGACATCGTTTACCAAAACTGAAGGCCGATACCGGTCGGTCCCCAAATTTTTTTTCGATTTTTTCGATTTTCGCTTGACTTTTAATGAAACGTTTGGTATAATATAACAAATGAAACGTTTAATTAAATCAGGCAACCGATGAAACAAGCTGTAAAATCCGCCCCGATCACCCTCAAGGCAGTGGCCCAAACGGTCAATTGCTCGGTCGCCGCCGTCTCCACGGTACTCAATGGCTCCAAAGGCAATACCGCCGTCGGCGAAGAGATGAAAAAGAAGATTATGGAAACGGCCGCCCAGATGGGCTACCGTCCCAACTTTGCCAGCCGGATTCTGAAACAACGCTGCTCCAAAACCTTAGGGATTTACGTCCAGCCCAATTTGTGGCGCAGCATCAGCAACAACTATGAGATGCTGATCTTTAAAGGCATCGAGCAGGCGGCGCGTGAGCGCAGCTATGATTTACTGCTCCTTAATATGAGCACCCAGGTAATGCCCAAAGTCTGCGTCGACCAATTAGCCGAGTCGCGCATCGACGGAATTATTTTACTCCATGCCGACCCCAACGCCGGCTGGGTGGATGAATTGATCGCCACCGGAAGCCCGGTGGTCGCGGTCGACTGTTGCGCAAAAAAAGCGGCGTTGAGCCGCGTGGTATTTGACAACGAAGCGGCCATTTTTCTGGCCTTGCAAACCTTGATCAAGCTCGGACACTCGCGCATCGGCTTTGCGGGCAACTGCGCCACCTCCGAGCCGGTGGAGGATATCTCGCGCGACCATCAGTTTGCCCGTGCCGTCGCTAAACTCAATCTGCCGGTCGGTGATGAGCTGATCTTTAATCAAAAACGCTGCTTTCCGCCGATTACCAACGAGATTCAATACTGTCAGGCCGAGGGCGCCGCGGCGCTGCGTTATTTCGCCGCGATGGCACAGCCGCCGACGGCAATCATCGCTTATAATTCACTCGTCGGCGTCTCCATCATTCATGAGGCGCAGCGGCTCAAGATCGATATCCCCGGCAAATTCAGCCTGATCGGGATTGACGATTATGAGTATTTGCAGTTTGTCCGGCCCAATCTGACGGTCATTGACCACGTCCTCCCAGAGATGGGACACGCCGGCGCCAAACTTTTGATCGATCTCATTGAGCGTAAAGTTGAAGCCCCGGCCTGTCAAGTCTTTCAACCGCGGCTGATAATGCGCGAGAGTGCCGTCAAAATTTGCAACAATTAAGAGAAACATAATACGTAAGGAACTCTGAAATGAAAAAGTCGCCGACCCCGTTATTCACCCTCATCGAGCTTTTGGTGGTGATTGCCATCATCGCCATTTTGGCGGGCATGCTGCTGCCCGCCTTGAATCAGGCGCGCGAGCGCGCCAAAGCCATCAGCTGCGCCAACAACGTCAAACAAATCGGCTCCGGGTGGGCGATGTACTCGATGGACAGCAAAGATTTTTTGCCGCCGTTATTCGGCATCGCCAACTCCTATGCTCCACCCTTGTGGACGGACGCCCTCCTCGGCTTGACCAAAAACCCGGGGACGACCGACCCCACCAAAGTGACCAACGGTTACATTACGGTAAAACAGCTGACTTGCCCCGGCCAATCGCAACAGGCAGCCCCCGCCAATTTTTGGCAGTACACGCCCAATTACGGGGTCAACGAAAACTTTTTCCGCAACAGCGGCGGCGGCGACAGTTATTGGAAAACCGGCAAACTATCGTCTTTAAAAAATGCGTCGCGCAAAATATTGCTGACCGACACCTGGGGCAATCTGGCCACCGGCATGACCAGAAGCGATGTCGGCTTCTGGCGCTGGAGCCGCGGCAACACCGAGTACGCCAATGTCCAGTACGGCCGGCCGGCCGGCCGTCACTCAAGCTCGGTGACCACGTTGTTTTGCGACATGCACGTCGATGCGATCAAGCTTTTGGATACCGAGAAACCATATACGACTCCCATGTTTAAATACGACGACCCGCAGGGCAAAGTTTCGCTTTACTGGAAAGACAATCTCTGATGCGGCACCCTTTTTATTATAAAAATATATTGGCAGTCATGCTGCTCTCGGGTTCGGCAGCTGCCGCTCCCGTCTGGGAGCTCGGCAAAATGGATGACTCCGCCGCCGAGTTTTGGAGCTATGACAGCGGCGAATTTAAAACGAGCAGCCAAATCCGCCGGTCAGACAACTACGATGCCGCCACCCAGACGTTTACCTGCCGAATTCCCGCGGCCAACGGTGTCATCGCCAATCCCGCCATGCCCGGCGGCCTCTCCGGCTCCGGGGCGGGCAACTATAGCATTGTGCGCCGTCTCCGGCTGATCTGGCAGGAGCCCGCCGACGGCTGGCGCAATTTGGAGTATAAAGTCATTCCCAATCCCAATGCCAAGGACTTCAGCCGCCATCGCCTTACCCCCAACGAAAATATGGACATCGACGGCATGACCTGGGTTTCACAAGGTTTGGTGACCAATCTCCCCGGGCGCCGGCAATGCCGTCAGGAGCTGCCGCTGGATCTCAAAAGCAATCTCGAGAAAAACAAACAGCCGCTCATCATAAGCGCAGTCTTCCCCGTCAAAAAAGGCGAAAACACCATTGAAATATATGAAAACAGCGGCGACACCTATGGGCGGTTGTACGCATTTGATTATCTGAAATTAACTGAAGTTGCCCAGGACGTCCGGCCGCGCCCCGAGGTGGACTTCGGCCCCCACCAAAATTTTATCAACAGCTCGGTTTATCAAGTCGGCAATCCGGCCAAAATCCGGGTCAATTTTTACAATCTTGAGCCCGACAAGACGGTCACGGTCAAAGTAATATGGCTGGATTATTTTGACCGCCAAACGGTCGTCACGCCCCGTTTGCAGACCGATCACGACGGCTGTGCCGAAGCGCTGCTTGAAGTCCCCGCCGGTCAGAGCGGTCACTTCCGCATCCGGGCAAGCTTGAGCGGCGAACAAAATACCCGCGAAAGCCGCATTGCCGGAGTACGGAAAATCGAGCCATTGGACGAGTCCGAGGTCAAGCATAGCTTTCTCGGTCTGTGCGGTCAAAGTTACGGCACTTATTTTGACCCCGCGCAAGCGCCGGAGTTTTACCGGCGAAAGGCGGCCGAGTATCGGGAATGGCGCAATATTTTGCAGATCCGTCACGAGCGCATCCACTCATTGTGCTGGCACTTTGTCGAGCCTGCCCCCGGCGGTTACCGCTGGCAGCTCTGGGACGAGCTCATCGCGGGCGAAAAAGCCGACAACATCAGCGTCCAATTGTGTTTGCTGGGAACACCCAAATTTTTGCTCGATCAGGCGTATCCAGGGCGAAAATACCAGCATTTGGCCGAGCAATATTTTTCTCCGCCGCCGGATATGCAAAAGTGGGCGGAGTTTTGCCGCCTGACGGCGCAACGCTACGGCGACTACGTCAAAGAATTTGAGCTGTGGAACGAGGTCTCCGAGCAGTCGCTCTTTTGGCATCAGGGCAATCTTGAGCAATTTTATCAATTGATCAAAACCGGCTCGGAGGCGATTCGTCAGGCCCGGCCCGACGCCAAAGTCGTCGCCGAAACGTTGTGGTCCCGTCAAGAGGAATTCACCCGACGGTTGTTTGAGCTCGGAGTCGCCCAATATGTGGACATCCACGCCGACCACTATCTGACCGACGACCGCATCCACCTGGATGCCGCCTTGATCGCCAAATACGCCCCCGGCTCCCCTTTTATGAGCAACGAAAATAAAGCCGAGCGCAGCGAAAACCCGCTCGGCCAGATTGATGAAGTTTCGCGCCGCGCCGCCGCCGACTCGCTTTTACGCAACACACTGTTTGCCAATGCCAACGGTTTTACGCGCCTCTACAACTTTATGCTCACCGGCTCGACCTGGAGGATGTGGGGCATGGTCGGGCCTGACGACACTCCCAAATACACCTTCAGCGCCTACAAAACCATGGTCAATCAAACCGCCGGTGCGAGTTTTGAATATTACGCCAAGCTTTCCAACCGTGTCGAAATGTTTGTCTACCGCTACAACCGGCGGCGCACCCAAATCCATGGCAGCGAGTATCTCGTCGTCCTGACCAATCGCGGCGCGGCCGAGAGCATCGCCCTGCCTGCCGCCGGTTCCCAAATCACCGTCACCGATCTCATGGACAATCCGCAAACCCTCGACGCCGCGGGCGGCATTGCCCAAATTTCCCTCGCCAGCTCACCCGTCTTTTTACATAACATCGACGTCTCCGCGCTCAAAGCCGTGTCCGAACTCAAAATCGAGCCGGTCAACCCAAATTTGCGGCCCGGCGACCAATTCACACTGCGGTTTTCGCTTGGCGGCCCCGTAAAACAGGCCGATTTTACCGTCAGCGCCGACGGCCAAAGCAAAACCGTATCGCTGACCGGCAATCAACCGCAGACGGTCGGCATCCCGACGCCGGACACAGGACGCAACACCGTCGGCCAAGTCAAAGTCGCCGGAGTTGCCGAAGTTGAGGGCCGGAAAATCCCGGTCACAAGATATTTTAATTATTATGTCGAGGATCAATTGCCGGGGGTGTCACTACTGCCGCCCCTGGCCAAAGACAATTTCCGCAAATGGGCGGCCAACGGCACGGTGGAGCTCACGTTTGTTGACGGCAAACTCAAAGCCGCGGTCGATGCCGCCCAAGGCTCCGGCGCAGTGTGCCCGGTAAAACCGGCCAAAGTCATCGCCGGCTGCCGGTATCTCCTCGGGTTTGAGGCGCGCGGAGTCGGCATTTTGCGGGTGATGCTAAACCGGATCGATGCCAACGGCAAAGGCAAAACACTCACCCACAACTTTTTGTCGGAGAAACTTGAGGACAATTTTATCAGCTACGCCAAAGAGTGGCTCTGCCCCGACGATGTGGAAACGCTCAGTCTTGATTTTTATCAATACCACACCCAAGGCAACTTTGAGCTTCGCAATCTGCGGCTGATCCGCTTGCAGGACGAGTTGCCGGTCAACCGCCAGTTGCATCGGGCGACGGCGAAACGCTTTGACGGCAAAGGAGCCTTTCCCGAGTTTGCCCCCGACCAATTTACCGGAGTTGACGGTACCGGCTACCTTAAGAGCAACGAGGGCAAGCCGGTCAGCGCCAATTTTGCCGCCATGTACGACAGTCGCAAACTCTATATTTGCGTCAAAGTCAAAGACGCCGTCGAGGGTCAGGGCCCGTCGGCCGCCAATCTTTGGGAGGGCGACAGCGTCCAGCTCGACTTTGACCTCTCCGACGGGATGCGTAAAGTGCGCACCGTCCAATTGGGCTTTGCCAAAATCAACGGTCGGGATATTTGTTACCGTTACTCGACACTGCCCGCCGAGGACATCGTAAACACCTATAAAATCGGTGAAAATCCGACCGGAGTCGATTGCAAAATCACCCGCCAAAACGATATGGTCACTTACCGTATCACCATCGCCGCCGAAGCCGTCCACCCGCAATTGCAACTCCTCGCCGGCAAAACGTTGGGCTTCTCGCTTTTGGTCAATAACAATGACGGCGCCGGCCGCCTCGGCTTTTTAGAGTGGAGCGGCGGCATCGGAGCGCATCAGGACAACACCCGGTTTGGTGAATTAAAATTGTTGCCGTAAATATCAAAAAATTGACTGACATATAAGGAACACGGTCATGAGTGAATTTAAAAAATCTTTTTTTACACTGATAGAATTGTTGGTGGTTATTGCCATTATTGCCATTTTAGCATCCATGCTGCTGCCCGCACTCAACAAAGCCAGAGACAAAGCAATTGATGTCAAATGCAAAAACAATCTCAAACAAGCCGGCATGCACCATCAAATGTACATTGCCGACTTTAACGACTTTCAAATAGCCGCGCGGTTGAAATTTCCAGTGGGCAGCATCAGTGAACCATACTGGCACACTTATTTGTCCTCCAAATATCTGTTGAACACAACTGAAAGTACGATCATTTATAAAAGCATAAAAACCGGCAGCTACGCCTGTCCGCAACAACTTAAAAACCGACCGGATCTCACCGGCAGCAGCCTTGACGGACGTCCCGGCTACGGACAAAACCGCAACTATTCAACCTATGCGCTCAAATTGCCGGTCACTTGGGATAATGTGGCGTATACCCCGACTAAAATTTCACGGATCAAATCTCCCTCGCGCAACAATCTGGCAACCGATGTCGCCGACAACTGGCAGTACAATGACGAACAAAATTCGGAAATCGATTTCAACCGTCACGGCGGACGAGGCAACTTTCTGTTTGTCGACGGACACATCGACTCATTACGGCTCGGGGAATTGCCGACACTCAAAAAACTCTACCCGTAAACAATTTTGCACAATCATTTTTGAGGATATAAAATGTATCATAAAAAATATTTTACCGCCCTTTGCATTGCCGCAGCATTGACCGCAATGGCCGGAGAAACAGCAAAGTTTCCCTTTGTCATCCGCAATATCGAGGCCGGGTCGGTTGCCGATTACTCGTTTTTAAACCACAAACCGGCCGGCAAATACGGATATCTCACCAACCAAAACGGCGATTTCACATTTGCCGACGGACAAAAAATCCGGTTTTTCGGCATCAATCTCGTGGACGACAGGGTCATGGAGATGGACCACCGGCAAACGGAAGAGTTGGCGCAAAATATGGCCGCTCTTGGCATTAATATGGTGCGCATCCATCATATCAGCGCCAAATGGCAAAAAGCCGAACCGTTGTTTGCCCAACCGGAAAAAAGCACCCTGGCATTTAACGACAAAGCGCTGGAAAAACTGGATTATCTCCTGTATCAACTCAAGCAAAACGGTATTTATGTGACCATGGAGATTGTCGACTCGGCGTTAATTCCATTACCCTTGGAGATGCCCAACCAAGAGACGATAAAAAACGGCAATGTCTTAAAAATTTTGATGATGATTGATGACGATGTCAAACAATACTGCCAGACATGGGCCAAAAACTTTTTTTGCCGTACCAACCGATATACCGGCCAACCGCTGATTGCCGACCCCCAACTTGCCGTGATGGGGATTGTCAATGAAATCAGCATGGGTTACCACAACGGCAAACTTGACAATTTGAGCCAATATCATTTGAATAAATTACGGGAAAAATTCACGGTTTATTTGCAAACACAAAAGCTACCCTCTTCTGACTTTGATCCGGAGCTCAAGGATTCGGTTTCAGCACAGTTTTGGAATCAGCAACTGCGCGATGCATATGTTTTTTGGACCAATTATCTGCGTCAAATCGGCTATCACGGATTGATCTCCGGCTCCAATTTCGGAGAGAACTTTTTTCACCACGAGCCATCGGCGATATGCGATTTTATGGATGCCCACCTTTATTGGGGTTATGCCTCCTGGTCAAAGAACAAATCCCGGATGGTCAATAATAACTGGAGCGATCTCCTAAAATACCCGCGCAACGAAAACAATTACACCAAAGAATTGTTTGCCCGTTTCAGCACAGCCGCCGTTGCCGAAAAACCGCTGATTTCCAGCGAGCACCGGACCGCCAACGGCGGAGGCAACCCCTCGACGTTTGACGATGCCATGCGTTACTCCGAGTACCGGGCGGCGGGACTGCCGTTTTTCGCAACGATTCAAGCCTTTCAAAACTGGGATGGCTTTTATGTCTTTGCCTCACAGGGGATCGGCAGTCTGAAAAATGAAGAAAGAATGGGGCATTTACTCGACGTCCGCTATGATACCACTTACTTGGCGACATTTCCTTTGTCAGCGTATTTGCTGCGCGGCAATGTTATCTCTTCCGCCCGCAAAAAAATGCTGATCACAATTACCGATGAGGATATTTACGGCAAACCGCAAGAGCCCTCGTTTCTCGCGGACGGCTTGTTTTACTACCCGGAGCAACACAGTGTCGCCATCCAGTACCCGCGACAAACCGTGGATCAAAAACAATATGATGAAGTCATCCCGCTCTCAAAAATACAAAAAATGAATCTCCCGGCAACTACCCGCATCACCGCCGACACCGGTGATTTTTTCCGTAATTTTGAGGAAGGATATTTTGTTGTCAACACAGCCAAGGTCCAAGGTGTGGAGGGATTTTTTTACCGGACCAAACAACATGCCTTTAAGAACTTCCAAATGGAAATATATTCTGATTTCGGGGTTTGTTTTGTCGCGGCGAAAACCGGAAACATTGCCGACAGTGACCGACTCCTGTTTTTGGTCGTTGCGGGCTGCGAAAATCAGGACGACGGCAAGGGGCGTCAAGCCAAAGGATGGGTATTGCCCGGCAAAGGACCGGTTTTGCTTGAGCCCGTCACCGGCAAGCTGAGTTTTGTAAACAATCGATACGATATTTGGATCTTGGGAGAAAAAGGGGAGCGGGTTTGCCGGATCGCAGAAAATGCTCAAGAGTTTTTGTTTGATACCGGCAGAGATAAAACCATCTGGTACGAGCTGGTCAAGCATTGATTTCATCATAAAAGCCGCCGGCCGCCTCGGCTTTTTGGAGTAGAGCGGCGCGGCACCGGGGCGCATCAGGACAACACCCGGTTTGGCGAATTAAAATTGTTGCCGTAAATATCAAAAAGGGTCAACCCATAATATGAGGATAACAATCATGAAAAAATCAAGAAAAGAGTTATTCACTCTGATCGAGCTCTTGGTGGTGATTGCCATCATCGCCATTTTGGCCTCGCTGCTGCTGCCGGCGCTGAGCCGGGCCAGAACCACCGCCAAAGGCAGTGCTTGCACCAACAATCTTAAACAGTTGGGAGCGAGCATTGTCAACTATTGCGATGACTCCAAAGGTTTTTTGCCGCCGCCATTTAATGGAGTGGTCGGCACCAACATTTTTGAGCAAACGTTGATCGACCGCAAATATGCCACCTTGAAGCAATTTGCCTGTCCCGAAATGACCACACCCCTGACCTCCCCCTGGCTGAGTCATCTCGGAGTCAACGATCACATCCGCATGAGCGACACCAGCTCCTACAAAATGTCGCAGTCGCGCAAAAGTTCAAAAATTATCCTGATGGCGGACGTCTGGCTCAACTCCGGCATGGCCGGGATGCCGGAACCCACCAAAGGCTGCTGGCGCTTCAGCTGCAAATCGGATGTCTGGACCAATACCGCTTACGGCCGCCCGGCGGCAAGACACAACAAACAATGCGGACTCTTGTGGGTGGACGGGCACACCAGCATGGTCAAGGTGGCAAATCCCAACAACCCCTTTTCCACCTACCCCTTTGACGTCAACAATCCAGCCTCGCTGCGGTGCCTCTCGTGGAACGTTTATTAACCCAATCTTAAATTATAAGGTCATCATCTCCATGGTACAATTATCATCTCTCCGGCAGCTCGGCGCGACAGCGCTCCTTTTGGTATCACTCACAAGTGCGGCACAGACCAAACTTCCCGGCGGAATCTCCGCCAACTGCGGTACCTTGAATCTGGGCGGCGGCGTCAATCTTGCCGTCTATCACTTTAACAACGAGTGGCGGATGACCGCCCTCGACAAGACCACGTTGCGCCCGGACAAAGGCGATCTCACCGAGATGGACCGCAACTTGAGCTGGACCGGCGACTGGACGGTCAAAGGGGGCGTTTTTCACTTGACCGAAACCATCGCCGAACCCGCCGACGGCACCCTCAAGATCACAGCCGATTTCAGCAGCCCGACGCCAGTGGCTACCAGTAGTTTGTGCTTTAATCTGAATTTGCCGGTCGAATCCTTTGCCAACCAGACGGTGGAAGTCGACGGCAAACCCTTCCGCTTGCCCGAGGAGTACGGCAAAACCGGCTTACTCAATCAAAAAAAAGTGCATCAAATCACGCTCAAAGTCAATGACCGGCGGTTAAAAATCGACGGCGAATTTGATCTTTTGATTCAGGACAACCGCCAATTTAACATCAATGCCTTTTCACTGCGGCTTGCCAACTCAAATTCATCCGGCAGCCTGACGCAATCGACACTCAGCATCACCCTCGATTATCGGCCGATTGCGGTTAGTACGATTGATTTGCGGCCCATCGTCAATATGGGCTTTGCCGACGAAGTCGCCGATGACCGTCAAGGCGGCTGGACCGATCAAGGCAAAGACAATGATTTGCGAGCCATCCCGACCGGCCGGACGAATATGGCCGGCATCGCTTTTGATATCATTGACCCGGCAAAAAATCAGGGCCGCTCCTGTCTGGTTTTGGCGGGACCCAGCCGCGATTATTTCCCCGGGCAAGCGGAAATCGATCTTGCCGGAGCACGCGGTAAATATCTCTATTTGCTGCACGGCGCCGCCTGGACGCCATCAACCGAAGCGGTCACCGGCAAAATTATCATTACTTATGATGACAACAGCACGCAAACGATTCCGGTGCGCAACAAAGTCGATGTCGCCAACTGGTGGCGCCCCGGCTCCGTCGCCAATGCCGCAACTGTCTGGACGGCGGATAACCGCGAGGCGTATGTCGGACTCTTTTTATCCGCCTTTGAGCTCGATAAAAGCACCCCGCGCCACATCGTTTTTAAAAGCGAAAAAAACGCGGTGTGGATGATTGTCGGCGCCTCTTTGTCCGAAATCAAAGTGGAAGTGGGCAACCTTGAGTCGCCGCAATACATCACCGCCAATCAGGAGTGGCGGCAACTCTCATTCCCGCGCGAAATCCAAAGCGGCTCGGCCCTCGATTTCTCCAATTTTCAAGACTCCCCGGCGGGCAAATACGGGCGGGCGATGGTCATGCCAACGGGCGGCATCGCCTTTGAGAAACAACCGCAGAAACGCGTCCGCTTTTACGGTGCCAACCTCTGCTACACCGCGCAATATCTGGAACACGCCGAAGCCGAAAAGCTGGCCGATTATCTGGCCAAAATGGGCTATAACTCGATCCGAATGCACCATATCGACCAATTTTTGACCGCCAAAGACGCTAAACTCTCAACCCAGCTCAATCCCGACTTGGTGGAAAAGATGGATTACCTTTTTTACTGCTTAAAAAACAAAGGCATTTACATCACCATCGATCTCTATTGCAGCCGGTTGCTGCGTCCCGGTGAGATCCCGGAGTTTCCGCAGACCAGCCAATACGAGCTCAAAATGCTGATCCCGCTGTTTGCCTCGGCACGGGAAAACTGGAAGGAATACGTTCGGACATTTGTTTGCCATAAAAATCCCTACACCGGCATGTCCTGGGCGGAGGACCCAACGTTGTTTATGGTCAATCTGGTCAACGAAAACACCATTTTTACCGAATGGAAAAACAATCCCGGGATCAAAAAAATCTATGATCAGCAATTTCAAGCATGGCTCAAAGAGCACGGTTACACCGAGCCCGTCGCCAACCGGGCGATGCTGATGAATCTCTTTTTAGCCCAACTGCAAGACCGCGCAACCGAGGAGTTTTTGCACTTTTTGCGGGATGAAATCAAAATTCAGGCGCTGATCACCGACAACAACTTTGTCACCAAACCGGTGATGGCGGGCAACCGCAGCCGACTGGATCTGGTGGACAATCACGACTATTGGGACCACCCGACCTTCCCCGGCCGCGCCTTTGCCTTGCCCAATGATTTCACCCAGCGCTCGGCGATTTCGGCAATGGCGATGGTGCCGCGCAAAATGATGCCGGCGCGCATCTTCGGCAAGCCGTTTGTGGCGACCGAGTTCAATTACTGCTTCCCCAATGCGTTCCGCTCCGAGGGCGGCGCTTTGATCGGAGCCTATGCCGCCTTGCAGGACTGGGACGGGCTCTACCGCTTTGCCTGGGCGCACAGCCGCAACCGGATCATCGACGCCGAACCGGCGACCGGATTTGACACGGCGCTGGATCCGGTCAATCTTTTGGCCGACCGCCTGGCAATATTGCTCTTTTTGCGCGGCGATGTCGCCCCGGCGCGCAATTCCTATGTCTGGGAGTGCCCCGATATTTCAACCGAGGCCCAGCTGCCAAACAGCATCCCGTCCGAGTTTCCGGATCCTTTTTCCCGGCTCGGTCTCACCTCCAAAATCGGCAGCTGTGTCAAAAGTACAAAGCTGAGTGCGGATATCCAACGCGTGCCGACCGACCCGGAGTTATGGAGCAATCTGCAAAAATTGCCGGCCTATCTGCAAACCAAGGCCGACAAAGCCGTCAGCGATACCGGCGAAATCGAGCTCAACGCCGCCGCGCTTGAATTAAAGGTGATGACACCCCGCACGGAAGCATTGGTTTTGAAGGGGGGAGCATTGAAAGGCAAAGCGTTGGAGGTTCGCAACGCCGTCGGCTTCCAAACCGTCGCAGCAGCAGCGCTGGATAACCAACCGTTGACCGCCAGCGGCAAAATCATCTTTTTTCAGCTGACCGACGTCGTCAACACCAAAATCAAATTCGGCAACCGCACCCATACCCGGCTCGACCAATGGGGCACGCTGCCATTGCTGCTGCGCGCCGGTAAGGCGGACATCCGCTTAACTCTGTCCGGCGCTCCGGCTTACCGGGTCACCGCGTTGGCACTGGACGGCTCGGCCAAAGCAACGGTCCCGAGTACTTACATCAACAACGTACTTGAGTTCACCGCCGACACCACCGTTGCCGACGGCACCATGCTCTATCTGATCGAACCTTTGAAGTAATCAACATCGCCAAAATTTCAACAAAAAAAAGCCTCCGGCCGCAAGACCGGAGGCTTCATTTTGGGAATCGCTTACTTGGCGGCCAGCTCTTTGTTGGCCGTCGCCTTGGACGACTTTTTGACCACCTCGTATTTGACCGAGGCTTCACCCTTGGGGGGCAACCGCTTGGCTGCGTTGTCGCCCGCCGGGCAGTGACGCAAGCACGGCTCATAGACGCAGGTGCGGCTCTTCATAATCGCATCTTTTTCCTTGCACGCTTCGGCAATGTCATTGATGGTGATTTTGCCTTTGGGCGCCTTAACGTCGGTGATGCTGCCAATGAGGCCCGGGCCTTCGGCCGGGTTGAGACTGTAGCGCTTGGCCCAGTCGCAGCGGTGACGCTCGATGAGCGGGTACTCGACCTTATGTCCGTCGATGTCGATGGTCGCAAATTTGCTCTTCACGACATCCATCGTACAGTGGGTCTGGCACTGCTGACAGTGGAGACAAACGTCAAACGAATTTTGGACTTCGTCGGTCGGGAGCTCGGCGTCGGTGACGATCACCAGTGCGCGCTGATGCGGACCGTGCTCTTTGGTCAACAGCGCGCCCTGTTCGCCGAGTTCGCCCAACCCGGCGGCGACCGCCTCCAGAGCGTTGCAGCGCATATCCGGCTGCAAACCGCGGGCGGAGCCGAGGCGTGAACCGACACCGAGAAGGTTGTCGGTGACAAAGAAGTCATAGCCCATTTTTTGCAGCTTGTCGCAGATTTCCATCGCGGCAAAGCGCATTTCGTTGGGCACCTGGAACTCCATAAAACCATAGCAGCCGATCTGCTGACTCTTTTCCAACGCGAGGTTTTGGACGACTTCGTCATTGAAATGAGTGCCGATCACGATCACGCTCCTGGCGGACTTGAGGTAATCTTTGGGCTTGCGGATCTTGGAGCCGTCATTGATGATTTTGGGCACAAACGGACCGTGATAGCTCAACTTTTTATTGTCATCGATCACCGCTTCGCCGAGTTCGGCTTCGTTGACGATCGTTTTCAACTGGTCGGCAATCTTGTCGATGCGTTTCGCCGGGGCGACGCCAAACATGGTCATCAAATTGTGACGGGCGATGTCCTCGAGCTCGGTGCGCAAGGCTTTGCCGGTGAGCTTGGACTCATTCAAGTTCTCCAAAGTACCCTTGACGCTGTCGGAGGCGTCAACCAAAGCATCGGTCACCACGCAACCCAGCATTACATTGACGCCGAACTCGGGGGTCTCGATGAGTTTGCCTTTGAGTTTGCCCAGACCGGCCTGTTCGGCCAACTGGAGCTCGCAGCCGACATAATCCATATTATCCATGGTGTAGCTCGCGGCCTTGTAGCCGTAATCCTCAATCATCCGGGCGATGCGGAGCAAGGCAAAGTGCATCTTTTGATTGTAGGCATAGCGGAAATTGGCGTTGCCGGCCGGGAGCTCGTGATCATGCTTGGCCAAATATTTGGGCATACGGAAAGCGAAACCGAAGACGGTGCGCATCCCCGGCGCGTCTTTTTCCACCAGTTTACCGGCGGGAGTATTCAAGTCCAACGCATTGACGGAGGCGATTTCCACGCCGTAGCTGATTGCCCGGGCGACGATGTCGTCGCGCATTTTGCGCAAGGTCGGCATCGAGTCGGGGTAGCGCTTGTTGATGCGGTTTTGCGAAATCAGCCAGTTGCGGCCGAAGCTTTTCTCCTTGGAGCGCAAGTGCGGCGGCACGCAGACTTTTTGGCAGACGCCGCGCTCGTGGCCGCGGACCCCGGCGGTATTCATTTCATTTAAGATCGTGTTTTCATCGATGTGCTTATCGTCAAGCGTCTTGGAGTTGAGATCCAAATTAAAGTGCTCGGCCCAGGCGCAGCGCCACATATTTTTGTTGGCATATCGGAAGACTTTGCCGCCGATGGTGACGACGTGGGGCTTGGTGTCATTGAAATCTTTGCGCATGGCCTGCGACGGACAAAATTTGACGCATTCGCCGCACATGTCGCACAATTTGGGACCGTCGTACATCGGAGTCGGGACCAATTCGGCCTCGGTCACAATGGAAATGTAGCGCACGCGGCTGCCAAACTCGGGGGTGATCGCCAACCCGCTCCAGCCGATCTCGGCCAAACCGGCCGCAGTAGCGGCGTGAATGTGCGACAAATCGGGGGCGAACAAGCTCGGGATGCCCTCAAACTGGCGATAACGCCAAATGTTGGAGGCGACCACCGCAATTGCTTTGTAACCGGCCTTATTAAGAGTGCGGACGGTGCGGAAGGCGACGCGGTCCATGAAATCGTTTTGGTTCATCCAGCCGCCCGGAGAGCGGTCCTGCGGCTCGGGGGTGCCGCCCATTTCGGTCCAGGTGTCGGTGATGTGAATCCCGGCCACAACCACCGTCCGGCACTCCGGCAAAATGGCCGGGGGGCTCAGGAGATAGGGTGCATCTTTCCAGCGCTCCACCGGAGCGAAGCCGACCAGGTCCATCCCCATGTTGAGAATGTCCGCACGAATTTTGTCCGTCAAAATACGATTCATAAAAACCCTCGCTGTTGAGTTTATTGGTTTGGTTACACTCATATTATACTGCGTGGGAAATGTGAAAACAAGTTGCGGCGCAACAATTTTTGATACTTATTCCACGGTATGGAATTTTTCTGCCAATTCCAACGCGGCCTTGCCGATTTCCCCGACAATGACGCTCCCTTTGGCGTTGGAGCAGCGAAAGGCGGGGCAGTGGCAGCCGATCGCCGCCAGCGTCCCGGTGGGCGTGCGAAAGGCGACCGCAAAGGAGCGGATCGTCCCGTTTTGATCCAGCAATTCACAGTAGCCTTGCTTGCGAATCAAAGCGATGTCCTCTTCGTAATTTTCCCACAATTCGGCGATGTCGCCGTTGCACTCCAAAACGCGGCGGTACTCGGCGGCGTTGGCATTGGCGATCATGACCTTGCCGGTGACAATGGTATAGATATTGACATCGTTGATGATTTTGGTGTTGATGCGGATCAATTGGTTTAAGGGCTCGCTGCGCCCGATGACATTGCGCTTGCCGTCGATGAGCGTCGTAAAAACCAACGCCTCGTGAAGTTCGGCCGTATATTTCTCCAGCACCAGATTGAGCTTGTTTTTAAAGACATCGCTGTCCACATAATTATTGGCGCCGATGCGCTGGCAGTTGGGGCCGACGGTGTATTTGTTTTTGCAGTTTTTGGAGACAAAGCCGCAATACATCATTGTTTTTAAGGTATTGTGGGCGCTGTTGACCGGGATTTCCAGCTTGGCCGCCAATTCGGTCACGCTGAATCCCCGCTGCTGCGAGTCCTCAAACAACAGAATCGACAGCAAATCCATCGCTTTTTTGACCGCGGTGACCGGCACTTCTTTGCGCAAACCCGGCATAATTTACTTTTGCTCCATTTTTTTGAGTTGTTTCATCAACACAAGAATATTGCCGTCCCCGGCCCAAGCTTTTACTTTGCGGAACCCGTCGCCGTAAACCGGATCGGTGCTCTCCTCCATCCGCCGGTTGAGCGAGCTTTGACCGTAAAGGAGATTGATCCGGTAGGCCATGTACTCGGCAAACCCCTCTTTGATTGTCTGGTCGGCAATCCCCGCAAACTTGTGCTGCATCCAGTCGTGCGCGACCTCGTGGGCGGCGACCTCGATGAATTTATCGCGCGGCAAACCGTCCAACAGATAAATCCGGCAGCTCTCGCTCAAGGTCTTGACCCCGTAACGGCTCTTGATCTCGGTGCGGTCATGGCAATAGACGCCCAGCTCATCATCCCCCCTGGTAATCGTCTTAAACTCAGGCAGCCCGACCATAAAGAAATCGACCCGGCAGTCCCCGGCGGGCCCCAACAGCTGCATCAGCTTGGCCCGGACTTCGCGAAACAAAGTCTCCGCCTCGGCCGGGTCGTCAATCACATTTTTATTGCACGCCAAACAGCGCACCCGGCCGTCGGCCAATTTGACCCCGTCGCAGGGCAAAGTACAGACAAAGCAGTGTCGCAATTGGTTGCAGTGCTCGCAAATATTTTTGTCGCCGCGAAAATTGCGGTAAACATTGTACGACCCCCTGATCGGCTTATGGCACAAATCGCAGGGGATCAACGTTTTTTCCAAACAAACCATCGAGCAATATTTTTGATTGTTTTTGACAAAAATATCGCCGGTGATCCGCTTGCCGCACTCGGCGCACACCGGGAGCGACCTCTCAAGACACGCTTGCGAGCAATAGTATTTATTGTCCTGCCGCCAATATTTGCCGCTGATGGTGCGGTCGCAAGTGGCGCACACCCAATCGGCGGCCACCGCGGCAAACATCACCATGAGCGGCAAAACGCTAACGAGTAAGCGTGTCAATATAATTGATTTCATCTTGGGTAAACAGCAAATTGGCCAAACAACCGGCAATATCGGTAATCTGCGCCGGGCGGCTCGCGCCGATGAGGGCCGAAGTCACCCCCGGCTGGTGCAAGACCCACGCGATTGCCATCTGGGCCAAGGTTTGGTTGCGCGACCGGGCGAGTTCGTTAAGTTTGACGATTTTGGCCAGCACCTCGGGCGTAATTTGCGCTTCTTTGAGGAAATGGTTGCGCACCGCGCGCGAATCGGCCGGGATACCCTGCAAATAACGGTCAGTTAAGAGCCCCTGTGCGAGCGGCGAAAAAACGATGCCGCCCACCCCGGTTTTGACCAACACATCAAACAAGCCGCCGTTTTGGTGTGTCCGGTCAAACATGTTGAAACGCATCTGGTGGATCACCATCGGAGTTTTGAGCTCTTTTAAAATTTTGATCGCCTCGTCAGCGGCGGGAGCGGCGTAGTTGGAGATCCCGACATACAAGGCGCGGCCGGACTTGACGATGTGATCCAAGGCCAGCATCGATTCCTCGACGGGAGTCTCCGGATCGGGGCGGTGGTGGTAAAAAATATCGACATAGTCAAGACCGAGACGCTTCAAACTCTGGTCGCAGCTCGCGATCAGATTTTTACGCGAACCCCATTCGCCGTAGGGGCCGGGCCACATGTAGTAACCGGCCTTGCTGGAGATAATGAGCTCGTCGCGCAAATTGACGAAGTCCTGCTTGAGGATGCGACCAAAGGTTTCCTCGGCCGAGCCCGGCTCGGGGCCATAGTTGTTGGCCAAATCGAAATGGGTGATCCCGAGGTCAAAGGCGGTGTGAGTCATTGCCCGGCAGTTTTCGTAGACATCGACGCTGCCAAAGTTGTGCCACATCCCCAGTGAAATCGCGGGGAGCAGCAGCCCGGAGCGGCCGGTGCGGTTGTACTTCATCGTTTGATAACGCGCGGCGGCGGGTTGATAACTCATTTGCAGTATTCCTTAAAGGTTAAAATTTCCCATTGCTTCTCCTCGGCAATCCGGCGCAAACTCGCCGACGGATTAACCACCCGGGGTTGTCCGACTTGTTTCAGCAAATCCAAATCATTAATGCTGTCGCCAAAGTAGGCAAAGTCGGCCAGAGAAACCCCGTATTTGCAGCAAAACTCTTTGGCGACGGCGACTTTGCCCTGTTTGGCATGATAAACGCCGGTGATTTCGCCGGTGAAACGCCCGTCGCGCAACTCCAAATCGGTGCCGAAAAGGTGATCGACACCCAAAAAATCAGCCACAGGCCGGGCGATGTAACGGTTGGTCGAAGTCAAAATCGCGGTCGGGATGCCTTGTTTTTTGCACTCCGCAATCAGCGCTTTGCCTGCTTGATAAACTTTGCCGCGGACACGCTCTGTGAAATGAAGCGCAAACAATTGCTGCATCTCCGCCGGGGTTTTGCCGACAAATTCGCTGAGTTGGAAACGGATGAATTTAGCGGTATCCAGACATCCGTGATTGTAATCGTCAAAAAAACGCTCCGCCAGCTCCAAATGGAATTGCGGTGCCAAACCGTGGGCGACGGTAAATTCTTTCCAGCTGACGTCGCAATCGTTGTCGATTAACGTGTGATCCATGTCAAAAAAATAAACTTTGGCACTCATTGCAAAAATTCTCCGATTTCCTTACTGAATTGGGCCAGCAACTCTTCGGCCGCCTGTTGATTGAGACTCTCGACGTTGAGCCGGATCACCGGCTCGGTGTTGGACGAGCGCAAGAGCACCCGACCGCGCTCCGGCCAATCAAAGCAAACCCCGTCAAAGGTGAGCGGCGCAAATTTTTGATACCGTTTGGCAAACTCGGTGAGCAAATTTTTGGCCTTGACGGGCGCGGCCGGAAATTTGGCCGCCAAATTGACGTAATCGGGAAACTCGCCGACGATTTCCGACAACGGGGCCTCCTCAAACGCCAATTTTTCCAAAATCAGCGCCATCGCGGCAAAACTGTCGCGGCCGGGGTGGACTTTGCGGAAAATCACGCCGCCGCAGTTGCCCTCGCCGCCGATGACGGCGTCGTTTTCGAGCATCTTCTCCACCACATTGATTTCACCGACCTTGGAGTGCACAATATGGCAGTCCGAGGCCTGTGCGATTGCGTCGACCAGCTGCGAAGTTTGGACATTGACCACCACCGGCCCGGGATCGCCCGAGTCGAGGACTTGCGCCACCGCCAGGGCCACCGTCCAGTGCGGATTCAAGACCCGCCCCTCACCGGTGATCACCGTCAGGCGGTCACCGTCGGGGTCCTGCGCAAAACCGATGGCGCAATGATGGCGCGCCGTTACTTGGGCAATTTCGCTCAAATTCTCCGCCACCGGCTCCGGCGGCCGGTTGAATTTACCGTTGGTTTCCTCATTGATGGCAAAGACTTCGCAACCCAGTTTCTCCAAAAATATGCGCGAATACAGCGCCCCGACGCCGTTGCAGCAGTCGATGGCAACCTTAAAGCGGCAACGGCGGATCTTGTCCACATTGACATTGCGGAAAATGAGCTCGCTTTGGAGGTCAAAAAAGCCGCCCGACGCTTTCACCCCGCGCATCTGGCTTTCGCTCACATAGGGCAACGAACCCTGACTGTAAAGGTCAAAAAGTTCGGAAGCCTCGCCGCTGCTCAAAAAAGTCCCGGCGGTGCCGATGAATTTCAAAGCATTCCACTCCTCGGGATTGTGGCTGGCCGTAATAGCGATCCCCCCCGAGCATCCGGCATGACGGACCGCAAACTGGATGGTCGGCGTCGGGACCACGCCCAAAAGCATCACCTCGCACCCGGCGGCAAGCAGCCCCGCCACCACCGCATACTCAAACATTTCACCCGTGCTGCGGGTGTCGCGGCCGACGGCGATGCGACCGCCGCCCGAGTAAAAGCCGAACGCGGCCGCCAGCTCCGAGGCCAGCAACGGGGTAATCCCCTCGCCGACCACGCCGCGGACGCCGCTCTCCGAGAATTTCAATTTGCGACTCATACGTTTGCCCGCTCCCATAAGAGCCGGACGCGCCAGGCGCGCTCTTCGGCCACTTCCGCACTTTTGGACTCCGAAATCACCCGCAAGATGGGCTCAGTGGCCGCCAGCCGCAAACTTAAAAAGCCGTCGTCCCAGTCAAAGCGCAGGCCGTCAAGGTCGGTGACTTTAACCTCGTCGCCAAACTCGTCCCGCATATTTTTAAGTCTGAGATAAGCATGCGGCGAGTTGCAGACGATGGTTTGCTTGACCATGTAATATTGGGGCATGGTGTTGCGCAAAGCGCTCAACGGCTGTTTTGATGCAGCCAGCGCCTCCAGCAGCAAGGCGGTCATGTAAAACCCGTCAAATCCGGCCAGTGCGCCGGTGGTAAAGGAGCCGCTCCCTTCGCCCGCCGCGGCGGCTTCATAATGAAACATCTCGTCAATCACCTGCGCCTGACCGACTTTGGCGTAATGCAAATCAACACCGTGCTCGCGGCAGATGTCGTCAACCATTTTGCTGCTGCATAAATTGGTAATGACGTATTGTTTGCCCGTTTTTTTGCTCAAAAGATGGCGCAGCGCCAACGGAAAGGTGAATTCTTCACTCAAGGGCTCACCCACTTCGCTCACCAGACTCAGGCGGCTCAAATCGCTGTTAAACACAAGGCCGATGTCGCCCTTTAAGGGCCGGATAATCGAGCGCAGCAAGGAGCCGCTGCGCGGCCGGGGCTCGGGATCGCGCGGAACCACCCCAGAGGGAGTGTCGTTGATGGCGGTCAAATTAAGCTGAAAGTGTTTGGCAAATTCCTTGCCGTAAAGTGCGCCCGCGCCATTGCAAAAGTCCGCGATCACGTTAAAGTTGCCGTGCCGGATCGCTTCGGTGTCAACCAGCGAAGCAAGATGCTGCCAATAGGCTGCCAAAGCATTGTCCGGGAGTGTTTCAACTTTTTGCACCCAATCGGAGGAGACAAACTCAAAGTGACCGGCGTGATAATGGTCAAACAGCTCGCGCTGGCGCAAAGGCTCAAAATAAGCGCCGGTTTCGGAGAGCGGGATCAGGGCGTTGTCCCCCGGCTGCTGATGGCCGCCGGTAATCAAAATACCGCCGTCAAACTCAAGGTGCGGGATCAAAAAATGCATCATTCCCGCCGTCAGGACGCCACCGTCGACAATCGAGGCGCCGGTCGCCGCCAAGGCGGAAACCACCGCAAATTTGAGCATGTCCGATGAGGTGCGCGTATCCGTCCCGACCAAAAAGCGACCGCCCGGCTGGAGGCAGCCAAAGGCGGCGGCAAAACTCCCGGCGCTGGCCGGATTGAGCCCTGGTCCCACCACCCCGCGCATCCCGGCCGAGCCGATATTCAATTGTTTGAAACTGCTTTGGTTTTCCATCATGCATATACATTAGCATAATATTGATTTTTTGCCAAGGCGCAACAAGTACTTTTTTTGCATTAATTTGGCGGTTGCAACTTGAAAACCAAGGCCCCTGGCATTATTTTAATTAACGTTATCCGGTTGTATTTTAAACTTCTTTTAAGGAATTGATCAAAATGAAAAAGAATCAGTTGGCTCTCCAGTTGTACACTTTGCGCGATTTTCTCAAAACTCCGGCCGAAATCGCCGTCACACTGGCCAAAGTCAAAAAAATCGGTTATGACGTCGTCCAAATTTCCGGCATGGGCGCGATTGACGAAGCCGAATTGGTCAAAATCTGCAAAAATGAAGGGCTCACCATCTGCGCGACGCACGAAAACGGCCGCATGATCGTCGAAGAAACCCAAAAAGTCATCGACCGGCTCCACAAACTCAATACCAAATACACCGCGTACCCTTTCCCGCACGTGATCCCGACCAATGTTGCCGAAACTCTCGCTTTGGCCAAACAGCTCGACGCTGCCGCCAAAACCATGGCCGCCGCCGGTCAGGGGCTGTGCTATCACAACCATGACATCGAGTTTGCCAAGATGGAGAACAACCGCACCATGCTCGATTTGCTCTACGAAAACGCCCCCGCGCTGCTCGGCGAAATCGACACCTTTTGGGTCCAGGCCGGCGGCTGCAATCCGACCGCGTGGGTCAACAAATTGGCCAACCGCATGCCTCTCTTGCACTTAAAAGACATGGGGTACGTTGACCGTGCCCGCGCCATGTGCCCCATCGGCAGCGGCAATCTCGACTGGGCTTCCATCATCAACGCGGGCGAAAAAGGCAATGTCGAGTTTTTCATCGTCGAGCAGGATACTTGCCTCAAAGACCCGTTTGAGTCGGTGGCGGACAGCTACCGCTATTTGTCCGAAAACTTCGTGCGCTAAACTGATATATTTGTATGAATGACATAGTGCTGTCACCGCGCATCATCCGCCGGAGCATGAATTTATCCATCCTCTCGGCGGTGCTGTGGAGCTTTTTCGGCGCCACTGTGGGCGGCGCGATCTTCACCGGCTTGCTGCGCTCGATCGAGCTCACCAAGCCGCAGATCGGGATCATCATGACGATCCCGCTGCTGTTTCCGCCGCTGCAAATCTTCGGCGCCTATTTGCAGCGCAACTTTTTTCACCGCAAAAAATTCTGGTTTGTCTGCTCGACCACGTATTATTCGCTTAATGCGGTACTGATTGTGCTCGTCCTCGCCTGGGCCAAAATCCCGCCCCAGCTCGGCTTTGCCATCTTTATGATGATATTTGCCATGGTGCAGATTTTTGCCCAATTGCCCGCCTCGACCAACTTGGGGTGGCTCGGCGAACTCGTGCCGCGGCGGGAGAGCAACGCTTATTGGAACAAACGCACCGGCTGGGCGGGCATCTCCGGCATGATCGCCGGGATCGCCATGGGGAAATTAGTGGACATCCTCGGGCGCGATTACTCGCTTACTTATGTGATCGTGCTCACCTTGGGCGTTATTTTCGGTTACACCTCGACGCTGATTTTTGCCGGAGTGGTCGACCCCGACCCGGCGCCGCGCCCGGGCGAAAACTTTTTAACCTTGCTCAAAGAGACGTGGAAAAACCGGCAATACCGGATTTTGACCTTCTTCTTCAGCTATCAAGCGTTTTTCGCCTGGCTCTCGACCGGGTTTATCTTCTTTTATTTGCAGGACGCCAAAGGGATGAATTTCTCGATGATGATCATCCAAGTGTGCCTGGCAGTAAGCTCGGTGGTGGCGTTTCTGTCCGGGTATTTGTTTAAAATCGTCGGCGCCAAATACGGGCGCAAACCGGTCCTGATTTTATGCAGCGTCCTCAAGGCGATTGAGTTTGTGATGTGGGGAACAATGCTCCCCAAAGACGGCTTTTTGGACGAAATGGGCAATTACCTCATCCACAATTTTTGCACCTCTTTTCATCTCGCCCCCATGCATATGCCGCCGGGTTTTTTCAGCACCATGCCGGTGTTTATTTTTGGCGGCTTCGTCAATATGGGGATCGCCTCGTCGCAAATGTCGCTGCTGACCTCGCTCGGCAACAAGCGCATCCAGAGTCTGGCGATTGCGCTGTTTTCGTCGATTGTCGGATTGAGCGGGGTCATTACCTCGTTTGTGAGCGGCTATCTTTACAAATATCTTGACGACATCCCCGCCATCCAGCAATCATCGCTCAACCCTTTTAATTATCTCGCACTGGCCGGAGCGCTCGGTTTTTTAACGAGCGTCTTTGTCCTGCGGTATTTCCGCGAAGAGGGGGCCGCCCCCACCGGCGACATGGTCCGGATGTTACTCGCGCAAAATCCGTTCCGCGCGGTGTATCAGGCCAACATCCTCTCGCAGCCGATGACCGAGGGCAGCCGCGTCGATACCTTGCGCAAAGCCTCCGGCAATCTGGTGGCCAACGAAATCGCCAAGGATTTTTACAATCCCTCCAGCCGCGTCCGCGACATCGCCTTGCTGAGCCTTACCCGGCAGCAGGGCAAACTCACTCCCGAGTTGGAGCAGGATCTCATTAAATTGATGGACATCCCCGAGCTCGGCATGCAGGCGATGGCGGCGCGGACACTGGGCCGGTTGCGGATTGAGGCGGGTGTGCCCTCGCTGATGGCAAAAATATACTCCGACGACCTCACGCTCGCTCAGGCCTGCGTCTTTGCCCTCGGGTTGATCGGCAAAGCGGAAGCCGCACCCGAGTTGGCCAAAATCCTCGGCGACGACAAGGCACGGTCACTGTGGCCGCTGGCCGCCGAGGCGTTGAGCAAAGTCGGTGACTACCGGTATACCAAACTCATTTTTCACGCGTATGAGGTGGAGAGTTATTATGTGCTGCGCATGCAGTGCCTGATCGCCGCCGTGCGCTCTCTGGCCTTGGATAAGCCCATGACCCACACCCGTTTTGAAGCAGAGGAGAAGCTTCCGGGCTCCGAAGTGGAGAGTTTGCTTAAGACCATTTGCGCCGACGAAACGGTGCGCGAAAACAGTCCGGTGGACTTTGAGTCGGTCATTGCCGCCTACGACCGCAGCTTGTACCTTGATGTCGCCAGCCGGATGATTGCGACCGTGCTCGAGGCGTTAAAAGTGGTGGAAAACCGCGACAAGCTCGCCGACAGCGACTTTATCGAGGCACGCTTTTTGCCGGGCGGGCGCATCCGCGAAGCGATGCTCAATGCGACCGAGTACGTCTCAGTTAATTTGTACCTCCAGCTCAAGCTGTGGTCCCAGCTCAAATACAACGCGGGCGAAGGCGAGGAGCGGCACATTTTGTTCGCCATCCTCTTTTTGCAGGAAAATCTGCTGTTTTCGCTTCATGAAAATCAAACCAAACCGTTCAAAATCTTTTAAATAAGGAGGCAACCATGTCACACGAGCAACACACCATATCCGTCCTGGTTGAGAATAAATTCGGTGTTTTGGCCCGCATTGCCGGACTCTTCAGCGGCCGCGGCTACAACATTGCGTCGCTCACGGTTAATGCGACCGAGGACCCCAATATCTCTAAAATGACAATCGTCACCAACGGCGACTCGGCGATTTTGGAGCAGATCGACAAACAGCTCAAAAAGTTGATCGACGTCATCAAAGTCGACGACCTTACCGGCTCGATGTTCATCGAGCGCGAACTCGCGCTCTTTCGCCTCAAGGTCGAGTCGCCCGATAAACAGTCGCAAATTTTGCAATTGGTCGAGATTTTCGGCGGCAAAATCGTCTCGGTGGGCCGCGGCGAAATCGGCATCGAGGTCTCGGGGCGCTCGGAGCAAGTCGATAACTTTATCGAGCTTGCGCGCGACTTCGGCGTGATTGAGATGGCGCGTTCCGGCCGGGTGGCCACCGCGCGTTGCAACCTTTAAGGGATCAAAGAGTTAAAAAATAAGCATTTTTTTCGATTTTTGATTGGAAAATTGCCGAAAGAGTGCTATTTTATAGAGTTTCCGTTTTTCCGTCGACGCTGCCAAACCCGATCATCCGTGCGGCGCCGACCAGGAATCAAGGGAAACATGCGGTCGAAGTGCGAAAGACCCAAAAGACATAATGTATAACATGATTGGGAAATTGTTATGAAAACTTATTTAGCCAAAGTCGGAGAAATCGAACGCGGGTACCTGCTGTTTGACGCTTCCGAAGCTCCGGTCGGCCGGTTGGCGGTGCGCATTGCCAACGCTTTGCGCGGCAAAGACAAACCGACCTATACTCCGCATATTGACACCGGTGCGTTTGTGATTGTCATCAACGCCGAGAAGTCGGTTTTCACCGGCCGCAAGAGCGAAGAAAAGACTTATCAGGATTACTCCGGCTACCGCAGCGGTCAAACCATCCGCACCGCCAAAGAAATCCGTGAGAAGCATCCCGAGCGTTTGATCAAGGACGCCGTCTGGGGCATGATGCCGCACGGCCGTTTGGGCCGCGCTCAATTCAGCAAGCTCAAGGTTTATGCCGGTGCCGAGCATCCGCATGCCGCCCAAAATCCGACCAAAATAACTGTGGAGTAATCTCACTATGGCGATTAAAAGTGAAGAAATTTGGGCCACCGGGCGTCGTAAATGCGCAGTGGCACGCGTCCGGATCAAATCCGGCAAAGGCGAAGTCGTGATCAACGACAAAGCAGTCAGCGAATATTTCCCGAGCGAAGCCCTCTGGGGTTATGTCGCTCAGGTGCTCAAAGTTGCCAATCTCGACGGCAAACTTGATATCACCGCCAACATCACCGGCGGCGGCATGGCCGGTCAGGCCGGCGCGTTGCGCCACGGTTTGGCCCGCGCGATTGTCAAGCTCAACGAAGAGCTGCAACCCGCCCTCAAGGCAAACGGCATGATGACCCGCGATTCGCGCGTCAAAGAGCGTAAAAAATCCGGTCAGCCCGGTGCCCGCCGCCGTTTCCAATTCTCCAAGCGCTAATTGGAATACTGCTTCAAACCGCATGCAACTTTGCATGCGGTTTTTTTTTGCCGGGAAAATGGGGTGGAGAGGAGACAGGCGCGGGCTTGTCCGGGGGTGACAGAGCGACCGAGGGATTTTAATCGTATGGACACAGGAGAGGTTGTGGGTGCCGGGGAGCGGCGACCGGACGGAATGGATATCAGCGCCAAAGCTCGCCGGGGTGTTGCCCCCAAGCGAGTTTGTCCATATCGTCCATGCCCGCGCTTGAGCGATCAGGCGCAGCCGGACAAATATCGTCAAGTCACCGGAGAGACCGATCAGTTGATCAAGTCGTCACTGGTTGATTTTGCATTATTCAGAGGAGACGTATCGGGAGTATCAGTCGACTCACCCCATTTGCCGTCGGCCCCGGCGGAAATCACCACGATGGCATCTTTATTAAATACCGTACCGGGATATTGATACCAGACGGGATTGCCCCAGCTGTCAGTGAGGTAGTAATTTCCGGAACTATCCTTGGTAACACTCTTTTTTAACGACTCGGCGTCAACAATCCGCAAAAACTCTTTGAGCATCTCCGCGGAAAGATTAGTCCCGTTAAATTCAATCGCAGCAATCGTATTGTCACTTGCGCTGACGAACGTTACCTTAACCTTTGAGTAGGTCCCCGACGGCGGATAGTAACCATATTTTGTTTTGCAGCTCTCCAAGCCCGCTTCGACGCGTTTCAATAACGCCTTGGTCGCACTTTCGCGCGATTTATTCATCGCAAAGGTATAAGCGCCGAAGCTCAACGCGGCCAGGAGGCCGATGATCCCGATGACAATCAATATTTCGATCAGCGTAAATTTGCGTCTCATTTTAACTCTCCTCTTGTAAATTTGCCTTTTATGCAATATAATATACCAAAAGCAATATTACAAGAGAGAAATCGATGAATCTTTGCGGAAAAAATATTCTTATTACCGGCGGCGCCAAACGCGTCGGTTTTGCCGTCGCCGCGAGTTTGCGCGCGGCGGGCGCCGCCGTCTATTTGCATGTCAACGCGAGCGCGCCGCCCGACGGTTATCCGTGCGTCCATGCCGATTTCAGCATCTCCGGCGAGGCGGACCATATTTTTAAGCGGCTGCCGCAAATCGATGTTTTGATCAACAACGCCTCGATGTATCAGCTCAACCGGCTCGACTCCGCCGATCTCGCGCTTGACCGCAAGCATTTCGAAGTTAATTTCTTTGCACCGCTGGCCTTGATGAAGGCATTTGCCGCCCAAAGCGGCCTGACCGAAGGGGTGATCATCAATTTCCTTGATCAGGAAGTTTTTGCGCCGACTCCGGCGGGCGGAGCTTACGCGCTCTCGCGCCGGGCGCTGCGTGACGCCACCTTGGAGATGGCGCGGCTGCTCGGGCCCAAAAATATCCGGGTCAACGGCATCGCGCCGGGACCGGTACTGCCGCCCGTCGGCTTGGAGGAGAGCCGGATGGACAAAACGCTGCCGACGGTGCCCTTGGGCCGCAAGGTCGAGCTTGCCGACATCGCCGACACGGTCAAATTCATCATTGCCAATGACTCCCTCACGGGCGCCGTCATCCCGGTGGATTGCGGCCAGCACTGCTTTCGCGGCTAGAGAAGTTATTTTTTGAAATTGGCCTCGCGCCAGACGGCGACGGCCGGGAGGGCATTGCCCTTGGTGTCAAACGTGGCCCGCGCGGGCGCCGAGTCGGCGTCGGGATGCTCCACTTTGGGGAACCACTCGGGGGCCCAGTAAAACAAACCGCTGCATACCGGCGAATCCTCACAAAGCCGGATGATCCGCCGCGAGAAATCGCGCTGCCCCTCGGGCGACACCGGATAGAGTTGACGCAAGGTATTCCACGCCGCCTCCTTTTCCTCACGCTCCTGATAAAAATGGTGATTACCGCGGTACGGGTGCGCGGTCTCGACCACCATCGAAAATTTGCCGAATTGGCGGTGAAGCGCCAGCATGTTATCCTCCAGCTGAGCCAGTGAGCCGTGCCAAAAGGGGTAATAAGAGAGACCGATGACGTCAAACTCGACACCGAACTTTTGCAGATTGCGGTAAAACCATTGGCAAATGTCATTTCTCCCGCCCTGATCGACATGGATCATCACCGTTACCGCCGGATCGGCCGCCTTGGCGGCGGCAATCCCGCTTTGAAGCAAGCGGGCAAAGCGCCCCCACGCGGCGGGGTCTTCACTCAAAGCGATATTGCCAGCGCCGGTGTCAAAGGGCGGCACCACCCGGCCATGCTCCCAGAGCATCCCCGGGGTGATTTCATTGCCGATTTGCACCATTTCGGGTTTGATCAACTTGACCGCCTCCAAGGTGTGATCGTAAACCGCTTCGCAAAGTTGGTCAAAGGTAAAATTTTGCCAAGCCGCCGGGATTGTCTGCTTGCCGGGGTCGGCCCAGCTGTCGGAGTAATGAAAATCCAAAAGCACCGTACCGCCCGCCGCGTGATATTTGTCCGCCATTGATTTGACGTACGCCAAATCGGTCGCCATCGCCCCCTTGCCGGTCGGGTTGACAAAAAGCCGCAACCTGGCGCAAGGGAAAATATCGCAAAAGTAACGGTATAAATCGGGGACCGCTTTGCCGTCCTCATAAAATACGGCGCCATGCTTCACAAGCTCATCCAGCATTGAGACATCGGCGCCGATCAATAAATTTTTCATCAGTTTTTCTTGCGCCCCAACCAGAAACCAACCTGCTCCTGATTGCCCCAAGTAGCGGAAACATCACGCAAATCCAGCGGTATAAAGCGGGGCGCGTAGTGTCCGTCCACATAGACAATGTTGGTACGCTGGCTGTGCAAATGCTCGGGAGTGCGGCCGCCGGCATAAACCTGCGGCGGATATACTCCGGTCGAATCCTTGAACCCGTCCGAAAACGCCAACATCAACGCCGGACGGGCGATTTTGTTGAGTTTGCCTACCGATTCCCAGCTGGATGATTTGCCGGAAGCATCGATATTGCGGTTAAAGTTGGCATTGATGGCATAGTTGGTGGAAATATATTTTGTGGGATCGCTGACCGCCGGATTGTCCTTTTTGGCGGTCGGACAAATTTTTTGCGGTGTCCAGAGACGCATCCCGACCGGATAGGTGGCGCTCGGCATGCCGAATTGATTTTTCCAACTGTAAGTATATGTGCTGTTTTCGCTGACCGGCAGATAGCCGAGGTTGGATTCGCAATACATCGACAAAACCAATCCCAATTGCTTCAAATTGTTGGCACAGGCAATCGTCGACGCCTTGTCGCGCGCTTTATTGAGGGCGGGCAGCAACATCGATGCCAAAATAGCGATAATCGCAATCACGACCAAGAGTTCGATCAAGGTAAAAAATTTATGTTTCATAAACGGACATGCTCCTTTGTTTTAACGTTAGAAGTGATTTTCCAATATATTATACTATAAACCATCCATAAAAACAAGACTATTTTTAATATTTTTTATATTATTTTTAATACAAATCACCCAAGCAGGATTGCAAAGGATTTTTTTGCAGAATGAAAGCGCCGAAAAAGAACCAAACCGAAAAAATGAAATTAAGCCGTCTCCCCGAGAGGGGGTATTTTTACATTTGCCTCAACGGTCAGAGATTGCGGGCCATATTGAGCGCCCGGAGAAGTCCGGGGATTAACAATGACAGCATAACGGCAATAATGACCAGCACTGTGATGAGTTCGACCATACTGTAAGGTTTATTTTTCACTCTCTGACAGGCTCCAATCCGATGCTGTGACTGTTGACTTTTATTGCAGCTTAATCCGCGGATCGGCAAGCATGTAAAGCATATCGGATACAAAAATACCGAGCAGAGTGAGTGCCCCGGCAAAGGTGAATAAGGCCATTTGCAACGGATAATCGCGACTGGTCAAAGAAAGCAGCGACAATGAGCCCATGCCGGGAACATTAAAGACGTACTCGATAATCACGCTCCCGGCCACCAAGCCGGGCAGCAGCCCACCGAAGAGCGTAATGAGCGTGATCAAGGCGTTGCGAAACGCGTGTTTCCAGATCACCGCCGACTCGCTCAGGCCTTTGGCGCGGGCGGTGCGGATGAAATCATGGTGAATGACGTCCAGCATCCCGCTCCTGGCATAGCGAGAGAGCCCGGCAAAGCCGCCGTAGGCAAGACACAGCACCGGCAGCGTATAATAACGGATGGTTTCGCCCAGCAATTGCCAGATGTTAAGTGCGTCAAGATTGGCGGGGGTCAAGCCTTTTAAGGGAAAGAAGGGGTATTTGCCGCCCTCGCAAAAGGTCGCTTGCAGCATCAGCGCCACCCACATCACCGGCAGCGAATAAAGCAAAAACAACACAAAAGAGGAAATCTTGTCCCCCGGCGAGTCGGCATATACAGCCGCATAGACGCCGATCGGGATTGCCAAAAGGTAAGTAACCAGCACCGCCCAAAAGTTGAGACTTAACGTAATCGGCAGCCGCTCCCAAATAATGTCGGTGATCGGCCGGCCGGGGTCGACCGAGGCGGAGGTGCCGAAGTCGCCGTGACGGACGATTTTGCCGAACCAATTGGCAAAGCCGACCATAATCGGTTTGTCGAGGTCGAGCTTTTCGCGCAGTGATTGGTTGCGTGTCAACGCCCCTTTTTCGGCATTGAGCCCGGCAGTGGCGTCACCGCCGCCAAAAAGGTTGCTGCGCGTAGGATCGCCCGGCGTGAGGCGCAGCATCACATAGCTGACAAACAAAATCGTCAGCATGGTAAAAAGGCCCAGGATGATCCGTTTGATGATATAGCGTGTCATGGCGATTTGATTTTGACCTTGGAAAGAGTCAAGGCTCCGAGCATAAACGGCACCGCCAGCATCGCCATCCCATACCCGGAGTGGCCGAGCCACATCGCGGCGACACCGACCAGTACCGGCCCCAAAATAGTGGTGAATTTGCCGAAAATATTATAGAAACCGAAAAATTCGGACGATTGCTTGGCCGGGATCAAGGTGGCAAACAAGGAGCGGCTCAAGGATTGAATCCCCCCCTGCGAGGTTCCGATCAAAAAGGCGATGATAAAAAAGATCGCTTTCTTGGTCGCCGGGTCCTCTACCATCGGCAGATAACCGGCCAACAAAACGATCACCACATAAATGCCGATTGCGCCATAAATAAGCTTGCGCGCTGCAAAAAACTTGGTCAGATACCCGTAGAGCAATGTAAACGGAAATGCGATGACTTGCAGTGCCAAAATCGTCAAAATCAGCATCCCGGCGCTGATCCCGGCATCGCGCCCGTAAGGAGTCGCCATCATCACGATGGTGCCGACGCCGTCAATGTAGAGAAAATAAGCGATCAAAAAAACAAATACATTTTTGTGCTTGCGCACCTCGCAAAAGGTTGCCCAGAGCTTGCGGAAGCCGTCCAACGCCCGGAAGTCCGGCTGCGGTTTGCGGCGCTCGCGGACATCGCGAAAGAGCGGCATGGAGAGCATAACCCACCAGACGGCGGTGATGACAAACGATACTTTGATCACCATGATCGGCTGATCTTTGCACATTGCCATCAAGCCGAGGCACAGCAAAAACGGGATCATTCCCCCGATATAACCCCAGGCATAGGAAATCGACGAGATCCGGTTGACCATCCCCTTGGGCGAAACATCCAGCAAAAGCGAGTCATAAAAGGAGCTGGAGAGCATAAATGCGAGCATCCCGGCAAAGTAAAACGACATCATCATCGTCGCCGCCCCTTTGCCGACAAAGCACATGCCGGCCAGCGAAACAATCCCCAGCACCATCGCGCCAAACAAAAAACGCTTGCGATGACATTTGGCATCGGCAAGCGTCCCCAGATACGGGGCCAAAAAGGCCGCCGCCAACCCTGCGGCGCTGCTCAGATACCCCCACCAGGCGGTCGCCGTCTCGGGGTGCATGCCGGTGGCGGCATAATCTTTAAAAAAGATCGGAGCAAAGCACGTCCGCACCACCAGAGCAAAGGCGGACAGCGCCATGTCATAAATGACCCAACTTATTTGCGGGCGGCTGAATCGCATGGTTGTTTAAAATCCTCCAGCACTTTTTTGGCGGTCTCCTGCATAAATTTGGCATCCGCTTCATCGATGCCCTTGGGAATGAATTTAATCGCGGTCGGGTCTTTTTCAAACAAAAAAGCATACCAGACGCAAGCTTGGAGATAGCAGCCGCGCGAATTCAAGTGAAAGGCGTCGCGCTTGAGCGTGTAAGTGTCGCCATCCTTGCTTTTTTCCCACCACAAGCCGCGGTTGAACGAGCCTTTTTCGGAGGGTAAGGCGTCTGGGTACTTGAGTTTTTTGAGTTCGTTTTTGTCATAAGGAACATATTGATCCGGCTCGGTTTCGCGGGCGGTCTGGACAGCCAAACCGACGGGAATGATCCGCAAATTGAGCTCTCTGCCGAGATTGAGATAATTTTCGGTCAGCTTGTCATACATGGTTTTGGGATCGATGCCCCACTTGTCGAGCCGGTCGTCGTCAAAACGGTAAGCCCAGGTCTGCTGGATGACCACTTCGGCCTGCGGCGCATACTTTTTGATATAGGCAAGCAAATTGGCGGCGTAGGGTTCATAAGTGGACGACACCCAGCTGTCATGGCTGGCCTGCTGGATGGTAATGACATCCCACTTGCGCGACTGAAGTTTCTCCTTGAGACTGAAGTTGTCTGGCGCTTTGCCGTAGGGTTTGAAATTGGGGTCTTTCTCTGACTTCTCGACCAGATCCCAATGCCCCTTGAGCGGCCAGCCGCCCAAACTCGCATGCTCGTAAAAGAGCGTGTCTTCGCCGTCGGCCTTGACGATTTCGCGCAAAAACGGATCGACACTCCATGAGAAACTGTTGCCGATGGACAGCAAATTGAGCTCTCTTGCCCCGGCCGAGAGACAGACCGCGACCGCAAGCAACACAAACAAACGTTTCATAATCACTCCTTTATCATTGATTGAGACGCATTGCCTCATATAATACTATACTCACCGCATTGGCCAAATTCAAGCTCCGATGAAATTTTCCCGGCATCGGAATGGTGATGAGATCATTTTGGTACGTTTCGTAAAACTCGGGCGGCAGCCCCGACGACTCGCGGCCGAAGACCAAAAAGTCGCCCGGCTGATACGCGATATCCCAGTGCGCCTTTTTGCCCCGGGTGGAGACAAAATACATCTTTTGCGGGCGATTGCGTTCAAGAAACTCCTGAAAGTTTTCGTAAATCGTCAAATCGAGAAACTGCCAGTAATCCATCCCGGCGCGCTTGACGTATTTGTCGTCCAGCGAGAACCCCAAGGGCTTGATCAGATGCAGCGCCGTATCGGTCGCCACACAAAGCCGCCCGATGGTGCCGGTGTTTTGCGGGATCTCCGGCATGACCAAAACCACATTAAATTTCATGGCGCCTCCGCAGCCGGGCGACAAACATCGAGTCGCAGTCGCCGTCGTAACTGTAAATTTGCAGCATCCCCGAGCGGACGGTTTCACCGGGGCGCAACGGATGGGCAAAGGTGTCGAGATAAAAATCGGTGTTTGCCGCAACAAAGGCGTTGACCACCGCCTCATTTTCCTCGGCAAACAATGAGCAAGTGGCGTACACCAAAACTCCGCCCGGGCGCACTGCGCTCGCGGCATTGGTCAAAATCTGCAACTGCAGCGCGGCGATTTCGGCGATTTCAGCCACTTTGAGCGTCCAACGGCTCTCCGGGTTGCGCCGCCAGACCCCCGAGCAGCTGCACGGAGCGTCGACCAGCACAAGATCGTATTTGGCGGCGTTTTTGCCCAAATAGGCTTTGCCGTCCCACTCTTTGGTAACGATGTTGGGGAACCCGGCACGGCGGGCGCGTTTGCGCAAATCCTCAAGCTTATAAGAGCGGATATCGCTCGCCACCACCGTGCCTTTACGCGCCATCAAGTCGGCAAGCTGCAAACTCTTGCCGCCGGCACCGGCGCAGCAGTCCAAGACCCGCATCTTGCTCTCCGGCGCAGCCACAAGACCGATGCACTGGCTGGCCAAATCCTGTACCTCAAACAAACCGGAGCGAAATTCCTCCAAGGTATACAAATTAACCTTGGCGTCGGTCACCGCCGCCGCGCGGACGACCGCCGGATGCCGCTCAACATTGAGATTTTGGGCACGCAGACGCTCAATTAAGGTGGGATCATCGCTCTGCAAACGGATCCACATCGGGGGTCGCCGCATGAGGTCCTCCGTAAAAAGCTCCCGGTCAAGCCCGGCGGGCAGCCGGTCAAGCAAAGAAGCTGGCACGAGATCGGTCAGGGAAAACTCGACACTTGAGCCAAACGAGGTATTGAGCGTCTGCGCCCGCTCCAGTGCCGTCACCGCTCCGGCACGCGGCCATTTGAGCTCAAGCTCTTTGGCGATAAAATCGGCCATCGGCAGATTGCGTTGGTCGATATAGAGTGCGGCAAACATAAGCCCGCGCAGAAACACCCCCGAAATCGCGATATCACCCGACTCAATGCTGGTACGCGTCTCCGCCTTGAGAAATTTGCGCAAAAAGCCCCAATAGCGGAAAAATGCAAACACCGTTTCGCTGTAGTACTGCCGGTCGCGCGAGCCGTACTGATGATTACGCCGGTAGATGTCCGAGAGCACCCGGTCGGCGGGCTTGCCGCCGCCGAAAACATCGGCGAGAACCTCACGCAGGATATTTTCGGCATTTTTCAACTGGGAGCGCAATTTATTTTGATTAATTTGGTTTTCCAAAGCTTTTTACCCTTGAATTTAACATTATATTTTGTATATTATTCTTCGACTCTTAATATAACACCATTTTCGGGATTTTACATCAATGAAAAAGTTTTTTTGGAGCATTATTTTTATTTTGCTCATTGCCGGACTGGCCTACCTTATTTACAGCCGCATCCAAGCCAAGCATGACGAAGAAAATAAGCCCGCCAAAAGCGGCGCCGCCCTGATCGCCGTCGAAACCGTCCGACCGCAACGGCAGACCATTGAGGACAAGCGCATTTTTTCGGGCAGTTTAAAACCGTGGACCCAAATTGAAATCGCCCCCAAAGTGAGCGGGCGCTTGGAGAAACTTTATTTTGACATCGGCGACCGGATCGAAAACGGTCAAACCATCGCCGTCATCGACTCGACCGAATACCGGCAGCTGGCCGCTCAGGCCGCCGCCGATCTGGAGGTGGCCAAGGCCCAGCTGCAGGAGGCCAACGTCAACTTGGATCTCAAGCAAAAAGAGTTTGAGCGTCAGCAGGAGCTTTTCAGCAAAAAGGCCACCTCCGACGCCCAGTTTGACCTCGCCGAGAGCGCTTACAAGGCACAGGCGGCGACGTACCAGATGAAACAATCGGAGGTGCTCCGCCGGCAGGCGATTTTGGACAATGCCCAACTTAAAGTCAGCGACTGCACCATCAAGGCCGAGTGGGGCGACGATCACCCGCGTTATGTCGGGCTGCGCAATTTTGATGTCGGTTCGTTAATTCAGGCCAACAAGCCCTTGCTCACCATCGCCGAAATCGACCGGTTGCTGGCGGTAATCTACGTAATTGAGCGCGATTACCCGATGCTCAAAATTGACGCCCCGGCCAAAATCACCACCGATGCCTACCCCGGCACCGAGTTTAAAGGCAAAGTGCGGCGCATCGCCCAACTCTTGCAGGACAGCACCCGCCAGGGCGAAGTAAAGCTGGAGATCGAAAACAGCGACCTCAAGCTCAAGCCCGGGATGTTTGTACGGGTCGAGCTCGTTTTCTCCGAGAAACCCGATGCGCTCGTGATCCCCAAGGTTTGTTTAGTGAGACGCAATGACAGCGTCGGCGTCTTTGCCGTCGACGGCAAAGAGATGAAAGCCGTGTTTACCCCCGTCCAAACCGGCATTACCGGGATTGACTCGGTGGAGATTTTGTCGCCCGACCTCAGTCTCCCGGTGGTCACCCTCGGCAACCATCTCTTAAATGAGGGCAGCAAGGTGATCATCCCCGAAATTTCGCTGATGGAGAAAAAATAATGGGCATTGCGGAGTTTTCGGTAAAGCGGCCGGTTTTCATCAGCATGATCTCCTGCATCGTGCTTTTACTCGGAATTGTCGCCCTGAAATATCTTCCCGTGGATTTGATGCCCGATATCACCTATCCCGGGATCACCATCATTACCACCTATGAGGATGCCAGCCCCGAGGAGGTCGAGGAGCTGATCTCCAAACGCATTGAGTCGGCTCTGAGCGCAGTGCCGGGGGTCAAGGAAATCAGCTCGGTGTCGGGCGAGGGCTCGAGCAACGTCACCGTGTCTTTTAACTGGGGCACCAATCTCGATGCCGCCGTGGCCGACGTGCGCGATCGGCTGGACCGGGTGGTGCCGTATTTGCCGGAGGAGGCCGACCGGCCGATTTTATACAAATTTGACTCCTCCAATTCGCCGATTTTGCGCATGGGGATCGCCACCGACCTCAATTTGCTGGATGCGCGCGAAATGATCAACGATCAGGTGAAGTACCGCTTTGAGCGCATCGACGGCGTCGCCTCGGTGAGCGTCTACGGCGGGCTTTACCGCGAAATTCAGGTCTTGTTTGACGTCAACAAAGCGCGCAAACTGGATACTTCGCTCGAAAATGTCTTAAACACCTTAAAAAATGCCAACGTCACCACTCCCGCCGGCAACATCATTGAAGACAAAATCGAGATCCGCGTCCGCACCCCCGGGACTTACACCAACATCGACCAGATTAAAGAAACAGTGATCGCCACCGGCAAAAACGGCGAAAAAATCAAGCTCGGTGATGTCGCCGAGGTCATCGACTCGTATGCCAAAGTGAGCCGCTTTGTCCGCGTCAACGGCAAACCGGGGATCAACCTTGAGATTTACAAGCAGTCCGGCGCCAACACGGTATCAATTGCCAAAGCGGTCCTCAAAGAGGTGGACAAGGTCAACCGCGACTATGCCGGTCAATTTGAGGTCATCCCGATTATCAACACCGCCGAGTACATCGAGCGCTCGATCGACAACGTGTCAAGTTCAGCCATCACCGGTGGTCTTTTGGCGATCGGAGTATTGCTCTTTTTCCTGCGCAATCTGGGGAGCACGATCGTCATTGCCGTCAGCATCCCGATGTCGATCATCGCCACCTTTGCCTTGGTCTATTTTTGCGGATTTACGCTCAATATCATGACTTTGGGCGGCCTTGCCCTCGGGGTCGGGATGCTGGTGGACAACTCCATTGTGGTACTGGAAAACATTACGCGCCTCCATCATGATGAGAGGCAAAACGCCCACGACGCCACCGTCAACGGCACCAACGAGATGTTTGCCGCCATTACGGCGAGCACGCTGACCACGCTGGTGGTGTTTCTCCCTCTGGTCTTTACACAGGGGATGGCGGGGGTCATGTTTAAGCAGTTTTCGGCAGTGGTGGTGTTTTCCCTCAGCTGCTCTTTGTTTACTGCGATCACCTTGGTGCCGATGCTGGCCGCGCGATTGATTTCAAGCGAAAAAAAGGTCCGCAAAAAATCTTTTCTCGACATCATCGAGACCATGCAGCAGGCGCTGGAAAACGCTTACGGAAGCGGCCTCGACTTTGTCCTCAAGCGGCGCTGGACTTTTATCCTCACCGTTATTTTGCTGGTCGGTGCCTCAACTTTATTGATCCCCTACATCGGCTCGGAGCTGATGCCCAAGACCGATGAGGGCGAAGTGCGCGTCTTTATTGAAATGGCGGTCGGCACCACCCCCGACACGGTCAACGATGTCATCAAATCGGCCGACGAAGTCATCAAGCAAGTGGTCGGCAGCGACATGACCGGCTACGTCACCTTTGCCGGCAAATCCAGCTGGCGCTCCAGCGGCGGCCACCGCGGCAATTACAACATCCGCCTCAAGCCGCGCAGCGAGCGTACTCGCTCGGATCAGCAAATCGCCGACGAGCTCACTGCCTTATTTAAAGATCAGCCCGGCATCGTGTACCGGGTACGCACCGGTCAGGGGCTGTTAAACCGGATCATGGGAGCGGGCTCGGGCGAAAACGCCTCGGTGGAGCTCCGCGGCTATGACTTTAAAGTCGCCGAAAAGCTCTCGGCGCAGATCAAAGCGGCGATGGAAAAAGTCAAAGGCATTACCGACGTCCGGCTGAGCCGCGACCTCGGCGTGCCGGAGGACCGCATCTACATCGACCGCGAAAAGGCCAATGACCTCGAGGTTCCGGTCAAAACCATCGCCGACGCCTTGCGCACCATTTTGGCCGGCTCCGAGGGCGGCAAGTACCGCGAAAACGGCAACGAGTACGATATTTTGGTCAAGGTCAAAGATGCCGACACCATGACTTTGGATCAGATATTGGACCTCTCGCTCTTAAACCAAAAGGGGCAACTCGTCACCATGCGCAACCTCGTCAAATACGAGCGAGTCAACGGCCCGGTCAATATCGAGCGCAAAAATCAGGAGCGCTCACTCGTCATCGGAGGTAATATCTCCGGGCGCGATTTGGGCTCGGTGATGGCAGATGTCGAAGCCAGTTTGTCGCAAATTCCGCGGCCGCCGGATTTCTCGATCATCTACTCCGGGGACTACAAGGATCAGCAGGAGTCGTTTCGCGAGCTCATGATCGCCTTTGGCTTGGCGGTGGTCCTCGTCTATATGGTGATGGCCTGCCAATTTGAGTCATTGCGCGACCCGCTGGTGGTGATGCTCTCGGTGCCGCTGGCCGGGATCGGGGTAATTTTAACCTTGCTCCTCACCGGCACAATTTTCAGCATGCAGGCGTTTATCGGCTGCATCATGCTTGCCGGGATCGTGGTCAACAACGCAATTTTGCTGGTGGATACCGCCAATTTGCTGCGCCACCGCGACCAAATGGAGCTTAATCTGGCCGTGCGCGAGGCCGGACGGCGGCGACTGCGGCCGATTTTGATGACGACGATGACGACAGTTTTGGGCTTGCTGCCGCTGGCCTTCGGTTGGGGAGACGGCGGCGAAGCGCAGGCGCCGATGGCGCGCGCGGTCATCGGCGGCCTGACGAGCTCGACGATCATCACATTATTTTTTGTCCCGGCCGTTTATTCGGTTTTCGAAAGTATGTTCCGCAAACACAAAGGCGAGGTTTAGATATGCTGCAACGAGTCATTACCGTGCACAACAAGGCCGGCATCCACTGCCGGCCGTCGAGCGTGATTTTGAACACCATTATGCAGGAATTCAGCGATCACGAGTTTCACATCGAGACCCCCGACGGTCACGAGGCCGAGCTCAACAGTATTTTGTCGCTGATTTCCCTCGGGCTGACCCTCGGGAGCACCGCCGAACTCACCGTCTCCGGCCCCAGAGAAGCGGAAGCCATCCAAAAAATCGGGGATCTCTTTGAGCATGAATTCGATTTCCCGCCGCGTTAAAGAGCATCCGGCGCGCACCGCGGCCGTGCTGCTTTGCTTGCTCGGGTTGCTGTTGCGGATATGGTATCTCTGCGATTTCTCCGGCTCGGTGTTGTTTCGCCTCGCCCTCGGCCCGGATGTCTCGGAGTATGACGAAGCCGCCCGAGCAATCATCAACGGTACGGGGGTACCCAATTATCACCACGCCCCCCTTTATTCTTACTTTTTGGCCCGGCTCTACCAATGGACCGGTGACAGCATCCCGGCGGTGCGGGCAATCCAGCTCTTGCTCAACTGGGCGATCCAGATCGGGCTTTATTATTCCCTGCCGTTTCGCAGCGACAAACTTAAACTCGTCTTTTTGGCGCTGGCGATGGGTTACCCGACGCTGTTTTATTTCCAGGCCGAGCTCGTTTCGGAGAGTTTGCTCTACTTTCTTCTTTGCGCCGCCGCGATCTTTTATTTCCGCCGCCGCTTCTTTTGGAGCGGTCTTTTGGGCGGCTTGGCGGTCATCACCCACCCGATGGCGCTGTTGTTTGTGCTACTGATTGCAATTCATAACTTTTGGCGGCAAAATACCAAACGCGCGCTGCTCTACCTTGGCGCAATGCTGCTGGCAATTGTGCCGGTGAGCGTTTTGCGGTCGCGGGATGCCGGACACTTTATTTTGGTCCAGTCGGGCAGTATGTTCAATCTCTGGCTCGGTAACAACCCGGCCGCCAACGGCGGCTGTTATCTGCGGCTCGGGGTCGAGTGGCGGCAAACTCACGCCGATGCCGAACGCGAGGCCAAAGAGCGGCAAGTCACCATTGATCGCGTTTATCAGGATAAAATCCTCAATTTTGTCCTCGCCGAGCCCGACCAAGAGCTCAAATTACTGCTCACCAAGGCATGCCTGGTGTGGATGCCCAAAGAGCTGATTTCGGGCGCCGACCCCGAGTATGTCTACAAAAAAACCAATCTGGTGCGCTATCTGGGCGGCGGGGTGATCGTGATTTTTATCCTTGCCTTTTACGGGCTCTACCGGGCGTACCGCTGCCGGCGGCAGTTTGCGTACTTTTATTTTTGGCTGTTTTCGTTTTACCTGATGCAAGTCTTGACGGTAACGGCGGGGCGCTACCGGATGGCGATGTTTCCGGCCGTATTCGCCTTTGCCTCCCTGGGGGCGATGAAATTCCGCTGGCGCTATTACTGGCCCTTACTGGCCGCCGGGGGGCTGTTGAGCGCGGTACTTAATTTCAGCTTTGCCTACAATGAGGAAACCGCCGCCTTGTACGGCGAGGCCAATTACCAACTCGGCAATTATGACCACGCCATTGAGCTTTTGCGCAGCGCCGACCATAACAGCAACGACCCCGACCGTTTCGGCAATCTGATCGCTCTTGCCGAGTGGAAACGGGGCAATCTTAAAGCGGCCGAGATGACATTACTGAGCACCATCAACCGCACCCCGGATTCGCCCAAAGCCAAGATGAATCTCGCCAACTTATACGCCGAAACCGAGCGACTGCAGCAAGCGCAGCAGCTTTATGAGTCAACCATGAAAGACTTTCCGCAGGACACGGATTTGTGTTATAATTATGCGCTCTTTTTGTCCAACACCAAACAGATTGCGGCCGCCGAACAGACCTATTTACGGCTCGTCCAAATCGACCCGTCATACACCATGGGATGGAACGGTCTCGGAGTCATCGCCGCCAATCGCCGGGATTTCAAACGGGCAACCGAATACTTGACCAAAGCTTTGGCTTCCGCGCCCAACGACCCAAGGCTCCGGCAAAACCTTGAAATCATCCGCAAACTGGCGGCGGAGCAAACCCGTTAGTGTTTGCTCTGATAACGAATTTCGCTGATGCGAATTTCCGGCTCCGGCAGCGGTTCCCCGGCCAAAAAGAGCTCGATGAGTTCGACCGGGTCGGGCTCTTTGCCCGCCTTGAGCCAGTGAATCACATTGCCCTCGCGCTCGATTTTACGAAAGAAAATATCCTGCCGCTTGGCAAACTGACGGATTTTATACAACAACTGGTTGCGCATCTCCAATAACGAGCACTCCTGCCGCAAAAAGCGCGCGCACTCGCGGTATTCGAGACCGAAGAAATCAAGCTTCTCCAACGGGACGCCGTACACTTCGTGCAGCGTCCGCACTTCATCGACCAGCCCGGCGCTGATGCGCTCATCCAATCTCGCCTCAATGCGCTCATGCACGGTCTGACGCGGGTAATAAACCCCAAGCACCAAAGGCTCAAGGCATAAGGGCGGGGCAAAGGAAACCGGCAGCTCGCCGTCTTGCTGCTCTCTGGCCTTACCCGCCTCACGCGGTGCGAGCTGAGCGCCGGGGAGCTGGTATTTGTTGAGCAAAGCGGCCAGATAAAGCGCCGTCCCGCCGCACAAAACGGGCAGCTTGCCGCGACCGGCAATGTCCGCAATTTTTTGGTAGGCATCACGGAGAAACAAGGCAAGGTTGTAAGTTTCGCGCGCCGGGTCGGCAACGTCGATCAAGTGGTAAGGGATCTCACCGTATTCATGCAAATCCTTGCCGGTTCCCAAGTCCATGTGCCGGTAAACCTGACGCGAGTCGACACTGATAATTTCGCCGGTAAACTGGTGCGCCAGCCGGATCGCCAAGGCGGTTTTACCGGTGGCGGTCGGCCCGGTGACGGCAACTATTTTTATCTTTTTATCCATATGCTCTCAATATTTTGTTGCAGATTTTCAATTCATGTATTATATTATGCCTCGTAAATTGTAATTTTCAAATTAAAACGTGGGTTTATCGATGGAAAATCAAAAAACAATTGCGAAATCAGCATTTTTTTCAGGAATAGCACTTCATACCGGTGCCCGGGCCACCGTCCGGATTCAACCGGCGCCGGAAAACACCGGCATCATTTTCCGTCGCGTGGATATGCCCGGCAGCCCGGAAGTCCCGGCGCTAGCCCAATATGTGGTCAACACCGACCACGGCACCACGATTGCCAACATGGCAACCAAGGCAATGGTCTACACCATCGAGCACATCATGTCGGCGCTCAATGCCTGGCAGGTGGATAACGCCTACGTCGAGATGGACGGCATGGAGCCGCCGATCGCCGACGGCAGCAGTCTCCCTTACTTTAACATGATCCAAGAGGCAGGCGTGGTCGAGCAGAGTGCCCCCGCCAAAATCTTTACCCCGAGCGCGCCGGTGTTTGTCGAAATGGGCGGCTCCAAGCTGATGATCGCCCCCGGCAACGAGCTCAAAATCAGCTGCTTTGCCTCCTTTCAGGGGTGCCCCAAGGATCCCCAATATATGGAGCTTGTCATCACCACCGAGAGCTATCAAAAGGAAATCGCCGGCGGGCGCACCTTTGTCCGCTACAATGACCTCAAGCAGCTGTTGGCTGCAGGTCTCGTCAAGGGCGGCAGTCTTGATGCGGCGGCGATCCTCCATGACGGCGCAATTATCTGCAAAGAGGAGCTCCGCTTCCCCGATGAAATCGTCCGCCACAAGATCCTCGACTTGGTCGGCGACATCTTTTTGTGCGGCTGCCGGGTCAGAGGCACCATCATCGCCATCAAGCCGGGACACACCATCAACGTTAAATTGTGCAAAGAGTTGCTTCAGTTAATGAAATAATCATAAGGAAACAAAGAGAATGGGAAAAATCTACACTGTCGCCGACCTCAAGCAGGCCTTGCCGCAGCGCTATCCGATGCTGATGCTCGACCGCGCCGAAAAAATCGACGAAACCCACTACGTCGCGATCAAAAATTTGACGATGAATGAGCTCTTTTTTCAGGGCCATTTCCCCAACCACCCGATCATGCCGGGGGTATTGCAAGTCGAGGCGATGAAACAATTGGCGGAGTTGGCGGTCCGCCCCAAGCTCGATCCCGGTCACTTGATGGATGTTTATATCAAAGTGTTGGAAAAAGTCAAATTCCGCCGTCCCAACAACCCGGGCGACCGGATGAAAGTTGAGATTGAGGTCTGCTCCTGCGATGAGCACACCGCCGTCATCAATGCAAAAACCTCCAACAACGGCGGCGCTACTTGCGAGGCTATCCTCACCTTGGCTTCCCGTCCGCGCTTGAGCCCGACGTCGCTCCCCGAGCTGTACACCGAGTTCGACAAATCCGACGCGACCGTGATGGATGTCACCAAGATCATGGATCTGGTGCCCCACCGTTACCCGTTTTTGCTGATTGACAACATTGCCAAAGCCGACGGCGACCGGGTTGTCGCGATTAAAAACGTATCGGCCAACGAGGAAATTTTCTCCCACTCCGCCACCGATTACATGGTAATGCCCGAGTCCTTGCTTTGCGAAATCGCCGCCCAGTCGGGTTGCGCCTGCGTCCTCTCCCGGGAGGAAAACAAGGGCAAGATCGGTTATTTTATGTCCATCGACCGCGCCGAAGCGTTTGAGCCGATTTTTCCGGGCGACCAGATCGTCTGCTCGATCACGCTGCCGCCGGGCAAATCCAAATTCGGCAAGGGCAACGGCGAAATTTACGTCAACAGCAAACTTGCTTTTAAGATCACCTTGATGTTTGCCATTGTGGATGCATAAGGTGGCCGGATGGGTAAAAATGACTGCAGAGTAATCTCAGCCGCTGACGCTGCAAAAAAAATAAAATCGGGGAGCTCCATTTATTTGGGCAGCGCCGGCTCCGTCCCAAAAATTCTGATCAACGCCCTGTGCCAGCGGGCCAAACAGGGCGAATTGCGAGACATCACCTTTCGTCATATTCACACTGCCGCCACGACGGATTACGTGGGGGCCGAGTATGAGGGGGTGTTCGGCTCCGAGTCTTTCTTTATCGGCGATAATATCCGCAAGCACGTCCACGCGGGCCACGCGGATTATATCCCCGTCTCGCTTAACGAAACCCAGCGGCTGATCCGCGAGGGAGTGGTACCGTGCGATGTCGCGTTGATCCAAACGACCGTGCCGAATGCCCAAAACGAGGTTTCGCTCGGCATCTCCGTCGATGTCGGCTGCGCCGCCGTTGAGAAGGCCAAGTTGGTAATTGCAGTCATCAACGAAAACATGCCCTTTACCTACGGCGACGCGGTGATTTCCGCCGACAAGATCGATTATTTTGTCGAGGATCACTCGCCGATGGTCACCATGCTCTTCAACGAGCCCGACGAAGTCGAGCGCGCCATCGGCAGACACTGTGCCAATTTAATTGAGGACGGTTCCTGCCTCCAAATGGGCATCGGCGCGATTCCCAATGCGGTCTTAAGCGAGCTCGGCGACCGCCGCAATCTCGGCATCCATACCGAAATGTTTGCTGACGGGCTCTTGCCCCTAATCGAAAAAGGCGTGGTGAATTGCAGCAAAAAGAAGATCGACCGCGACAAAATTGTGGCGTCATTTTTGATGGGTTCCCAAAAAGTGTATGATTTCGTCAATCAAAACCGCATGGTCCGGATGCACGAAGTCGCCTACACCAACGACCCCTTTATCATCGCCCAAAACCCCAAAGTGGTGGCGATCAACTCGGCGATCGAGATTGATTTAACCGGGCAAATCTGCGCCGACTCGATCGGTACAAAAATGTATTCCGGGGTCGGCGGCCAGCTCGACTTTATCTACGGCGCCTCGCGCTCGGCGGGCGGCAAACCGATTATCGCGCTGCCGTCGGCGACCAAAAAGAAAGTCAGCAAAATCGTCCCCCTGCTCGCACCCGGCGCCGGTGTGGTCACCCCGCGCAGCCATGTGCACTACATCGTCACCGAGTATGGTGCGGTCAACCTTTACGGCAAATCGTTGCAGGAGCGGGCGCGCCTCTTAATCGGCATCGCCCACCCGGAGACGCGAGAGAGCCTGGAGCGGGCCGCCGTTGAGCGTTTCGGCCCGGCCTTTTTGCGCGTCAAAGCTCACTAACGATTATGACTCTACTTATCCGCCCAATGATTGGGCGTTTTTTTTGTGCGCAGATGGAGAGTACGTGGCGACATTTTGTGAGAGTTGTCGGGTTGGCCGGTCTTGAAGCACGCACGGCCTCACGTTGTCGATCGTGTTGATTGAGAGCGACTGTGGGCCCGGTGACTTCCGGGGAATT
>CAZSSH010000006.1:0-29637 GCA_964609825.1 uncultured Victivallaceae bacterium | reverse complement strand
GCTGACCGCACCCGAGGGCATTGGTCACGGACATCTTGAAGATGTGCCGCTTGTACAGCTCCTGCTTGACCGCATTCAAGCGCTCGGGCTTGATGTACGCGATAATCATTTTCATTTTTTACCTCGCTTTTGGTTATGGTTAATTTTTGTATAAGCTTGAATCGTGCCAAGTTTTGAAAAATTGTTGTTTTTAAGTTGGGTTTGTGGTAATATCCGGCGTTTTTTATTATTGTTTTGCGATGTTATTGTTTGTTGTATCTTTCTTTTTATCAATTGTTTATCTGTGAAAAAAATGTCATTGCAATTTTTTTTTAATAGACATAGTCCTTGGCGGGAACGTTATCTCCGGGGTAGATTTAATGATTGGATAAAGTGTAATTTTTTTTACAATTTTGAAAAAAAATGCAGCGTTTTTTTACGTGATTGAAACGATTTGCCGGTGGATTAAGGATCTATTCAGACGATCTTAACAGATCATTGTCAGCATCGAGAGCTCAAATGGCCGCGGGGAACCGTGATATTTCGGGGGGGGGAAGCTGTGAAAATCGAAAAAAAAACAGGAAGGCTGATTTTTCCAACCTTCCTGTTGATTGATGTCGGGTGACTCGACGTCAGCCGATGGCTTCGGATCCGTGCTCACGGGTACGGATGCGGATGCACTCCTGAATGTCGAGGATGAAAATTTTGCCGTCCCCGATTTCGCCGGTCTGGCCGCCGGCGATGATCGCTTCGACGGCGGTGTCGGCGTAGTTGTCATTGACCGCGATTTCCAATTTGATCTTGCGGAGCAAACTGCCCGCTTCTTTATGGCTGCGGTAGATGGCCGGCACGCCTTTTTGACGGCCGCGGCCCATGACGTTGGACACGGTGACCAAATGGATTTCCTTTTTGGACAGGTTGTCAAGGACGTCGTCAAGCCGGTCGGGTTGGATGATTGCAATAATATATTTCATTTGTAAGATTCTCCTTTATTCCAAAATGGTGTAGCCGGATTCGCGGTGTTCGGTCAAATCCAAACCGATGCGTTCGCCCTGTTCGCTCACTCTGAGGCCCATGATCTTATCCACAATCTTGAGCAGGATAAACGAAATCACAAACGAGAAGACCATCGCGATGAGCGTCGCTTTGAGCTGGACCAGAAATTGGCCGGGGTTGCCGTAAAAAAGCCCGTCGTTGCCCGCGCTGTTGATTGCTTTGGTGGCGAACAAACCGGTGGCCAAGGCCCCCCAGATCCCGCCGATGCCGTGGACACCGAAGGCATCCAAAGAGTCGTCGTAACCGAATTTTGGCTTGAGATAGGCGACAAACACGTAGCAGATCGACGAAGCGCCGATCCCGATGGCCATGGCACCAAGGATGTTGACAAAGCCGGCGGCCGGGGTGATGGCGACCAAGCCGGCAACCGCGCCGGTGATGACCCCGAGGACAGTGACATGCTTGTTGACGATCCGGTCGATCAAACCCCAGGTGACGGCCGCGGCGGCGGTCGCAATGTGAGTGACGACAAAGGCGTTGGCGGCCAAACCGTTGGCGGAGAGGGCGCTGCCGGCGTTGAAGCCGAACCAGCCGAACCACAGCAAGGCCGCGCCGATGACCGCAAACGGGAGGTTGTGCGGGGGAGAAATTTTGTCCGGATAGCCTTTGCGTTTGCCGATCACGAGCGCGGCGGCCAAAGCCGCCATCCCGGCGTTGATATGCACCACGGTACCGCCGGCGAAGTCAAGCGTGCCGGCCGCGGCGAGAATCCCGCCTTTGCCCCAGACCCAGTGGGCCATCGGCGAATAAACAAAAGTGACCCAGAGGAGGGTAAAGACGCACAAACTGGAGAACTTCATGCGTTCGGCAAAGGCGCCGATGATCAAGGCGGGGGTAATCACCGCAAACATGCATTGGAAAATCATAAAGGCCTGATGCGGCACGGTAGTGCCGTAAAAGCTGTCAGGCTCCAAACCGACTCCGTTTAAAAACGCCCATTGAAGGCCGCCGATGAGCCCTTTGTCGGCCACGTCCGGGCCAAAGGCCAAAGAGTAACCGATGATCACCCAGTAAATACTGACCATGCCGGTGATGAAAAAACACTGCATCAGCACGGAGAGCACGTTTTTGCGGCGAACCAAACCGCCGTAAAAAAGCGCCAGCCCGGGGATGGTCATCAGCATGACCAATGCCGATGAAGTGAGCACCCAGGCGGTATCACCGGTATTGACGGCGGCCGCCGCCGGAGCCGCGGCAGCGACTGCATCTTCGGCAAACAGCATTGTGCTGCCGCTGAAAGTGAATAATACCAGCAATGCCGGTATCATATACTTTTTTAACTGTTCCAATTTCATAATTTCTTCCTCAGTCCTTGCTATTCTTGTTTTGTTTTTAATTCAGATTTTGATTGACAGTTTTCTTTCATAAATTATCCATCGCGCACGAATCAAAAAAACGGACGGTACACGCACGGTTGATTCGTTTTTGCTGCCCCCCTTTGTTGATTTCATCTTTTGGACGACCGGTTTACTATAGTCTAATTTAACTTTATTTTATAAAGAATCAATACGTTATCCATATCCATTCTTTTAAAAACATATAAAACTGCCAAATTTCAAGCCCCGCCGCGTCAGTTACTCCGGTGCGGTTTTTGCCGGTTGCAAATGTTTGTGTCTGTAAATTCCCGGATTGACCGATCCTTGGCGGTATTGGGGCGTTTGGCAGCCCGACGCGCCGATGGCTTCTGTCACGGGCAATGGTATCAGCGCGAGACCCTTGCCGGAACCCCGGGGGATGTCTTTCCAATACCACTGTGGCTGTTTTTTCTTTAGCAGAAAGCGTGCCAATATGATAATTTGGTAATTTTGAGTTTAAAATAGCAAGGTTGTTAAAGAAATATTAGATTTTATCATTACAAAAAAGTAAAAAAATAGATTGATGCTTGATTAATATTGTAAATTTTCGGCGATGACAGCGGTCATAAAAAAAATCAAAAATTAATATTTCGCCTTGTGCAAAGTGTATTGTTTTGGTATAATATAGTAGTGATACAATACACTTAAAAGTAAAAATGATACATTTCAGAAAACAATCCAAGGCCGACCGCATTTATCACTCGATGCTGGAGCGGCTCCAAAAGATGGCCGACGGCGACGAGTTCCCGTCGGTGCGTCAGATCATGCGCGAGTTTGAGGTGAGCCAGTTTTCGGTCCAGCCGGTGTTTCAGCGGCTTCAGGATGAGGGTTTCATCCGCAGCCGGGTGGGGAGCGGCAGCGTGGTCAATCACAATAAAAAGACGAGTCAGGTGCGGCTTGCATTGTTGACCACCAGTTGGCCGTCCTATACTATCTTTGAGTTTGTCGATGCCTTTACGGAGCGGGCCAAAGAGCTTAATTATTTGGTCAGTCACATCAATTTTGATTATCACCTTGATCCGTTGACCATGCTGGGGAGCATCCGCGATGCGGATTTAATTGTCTGTGTCCCTAATGTCTGCGAGCGGTTTACCGCCGAGCAGGTGAGCTTGATCAAAAATAACCCGGTGCCGGTATTGATCTGCCGTTACGAGGTCCCGGTACAGGGGATTCCCTACGTCGCGGGCAATTCCGCCATCGGCGGCGGCATGATTGCCAATTACCTGGCCAAAATGGGCCACCAAAAAATCGGCATCCTCTACGGCGAGCCGCATGATTATGTGATGCGCAATCTGATCAACGGCTTCGACTCCGCCGCCGGAGTGTTGGGCCTTGAAATTGAGATGCTTGACTGCAAGACCAATTACGGTGAAAATGCACTGGATAACGTTCAGGCTTTTTTGCACAATTATCTGGCCGAGCACCGAAAATTTGATTTTACCTGTCTTTTTGTCACCTCCGACGGGACGGCGGTGGCGGCGCTGGACGCTTTGCAGGAGGAGGGGGTGCAAGTGCCGCGAGATTTGAGTGTCATCGGTTTCGGCAATGTCAAAATCCGCGGCCGGTACGAGAATAAGCTGACCACCGTCGGCGAGGACACGGTGAAATTGGTCAGAGAGGCAATCGGGCTCGCTCAGGATATGGTCGAAGGGAAAACGCTGGAAAACGTCCATATTACCATCACTCCCGAAGTTTTTGAGCGCTCGACGGTGACCCGGTTGATTTGAGAATGGTTATCTTGCGCAGTTGTTGCGGCGGTTGCGCATTTGTGATATGATATGTTTTTTAGAAATAAACGGACCCAAAATCAAAGGAGTAACATTATGAAACAGAGAGAGTTTACACTTATTGAGCTACTGGTTGTGATTGCCATTATCGCCATTTTGGCGTCAATGTTGCTGCCGGCCTTGTCCCGGGCCCGGGAAACAGCTTATAAATCAAAGTGCTCCAGTAATTTAAAGCAAATAGCCGGGGCGCATTTGATGTATGCCAACGATTACAAGGGGGCGGTGATGTTTAAGGTGCCTAACGGCGCGTCGGTGACGACTCACACCGGTTTGTTGTTTAACAACAAATATCTGGTGCGCGAGAGCCCGGTGTGGCTGTGCCCGGCAAGCCCCAACCGCTCGTTTTATAACCCCAATGCGACTTACGGGATGTACGGCATCCGCTGGGACAGCAATTTCAGCAGTGCTCCTGATACCTTTAAAAAGTGGGCGGGGGATTGCATCATCAACAAGAGCTCGAGCGAAATCGGTTACGTGACCCATCGGATGAGAGCCTCGACCAAGTTGCCGATGCTGGCCGACTCGACCACCATTCAGGCGGGGACGGTGAGCGGCAGCCCATCCGTGCCGTGGGCCGGTTCGCAGTTTTACAACTGGACCAATACCGCCAATCTGGTGGAAAACTGCGGGCTGCATGCCTTGCACAACGACTCGGCCAATGTCGCCTTTTTTGACGGCGGCGTCCGCAATTTTATGCCGCGTGAGCTCAAGGCAAGCGAAATCAAGCTCGTGAGTTATTTTAATAAAAGTTTGACCGTGATTCCGTTATAATTCTCCTAAAAGGTTATGAAAATGAAGTTATTGCCGATGTTGTTGTTGGTCGCCTTGCCGTGCTGGGGGGTTGCCGCGCCAATTTTTGAGTCGGACTTTGAGAGTTCGCCCGGCGACGGACGGATGGATAAGCGTTACGTTTCGGTCAATGCCGCCGAGGCGCTGGACGGCAAGGGCTCGTTGGAAATTAATACCTTGAAAAATTCCGGCGAGTGGAATGTCGCTTGGGCGCTTCCCGCCGGAGTGCTCAAGGCCGGGCACCGTTATGAGGTCAAGTTTGACGTCAAACTCATTGAGACCAACCAAATTCCGGGGGCGCATCTGTTGTTTGTGGTGCGTCCCTTATCCGCTAATCACGGCAACAGCGACGCCGGGATGCAGGCCTTTGGCCTCCCGGGCAAAGTGACACCGGTGAGTTTCTCCCTCAACATCCCGGCCGGGGTCGACGATTACTCGTTGCAGATTCATTCGCGTTTCGGCGTCCGCGCGCTGGTCGACAATTTGGTGATCAACGAGGCCGACTTGCAGACAACTCCGGTCACCGCCGGAATTGCGGCAGTGGCATTGCCGGCCGGTTTGCCGACGGGAGCGACGCCGTTTACGGTTAACCCGCCCAAAAAACAAAATCAAAAGGTGTTTAACGCCAAAGATTTCGGCGTTTCGACCGAAGCCGCCGACAACTTTGTTAAATTTCAGGAGATGATTGATCAGGTGCGTCGTCAGACACCGGCCAAAATTGTTTTGGAACCGGGCGTGTACCGTTTGGGCGGCGACAAGGGGCTCAAGTTTGACGGCTGTAACGATTTTGAGTTTGAGGGCTCGGGGGCGACGCTGCTCTTTAACCGCAACGGCGGCGAGCGCTTTTTGGTCGGCATCATGCATTGCCGCAATGCCGAATTTCGCAACGTTACCATCGACTGGGATTGGGAAAACAATCCGCTGGCAAGCCTGGCGGTCGCGGAATCGATTTCGGCCGACGGCAAAAGCGCGGTTTTCCGCTTGCCCGAATTGACCAAATTTCCCAAAGCAGAATTGCGCGCCGCCGATTTGCAGCGCTTGCAGCCGGGGACTTATGACGAGGATCATGTCCGGTCGTTTCGCATTCCCCTGGAGTTTTATGTCAACCAAAACAAGCCGCAGGTCAAGTTTTTGAGCGACAACCAAATTGAGATCGCGACCAAAAATGCGGCGTTTCAGCAAATTGCCGCCGGCGAACACTTCCGGCTGCGTCACTTTGTTTATGAGATTAATGGCATAACGATGATGATCAATCAGGATTTGACGCTGCAAAACGTCAATGTCGCCTCAGCGCCCGGCATGGGTATGTTTATCTCGGGCGCACAAAAAAATTGGCAGATGCTCAATTGCCGGATCGCTCCCCCTGAGGGAGCAAAGCGCTTGCTGAGCACCACTGCCGACGGACTTCACATGGGCTCTTCGGCGGGCAATTTCCGTTTGACCAAGTGTGAAATCGCCCATTCTGCCGACGATGCCATCAATCTTCACAGTCTCAACGGTTTCGCGGTCAAGGTCGACGATTACACCATCAAGGCCGTCAATCTCAATTATCACCCCGGCAACTATTATCAACTCAAAGACGTGATCGAGCTACGCAACGACGATTTTTCGCCGACCGGATTCAAGAGCGCGATTACTGCGCTTAAGCCCGGCAAGGGCAAAGAGCTGGAAATCACCTTTGCCGAAAAAGTGCCCGACCCCGCCATGAGTGGTTTTGTCCTCTACAACCAGCGGCTGCTGACCAAAAATATCATCATTGAGGATAACTATATCCACGATTTCCCGCGCGGCCTCTTGCTTGCCGCTGACGATGTGACGATTCAAAACAACCGTTTCGTCAACGGTAGCGCTTCCGGGATCAAACTGGAGACCGGGTACACCTTTCACGTCTGGAGTGAGGGCTACGGCGTCAACAATGCGGTGATCCGCAACAATTACTTTGAGCGCGTCAATCAGCGCGGGCGTTACCCCAACGAGAACCGGCCGGATATTTACATTAATAGCTACATGGGTGTCGATCCCTCGCTGCGCAAGACCGCTTACCCGGTTATCAATCGCTTGTGGATCTCCGGCAACACCTTTGTCGACTCCACCGGTTCGCCGGTATTTATTTCTACGGCGGGCAATGTCGTGGTGAGTGACAATAAATTCATCAACCGTGAGCCGGCCAAAGTTGCTGAAGCGGCGCGCGGCACCATCGGGGTCGATCATGCGAGCAATATTGCCATTGTCAACAACGTTTGGCAGAGCGACGCATCGCTCAACATCCGGCCGGGGGTGTCGTTCGCCCCCGGTACCGTAACTGATTTAACCGTCGGCGGCAACCGCATCGAACCCCTGTCGAAAGGGAAGTGACAATGAAATATTTATCTTTAGGTTTCTGTCTTGCCATGCTTATTGGCGGACTTGCCGGGGCGGAGCTTAATGTCAAAGATTTCGGCGCTGCCGGCGATGGCGCTGCCGACGACACCAAAGCTTTGCAAAGCGCCTTGAATGCGTTGGCCAAGGCGGAGCCGGGCTCCGTCCTGACACTTGACGGCAAGTATAAAATCACCGGCAAGATTGTTCTTGTCGGCGGCAAAAATATCACTGTGTCGGGGCTGCCCGGCGCTGAAATCCGGTATGCCGACATCAAAACTTGCAGCTTTGAGCTCGCTGACGGCAATGGGGTAACGGTCAAAAATATTACCTTCCGTGCCATGCAGACAACGGCCGTCAGCGCCAAAATAGTCGAGGTCGCCGGTCGCGAGATGACAATCGATGCGCCGGGACTCGATCATTTTGCCGTGGACGGTCTGCGGACGATGATGCAGGTATATTTTACCGACGGCATGCAGGATCACCGGGTCCACCGCGGCGAAGTCAAAAAAATCACCCTCGTTGCGGGCGACCGTTACCGGATCGGTTTTGATCAAACGATTGCCGACAAGCTTGGCGGTGATGAAGTTGTCAATTTGTTTTTGCGCGGCGGCCGCCCGGTCATTACGGTAGGGCGAAGCAATCAGGGTACTTTTGAAAACATCCGTGTCATCAACGGCGGCGACCTCGGCTGGGGCCTCCGGTATTGCAACGAAATGACGTTTCGCAATTGCACCATCGGCCGCGAGCCCGGAGCGGGGGTCTTTGTTTCCACCGGGGCCGATGGCATCCACAGCAAAAATGCGCGCAAGGGGCACTTGGTGGAAAACTGCGATTTTTCGGGCATGTCCGATGACAACCTTAATTTCTCCACCACCTTTCAAAACATCGCCAATGTCAACGGCAGGACGGCACTGATCGTCGGCGACAACAGTGACTATCGGCCCGGTGACCGCGCGGCGATTTTTGACCCCGAGACCTCCTCCAATACTCAGTACCTTAAGGTGGTTTCGGCCAAACCGGTCAAGTGGCGCGACCGCAATGTCGTCGAGGTCGAGTTTGACCAAACGTTGAAGGTTGACCGTACGCTCGACTCGTTAAAATTGGAGAAGCCCTTTACGCTGCTCTTTGGCCACAAAGGCGAATTGCCCGGGTTGATTTACAATCTGGAGGCGTCGCATTCGGGATCGGTCATCCGCAACAACCGCTTCGGCAACAACCGCGCCCGCGGCGTGCTGCTGCGCACCAGCGATACCTTGATCGAGGGTAACACCTTTTACAATTTGCGCGGACCGGCGATTTTGATGGCCTCGGAGGGGATGTGGATGGAGTGCGGCAACATTGACAATGTAACCATCCGCAACAACACCTTTGACCGCGTCAGCCGCAGTCCGATTTTGTTTTCCACCATCCACTATTCGAGCAAACGCACGGCGGGGGAGAAGTGGAACCGCAATCTGGTCATCACCGGCAACACCTTTGTCAACTGCGGCAACCCGGCCATTGAGGGCGGCGACACCTTCGGCCTTTTCGGCAATTTGATCATGCTCGAAAACGTGTCCGGTGCCACCGTTTCGGACAATATTTTGAAACCCAATTCGCCGCTGGCTCCTGTCGTCGAAAAAATCATCGTCAACAACTCCGAAAACGTAACGGTCAACAATAACCGGGAGGAAAAATAATGAAACGATATTTGAGTTTGGCTGCGGCGCTGACCGCTTGTTGTTTATTTGGCGCGGATATTTATGTCGATTTGGAGAAAGGCAAAGACGTCAACCCGGGTACTTTGGGGTCGCCCTTGCGCAATTTTAAGACGGCGACGGCCAAGGCTCAGCCGGGCGATACCGTCAAGTTGATACCGAGTGACAAGCCGTTATATCTTTTGATTAATTTGACCGACATCAAAGGGACGCCCGAGGCACCGATCACCGTGGACGGTGCGTTTAACGTCCTCACCGGCTCGCGGCGGCTCTTGGCCAACGAAATCAGCGAATTTTCGCCGGGGGTGTTTGTCCTCAAGGGTACGCAGCCGTGGGGCGAAGCCCAGCGCATCCGCTTTTTTATGCTGTTTGACAAAGTTATCAACCGCATGGGGCAGCACTCCAAGTACAAGGGAGAACCCTTTAAAAAAGTTGAGGATTTAAAAGACAACGAGTGGACCTTGGTTGAAAACAAAGACCTTTATTTCCGGCTTCCGGAGGGGAAAACGGTGGATAATATATGCGTCGAAATCCCGCGCCTCGACAGCGGCGTGCAAGTGGCCGGCGCTTCCGCCAATCTGGTGATCAAAAACTTGATTGTCCGCAATTTCCTCAACGACGGCTACAACATCCACGGCAATTGCAAAAACATCGTGTTTGAAAACGTGGCCGCGATTTACAACGGGGACGACTCGGCGAGCGCCCACGAAGAGTGCGAGGTTACCGTGCGCAACTTGGTCGGGATCAACAACGGCACCGGATTTTGCCACATCCAAAACGCGGTGGTCAATCACGAAAATTGTTATTTGGAGGGGGCCGACAGCCGCGATGTGTTTGTCCTTAATAAAAAGAACACCTTTACCAACGTCTTTGTTTTTTCCTCCAATGCGGCCGGGGTTTCCGACATCGGCGAAAAGGGCGAGGCCGAGTTTGTCGGCTGCCGCTTTTACTCGACGACTCCCAAGCGGATGTTCCGCACCCGTTTCGGCAAGTCGGCGACGGCCAAGGACACCAAGTTTTTCAACTACTTCTTTGAGGGCGATTTCCCCGGCGCCGAGATTGTGACCGATGAATCGGTGTTCAACGACGTCAAGGCGCAAAAGGAGAAGCTTTTTGCGATCTTTGGCGAGCGTTTGACCAATGAGTTGGCCAAATAAGCCAAACGCCCCGGAAATTTCTCCGGGGCGTTTTTATTTTCAGGCGATTTCAATATAGCGGTGCAAAATTTGGATGCCCGAGGCGCGCCCGGTCATATGGTCATAGGAAACCACCGCCGCATCGAGACGGATCTTGCCCGACTCGACTACGCTCAGGCGGTTCGGCATCCCGGTGGTGAATTTTTTGATCACATCCTCGATTGAGCGCCCGAGAATGCTCTCCTCGGCGCCGACCATGCCGACGTCGGACAAATACGCGGTTTGTCCGGGCAAAATCACCGCGTCATTGGTCTGTACATGCGTGTGCGTCCCGATGACCGCCGTCACTTTGCCGTCCAAAAAACGGCCCATGGCGAGCTTTTCGCTGGTTGCCTCGGCGTGAAAATCGACCACGACGGTTTTGACTTGGCCGGGCAATTGGTTGAGGATGGTTTCGACGGTTTCAAACGGGCAATAGGCCGATTCTTTCATAAAAACTTTGCCCAACAAGGCGATGACCGCGATTTCTCCGGCGGCCGCGTTGCGCCAGACACCGAAGCCGACCCCCGGCTGCTTTTTGCTGAGATTGGCCGGGCGGACGATGTTGTTGATGGTCTTGATTTCGACATCAAAGCCCTTTTGATCCCAGACGTGGTCGCCGGTGGTAATGACCTCCACCGTTTGACCGAGCTCGGCGGCGCAGCGCCCGGTGAGGCCGTTGCCCGCGGCGGCATTTTCGCCGTTGGCAATCACAAACTGGCAGTTAAACTCGCGCCGCAACTGCGGCACCAGCTCGCGGACGGCCTCGCGGCCGCCTTTGCCGACAATGTCGCCGATAAAAAGTAAGTTCATCCGGTGACCCTCCTCGTATGATATTTTTGAAACATGATAAACGTCAGCAAAAACGCCAGCGGGCTGGCGAACATGACAAACTTGATCCCGGTCACATCTGCCACATAGCCGATGATTAAGAGTAATATCCCGGCAATCCCCCAGGTGCCGCCGACGATAAGCCCCATGCGCGCCCCCAGCGACGGGCCGCCGGGGGCGTGGCGCGCCAGCACCACCAGCTGCGGGAATCCGGCGCCGACCAGCATTCCGGAGAAGTACAAGAGCCACCGGGCCGTCGGATAACGCGACAATAAAACAAACGCGACCAACAGCGGAATCCCGCCCGCAATCCCCCATTTGACGCACTTAAGGCAATCGATCCGGTTGCGCCAATAGTTGATGATCAATGCTCCCGAGGCCGAGCCCATGCCGAAAATAAAGGCGCTGGTACCGCCGTAGCTCAAGCTGAAATCCTGCGACCGCAAGTAGGACGGGAGCAAACTTTGCATCAACGAGCACCCGATGTTGATCAAGGTGGCCAGCACCATGATTTGCCCAAAGGTGAGCTGTGAAGCCACGACATGCGCATCAAGCTCCGCTTCCTCTTTGGCCTCCTGTTTGCCGGAGGCTAGTTTGACTTTGGCCAGTTTGAGCATGATGAACATCACCGGGATCAGGGCCGCCAAAACCCAGAGTCCGTACAAACTGTCGAATTTTTCCACCAAAAGGCCGCCGACCAAGGGGCCGGTGGCGTAACCGCTGAAGCCGGCCAGCATAAACACCGTGGTCGCCGTCGAGGGCGAAATTTGTCCGGGATCGATTGCGCAAATCCCGCGCAGCCCCTCCGGGTGGACGCTGGCGACCCCGATCCCCATGGTGATCATGATCAAAATGAGCCACCAGATCGCCGCGCCGCCGACCGGCACGCTCGCAATTAAATAGAGTGAGACCGTAAGCAAAATCCCCAACGGGAGAAAAAACGGTTTTTGGGCCTGGGCGCGCAAGGGGCCGATTAAAATCTGCGCCGAGTTGCAGACAAAGGCGCTCACCATCAGGAGCATAACGCCGTTACCGATGGAGAGGCTGAATTTATCGCGCAGCATCGGCAAAATGCCGGGCATGGTGCCGGAGAGCATATCCATCATAAAGTGGATTGCCGTCAGCGTCACGAGCTGAAAAACCGCCAGTTGGTATTTATTCATAACAATTCGTTACCCGTAAAAAGAAAAAAACCCGGCACATGTCCGGGTTTGAGGTGCTTGCGACTTACTTCTTTTTGGCCGCAGCATTGATGGCGGCTCTGGTGCGCGCCTTGACCCGCTCCAAGTAGGCCTTGCGGCGATTGCGTTTTTCGATCTTGTTGAGCTGCTGTCCCATTTCAAAACTCCTTAAAAATATTTAATATTAATGTATTGTCCGGTAAATATACTCCCTCTTGCGGTAAATTTCAAATGATTTTTCGGTTTTTTCGCAAAAAAAGCCAATCAGAAGTTTGGCGGAGTTGGTTCAATTCAAATGAAATTCATGGATTTTGCGCTGCAAGGTGCGGCGGCTGATCCCCAGCTTTTGCGCGGCCAAGGTGCGGTTTTGGCCGCACTCGTCCAGCGCGCGGATGATTAAGTTGCGCTCATTGTCCTCAATATTGACTGACTCAGGGTGCTCCGGCGGCGGATTTTGGGTGATGGCGGCAGGGATATTGGCGGTGGTGAGGGTTTCTCCCTGCGAGACGACCACCATGTACTCAATGGTGTTGCGGAGCTCGCGGATGTTGCCCGGCCAACGGTAGTCGAGCAATATTTTTAAGGCCTCGGGGGCGATGGATTGGACAATGCGGTTGTTTTCGGCCGCGAATTCCCGGATGAAAATATCGATCAGGCCGGGGATTTCCCCTTTGCGGTCGCGCAGCGGCGGGAGATTGATGTTGATCACCGAGAGCCGGTAATAAAGATCCTCGCGGAATTTTCCCTCTGCCACCATCTGTTTGAGGTCGCGGTTGGTCGCCGCGATCAAGCGGGCGTCGACGCGGATGCTCTGGACGCCGCCGACGCGCTCAAACGAGCGCGTTTCCAGCACGCGCAACAGCTTCACCTGAGTCAATGGGTCGATTTCGCCGATTTCGTCGAGAAACAAGGTGCCGCCGTCGGCGAGCTCAAAGCGTCCCTTGCGCTGATCCACCGCGCCCGTAAACGCGCCCTTTTCGTGGCCGAAGAGCTCGCTTTCCAGCAAATTGGCGCTCAAGGCCGCACAGTGGACAGGGATGAAAAAACCTTTTCGACCGCTGAGATCGTGAATTTTTTTGGCGATCACCTCTTTGCCGGTGCCGCTCTCCCCGGTCAGTAAAATATTGGCGCGGCCGGGGGCGACGGTGCCGACCAGCTGCAATACTCCGCGCATTGGGTCGTCGTCGGCTAATTCGGGCAAAGCGCCGGACAGTTCGGCGGCAGCCGGGGCAGGGGTGTCGGCCGCCGTCGGTGCGGATTGTAAGGCGGCCTCGATGACTTCCTCCAATTTCTCCAGCTTGACCGGCTTGGCGACAAAGTCAAAGGCACCCTTTTTTACCGCGTTTACCGCGTCGGCGATTGAGCCGTAGGCGGTCAACAAAATGCAGGGGATCTTGCGCGCCTTGCTCATGGTGGCGTCAAGGACGCTGAAACCGTCCATGTTGGGCATTTTAAGGTCTGTCAACACAAGATCAAAGTCGCCGTTTTGCAGCATCTCAATCGCCTGCGCACCGTCGCCGGCGGTGCTGACCAAATACTTGGTCTTAAGGTAGCGCGCCATTGCTTCGCGGGTGTTGAACTCGTCGTCGACGATCAAAATGCGGGCCGTTGTCATGATTTTACTCGAGCTCCATCATCGTTTCCGGGTCGATCAGGCGAAACTCCTCATAATGAAGATTGCCGTCGGGGCGGAACGAGAGATCGTTGGCGTATTTTTTCTCCATATCCGCCAGCAAACCTGCGTCCTCATTTTTGAGACGGGCGAGGATTTCCGGGTGGACGATGACGCGGATGTTGATCTTTTTGTACTTGGGATTCTGCAAAATAAAGTTGAGTTTGCGCTGAATCTCGACGCTGACCGACAGCGCCGATTTGACAAGTCCGGTTCCCTTGCAGTACGGGCACGGGTCAAAAAACTGATCCTTGATGCTTTCATGTTCGCGCTGGCGCGTCATCTCCATCAGGCCGAGGCGGCTGATCGGGAGAATGCGGGTTTTGGCCTTGTCGTCCTTGGTGAGCTTTTTCATGAGTTTCAAAATTTCATCGCGGTGATGGGAGCTGGTCATGTCGATAAAGTCGATAACGACCAGCCCGCCGACGTTGCGCAACTTGAGTTGACGACCGACTTCGGCCGCGGCCTCAAGATTGGTCTTGTAGATGAAATCCTCGCCGACGGCGCCTTTCCGGCCCCGGCCGGAGTTGACGTCAATGGCAATCAGGGCTTCGGTTTCGTCAATGCAAATGTAGCCGCCGCCGGGGAGTTTTACCTGCCGCTGATAAATTTCTTTGAGCTGCTCGTTGACCTGATAGGTTTCAAAAATCGGTTTGGCGAGATTGTAGAGCTTGACTTTGCCCGCCATTTTGGCGCCGCCGACGCGTTTTAACGTCGTCTGGATGGTCTTGTAAACTTCATTGTCGTCCACCATCAGGCAATCGATGTCGTCGGTCAAAAAGTCGCGGATGGTGCGCTCAATGAGATTTTGCTCGGCAAAGGCGACCGCCGGTGCCTTGCCGCGCCCCATGACTTCTTCAATTTTGTGCCAGTAGTCGAGCAAGAGCTCCAAATCGCGTTTAAAAAAGGTCGAGCGGGCGCCTTCGCCGACGGTACGGCAAATGAGGCCCATGCCTTCCGGGAGCTCGAGCCCTGAGAGAATTTTGCGCAAGCGCTCGCGTTCGGCCTTGTTCTCAATCCGCGACGAGAGGGCGATTCGTTCACAGTAGGGCATCAGTACGAGATAGCGCCCGGGAAGGGCGATGTCGGTGGTGAGTTTGGCCCCCTTGGTGCCGATCTGCGACTTGGAGACCTGGACCAAAATCGGCATCCCGGGCTTGAAGAAATCGGGGATGTCTTTGACAGTGAGCTTGTGTTTGCGGCGCTGGGCTTCGGCGCGGGCGGTATCGTTGTTTTTGGCTTCGTTGCGCTGGCGGCGCTTGGCGTTGATCGGTTTCTCGTCGGTGACTTGCGGCTCGTCGGAGTCGTCGTCCTTGTGGAGCATCTCTTCGCCGCCGGTGAGCATGTCGTGATAGTGCAAAAAGGCGTTTTTGTCGGCGCCGATGTCGATGAATGCCGCCTGCAATGACGGCTCAAGGTTGATGATTTTGCCGAGGTAAATGTCGCCGACGCGCGGCTCGTCGCTGTTGCGCTCGATTTGGAAGTCCTCGAGCCGCTGGCCCGACAAAATGGCAAAGCGCCGTTCGAGCTTTTCGCAGTTAAGGATCAGTTGTTTATTGATTTTCTCCATGGAAATCCTTCAAAATTAGAGGTTTTTGTCCGCGGCGGCCGTTGAGGTAATCGGCGACGCTCATTTCCCGTTTGCCGGGAGCGCTGAGCCGGATGATCTCCAGTGCATGCTGTTTGCAGCCGATGATCCAGTCGGATTTGCCGCCCGCGATGGTTTCGCCAGGAGCGCCCTCAAGATCGGTCCGGACTTTGGCTTTGGTGATGGTTAATTTGCTGACATTGCCGTGGTCGGAAACTTCAAAGAATGCGCCGGGCCACGGATAAAAGGCGCGGACGGCCGCTTCGATTTGGTCTGCGGTCATCGTCTCAAAACTGATTTTGCCGTCGTGTTTTTTGATCTTGCGGCAAACGGTGGCTTTGCTGTGATCCTGCGGTACTTTGACGAGCTCTCCCGAAATAATCTTTTGCAGCACTTTGACCGTGTCGCGGGCGGCCAACTCGCCCAAAAAGTGCTCCAGCTCGTCACTGTACTCGATCCGGCTCAACGGTACGCGCTGGGTATGGTAAACAGCGCCCGAGTCGAGCCCTTTCTCCATATCCATAAAAGTGTTGCCGGTCTCGGCGTCCTGATGCAGCAAGGCCTGAGTGATCGGTGACGCCCCGCGGTACTTGGGGAGCAGCGAGGCGTGGACATTGATACAGCCGTAGCGGGGGAGCTTGAGGATTTCCTCCTTTAACAGCTGACCAAAGGAAATAACGACGATGAAATCCAAATCCAAACTTCGCAAATGATTGATGAACTGGGCATCGTTGACGTTGGGGATTTTATGCACGGGCAAACTCATGTTGGCGGCGGCTTTGCCGACGGGGGTGGGCATCAACGCGCAGTTGCGCCCGGCTGGACGGTCGATTTGGGTGCCGATGCCCTGCAATAACACTTCGTCCGCCCGCGACAATTGTTGGAGGACGGGGACGGCGATGTCGCCCGAGCCCAAAAAATATAATTTAATTTTTTCCGACATGATAGCTTGCAAAAAATCCTTTCCTGCATTAATATAAATCCTAAAATCAAAAAAACGAATAAAAAATGACAAATTTTACCAAAATCGCCGTCGCTTTGGGCGGAAATTTTCCGCAAACTCCGGCATTTTTTGACTTCGCGGTCAAAAAAATGATGGACGAGGGCCTGTGTCAGGTGCAAATCGCGCCGGTCATCCGCACCCGGCCGGTGGATTGCGTGGCGGGCACGGCCGACTTTTATAACACGGTTTTAATCGGCATATGGCCGGGGTCGGCGCAGCAGCTGCATCAAGTCTGTCAGCAGATCGAGCGTGCCGCCGGACGGCCCACGGATCACCGCAGTGATGAGGGGCGTGTCCTCGATTTGGACTTGATCCTTTTCGGCGACGCAATCATCCATGAGCCCGCTTTGACCATCCCCCATCCGCGCTCGCAAGAGCGCAGATTTGTACTTGCTCCATTGGCGGAAATCGCCCCCGGCTGGGTTTTTCCGGACACGGGGCTCTCGGTAAAGCAATGTCTGGAAAAGTTGAAGTAAAAGTAATCCGCGCAACCTAAGTCTTTTCACTGTTAAGCGCTGGTTTGCTCCGCGTGGCTGTCCGTGTAAAACGTTTACCCGCGAGAAGACATCGTTGTTATGTGGCTTGGATTTGAAAGTAAACGTTGTTGCGCGTTGCCGGTATTCGCTGCCAAGACACAGTGATTTTGTGATATTATTTCGTGGAAAATGGAGCGAGTGACCGGAATCGAACCGGCGACAATCACGTTGGCAACGTGATGCTCTACCATCTGAGCTACACTCGCATTGTAACAGCTTGGAAAATGGAGCGAGTGACCGGAATCGAACCGGCGACAATCACGTTGGCAACGTGATGCTCTACCATCTGAGCTACACTCGCTTGTTACAGGGAACATAATATAAGCCCGATTTTGTCAAAAATCAAATCCGCAAAACGAAAAAAATTAAAAAAATTGTGCGAAACGCCGCTCCGGTCAAAATATTCACGCATTTTTTACAATCAAACTTGAAAAAAGCGAAAAACGGATGTATTTTAATCAGACTGTATATGAAATTGTAATGAAAAATAACATTATTAAGATAAGGAAACCGTAAGATGAAAAGAACTTTTCAGCCGTCAAACCGTCGTCGTAAACGTAAAATCGGGTTTTTTGCCCGCATGGCCACCCGTGCCGGCCGCTTGGTCATTAAGCGTCGCCGCCAAAAAGGCCGCGCCAAACTTACCGCGTAATGATACCCGATAGATTTCCTGCCGGGCTCCCGGCGGGAAATCGGAGTGACTCTGATTTGGACAAAAGACTTCGAAAACCGGATAGATTGCGCTTCAAATCAGATTTCGATCAAGTCCGTCAAAACGGCAAAAAATTGGTCGGACCCGGGATGCTGGCAGTATATATGCCATCCCCGGATCAATTTATCAAATGCGGTGCGGTATGCGGCAAAAAATACAGCCTCTCAGCAGTCAAACGCAACCGGGCCCGAAGGTTGTTTTTCGAGTCCTTCCGCTTACTCAAGCCGCATTTTGTGCAAAAGATCCATATGATACTGATTCCCCGCCGTCCGCTGGAGCGCTACAAGCGCCAGGATGCGACCAGGGAGTTGGTGAAGTTGTTGGCAAAAGAAAATCTGTTATCGGCCGAAGCGGTGGCATCGCCGCCGGAGTGCTGATTGGTCTGATTAAATTATATCAATACCTTATTTCGCCGTGGCTGCCCAAGTGCTGCCGGTTTGAGCCGACATGCTCGGCTTATGCGATTGAGGCATTGAGAGTGCATGGTTGTTTGCGGGGTACGTCCTTGACGGTATGGCGTTTGTTGCGTTGCCAGCCGTTCTGCCGCGGCGGATATGATCCGGTGCCCCCCAAGCGACCCTAACGATTGGGAAAAAACGTGAAATTCGATAGAGATACCGTCATCGCCATGACCATTTGTTTGGTCGTCCTCATTGCGTGGGAACCCTTTGCCCGGTGGATGGGCTGGATGCCCGCCGCCAAAGCACCCGGCGCCGTCACCGCTCCCGCGGTGATCCCCGAGCAAAAAGCCGCCCCGGCCGCCGTTGCCGGAGTCGCAGCCGTTCCCGCCCCGGTCGCCGTCGTCGTCGATGCGCCCATCGTAACTCCGATGCCGTACGTCAAGCTTGCCAACAAAGAGATGACAATCTCTTTTGATCCCGTGAGCGGCACGGTGAAGGCGATTACCCTGAGTGAATTTTTAAATCATGATAAAACCGCGCCGATTGTTTTGGATCAGACCAACACCGCTTCCGGCGCTTTGTCGGTCAGCGATTTCGGCAAAATCTGGAAAACGCTGGAGGTCGTCCAAAGTCAAGTTGACGGCCAAACCTACACCCTCAAGCGCCGCATTGCCGACGCGGGCGGCAATCCTTTTATCATTACGCAAACTTGGACGCTCGGCGACAATTACGTCATCGATACCAAAATTTCTATCTCCAACACTTCGCATGTTGCCTTAACTTTTGACCGTTTGCTGGTCAACGGCGGCGACTTGGCCCCGTGGGCGGCGGTCTCCGGCGACAAAGAGCGCAGCGTCACCCACCGGCTGGATTACCTGACTTCGGCGGATGTATTTAAAGACATTTCCTACGATGCCAAAGACGCCGACTTTTTCAGCACTCCTCCCGCCACGGTCAAGTGGGCCGGGGTGAGCAACCGTTACTTTATCTGCCTCCTGTCCTCCGCGACTCCTTACACTTTGTATCAGGCGCGCCAAAAAATTTCGGTCAACAATGTTTCATACGATCTTATGACCGTCGGCGCCGAGTATAACCAATTTTCGCTCGCTCCCAAAGAAACCAAGGAGCTCTCTTTCCGCTACTACTCCGGCCCCAAAGTCATCTCCAATCTGGAGGACTTTGCGCCGATGGCCAACCGGGCGATGCATCTGGCCTGGGGCCCGTTGGATTATCTCGCGAGATTTTTATTGTGGCTCTTGGTCAAGTTTGACCATGTGTTCCACTCTTATGGCTTGAGTATAATCGCTCTCACTCTTTTGGTACGGGTGCTCTTTTGGCCGGCGACGGCCAAGGCCAATGCGTCGATGAAAAAGATGCAGCTGGTGCAGCCCAAAATTCAGGCGTTGCGGGAAAAATACAAGGACAACCCGCAAATGCTCAATACCAAAACGATGGAGCTTTATCGAGAGGAAAAGGTCAATCCTTTCGGCGGCTGTCTGCCGATCCTGCTCCAGATCCCGGTGTTCTTTGCCCTGTATGCCACCTTGGACGGCGCGGTTGAGCTGCGTCAGGTGTCCTTTGGCTGGGCCAAGGATCTGGCGGCGCCGGACACGGTGGCGGTCATCCCGTTGTATTTTTACAACTTGCCGATCAACCCTTTGGTGTTGGCAATGACGGGACTCATGGTGCTGCAACAGCGCATGACGCCGAGCATGATGGACCCGATGCAGCAAAAAATGATGATGGCGATGCCGGTTGTCATGCTGATTTTCCTCTATGATTTACCGTCGGGGCTGACGTTGTATTGGACGGTCAGCCAGATCTTCAGTATTGTACAGCTGTATTTCCAACAGCGTGCAAACCGGGCGGCGCAACCGGCAAAAGTTAAAACAACCTGACGGCGCCGCAACCCAATAACAGACAAATTTATGTCGGAGAGTATGAAATTGGAAGAGCAAAAAGAAAAAATCATTCGGACGCTGGCCACGATGCTGGACTACCTCGGCCTCGAAGCTACTTTGAGAATCGAAGAAAAAAACAATAAGCTGGCGGTCAAAATCGCGTCGGAAGAAGCCGGCCGGATCATCGGCCGCAAGGGTCAGACCCTTGACAGCTTGCAGCGTCTCATCAATCTGATGATGTACAAGGGCGACGATGACTGCCCGCACATCGTTTTGGATATTGACGGCTACGGCGCGCGTCCGGCCAGAGGCGAGGGCGAAGAGTCCGGCGAAAGCCGCGGCGATGATCGCCGTGAGCGTCGTGACCGCGGCGACCGTGGCGACCGTGGCGGTCGCGGCGGCCGTGACCGCGGGGATCGCGGCAGCCGTGGCGGCGACCGCAGCAGCGACCGTGGCGAGCGCGGCGGCGACCGTGAGCGCGGCGGGGATCGCGGCGAACACAGCGGCTTGACCCAGGAGCAGCTCGAGCAGCAGGCGTTGGACGCGGCCAAGGAAGTCAAAAAGTGGGGCGATGCGGTGATTCTGCCCAAGATGAATGCCCACGACCGCCGGATTATCCACGTGACGCTCAAGGACGACACCGAAGTTGAGACCGCCTCCGAAGGCGACGGCGCGCTCAAAAAAGTCGTCATTTCTCTCAAAAAAAGTGAATAATTGATTTGCTTTTTCCCTGAAACGGAGTATATTATATTCCGTTACATACGGGGTGTGGCTCAGTCTGGCTAGAGCGCTGCGTTCGGGACGCAGAGGCCGGAGGTTCAAATCCTCTCACCCCGACCATTTCTTTTAAGAAGAGTAAAAGATCGAGCAGTTTTTGTAAATGATCAAAAACGAGCTCGATTTTTTTATTTATACTTCCCGCGTTTTCGTCGTCGCCTGGATTTTCCGCAAACAGCTTTTGGCACTGCCGCAGTAAATTTTCCTTTTGATTTTGATCTGTTTTGTCGCAAGTGCTTGTAATTGATGGAAGTGCAAGAATATATTGCCGCAGATGCAATTGTGAGCTGTCGGTGTAGACCGAGGCCGACAATTGGATATCGCTGTGGCGCATGGCATCTTGGGTGACTCTTTGAGGGGTGCCGCAATTTTCCAACATGGTGCAATAGGTCATCCGCAGGGCGTGAAAGTCGGCGTGCTTGCCTTGCTCATCCACCCAAGGGATATTTGCCTTATTCCAAGCCTCCGGCAACCGTCTGCGTATGGTTTTAAACGTTAACAGGACTTTGCCGGATGCATTGGGAGGCCGGATGTTGCGTAACGCGTCCACGAGGTCGGGATGAAGCGGCAAGACGCTTTCTTTGCGGTTTTTGGTGATTGATGCCGGAAGTTTGACCAAGGGACTTTCAACATCGATTGACAGGTCATCCCAGGACAGATTGCGAATTTCATTATATCTCATTCCGCAATAGACCCCGAGCATTACCGCGACCCGCTCTTTGGCATCCAAGACTGCAAAGAGGCGGCGCAGTTCGTCAAGGGTCAAGGCACGGCGCATGTAGACCTTTTTGCCGCGGGTGTCAACCTTTCGCACTGCCGCAAGGGGATTTTGGGCCAGTTTGCCGCGATCAAGCAAAAAGTTTAAAAAAGCATTCAACCCGTTGAGATAAAGATTGAGCGTTTTGGCAGACATCTGAGAGTGATGTTTGCGCCATGCTTCAAACCCGGTTGTGGTGATGTCGCGTAAAGTTTTCCAGTTGCTTTCGGTGCAAACCTTGTTGATGTACCCTTGTAGATGGACAATGTAGCTACGCGAGCGGCCAAGTGCTGTCAAGTCGTCGATATATTCGCTCAACAGCTCGCTAATTTCCTGATTTGCCGCTTTTCGGATGGCGGCCGGGGCGATCAAACCGGCATGCTCCATAGATGCTTCTTGGACTATCTTTTGAAACATCGCCGATGCGACTGTTTTAGTGACTGCGCCGAGTTTGACTTCGACTTCGTCTTCCATCCAGTCAAATTTATACCGGCCATACCAAGTTTTGCTTTTTTTGCCGTGACTGGTTTTTTGCAACAAATAATTTCTCATAAATTCCCCCTTTTTTGTTGAAAATGAGGAAGTTTTGAGATTTTTGACTTGCTTTTTGGGGAAGGTAGCAGTAAGTTATCATAGTTCATAGATTTTTCTTTCTTTGGACTTTGCCGGGAGTGGTTTGGCGACTTGTCCCGGCAATTTTTTTTATTGCTTTGGCATATTATTTTCTTGCATTTTTTTCAACATTTCAAAAACCTCTTGAAGATTTCCATTGCCCATAGTTCTAAACCAGTGATTTGCAAGCATCGTTTTGGCTTGCGGCAAGACAAGAGAGCGAAGAAACGACGATAAGTTATCACCCTCTAAGCGTGCCGCTTCTTGCAGCATCTCCAACTCTTCCGGGGTGCAACTCATAGACACCCGTTCAGTCATGGCAATGCCTTTTTTATTCAGAGGTTTGCGCCCTACTTTTTTCTCTTTTTCCATTTTATCGCCTTGATTGAGCCTTTCATTTGTATCTTTTTGTCATTTGAAAAATTAGTCAATTCTCTCAAAGTGGAGAGACCCCTTATTAATTTTGCTACTTATAGAGTTTTTTGAATGTCCTAGCCAACAACCTGATAATTCATTTTCATCTATGATCTTCATTTGAAAAACACCAAAATAACCCCTTGCATGCTTTACATCGTACCAGTGTCCTTTGACATAATCTTGATCAACTATACCAAAAAAACAGTATTCATTATAACAGTTTTTGGTTGAGTCTTTAAATGTACATCTGATATACATAAATTCACCAAACATTATTAGTTTTGCTTGAGAGATACGATCATATTTTTGAGTAAAGTGAGTCGTTTTTTCCTTTGTATCCCATGTAACAGTCCAGCGACCATCAAGTAAATGATTGCCACTGAAAAAAGGAATTTTTGAGCAAATGATAAATAATCGATAAGCATTTTTGCTTCCAAGATAAAAGAGGAAGACTAAAAATTTTTGTATCAGATATAAAAGTAAAATACCTCCGACTGAAATCAAAATTTCGAGTATCATTTTTATTGTCCTCTACGTTAATTGTTTTTTTGTGTGTTGTATTGAACGTATTTAGTATACTATTTTAGTATAGCATAGTATATTGTTTATTGCAAATCGAAAAAAATATTTTTTTTATGAATTTTTTTATGATCCCTGCCATCTGGCCAGCAAATAGTCCTTTTTGTTTTGAATCCGTTGTTCTCTTAATGCTTTAAAATCAGGACTTTCCCACGCTCGGGAGAAAAAGATTATTTCGGAGATATCCGAGAACCCCAAGGTATTAAATTCCTTTTGGGTATCCGGTGCGGCTTCCTTTTTGATGACCACGCCCGGGAATAGGGCGATGCTTTCTTTGGTGCCGTTTGATGTATATGCCACCGATTTTCCCCCCTCAGTGATGAAGGCAACTTTTTCCCGGCATTCTGAGACGCGCAAAAGCGGGATTGCCGGTTTGCGTTTGGGTTTGTGGGAAGCTGTTTTTGGCAGCTCTTTGCCGGTTGTTTCATCAAGTGAGCCGATAGAGCGGGAGGGTTGATAAAAGCGGATTCCGGGGCAATAGTACATCCAGCGCGGGAACCCTTTTGCAGGTGTTTTGATCAAATATTTGGTAATGTACCGGATGGCATGGATACCGTTGTCAAAGGTATCCTTTTTGATGGATAAATAGCATTGCTCGCCAATTTTCCACTTTCGCAAAAGCCGATGGACTTTATCCAAGTCAAAGAAATGCGGGATATGGCTCCAGCCATTGATGTTATCCGGTCGGCTTGCGGAAAATGTTCCGGTTTGCCGTTGATACCACATGCCGGGCAGGTCGCCGACATCGATCAAAATATGCCAATGCGGCCAGCCGTCGCCGTTTGCTTCCTGTACTTCGAGTACCCATACCCAGCGGGTGATCCCGAGCTCTTTGGTAAGCAGCCGTGATATGAATTTATTGTCCATCACATAGTGGTAGGCTTCCTCTGGGGAGGAAAACCAGTCGCGGTTGACAGTGATCGTGTAGAGGCGGGGAGCTTTGAATTTTTCTGCTTTGTTGATAAATCTTTTGCGAAGTTCAAAACCCTTTACTCTCCGGCAGTTGTCGCACAGCCAACTTTTACACGTGATTGCCACACATTTAAAAAAATCTTGTTTTTCATTTAACGTTACTTTTATTCCATTTGATTCAAGAATAGGGGCGGCCTTGGCCTGATCATGCGAAAGAGCGGGCAACGCTGCTTGGCTTGGCTTCAAAAACGGCTGATGGTTGCAGCTCATGCCCTCCGAGGCGTTACCAACGCGGGGCGGCCGGACTGGCGTTGCTTGGCCGGCTTCCACTTGAGGGGGGCGGAGCCCCCCACAGCTGCCCCCCGCTGGCATGATGTGATTGATCAGTGATAATATTACACTTGGCCGGGGAAGTTGTGAGAGTGGCACATTGGCATAAGGTGAAAATATGGTTTGATTAGCCGGGATCATTTTTTCACCTCCATGTGAGTCATGAGGTGATGTATCGCGGCTTGGCTGTCGTTATCGAGAGTTTGCCAAATTTGGTAAAGATGTAAGAAATCCGCAGGAAAGTCTCCGCTTTTTGCTGCGGATTTCTCTACATCTTTCCCAGAAACAGTATATTTATTGAGCTTATTTTGTAAACGATATGACTTTTCAAATCCTCTCACCCCGACCATTTACTGTTTTACGGCTTTTCCGCTAGCGGAGAGGCCGTTTTTTTTGTCTTGAAAACCGGGGATTGCTTGTAATTTGCCGGCGGACGGGATATAGTAGGGATAGTTTAGGACAGGGGGCGTTATGAAACATTGGATCGTATTATTGGTGATGCTGTTTGCCGGGGCCGTTTTGGCGGCCGACGAGGCTCAGGATGCCTATCGGGCATTTCTCTTAAAGGATGAGGTTTATGCCAAACAGTATGCTCTGGTGCAGGCGCAAAAGGCGGAGCTGGACAAGCTTGGCGAGTCACTGTCCCCCGGCTATGCCCAAATGTTGAAAGCCCCGCCCGCCGATGCCGCGCAAAAGGCCGCCATGACCAAAATGATGCAGACGGTCGACCGGTCGCCGGAGTTCCGCAAACAGGCGATGCTCTACTCGCTCAACGGCATGACGATGAAAATCATGGAGTCCGAGCTCTGCGCCAAGGCGACCGATCCCGCCGTCGTGGCAATCTTAAAAGCGCAAATGATCAAAGAGCAGCCGGTTGCTTACAACCCTGAGACCGCGCCCAAAAAGGATATTCCCGGCTCCCCCGCGTTTCAGCACGCCATGTTTGTGGTCGATAAAATCAAAGAGGAGGGCGCCGCCAAGCAAAAGTGGCCGACTATGCATGCTTTGATCTGGCTGATGCAAAATTTAAAGCTGGTCGCCTTTGACGACCCCGCTTACCGTCAAGCCTATTATCAGGCGCAAACCTCGCGGCTGCTGCTGGCCAAAAACGAAATGGAGCTCCAGCAAGCTCACCCCGAGCTTTTGGACAAGATGTCGCAGGCCCGCGCGCAAATCGACCCGGCCAAACCGGAAACCCAAAAGGATTTTCAGGCGGTCATGGCCGAGATGCAAAAGATCGTCGCCGATGACCCGGAGCATCAAAAACTGATGGATGCCATGCGTCAGGCCTCCCAAGCCGAAATGCAGGCTCTTGATACTTTTGCCGCCCAAAGCGAACTCCCGCAAGCCGCCGAGTACCGCGCTTTTAAAGCCGCCATCACTGCCCCAGCAAAGTAACATTGCTTTATTTGACCGTCCTTGCCGCGAAGCGATAAGGACGGTTTTGTGGTCATGTAAATATTTTTATCTCTTCTACAATTTTCTTATTGACGTGAGATTAAATAACAATTAATCATTGCAATTTTTTTGACGATATTTCTACTTTTATTTAAATTATCACGTAAATATAGTTTGCATTATAATTTTTTGTGCATTATATTTCTGTTGTATCAATAAAAAAATGGCAATGAATAATTATTCGTTAATAAAATCCAATACATTTATATTCTATAGATAATCATTAGTGAGGAATATTGTGATTAATAAGTTTTCTGTGAAAAATTTTAAATCATTAAAAAACGAAACAACGATTGAAATCAAACCGATTACAATTCTTTGCGGGGTTAATAGTTGTGGTAAGAGTTCAATACTGAAGTCATTACTATTGTTAAAGCAAACACTAATGTCGAAAGATGCGATAAATGCTTTGACTCTTGAAGGACCATATCAATTTGCTCAAAAATTAGATAACCTTTTATTTTTATTTGGAGCCAAAAAAAATAAAATACTTGAGTATTCTTTTGAACTTTCAGAAAAGAAAAAAATATTAGGAAATATAACCTTTAAAATACAGCAATGCAATAATAACCGAAAAAAATATGATAATATTTTGACTAATTTTGAAGTTCGAGATGTTCAGGGTAATTATTTTAAAATTTCACGAAACGCTAATGAGCATTATGTTCCTGACACAAATCTTGATATTAGAGCAGGGCTCCCTTGTGAGATGGTTGAAAAAATTGAAGAAATTGTTGTCACGTGTCAAAATTTTATTCCTTACAGATTATTTTTTAGAAGCGAAAAAAACAAAATTTGTTTTAATGCTCCTCTTTTCATACTGGATATGCCTTCTGAAAAAAAATCTAAATTGCACGATATTTTGGAAAATTTCAAAAGATCAATTCTAAATATTTCATATTTAGGGCCATTGAGGGCATCTCCACGTTTAGCATATTTGCAGTTTTCAGAATCGGATGTTGCTCTTGATGATTCGGGAGAAAATAGTGCTCAAGTATTATGGCGACATGCCGAAGATGAAATTCAATTTAATAATAAGAAAATATCACTCCGTGGAGCTATTGACGATGCGTTTCAAATGTTAGGAATAAATCATTGTGTTCAAGTGTCACGCAAAGAGATGGTATATTCACTAGAGATGAATATTAATCGTAATTCAAAAAAAACTGTTCCTATCACTGATATAGGATTTGGTGTTAGTCAGTTGTTGCCTGTTTTATTGAAGGGGCTTTTAGCTGATCGCGAGTCACTAATTATGCTTGAACAACCAGAAATTCACCTTCATCCTTCTTGTAAAGCTAACCTTGCAGATATTTTTATTGCTTGGGCAAAAGATGGTCAACGTATGATTATTGAAACCCATAGTACCGAACTCATTGATCGCTTACGGTTACGTATTATCGAGGATTCAAGTTTAAATGATATGGTAAATATAATTTTTGTTTCTCCATGTGATCTGCCAACAGATGGGACAAAAACAACTGCAATACAAATTGATGAGATGGGGTTTCCTTTAGAGTGGCCTGCTGGATTTTGTGATGAATCCACAAAATTAGCAGAACAAATAGTATTTGCACGTGTAAAAAAACGTAAAGGAGCACAAAAATGACTGTCGCTTGTTTTAGCCCTTCAGTTTTGACTTGCGATTACGATTTAAGTAGTATAAACAGTGTCGAAGAGAATTTATCGAATTGGTTTTTTGAATTAAAAAAAAACAAAATAGACATTTATTTCACACAAGATTATGTAGCTTTATTATTTCAAAAAGAATGGCCATGGAATGATAGTAAATTGAATAAACGTATCAGCGAGCTTAAGGAACTTATTGCTCGAGGTGCTCGTTCATCTGTAAATGGTAATCAAATTTACTGTTCTTGTGAATACAGTAATATTGCATGGAATAACTTATTGTATTCTGCTTTTGTTCAGTATAATAAGGTAGGAGTTATTGCATCATGTAATCAGACAACTATCAATGGAAATCATATATGTCACTGTATTGATGATTTTTTACGCCTTGAATATCCTTGGCTAAATGAAATAGACGATATTCATAAAGATAAAATTCCAATTGTTGGAACTGAAATTTCATATATTCCTGATGTCAAATGGGATGTCTTGGGTCTTAAAGAATATTGGCACGAGATAGATAAAAATGGTTATAAGGACGTAGATGGTCAGCTTTGGGTTTGGCAAGAGGAAGAGGGTGGACATTGGGACGTTACCAAGAAAAAATCCCAAAAGTATATTCGAGTGGGCAAAGATGGGACAATAATTGATCAAAAATTTCGACGTTAAAATTAATGTGAGATTGGATACTGGAGTTGCAGACGGCGGTCGGCGGTTTGCCGTGCAAACTTCACTTTGGCCTTCCCGCCTATGAAGACGCTGGAGTCGGCTATCTCCATGTTGCGGTAGAGAATCTTGCCTCGGCCTTGGCCGGGGTGCGGAGTGAGGCGTGTGGCAAAAATGTCGCCGGTTGCGCGATTTACTCGGAGTGGGTGATGACGCCGGAGAAATGGCAAGTTTGGCGGGATGGTTTGGGCCAAAGGCCATAAAAAACCGGGCCCGATAAGCGGAGGGGTGTTTGCTTACGGGCCCGGTGAAGGGGATTATTTTACTTGCTGCAAGGCAGCCGTGAGGGCGTCGGCGTAGCCTTGCATCCCGGCATCGTTGGGGTGCCACTGGACGCCGGGGCTGCCGCCGGTGCCGCTGCAATTGGGGTCAAGCGCGTATTTGGCGACGGAGGCAAAGGGGATGTTGAGCTTTTGGCACTCGCTTTGCATCGTCTCGTCGAGAGCCTGCGGCCAGTTGGTATAGTGGTCGATGCGGCCCTTGGCGGACGGATTCCAGACGCCGGTGCACAAAATGACCGGGCGTGGCGAGAGATTGGCAAAGGCGGTTAAGAGTTTGCGGTAGTTGTCGGCAAACTGGTCGATGCCGTCGGCTTCCTTTTCATGCTCTCCGAGCTGGATCACCACCATATCGGGCTTGCTTTGGAGAAAGGGCTCCGCCGCCGCCAATCGTCCGGCCGCCGTCCCGCCGCCGCCGGTGTGGTACATGATTTTAATTTCGCGGCCGGGATACTTTTGCTGTAAGACTTTGGCGAAGAGTGAAACGTAATCCCTATCGGGCGCGCTGGCCGCCATCCCGGCGACGATGCTCCACTTGAGTTTTGCCTTGGTGTCCTCACTGGTGCCGTGCAAGGTGATGCTGTCGCCGATGAAGAGGACGCGGAACTCTTTGCCTGCCTTGGCGTTGGCCGCCGGGATACTCACCGGGAGGTCAAGCTGTGATTTCAACGCTTCACTGTTGCCGTTATTTTTCATGTATTTCAAGAGTACGGCGCGGCGGGGGGTGTCTTTGACGCGCTGGGGGTTGGCCTTGTCGCCGGAGATTTCGGCGTCCCAGCCGTCGTACTCGCGAAAAGCATGGTACGTCCAGTCCCAGCCGTTGGCCTCAAAAATCGAGATCACATCATCGAGCCACCGCTCCGCCCCCGGCGCCCAGCGGGCGACGCCGAATTCGCCGACGTAGATCGGGACATGGTACTTTTGCTGAAAGGCGATGACGGGCGCCAATTCTTTTTCCAGCGCGGCCTTGTCCCACATTTTGCCGGCGATCATGCCCGGGTAGGGGAGATCGGACGGATTGTTGTGGACTCCCTGATGGGTGTACTCATGGGGGGCGTAGAGATGGACACTGTAAATTACGTTGGTGACATTGATCGGGATCAAGTTCTCAAACCCGGCCGGGTTGGCCCACTGGGCG
>CAZSSH010000005.1:0-450247 GCA_964609825.1 uncultured Victivallaceae bacterium | reverse complement strand
ATGTGTCTGTATTGTCAGCGACCTTGCGTCACCAAGTCACAGAATCCCTTACCCACTGTTACTCGTAAATATTGCTCTATTGCCCAACAGTTGAGACGTTTTTGCAGAGCAAAAAGGAACGCCATTCCTCACTTGATCAAGCTCCATGAGCCGGTATCGTCTGTCATCTTGCGCTGCAAAAAACAAAAAGTCTGCCAGCAATATCCGTAAAAAGACCATAACATCGTCTTTAAGGAAACAAAATACTCAATTACCGCAAAATATCAGCTTGAGAAATAGACTTCCCGGAATCTTCGGTCATCCATCGAAGTCATACAACAATTTTGGTTGAAAAACATGCGATTGACAAATGGCATTACTTTTTATTTTGAGCTCAATTGGTGTGGAATGATCTTATTTTGAAATATTTTCATGAAAATTAATTGATTTTTTTTCAAAATAATATTGCAATTTAATTTTTTTTTGCTATAATTAATATTGAAGAAAGTCAGAGAACCCCCAAAACGGAGTCGCCAAAATGTCCATCGTCAAAATAGCCGAAGCAGCCAGTGTGAGCGTGAGTACCGTGTCGCGCTACTTTAATCGCCCTGATTCGCTGTCGCCGCAAATGGTCGATAAGATCCGCTCGGCGATCGAAAAAGTCAACTACCGCCCCGGCATCGTCCGGCCCGGTCCCAAAACGGAGAACCGCGTCGGCATCCGCAACGGCGCCATCGCTTTTCTCTCGCTTTATGATTACCCGCCCGAGGAGATGCTGCGTAAGCCGGTGATGCCGCTGTTGATCGGCAGCATCCAGACCGAGCTCTCCAACAAGCAATTGTCGCTCTTTCTCGGCAACGTTGACAAACACGGGCGTTTGCCTGATTGCATTTCTCCCAAATACTGTGACGGCATTATCTTCTTAGGCCGTCACTCCGACTCTGAAATCGGCGCCAAACTGGCCAAAAAGCTGCCGGATTTGCCGGCGGTGTGGTGCTTCCGTGAACACATCGACGCCGACAACCATTATGACCATGTTTTTTATGACAACGCCTCGGTAGGGCCGATCGCCGCCAATTATCTGGCCGGGCGCAAGCACCGGCAAGTGGCGGTGTTTCATACCGATTTGGCGCACACTGCGTACCGGTTGCGCGTTGAGACGTTTATGGAAACGGCCAAGCGTTTGGGGATGAAGCCGACGCTCTTTCAGGCCCCCGCCGGCAAAGCGTTTAATATTAACGAGTGTTTCCGGGGGCTTGCCTCCGACTTTTTGCGCGGCGGAGCCAAAGAGACCGGCGCCTTTTTTTGCGTCGACCAGGACATGCTGGGAATTTATATTGAGCTTTTGGCGGCCGGTTTTGATGCGCGCAAACTCGATATGATCGGTTGCAACGCCGATGAGATTTCGCTCCAGTTTATCCACCCGCGTCCGGCCACCATTGACATCAAAGTTACCCAGATCGGCAAAATGGCGGTGGATCAGTTGCTCCGCCGGATCAACGGCGACAACGGCAGTACCGCAAGTGAAATCTTTATCAAGCCAGAGTTGGTCCCGGGCGGACGCTGATTTTGGCAGTACAACAGTTTTGAGTCATTTGTCAATAGTTTAATGATCCCGGAAAAACAAGGAGAAAACAAAATGAAAACGCAAACCGAAATCCATGCTCCGAGTCCACGTTCTAAATCCCGCCAATATTTACCGATTGCCGCGGCAAAATGTTATGCAAGATTTACATTGATTGAGTTATTGGTGGTAATTGCCATCATCGCCATCCTGGCAGGAATGCTGTTGCCCGCACTCAATAAGGCGCGCGAAGTGGCCCGGCGCGCCAATTGCATGAGCAATATGAAATCGCTCGGAACTTACTCGGCAATGTATAGTGCCGATTACAACGGTTTTTTGCTGCCGGTGCGTCTGTTGCCCGGGTCGCAACCCTGGAGTTATGCCATTTTTAATTTGTATTTTAACAAAGCGACCGCATGGGATACCCGCAACGTCAAAAGTGCCAAGATTTTTCACTGCCCCTCGGATCCGCGCGAAATGACCTCCACCAACGGAATTTACTCGCGGTCGTATTCATACAACAACGTTGATAACCGCAATACCGCTACCGGGTATCTCTCCGATTATGACGGCACCCGCATTTATGTCAACAAGACCAATATCTGCAAAGCACCGTCCAAAACGACGATCATTGTCGAGCACCCGATGCAGCCCGCCGCCAACGGTTATGTTGACCAGACCAGTTGGTCGACCGCATACGGACCGGATGCGCAGCAGGAAGCGGTGCCGGGAGGCAGCGCCAGCAAGACGGTCTTTTCGACCGTTACCACCCATTCCGGGCTGTGGAATTATCTGATGGTGGACAGTCACGTCTCGACCATGGCTCCCCGCTCGACCATCGGTACCGGAACCACCGAAACCCCCAAGGGCATCTGGACGGTTAACGCCAACGATTAAGTAATTATTTAAACTCGGAGTATCGAACATATGCTGCATCTTTCGGATTGGCTGGTAATCGGCTTTTATCTCCTCTTCATGCTCGCTCTCGGGCCAGTGTTTAAGTCATTCAGCCGCAACTCGAGCGATTTCTTCCGCGGAGGCGGCAACATGAGCTGGTGGATTGCGGCCGCGTCGATTTTTATGACCGGTTTCTCCGCCTGGAGTTACACCGGAATGTCGGGTAAGATTTTTGAGAGCGGGCTCTTTTTCCTCACGTTGCCGATTGCCAATTTTTTCGCAAATGCATTTGTCGTATTTTTCACCGCGCAAAAATTTCGCCAGATGCGCGTGATTACCGGCCCCGAGGCGGTGCGCAACCGTTTCGGCAGCGTCAACGAGCAGGTGATTGCATGGCTGCCGATGCCGTTTAATATTTTATTTGGCGGGATTTCGCTTTACACCATCGCTCAATTTATGAGCTGCGTGTTTGTCCGTGAGCTGAGCTGGGCAAACGATGGGCCGTGGCATCATTTTTTTTCTTCACTCGGACTGGACGGCTCGATGGCCTTTTTAATCCTTGTATTGACGACGGTGATCGTGGTGATGACCATGCTCGGCGGCTCGTGGGCAGCGACCGCCGGTGACTTTGTCCAAATGCTGATTTTGGTCGGAGTGTCACTGGTGGTGGTAATTTTAATCCTTTACTCGGGTGATTTGGGCGGCACGGGTAAAAGCATCGGCGGGATTTCCGGCCTGATCAAAAAAGTCGCAGCCAAGCCTGAATTGGTTGACCCCGAGACCTTCAGCCGCTGGTGGATTTTTATCCCGTATCTGATTACCTTGATCCTCAACCAAATTATCCTCGGCAACAATCTCGCCGCCGGAGCCGGGCGCTTCGTGTTTGTCAAAACCGGCAAAGATGCGCGCAACATCGCCGCCATCAGTTGGATCGCTGCAATCCCGCATACGATTATTGTAATGACCCCGCCCTTAGCCTGTGCGGTGCTTTTTACACTTCCGGAGCTGTCGGCATGGTACCCGAAATTGGGGACCCCGTCAGAGGCGAGCTTTATCCAAATGGCAATCATTGCACTGCCGCAGGGAATGCTCGGATTGCTCATTTGTGCGATTTTTGCGGCGACTTTAACAAGTATGAATTCGGGGCTCAATGCGACCTCGGGTGCGATTGTCCGCAATATTTATCTGACTCTCGTCGATCCGCGCGCCTCGGATGCGCGCCAAATTTGGGTGGGACGGGTAGTGATAGTGCTTTTGGGTGTGTTGTACGCAATGGTGGCGATCTTTTTTGCAACCTTAAAAAATCTGCCGTTGTATGAGCTTGTGCTCACTGCCGCCACCTGTACCGGGATCCCGCAGGCGGTGCCGCTGATGCTTGGCATGTTTCACAAAAAAGCCCCCGACTGGTCGGCGTGGAGCACCCTTTTGGTCGGTTTCGGCTGCTCGATTTCGCTTATTTTTTGGGTCAATAAAAGAAACTTGGCCGAATGGTTCGCCAACTTTGATTTGCGCCCCAATGAGATCAATGATTTGCAGTTGGCCGTCACCATGGGCATCTTGATTGCAGTTTGTGTAGCATGGTTTTATCTAACCATATTACTTGCCAAAAAGACATCACCGCAAGTAATAACTCGGGTCGACCAATTTTTTGATGAGATGAATCGTCCGATCGACCCCGCCGAGGTTGCGGGCGGCTGTCACAGCTACAACAGCGACTCCAAACAGTTTGACGTCATGGGCAAATTGGCTGCGGTGTATGGCATCTCGATTTTGGCGCTGCTGATTTTTGACAATGCTCCGGCGGGCAAAATAGCCATTTTAAGTTGCGGCGGCAGTATTTTGGCACTCGGTTTGTGGCTGATTTGGTGCGGTTATCGCCGCAAACGCAGTGAAAATTTTAATTAATCGTGTATATTGTATTATAGAGCGGGAGAAAAATTATGAGTTGTCAACGGATTAATTTCGGGCTTCGGCTGCTGCCGACGGTGCTGGCCGGCCTTATCAGTATCGCCGGCGCGGCGGATTTAAGTATGCAAATAAACACCCCGGAGCCGGTCAAAGTTGCCGGGGGTGATGCGTTGACCGTCACCGCTCCCAAAGGCGACAAAAATTGGTACAATCACGGGCTTGTCCGCAAAAATGACTCGGCTTGGGATTTGCGCGATGTGTATGCTCTGCGCTTTGAAGCGCGCAATCTGACGCAAACACCCTATCAGGGGCAAATCGAGCTGCGTCTTGCCGAGGGGCAGATGCGGCGCGATATCCTGGAGAGCGCCAAGGCCAAGTTTACGCTCGCCGTTTCTCCCGAGTGGCAGAGTGTCAAGCTGCCGATTGAGTCTTTTGATTTTGCCAACGGGGAGCGCTATTTCCTTAAATTTATCCAAAAGGCGGTGCTTTCGGGAGGGACTGGCGATATTGAGATTCGCAACATAAAGTTTGTGGCCGCTCCGGCGGTCAAAGCCACGGCAAATATCCGCTCCAAACCGGCTGACGGCGGCACCGCCCAATATGATTTTACGGTCACCAACTATGCCGAAAAAACGCAAACGTTTCGTCTCAAAGTAGAGCAGCGCGGCTGGGAAGCGATGGCGGCCAAACTCTCAACAGATAACCTTACCCTCAAGCCCGGCGAATCGGCGACGGTCAAGCTTACCGTGACCGTCCCCGACAAACTTGCTCCGGGGGCGCATGAGTCGCAAATCATTACCGTTTCGCCCCAAACTCCGGGACTGCCGGGCGCACAAATTGAGTTCATCACCGTCAAGCGCGTGCCGATGCCCTTTATCCAGCTCGATGCCGCCGGGTGGGAGGAAGTCCGTCAAAAGGCGCAAAAATATGACTGGGCCAAAAACAAAGCGGCCGAGCACATCGCCGCTGCCGACAAGTGGCAGGTCCCGACCGAAACCGGCAAAATGTCCGATCAGGGCACTCCGGGCGTTTTTGTCCAACAGCAGACGTTTGACATTGAGTCGTGCGTGATTGCCTGGCAGTTGACCGGCGACGACAAATATTTCCAAAAAATGCGGCAGTTTTTGCTGCTTTTCAGTGATCCGGTAAGGGGTTACCCGCCGTTATTGCACGCCACCACTCAAGGCATGCCGCAGGAGGGCGGGATGTTTCACCGCTCAGCCCGCGCCTATGAGGTGATTTATGACAAACTTAATCCGGCTGAGCGCGCCCAAATCGAGAATACCTTTCGTCTCTATATTGACGTTATTTTGGATGGCTCCAACAATGGCTCGATCTCCAATTGGACGGTGTTTAACCAGGTCCCGGCAGCCGCCTGCGCACTCTTGATCCACGATATGGCGCGCTTTAACGATCTGGTATATCTGCCGACCGGCGCGCTTGACCAGTTTCGCTACGGGACGATGAATGACGGCTGGTGGTACGAGATGTCCATCACTTACAATCTGCATTGCGCCGAAGGCTTCACTCAGCTGGCGCTGATGGCTCGCAATTTTGGGATCGACTTTTTAAACGTCAAATTTCCGGCCGCCTGGTCCGACATCTCCGGCCGCAAACCCTATGAGCTTACCGATTATCTGGGGATGGATTTCAAAAAATCCGGGCCAACGCCGAATAATATGGTCGGCATCAAATCGATGTGGGACGGGATCGTCGCCTACCCGGATTACCGCGGCGTCATGTTCGGCATGGGTGACGGGCACGAAGTCAAAGTCGGCGGCGGCTCGTTTGAGCTGGCGTATTTCGCCTTCCGCGATCCGCGTTATGCCGCCATCATCAAAGGAGCCGACCCCAAAGACCGCGACTTGGTGTACGGCGTCGCCGAACTTCCCGCCGATGCCCCGGTCTCTTACCGAGACTCCGCCCGCAGCGACAATGCCGGGATTGCCGTGCTGCGCTCTCAGACGGGCGAAGACCGCAACCGCATCCAGCTCGGGTTCAAATACGGCACCCACGGCGGCTATCACGGTCACTTTGACCGTCTGAGTCTCCTCTTTTTGATGCGTTACGGGCGCGGTTTCTGGAATCCCGAGTCGGTGTGGTACGGCTACCCGAGTTATCTCTACAAATTTTGGGTTCAGCCGTCGCTGGCCCATAATATGGTCACGGTGGACGGCAAGCAACAGGTCCCGGCCGAGTGCCGCCCCCTGCTCTTTCACGCCGGCAAAAACTTGCAGGCGGTCGCCGCCGACCATCAAACCAAGTGGAGCAACCCGCCTTATTTGGGCGGCTATGATAAAATCAAGGAGATCAAAGACGGCAGCGAGCGTTATTTGCCGATCCCGGACGATCACCCGGCCATCGGCGAATTGACCGGTTATACCGATCAAGTTTATGCCCGGCGTCTCCAGATTGTGACCGACGACTATGCCGTGATCGCCGATTATCTCAAGAGCGCGCAGCCGCACACCTTTGACCAGCTTTTGCATGTCCGCGGCGCCAGAGTGCTGACGGGTCTGCAAAAGACCGGCCACCGCGAACAATTTGACGCTTCGCCGCTCTCCTCCGGGCAATTTATCGTCAACGTTGACGAGTACGATTTGACCGCTCCGGCCAAGTTCACGAGTTTGCACCATTTTAACGAAAAAGGCAAGGATGGACTTAATCATCGCAAGCCTTTGGAGATGACCGATAATTATTATCACGAGCCTGGCGATCTCGCGATTGACGCCTTGGTAGTGTGGCCCCCCAAGGCGCAATTTTTGATCGGCGATTATCCGGAAACCCAGCCGGTTGCCAAGCGCCTCAATTATCAGGTTTCGGGCGACGGCAAAGAGCTCGCCGCCGGAATGATGCAACCTTGGATTTTGGGCAAAGGCGTGATTGACGCAGATATCACCAATGTCAAGGAGCTGACGCTCCAAACCGTCAAGGACCGTGTCAGCCGCAACGGCGCCAATACCTTGTTTTGGGCGGATGCCAAACTTATCACCGCCGACGGCAAAACCGTTAATTTGTCCGACCTTGTCCCCAAAAGCGAAGGATTGCTGAAATCCCCCGCCGCCGGGGTCGATTACTACGGCGGACCGGTGCGGCTTGCCGGTGCCGCTTATCTTGACACCATCGGCGCCGAGCCGGCCAAAGAGCAGCAACCCGGCAAATTGGTGTATGATATCGGCAAGCTCAATGCCGTGCGCTTTACCGCGGTCGTCGGCGGCGATTTCCCGGTCGGCGACGAAGGCCAGCTGCGTAAAACCACCAGTGTCCGCACCGTCGGCGACGAGGCCAAATTTGTAACCGTGCTGGAGCCGCGCGAAAACACCGCCAAGGTCAAATCAGCGCGTGCCCTTGACGCCGGGACCATCGAGGTCACTTTGGTTGACGGCACGGTTGACACCATCAAACTCGTTGACTTTTACAGTACCTCGGACAAGCCCTCGGTTGAACTTTACCGAAATGGAAAACTGCTGGAAAGTACGAAATAACGGAGACGCATCATGATCAAAAAAATCTTTTTATTGGCGGTTTTACTCGTCATCGGCAATTGGGCGGCAGGGCTGGAGATCATCGAGGCCAAGGTTGGTCTGGGAGACAAATATCTCGACGCCACCGAGGCGTTTAAAAAGGCCAAAATCACCGATGATGTGTACATCGGCTGGTTTCAGGGCGCGACCATGGCCGGGAGCGACCCGGTGCCCGGCAAAGTCAAAGAGATCATCGTCAAATATAAGGACAATGACGGCTCCGAGCAGACGCGCGTGCTGGCGGAGAAGTCATTTGCAGCCATCGCCGCCGGGACACCGGGACCGACGCGGGAGTTTACTTTGGGCCGCGCATTTTGGGGCGACAAAGGAAAATTTGTCGAAGTCACCGACGCTTTGCGCAATATCATTGCCGACAAAAAAGAAATCACTCTCCGGAGCGGCGATTTGGACGTGACGGCCGATCCTTTACCCGGCAAAGAAAAGTATCTGATCGTGATTTACTCGGTCGGCGGCAAACAATATGTCGACTCCTTTAAAGAGCGTTCCAAATTTAAAGGCTCGTCGATTGACGGCAGTTTTGACCCGATTGCCGGTGCCCAAAGCGCCAAGTCGCCGTTTCAGGATATGACTCTCGACCAGTCCGTCTGGCAGTGGTCGGTCAAAATCCCCGGATCGGTAAGCTATGAGACCCAAGAGCCCTCGACAGCATTTTTGTACATCCCCCCCAAAACGGAGAAATTGCGCGGTGTGGTGATCGGCGAATACAACATGCTTGAGCGGCCGATCATGGAGCACCCGATTTTTCGCGAATATCTGCAAAAGCTCGACTACGGCTGCATCTGGATCGCCCCCTCGTTTTTTGCGGGAAAGCCGTGGAACGGCAACTTTGATTTCCGCAACCCCGATCATGCCAGGCCGCTGGACGCGATGTTTGCCGAGCTGGCCAAAGTGTCCGGCCATGCCGAGCTTAATGACATAGCCTTTGTCGGGCTCGGGCACTCGGCAATGGCGGATTTTCCGTATCAGTTGGCGGCGTGGAAACCGGAGCGGGCGATTGCCGGGATTTCGTATGACGGCACTTCGCCCGGAGTGGCGCACAGCCGCGAATACGGCACCAATCCGATTTTAAACGAAGAAGCCTTGACCCGTATCGAGGGCATCCCGTTTTTGCAGCGTTACGGCGACTACAATGAGAGTAACGACCGGCCGCTCATTGCCCGCAAATATCACCCGGCCATCCCCTTAACTTCGCTTGCCGACCCCGGCTCGACCCACTTTGACATCAATGATCAAGTAATCGATTACATCGGCCGATATCTCGTCAAGACCGATCAGGCGCGCGGCGTCGGCAAAGGCCCGCTCAAAAAAGTCGATGTCAAGCAGGGCTGGCTCATTGACTACTACCGCCCGGATCAAGCACCGCTGACCTCCCCTGCCCCGTTTGCCCAATTTAAAGCGGCCAAAACCGGAGCGTGGGGGGACGAAAACAACTGGGTCTTTGACGAGGAGCACGCCCAATTTCATCAACAGCATGAGGCGCGTTACCGCGGGCTCAAACGGCAGGAGCTCGGCTATATGCAAAACGGTGAAATTTTGCCGCGCACCGGCGACCATTTTCAGGTGCACCCCAAATTTATTCCCAACCGCGACGGCCTGAGCTTCCCCTTAAAAGGCGCGTTTTTAGACTCGATCACCAAAAAAGGCGACAGCGCTCCGACTGCGCTTACCCATGGCAGCGACCCGCAAAATATCAAAATTTATCCCTCCTGCGGTCCGGCGGTGCGTATTGACGATGATACGGTGGCGGTGCGGTTTGACCGCTTTGGCTTCAATGCGAGCGGCCGCGCCAACTCTTTTTCGTTTAACGCAATCCATCCCGGCGACAGCGTTTACCGCCGCAGTGTGATCCAGTCCTCGATGAGCGTCCCCAAGCAAAATACCGCCGGGATCCGTCAGTACATCGTTTTTCCGGAACCTAAGGATGTCAAAGCTGGCACCGCAAGCGTCACGCTTGACGCCAAGTGCAACACCGGGATGCCGGTCGAGTATTTGGTCGTCCACGGCCCGGCTTATCTCAAAAACAATCAACTCATTTTGACCGAAATCCCCCCGGGAAGCAAATTCCCGGTCGAGGTCAAAGTCACCGCGTGGCAGTACGGGAGCTCAAACGAGCCAAAATTGCAGACCGCCAGTCCGGTCACCCGCACCTTTAATATCGTCAAATAAAAGGACTTGACCGCATGAAAAATATTTTGCTTATCCTCGCTGTTTGCTGGAGCTTTGTCCTGGTGGCGGAGCGGCCGTATTTGATTTTCCCGGAGAACAAGGTCGCCCAATTGCGCACCGAGGAGGGCAAAGCCAAAGTATTGGACGTTTTGGCCAAAAGCAAAAAGGACAATATTGAGGCATTGAGTCTCGCCTACCGCGTCACCGGCGATGCTCAATATGCCCAAAAAGTCCGCGAGCTGTTGCTCAAGAATTGCGGCCCGGCAATTGACGGAAAGCCGGTCAAAGAGTGGGGCTGGGCACTCTCGGGAGCACACAAGTGCTACTTGATGACAGTCGGCTATGACAGCATCTATGATTTTTTGACTCCGGCCGACCGCGAAATCATCGCCGCCGGCCTTTTGGAGCGCGGCGTCCGACCGCTGCTGAACGAGTGGCTGTTGGGTGACACGCGCACCACCGTCCTAGACTCGATGGGGCACAACTTTTGGAGCGCCTGCGTCTTTATGCCGGGGGTGGCGCTGCTTGCGCTTAACCGCGATAACCCGGAAGAGCGCGAGTGGCTCAAACTGATTGCCGACGCCACCGTGGAATGGGTGGACTACCCGGGCAGTATCGTCAACAACAAACCGCGCACCTTTGACCGCAACGGCGGCTACTATGAGAGCGTCGGCTACGGCGCCTTTGCGCTCAGCAATTATCTCATCTTTCGCCTCGCCTGGCAAAACAGCGGCCGCACGCCGCTGCCCGTCCCGGCGGTGCTCGACAAAGTCGGCGACTTTTTTATCAACAGCTGTTATCCCGATTCGCAGAAGTTGATGTCACTCAATTTTGGAGACTCCTCGCTTTATGCCGTCGGCAGCCAGCCGCTGGTGCTTTTGACCGCCACCGGGATGGGCAAGCCGCGCTATTTATGGTATTTGCAGCAGACCGCAGAGTCGGATTACAAAGAGGGGATTGCCGCCGCTTCGCCGCTCGGACTTGTCTACTATCCCACCGCTGCCGAGCTTGCCGGAGCGATGAAAACGCCGGACCTTCCGACGGTCACCGCTTATCCCGACATGGGCTGGTGCATTTTGCGCAACTCGTGGGAAAAAGACGCGACATTGCTGGCGGTCAAGTCCGGCTTTACCTGGAATCACGCCCATGCCGACGCGGGAAGCTTTATTTTGTTTCATCAGGGCGAAAACATCCTCATCGACTCCGGCAACTGCTGGTACCCCAATGTTGAATACGACCAGTATTACCGCCAGAGCACTGCCCACAACGTGATTTTGTTTGACAGCAAAGGCTCCAACCCCGAGGACACCTACTTTGGCTCCAAATTTCCCGGCACCGTCCAGTATCCGATGGACGCGGGGGATTGGAAATATGTGCTCGCCGACGCAACCGGGCCCAATGCGCAAAATTTCATTCGTTTTTACCGCAATTTGGTCTGGCTCGATGATGTGATTATCATCTATGACGACCTCAAAACCTACACCGAGGGCAAATTTGAGTGGTTATTGCACTACGACGGTGAAGCCAAGCGCACCGGATTGGATTTAAACATCCAAAAGGGCAAGGCCAAGGTGGCGGTGCGTCCCTTGTTTCCGGAGCGCTTCCCCGAGGGGTTTCCCCACGATGCCCCCGAGCGGGTATCCCTGACGGAAAAGAGCGGTCTTAAGGATCACGAGCAAAAGACTCCGGTACCGTACTTCGCCATTGTGCCGCCCGGCAAGGAGCGGGTGATGAAATTTGTGACCGCGATCCTCCTTAATCCGGACCAGCCGCCCAAAATCGAGCGCTTGCAGGCAGTTGACGCCAGCGGTGTGAGAATTACCAGAGGCCAACGCGTCACTGAGCTTTGGATCAACCATCTGGCCGACGGGCGAATGCGCCACCGCAACTCCAATCAGACATTGGCGGGATATGACACCGACGCCGCGATGCTGGTGGTTTCACGCCTCGGGAATGCCGCACCGGACCGTTTTATGGTGATTGACGGCAGCTACCTGCGGCGCGAGGGCAAGGTATTGCTTAACACGCTTACCAAGGTTTTTGCCGAGATCAAAGACGGCAAAACCGTTATTTACCCTCAGTAAAGGATGATTATGAAACTGCTCTATGCCATGATTATGTCGATTGCCGGGAGTTTGGCCGCGTTTGCCGCCGACAATGACTTGCTTGACACGCTTTTGCTCGGCGACACCGCCAGCGAAACCGCGCACCGGTTTACCGGCGAAGCAAGCAAAGTTGTTTCCGGCGGCTACAACACCAAGGCGCGCAAAATTCTCAAACCGGCCGTGGATTGCTGGCAGAGCGACGCCATCAGCTTTACGCTCAAAGTCGATTCTGCCGCGCGCAATTATATCACGGTCAAATTTTGGGGCGGCGATATCACCCATGATCACTTGATGATGCTCATCGACGGCAAACAAATGGGCTATATGCACCTTGGCGAATATGATTTACTTGATTACGAGCAGTGCGAACCGCGCGATGCCGCGCCGGAAACCAACCCCGCCCCGCAGTATTTGGGGCGTTTTACTTACACCACCTTTTTGCTGCCCGAAACTGCGACCAAAGGCAAACATGAAATCGCGGTCTCCATCCGCGCCGTCGGCAAAATCTGGGGCTACGGCAACGATTTTGCGCAATTTCAAAAAAATGTCTCACAGGACAGCCGCGGGATTTATGCCGTTTACACCCACCGCAACTCCGGCTTTGCGCCGCTGCCGGCGGACCTTGAGCTGACGCAAATTGCCCCCGCCACCCCTCCCCTAAATATCAAAGCCGTCAATCTTGACGCCGTTAAAAAGCGGGTCAACGACGAAATCGCCAAAAGCCTCAAAAGCGATCCCAGACGCGACGAGTGGCGCTTGTCGCTGTTGAGTGAAGCATACTTTGTTCCCTGGTCAACGGGGTATCAAAATCCCCAAATACTCGATTATGCCGTTGCCGCCATGGACGATTTGGCGCTGCGTTATGTCAAAGAGCCCGGCAAGGTGATTGCCAAAGGGAGCTGGACGGGGCTGGCGGCGCCCGCGAGCGCGGTTATTTTGCTGGCCGAGCCCTTGCAAAGCAAACTTGATCAGGAGATTGACGACGGTAAGGGGGGCATGACCAAGCGCCGGGATTTGTGGTGCGATGTTTTGGAGGCAAGCACCTTTCAGCTGGTGCGCGACCGCCGCTGGCTGGCCAACCAAACCCAGATTGTCGACAATGCCGGGCACCGGGTCAACCGGGCAACCCATATTTTAAATGACAAGCGCGGCGTGCCGCTGGAAATCACGCTCAACTTTGTCAAAGAGGCTCTGGGCTTGCGCCCGTGGTCGCACGGGATTAACCCCGATCTCAGCATTGCCGACCCCAAAAATACGCCGGGACAAAATTATTACGAATTGACGCAAAAACGCCTCTCCAAAGAGTGGGGCTATGTCGGCAATTACGGAGAGAGCACCATTTGGACCAGTGCCGATATTTACGAAGGGACCATTGACCGCAAAACCGGACAGGGCGACCCGGAGATTTACCAAGTGATGCAAGATGCCGCGATTGCCCGGACGATTTTTCGCTATCCCGGAGTAACGGCGGATAATCACCCGGTGATGCGGCTCGAGGTCTACATCGACTGGCGCAACGCGCACTTCCCCGGCGAACCTTCATATGTCGGCAAAAATTTGGACTTGCGAAGTATTTATTATACCTTAAATTCGCAACTTTTGAGCGCCTTTAAGGCAATGGTTGAGGACGGCTGTCTGGGGGACAATGTTGCAGAGAGCCTCAAACCGGGACAGCGCCCGGATTTCGTCCGGATGCTTCATTTTCCCACGCAATATCAAGTCATCCAAAGCAAACTTGCCGGAGTCCCGGCGATGATGCCGATGCGGGGCGGTGATTTCGTTTTCGGCGACCCCGAGATTGGAGTCGTGGCTTTTAAGGACGGCGACGAAATTAACTTTTTTGAGCTCTACTGGCGCGCCAAATTCGGCATCAACCATCTGGCCAAGGTACACCGCGTCACCCCCAAATTTGAGCAGATCGCCACCGTGTATCAAGACGAGGAGTTCTTACCCGCGGATGAATTTTACACCCGGCCCGACTGGGTGATTTACGGGTTCAGAGGGCCGCGCTTCAACTATCCCGGCGGCAATTACCATCAGCTGCTGGCCGGGACCAAAATCCCGGTGGCCGAGCATACCAGCGACAGTACAATGACCGGCAAAGCGGAGTTTTATCATTGCAGCTTTGGCGACTATGAGATTGCCGTCAATGCGAGCCGGATCAACAAGCGCTACTCCTTTGTCGTCCCCGCCGGCAACTGGCGGCGACTCCCCGACGGCCCGAGTATAGCGGGCAACAGCAATCTGGAGCTCGCCCCCGGCGATACGGCGGTACTCAAAAAACAATAGTTCTGCCATTTATCGTCGATGCGGCCGACCGCGGCACCAAGACCCGGTCGGCCGCACCATTGTTGTCATCGTGACATGGCTGTGACAATTAACGGTAAATATCAAAATAATTTTCATGACTATATTGATAACAAAAAAGATAATTCCGACATAAAAAAAACTAATATTGTGCGAAAATATACTAATATGAATCTGATTACTGAAAAATAATAATGACTTATCATGAAAAATAATTGATAAATTTTCACAAAATAACTTGACTTTGCCTTTGTTTTAGGGTATAATTATAGTAGTAATAAAAACCAATTCGGGAAGTTTGAAAAATGTCAATCGTCGAAATCGCCAAAGCAGCCAATGTCAGTATCAGTACTGTCTCGCGCTATTTAAACCGTCCGGAGAAAGTTTCCCCGGAAGCGGCCGGGCGGATCCGCGAGATTATTTCCCGCGTCAACTACCAGCCGAGCATCCGCCGTCCCGGTCCCAAAACCGAGGGGCGCGCCGGAATCCGCACCGGTGTCATCGTCTTTTTATCGGTCTCGGATCTGTCGCCGGAGGAAATGCTCCGCCGTCCGGCATTTCCGATTTTGATCGGCAACCTCCAGCGGGTTTTGATCGAGAAGCAGCTGACGCTGCAAATGGCCCACCTCACCCCCGATCAGAGCATTCCCGCTTGTCTCGACGCCAAAAACTGTGACGGTGTGATTATTTTTGGCCACTCCGAGTCGCCGGAGATTTTTCAGCTTTTGCAAAAACAACTGGCCAACATCCCGGCGGTCTGGTGTTTCCGAGAGCACAATGACCCGGATCACCGCTTTGATCACATCCTTTACGACAACAGCGCCGTCGGCGTCATCGCCGCCGAGTATCTGTCCTCCCACGGTCACCGCAAAGTGGCGGTGTTTAACTCCAATTTGGAGCATACCGGGTTTTGCGAGCGCATTCACCGCTTTACGCAGCGTGCCGCCGAGCTCGGGATGCAAGTAACTTCCTTTGATAGTAAACGCGAGGATGAGAGCACGGTTACCTTTCGCAAACTGGCCGGAGAGTTCCAGAAAAACTCCGACGGCATTACCGGCGCCTTTTTTTGCGCGGACGATATCATGCTCGGCGTGTGCAATGAGTTGCGCGCCGCCGGATACCCCACCGGCCGGCTTGACGCCATCGGTTGCAACGCCGAGGAGGCATTGCTCCGTTATTTTTCGCCGCGTCCGGCCTCCATCGACATTAAAATGGGTAAGGTCGCCGAGCTGGCGGTCTCACATCTGTTGCGCCGGATCAATGCCGAGGGTACGCCTTACAGTTGTGAAATTTTTGTCAAACCAGAGCTCGTTGTCGGCAACAACAAGTTGTTTGCATAAATAGTCTGAAATCATCCGATATTTTTAATTGCTTGCACCCATAAACAAACACACCCCAAAAAGGGAGGACGTCATCATGAAAAAGCAAATAATGATCTCCAAATCCACGTGCTTCGCCACCCAAAGATCACGAGACTTTACTCTTATCGAGCTCTTGGTAGTGATTGCCATCATCGCTATTTTGGCTTCGATGCTGCTTCCGGCGTTAAACAAAGCGCGCGAAAAGGGCCGCACCGCCAGCTGCGGCAACAATCTCAAGCAGATCGGACTGGCCGGAGCAATGTACTCAAGCGACAACAATGATTACGTGATTCCTTATTTAAAGTACAGCGGTGCCGGGAACACCTTTTTTGACTCCGGGCTGGGCGCTTATCTGACCCACAGCGTGCGCAGTGACAAGAGCGTAGTTTCCACCACCAGTTTTAAAGGTTTTGTCTGCCCCTCCGACCCGATGATCAAAAGCAACACCACCACCGGCTACGCGCTCCGGTCTTATGCCTACAACACCTCGCAGGGGGCCAACCCCAAGACCAAGACATTGGCCTTGTGGTCGTCCAATGCCAACGGCACCGCGGGCAGCTGTAAAAAAGCGGGCAGCGTAAAAAACTCAAGCCACTTTATCTTTATCGCCGACCGCCCCAACCCGGTTAACATCCGTATGGAGCAAACCAGTTACGGCAATATCATGCGTCCGCAGGCGCAACAGTCGGTCATCGCCGAAAATCTGATGGGCTTGCCCTCCGGCAGCTACTCCGACTCGGCTCCAACCCACAGCGGCAGCTGGAATTACCTCTTTGTCGCCGGCAACGTCCAAAGTCTGCTCCCCCGCGCCACCGTGAGCAAAATGACGGCCGAAAATTATCAGCAAAACACCGCCGCCGGCATGGGCCTCTGGGTCGGCAACGCTCAATAATAGATGAAATCAAACATCGGGTAACATGGTTATGAAAAAGTCGGTTATCACCACCTTGTTGGCCGCGGCGCTGATTCCGGCGCTGTCCGCCCTCCAAATCCTCGACGTCAAGTACGGTGCAAGCGACAAATGGGTCGATATTACTCCCGGTTTTTTGCAGACTAAGGTCAATGACGACTTGTATCTGGGTTGGCTTGACGGCATCAAACTCTCCGGGCAGGACCCGCTCCCAGGCAAGGCCAAGCAACTGGCGGTACATTTTAAAGACAACGACGGCACGGAAAAAACCGTTGTTCTCAACGACCGCTCCTTTGACGGTATCGCCGCCAATACCCCCGTGTCGGAAAACTTCAAGCTCGGCAGCGCCTGGCTCGGAGATCAGCGGAAATACATCAATGTGACTGCTAAAATGGCCGATATCATTAACTCCGGCCGCGAAGTCACACTTGACTTTGCCACCCTCGGCGTCGAGGGCAAAGACGACCCGGCACCCGGCAAAAAGAAATTGGTCGTTATGTTTTACTCGATTGACGGCAAACAGTTTTGCCGTTATTGGGACGAAAAGAGCAAATTCAAAGGCTCCATGATCACCGGCGCGTATGCCCCGGTTCCTGCGGCCAAAGACGCCAAATCGCCGTTGCACGAACTGATGCTTGACACTGCCGTCTGGCAATGGGCGATCCCGATGCGCGGCGTGATATCCGGCGAAAATAATCTGCCACCGGTGGCTTATTTGTACATCCCGCCCGACACGGCCAAAGTGCGCGGCATCGTGGTCGGACAATTCAACATGCTTGAGCGCCCGATTTTGGAGCACCCAAAATTTCGCGAGTATCTGCAAAAACTCAATTACGCCGCCGTCTGGATCGGTCCGTCACCGTTTGGCTCAAGCTTTAACTTTAAAGACGCCAAGCAGGCGCAATCAATGAGTGATTTATTTGTTGATCTTGCTGAAACTTCCGGCTATCCCGAGCTGACCAAGGCTCCCTTGATCGGGATCGGGCACTCGGCGATGGCCTCGTTTCCGTACGAATTGGCGGCATGGCAGCCCCAACGGGCGCTGGCCGGAATATCTTATGACGGCAGCACTCCCGGAGTCGAGTGGAATCATGACTGGAAAGGCGCCGCACCTTTTGACGCCGACACCCTTAAAACCCTCAAAGGCATCCCGTTTCTGGTCCGTGACGGCGCATACTCCGGCGGCAAAACCAACCGCCGCAATGTGGTGCTGGATAAAAATGTCCCCGGTTTAACATTCAGCTTGGTCTCCGACCCGGCGAGCGGCCACTTTGACATCAATGATGATATTATCGATTACCTAGGCTACTTTTTGAGTCGGGCCGATCAGGCGCGCAACCGCGATGACGGCAAACTCGCGCCGGTGCTCCCCGAGTCGGGCTGGTACATGGACTTTTGGCAACCCGGACAGCCCTACCGCCATAATCCCGCCCCGGCCAAGGATTACCGCGGTGAGGTTACCCGCTACGGCGAAGAAAAAAACTGGGTGTTTGACGAAGAAAATGCGAAAATTTTGGCCGCATATCAAAAGCGCTATGACGGCAAAAAACTTGCGCTGTTGGGTTACGTCCAAGCGGGTGACGTTTTGCCCGACCGCAAAGACCATGCCCAAATTCATCCCAAATTCATTCCGGAGGCGGACGGCCTCAGTTTTAAACTCAAAGGTACCTTTATCGACAATGTGACCGAGGGGCGCGCCGTCGGCTGGAGCGGCAAAAAAATCGGCGAAAAAATAGAGCACGGCGACGATGTCCAAAATATCCGGATCGTGCCGATCTGCGGTCCGGTAGTGGCGATTGACGGCGAAACGATGGCGGTGCGCTTTGACCGCTTCGGCTTAACCACCAGCCGCCGCACCGGCGAAATTTACATGCTGGCGGTCTATCCCGGCAACGATCAGTACCAGCGGATCGTCCTCCAGTCGGTGATGAATATCCCGCGCAGCAATGATAAGGGAATTTATCAAAAGATTGATTTCCCGGCCATCACCGACCAAAAGGCGGGCACGAAGTCGGTCAAACTCAATGCCAAGGTCAATACCGGGATGCCGGTCGAATATTATGTCGAGTACGGCCCGGCGTATCTCAAGGGCGACGAGTTGATTTTTACCCCCATTCCCGCCGGGGCCAAATACCCCGTTGAAGTTTCGGTCGTTGCTTATCAATACGGCAGACAGGGAGAATTTCAATCGGCCGCGCCGGTAAATCGCCGCTTTGGGTTGACCAAATAACTTGGAACGTTTTTTATGAATTGTCTTGCTCAAAAAATTATCGTCGCACTCTCGCTGACGCTCGTTTCGGGCGTTTCCGGCGCGGTAATCGACGCCGTCAATTTCGGCGACCCGGCCTCGGAGTCGGCACATGCACTGACAGCAGCGGCATCGCGGACGGAGAGTGGCGGCGCAGGGGAAGTATGCCGATTGATTGAGCCTCCGGCCAACGATTATTTTGAGAGCAAGCCGATAGAGTTTACACTCAAAATCGATCCCGTCAAGATCAATTATCTGACGGTAAAACTCTGGGGCGGCGAGGTCAACGACAATTTGCTCTATCTTTATATTGACGGAAAACAACTCGGCTACCGCCACTTGGGCGATTATGACATTTTGGATCACGGGGCCAATGCACCGCAATTTGCGGGCCGGTTTGTTTACCTCACGACCGTTTTGCCGCTTGAGCTTACCCGCGGCAAAAGTGAGGTAAAAGTTGCAATTTACGCCTCCGGTCCGGTTTGGGGGTATGCCAAGGATTTCAAACATTACCAAAAGCCGATGACTACCCCATCGCGCGGCATTTATACTATGTACTCGCACACCGACGGCTTTTTGGCCGTCACCCCCAAAAGGGGGGCGGTAAAACCGGTGGCGGGCCAACCGGCGGCCGCCGATTTCAGCGCTCTCAAGGATCGGGTCAACCGCACGCTCAAAGGATTGCTTGAGAGCAAAAAACCGCTCAATCAAATGCAGTTGCAGTTTTTGGCCCGCGCTTATTTTGTCAAGTGGAGTGCGGCTTGGCATAATCCGGCGGTCATCCGTGCCGTACTCTCCGGCACCGACGATTACTGCAAAACGTGGATTCCCAACCCCGACCTGACCACCGGCGACCGCTCGACGTGGAACCCTGACTGGTACGCCTTTGCCGGACTGGGCGAGGCAACCGTCCGGCTGTGGCCGGAGCTTGAGTCCAAGCTCGATGAGCCGTTGACCGTCGACGGCCAAAACATGCCCCGCCGCGCGGCGTGGGCCAAATTGTTTGCGCTCGGAGTCAATTACCTCTCCACCCACCGGCGGATGTACACCAACCAGTCGATGATTATCGATATGAATTTACAGTGGAACAACCGGGCGTTGGCGCTCCTCGCCCCTGAGGCGGCCCTGCCCGCGGAGATTACGTTGGGCTTTCTCAAAGAATCGGTGGGCTTGCTGCCGTGGTCGGGAAGTTTGGACAAAAACGGCAAAGCGACCTGGCCCGCTGGCAAAGACTATTATGTGCTGACTCCCAAATTTATGACCCGCGAGCTTGGCTATGTGGGCAGTTACGGCGAAGTGCTGGACTGGGTAGGCTCGATTTACGACTCGACCCGGCCGACCGCGGATCAGGCCGGTGACCCGGAGATTTTAGCTGCGTACCAAAAGATTTTCCGGGCGCGCTCTTACTTCCGTTATCCGTTGCTGACTGCCGATGGCCGTACGGCGCTGGTACTGGAAACCGCCGTCGGCTGGCGCGACACCAAGCTGCCCGGAGACATTATTTACGGTCAACGCGCCAGCCGTGACGCTTCGCCGTTTAAAACCGCCGTTGATACCAATGATCCCCTGGCGGTCGGCCTGGCCAAACAGCAGATTGCCGACGGCCAGTTTTTTCCGGCGCTCGAGCACGCGATGACGGAGAATACATTGCGCACCACCATCGGGTTACTCAATACCCCGGATCACTATGACGCAATTACAGCGATGGCCGATCCCAAAATTTCGGCGCCGATGTCGCCCGGCGCTCCCGATTTCGTCTTTGCCGACGAAACCGACGGTGTGGTCGCGGTCAAGGACGGCGACGAAATTTTGTATGCGTCACTTTACTGGCGCGCCCGGCACGGAGTCAATTTTTTGGCCAAAGTCCATTATCTCACGCCGGAAATCGAGCGGATTGCCACAGTGCGCGAGGAGATCATTTTTGCCGACTCGGGGATGAAGTATCCCCGCAAAAACTGGATCAATTTCGGCTTTGGCGACGGCGGGGCAAAGCTCCGTTATCCCAACGAAAAGGTGCTCAAATCGGCCCACACCGGCGAAGTTTTGCCGATTGCCCAAATCCCGGCGGAGATTAAATTCAAACCGGGCGACGAGAGCCCCTATGCCGGCCGCGGCTTGTTTTACCGCCTGGATTACGGTCCCTTTGTAGTGGCGATGAATGCGTCAACCGACCGCGAGTTTACCTTTCGATTGCCGGACAACGGCAAAACCTACCGGTTGCTGCCAGCAAAAGAGTTTTTTAGAGGCAATCAAATACTGTCGGTCAAACCGGGGAGCACCTTGGTGCTGCGCCAACTTGAGCCATAACCATTGGGAGAATATGATGAAAGTTACCTTGTTTTATCAAAAAAAGAACGGCGCGTGGCAAATCATCGGCAGCGACGATGCCATCAGTTACCGCGATGCGGATATGGTTTTAGAGTACTCCTCCCGTCCCGCCCTCGGACACCGGGAGTATTGCCTGAGCTTTGAGTGCAAATACCCGACCCGGATCAAGATCGAGGGTTCGCTCAATGACGATGCGGTGTGGCATTTGATCCCGTGCTGCATTCACGGTGACAACAATTTGGCGCATGCCAAGCCGGGACAGTACCCCAATCTTACCTCCCGATACTCCGAGTCAATTTACTCTTCGCCGGTCTGGGAATTTCGCGCCGACCGCGCCAGCCACCCGGTGTCGATCGGTATCGGCAAAGCGGAAATCGGCGCAGTTTCGATTGAGCCTTATTCCGGCAATCTGGTGCGCAACGGGGTCTATGCCGAGCTTCCCGGCAAATTCGGTGTGACTCTGGGCTATGCCAATTTGCCGTTTACGTTTGTCAACAAATACTGCGATTATTACGACGGCCGCTCCAAATCAACTTCGCAGCCGGTTGCGGCCGGAGCATGCAAAGGGCGGATCTTTCACTTTGCCGACGGCAACCGCGACCATGTCCGGGAGATCATCAATATTTTGTACCGCGATTTGCGCGAACGTCCGGTATTTCATAACAGTTTTGAAACTGCCGCCCGGGCCGTCATCGGGAGCTTTGTCGAGCAAAACTGGTCGGACGAGTTTGACCACTACACCAATCAGGAGGCCAAGCCGCCGATGCGTCCGGAACTTAAGCCGTGGCGCGCTTTGCTCGAAATCGGCTGGACGGGGGGCTCGATTTTGGCATATCCGTTTATTACGGCGATGGACACTTTGCAGCTTCCCGGCGACTTCTTCGCCAAACGCAAGAGCGGCTTTGCCCTCTTTGACGAAATCATCGCCGGGTACAATCCCGACTCCGGGCTCTTTTACGATCTGGTGCGCGATTTGCGCGGCAGCCGGGTCAACGGCTGGTGGGATTTCTTAAAGATTACCCACGATTGCCACAGCGCGTATACCAACGGTCATGCGCTCTATTATTTGTATCAAACCATGATTTACTTAAAGGCGCACGCTCAAACTGTCGACACCGACTGGATCAGCACCGCCAAACTGGTGGCTGACAATCTGGTTGCCTTGCAGCGCGCCGACGGCGCCTGCGGTTATGCTTTCTCCACTCAAAAACGCGAAGTTACCGACTTTGACGGTTATGCCGGGTGCTGGATTGCGGCCGCACTGGCGGCGGCCTATCAATTTACCGGCGATGCGGCTTATCTGACGGCGGCGCAAAAGGGGGCGGCATACTATTACAATCCTGTCCGCGAGCTCAATGTCTGCGGTACGCCGATGGATACTTGGAAAGCTCCGGATCAGGAGGGCAACCTCGCCTTTGCCAAACTGGTGAAGCTTTTGCACGAGTTGACCCATGAACCGCAATACCTTAAAATGCTGGAGGATGCCGCCCATTATGAGTATTTGTGGCGCTACGGCTTTAAGGCGGTGCCCGAGATTTTGCCGTTATTGGGGAGCAATTGGAATTCCTGCGGCGGCTCGGTGACCTCAGTTTCCAATCCCCACATCCACCCGATGGGGGTTTTGATCACGCCCGAGTTGTACTATCTTTATGAGCGAACCGGCGACGAAATCCACAAAATGCGCGCCGAGGACGGCATGGCTTGGGTTATGAACTGCCTTGAGTTGTACCCGGAAATTACCGGTTACGGCCGTTACGGCGTCACCACCGAGCGTTTTTGCCCGAGCGACGGCTTGACCGATTTTTGCTACAGCGACGGCCGCCCCTCGTCGATGTGGTACTCATACAACGGCTGGGCTGCGGCCAATACCCTGGAGGCGCTGCTCTGGATGGTCCAAAACCGAAAACAACTGGAGTAATACATGATTGATTCGGCAAAACTTTTTCCTCTCTCGGCCGTCCGACTGTCGCCGGGAGTGTTAAAAACCAAACAGGACACCGACCAAAAGTACCTTTTAGAGGTGCTTGACGTTGAGCGGATGCTTGCACCGTTTTACCGCCAAGCCGGGATTGACAGCGGCGAACCCTACGGCGGCTGGGAGCGAAAGGATATCGCCGGTCACTCGGGCGGGCATTATCTCTCGGCGTTGGCGGCCTGTTATGCGGCCACCGGCGACTGCGGGGCTCTGGCGCGCGTCAGCGCCTTTGTTGACGGCATCGGCCGCTGTCAGCTGGCTCACGGCGACGGTTACGCCGGGGCGGTGGACAAGCGCTGCTTTGAGGATTTGCGCCGCGGCAGGATCGAGGCGCATAACTTTGCGCTTAACGATATTTGGGTGCCCTTGTACAACCTCCACAAACTTTTGGCCGGATTGTATGACGCATGGGAACTCTGCGGCAATCATCAAGCATTGGTCATCATGACCGGCGTGGCCGGATACCTGAACCATGTTTGGGAAAACATCCCCCCCGCCGATGCTCAAAAAATACTGGTTTGCGAACACGGCGGCATCGCCGAAAGCTTGATCAAACTCTCACTGGCGACCGGCGACCAACGGTTTCTCGAGCTGGCCGACCGCGCTTTTTCGCAAACCGCGGCGTTGGCGCCGTTACACGCAGAGCATGATGAGCTCGACGGCTTGCACGGCAATACCTTGATCCCCAAGGTGATCGCGCTGGCGGCCCGTTATGAGGCGATCGGGGATGGGGCCGACCGCCGGGCGGCGGAATTCTTTTTTGACCGGGTCACCCAAATCCGCAGTTTTGCCAACGGCGGGCACGGCGAGAGCGAGCATTTTTTTACTCCCGGTACCGATAAAGAGCATTTGACACCGTACACTGCGGAAACTTGCAACTCTTACAATATGATCAAACTCGCCGAGCATATCTGGTCGTGGCGCAAAGATGCGCATGTGATGGATTATGCCGAACGTGTCTTGCTCAATCACGTCGCGGCCAACATCGGCCGCAAACCGGGCGAGTTCGGCTACTTTTTGGCTTTAGCGCCGGTAGCGGTCAAGGTTTTTTCGGCCCCGCTGGATGCTTTTTGGTGCTGTGTCGGCACCGGGATGGAGAGCCCGATGCGGTACGCCAAAACCTTTTACGGGCATGACGGCGATACTTTGTATGTCAATCAATATTTTGCCTCCGGTCTGGATTGGGCGGACAAAGCGGTCAAAATTATGATTGACGGAAAGTTCCCGGTTTCAGGTAAAATCCGACTGACGGTCCACTGCCGCAAAGATATCAGGTTTGTCCTAAAATTGCGCAAACCGGCTTGGAGCCGCGGCAACTTTGGCACGGTCGGCTGTGACGGCTATGTGACCGTTGAGCGCATGTGGCATGACGGCGAAGTTTTGGAGCTTGATTTGGGGATGGATTACTACTCCGAGGTACTCCCCGACAGCGATTATCAGGCTTTTTTTTACGGACCGACGCTCATGGCCGGAGCGTTGCCGACGCTTCCGGATCCAGTTGACGATCCGGCCAAAGAGCGCTTCGGCGATCACCTTAAGGCACGGGGGAAGACGGATGAAATCCCGCCCTTGCTGGTTTCGGAAACCATACTCTCCGACCCGCGCGCAGCCAATCCGGCACTGCTCTGGATGCCGCTCTACGATGTTTACGAGGAGCACTACGGAGTGTATTTCCGCGTTGTGACACCGAGGATGGCAAAACGTTGTCAGGAGGAGATGCAACTTGCCGCCGAGGCCGAACAGCGGTTGCACGCCGCAACTTGCGATACGGTCACACCCGGCTTTCAGCAATCCGAGGTCGAGCACGAAATGACGGCCGGCGGCACTCAAGTCGGTGACTTTTTGCATGCCAAGCACCGTTTGCTGATACCGGGCGGCGATCTCGGCTATCAGCTGAAGACAGACCCCGTCGTCCCGGTGGCGCTGCAACTCAAATTTTGGGGCGGCGAGTGGAGCGCCTCATCGCTTGAAATTTTGGTCGACGGTGTCGTAATTGCGACGCAACCGACCCGGACCATTGCTCCGGGCGAGTGGGTGATGAAATCATATCCGATACCGCCCCGACTCTCCGCCGGCAAGGCCGCTGTGCGTTTGGAGTTGCGCAACGCCGGTAAAGGCGAAGTGCGGATTTTTTTGGCGCGGACGGTTAAATTGGTGGCAACCATGGATTGACAAGGGGATCACATTGCATTATATTGCAGACAAAGACGCAATCAGAGCTGAGCGCAAATAAGGAAATTTTTAATGTCACGGCATATACTTTTTATCGTCGCCCGGCGCGCTTTTGGGATGAGGCTTTTTTGCGCGGAAGGCGGGCCGCGTGACACAACGAGTCATTGCAAGCCAAGTCGCGCAGACGATTGAGTTGTTTTCCCCGGCAAACGGCAACCTTTGACCTTGGCGGCAACCCGAGCTCTGACGCTGGCTAAAAGTCAATTTGCAGCCAATTAAAATAATGATCATAAACCTTTTATCAGAAAACAATTAACATGACAGATCAACGCACATCCCCTCAAGTCGAGTACAAAGTCTACACCGCCCCGCCCCGGCAAATCTGGGGGTGGGGGGTCGGCCGCATCGCGGAGTTTTCGCTGGTCGGGATGTTCGGACTGGCGATGAATGTCTTTACCGTCGGCTTCGGCTTGAGCCCGGTGATTGTCAGTTGGTGCATGATGCTTCCCCGCTTTATCGACGGAATCATCGACCCCATGATCGGACACTGGTCTGACAATACCCATACCCGCTGGGGACGGCGCAAACCGTTTTTGCTCGGCGGCGCAATTGTCGGCGCTTTTTTGCTGGCGGGAGTGTGGTGGGCCGACCCGGCGTGGAGTGCGACGGCGCAATTTTTCTTTCTCGGCATTACCGGGACGTTTCTCTATACTTGTTACGGTATGTATACCATGGCCTGGACGGCCATCGGCTATGAGCTCAGCGATGATTATCACGAGCGGTCCAAGGTTCAGGCGGTACAGGGATTCTTTTTGGCGGTCATGGTACTGCTTTACGGTTGGATTTACTGGCTGGCGCTGCGACCGTTTTTCGGCGGTGTGATTTGGGGAATGCGGTGGATCAGCGCAGTCGCCGCCATTGCCGTCATCGTTTCCGCTCTGATTTGCTTTTTTGCGACCAAAGAGCGTTTTACCCATGCCAACCGCAATCATGTGGCATTGCTTCCGGCGATCAAAGTTACCATGCGAAATCGTCCGTTTGTCATCTTGATCCTGATGAAAATCGGCGAAATTTTGGGCGGACGGCTGGTCGGGCAAATTACCTTTTTTCTCGGGGTTTACTATACTTGCCGCGGTGACCTTGACCTCTCCACGCGCATTGCCGCCATCGGCGCGACGCTGGGGTCGGTCTGGAATTTTGCCATGCTTCCTTTGGTCAAACCCGCCAGCAAATGGCTGGGCAAACGCGGGGCCTTGATTTTGGGAGCTTCACTTGGTTTCGGCTGTGCAATCGTCAACCCGTTTATCACTACCCCCGAGCATCCTTACTGGAGCATTATCCCCGGTTTGGTGGTGGCGCCGTTGCTGGTGCTCACCGGTACCATTACTTCGGCGATTTTGCCCGATATCTGCGACATGGACGAAGTCAAGACCGGCCAGCGGCGCGAGGGGTTGTTCACCTCGGTGATGGCGGTGATTGCCAAATTGGAGATTTCGCTTGCTATTATTCTTTCCGGATACATCATCAGCTGGCTCAATGTGGATGTTAAAATCAATCAGCGCTGGGAAAGCGTGTCGGTGGCCAAAACAACTGCGCCGGCAGCCGGTTTTGAGGTTGGTGAAATCGCCGTTTTCGGGTTCAAAAACAACAGTTCCACGACCTTTGACCGGATTCAAATCAGCGGAGACAATCTCAAGCAAATTACCCTGTTTGCAGGCGATATGTCGCCGACTGAGGGGTTTCGTCTGATTGGCGTCTTTGATTGCGGAAATCAGGATAACGAATTTGATTTTCCGCCCATTACTGCCCGATACCTAAAAATTGCACTCAATTCGGCGATCGACGAGGATCGGCCGTTGACGCTCCGGCATATCGGTCTGGGGCCCCGACATCTTTTGGACAATGCACGCGTAGTGGCAACACAACCGCCGATGACGATACAAAAACATTTATTTTGGCTGGTCATGAGTTTGTACATTGTTTTTTCCGCTTTTACGTTGCTGATGGCTATTTTGTTTCCGTTGACGGAGGAAAAAATGAAGGCTATCCGCGAGGAGCTTGACGAGCGTCATTTGGCCCAGTCTCTTGCCGGCGCTCCGACCGATGACGCTGCCGAGGAATATGTCGAAACCCACCCCGCCGAAGCCGAGGAAATCGTAAAAGAACACGGCAACGCCGAAAATACAACGGACCGGAAAAGTTGAAAAAATGCTTCATTGCCGCAAACATTTTTGTCCGGAAGTCCCCGTACGTTATCAACTCCGGACAACGACGGAGAATCTACGGCGCAATTGACAAGTAAAAAAGTTCCCCGTTTTTTCCCCCATTTGGCGAAAAATATCCCCAATTTTTCCCCGGATTGGCGATGTCGCATCAAGCAGCATGATGTGCTATAATGTGCCGCGTCAAGCTCTGGAAACGGGGAAAGCACTGATTTTAAGCATAAAATAAGCGAGCGAAAAAGTCACTTCAGCTCTACCAGTCTTCAAAAACCCGGTCATTTTGATCGGATTTTTTTCGCCTTGGCAAGCCATACCTCACTCAACTTTGGTTGAGACATTTTGGCAAGACAAAGGGGAACCGCGCTTATCCGAGGAGGTCGTCATTTTACCGTGGGGGATGGATCGGAGCCACTTTTTGTAGGTTTCCAATTGAAACGGACGCGGTCCGGCGAGATAATGGTTGCGCCATACTTTAGCATTGCCTGCCAGCGTCATATCCGTGAGCCATAAGGCCGCACAGTCCGCCGCGGGAAGTACCGCAAGCACGGTTTTATCGTTGCCGTTGACTTCAAATGCGCCCTCCCACAAATACTCGCCGCCGGCATTTTTCACCGCAACTTTGCCGGCAACCGGATTGGCTGAATCATTCACCACGAGTAACTGATGAAGGCCCTTTTGCGCCTCGGTGATGATTGCAACAATATCGGATTGTGAGGTTTTAATGTAATCAAACGCCAGTTTTTTGCGATAATAATAATCAACAACGGCATCGGAAATCACCGGCCAGCAATCGCGCAAGTTCCACCATAGCATGCCGCTGCGAAACTCCCGCTCCGAGCGCCATTTCTCGATAAAAAATTTCATTGCCTCGGCCTGACTGATCTGGGAGGCCAAAATAAAGTCCGGCAAATTGTCCGGCGCCCGGTCAAACAATACGGTAATCTGGTTGGCCATCAAGGGTATCCGGTAGTGATACTGCGTCTGCTCCGGCAACGGGCGGACGGCTTTGGTCAACCATTGACGGTTATTTTGCCACGGCCACAGCATTTCCGGATCGAGCATTTGCTGCATCGTTTGCATATCCGGACAACCGTGATAGCCGATTTCACTTACAAAATGAGCGTTGCTGCACAAATAGTATTGACCCTTGAAGTCATCGCGCGGCCCCCATAAATGATCCTCCGGCTTGCGATCATGGGGGATCCCCGCCGCCATTAGTGTGGGGCCGTAATATGGCGAACTCGGCAGATATTCGCGCAGCGGATCGAGCTGGGCAATCACCTCGGCCAACACCTTGCGGCTGAGCTTGTCGCAGCAATTGGGATCGCGTCTCAAAGGCGTCCACTCGGTATATGCACTGTCAATCTCATTGTTGCCGCTCCACAAAACCAGTGACGGATGGCTCCGCAGTTTGGTGACCACGCTCTCCGCCTCCGCCCGGATCTGACCGGAAAACTCGTCATCCTGAGGGTAAATCGCACAAGCCAGCGCAAAATCCTGCCAGACCATCACTCCGTGTTGATCGCACAGATCAAAAAAATCGTGATCTTCATATACATTGCCGCCCCAGCACCGCAGCATGTTGCAATTGAGCTCCAGTGCAAGGGCGAAGGTTCTATCCAAATGCTCTCTGTCACGCGAGTGCAAAGCATCCAACGGCACCCAGTTGGTCCCTTTGGCATAAATGCGCCGCCCGTTGACAATAAAGGAAAAATCACCGTCATGCCGGTCGGATGTCATCTCGGTACGCTTTAGCCGGACAGTGCGGATTCCGAGTTTTTGGGAATGCTTGGCCAACACTGTCCCGGCGGCATCCGAAAGCTCAATGACCGCGTCATATAATTGTGCCCGGCCAAAACCGCGCGGCCACCATAAATCAATGTCGGTTACATTAATGAACACACGGCCATGCGCGCCAAGCAAGGGTTGATGCGACTCATACACCATGCATCCTGCGTTCAGGATTTTGACGGTCAAAGTCAACATGTGAATACTTGTTTCCGCCGCGATATCCCAGTCCAAAAGCAAGGTGGCAGTGCGGAGATCGGCGTCCACTTCCGCCGTTGCCAGATAAATGCTCCGAAACCGGGTGGCCGGTTCGACTTCCAGCCGGACGCCGCGCCACAATCCGGCGGAAACAATCCTTGGCGCGATGTCCCAACCGTACATGTGTCCGGCCTTGCGAATGCGCAACGACTCCCAGTTGTTGGGCTGCGCATATGTGTCGGGAGAGAGCTCAAACGCCTGCCCCGCCGGCACGGCGGGGTGGATGTGTACCTCCAGTAAATTGTCCGCCGCCGGCTCAAGCCATTGGGTGACATCATAACGGTGAGTGATCAGCATATTACCGGCGCACCCGACCTCGTGACCGTTGAGCGTGACCTTTGCCAGACAATCGATCCCGTCAAACACCAACATCACCTTGCCTGCCGGGACCGGACCGGGGAGCCGAAATGTTTTGATGTATTGCCACTCGTTTTGCTCCAACGCCAAAGCCTGATAAACATTGTCCCCCCGGGTCAAATCGTCAACAATTTTCGCACGCATCAAATCAAGCTCGACATTGCCCGGGACTTCGGCCTCCAGCTGCTGCCATTGCCCGCCCGATGCGGATTGCCGACGATACTTTAATTGCCATTTGCCGTTTAAGTTAAATAAAATCATACCATACTTCTGCTGTTTTGATCAATATTATCTCATTGTTTTGGGTGCGGTGATGATGTGACACCGGAGTCATTTCCCTGCAGCGGAGTCATTTCCCTGCAGCGGAATCACGTTGCCGGAGCCGAATTCCGGCTCACATTGGATATTTTCCAAAATCAGCTGATCGATTTTCCCATTGTTTTGTAAAAAAACAATCGGCTCGTCGAGACGGTTTTGCGTTCCGCAGTCCCGACAGACAAAATTACCGATACGGCAACCTTGGCTGACCAATATCGTCGGCAGCGCCTCGGTAGATTCATCGCGGTAAACCCGCTCTACCGTCAAAGTGCCGATATCAATCTTTTGATCGCAAAAAATGGGAGGATATGGCGCCAGCGGCCACGGATAATCTTTCGGTTGCGGGGCTTTGGCAAAGAAACAATCCGCAATCACAATCCGGTCAAACCTTCCCCGGGTCTGCCGGTCCTCAAAAAAATGCGTCAGCCCGACGGCATAACGGTAAAAATTGCCGTGAATGTTGCGAATGGTAATGCGCCGGAGGTCGGCCCCGGTGGAGAGCAGACGGACCGCGCTGTGGCAAAATTCGCAATAAACACCGTCCACATCAATATCGGTGACGGCATCCTCGCAGGCCGAGCAAAGGCCGTCATTGGCGTTGAGCGCCACCATGTCGTCAAAACAGCAGCCCCGGAGATTGGAAATCTTGCCGTGATGGCTGCCGCCGTCAAGATGGACGCCGTCCATGTTGGCCTGCATCGGATTCCACGTTGTGAAGTCGAATTCGATTTCGTCAATGACAAAATAAGAGAGTTTGCAGGCATGAAAGGCATAGGTGACCGGATTGCGAAATGTCACATTTTGCAACACAAAATCAGCGACATTTTCAAAATACATGGTGTCGCCGAAGCAGCGTTGACGGCTGAATCCGGGCCCGAACTCATCGTACTCCGGCAAATTTTTGAGCCAGCGCTCGGCCATGCGGTTGGGCTTTTGTCCGAGATTGTTGGCATCCCAGATGCCGCCGGTAATGCGGATGCGGCGGTCGCCACGTTCAAAATTGCGGTTGGCCAGCATTTTCACATTGGCGCGGTCGGCAAGCCGGATGACGCTCCAGCGGTCAAGCCTGAGCTCCTGATTGGAGTCGATCCAAAGCGTGCTTTGGATCAGATAATTCTTTGCCGGCGGCGGCAAAGAAACGCAGCTCACGCCGGAATCGAGCATTTTTTGGATGGCCGGGGCATCATCGTGCTCCCCGTCACCCCATAACAGCGGTTGATCCATAACGATCTCCTTTATATCGCCGGAGGATGTCACTCCAGCATAAATTTCTTGTAAACGGCCGGATTTTTGGCATCGACGATTCCCGGAGTGAGCCCCATCCAGTAACGCAGCATGGTGCCGTCATTGTCATTGGCCGTAAAATTGAGCCCAAAGATCATTCCCGGCTCCGGCTTGACTTTGATCGCCTGCCACGGAATGGCGATCCGGTAACAAGTTTTATCGCTTTCACGGAAAATGTTGCACTTGACCGCATCCAAAATTGCCGCCATCCGCCCGGAGTCATAGGTATAAGTAAGCTCTTTTTCCGCCCGGCCGCTGCTGAGGCCGAAGCCGAACTCATAATCATCCTTGTCAAAACCGGCATTGGGCTCTGCATTGCCTTTGGTGTCGATTGCCAGCTGGATTGAGTCCTGCGACCACAACCGGCCGGTTTTTTGCGTCTGGACGTGGATATCGTCACGCACGTCAATAAGGATGTAAAGATAATCTTTGTCATAGCGCAATAAACTCTCCACACTCAAATTGGCCGGGCCTTCCCAGCCGTTGGTCGGGTCGTTGGGCAACAGATAATTGCGCGAATCCATCCGGGGCAAACGCCGGTCGGCGGCAAGCTCGCCGGTCAGCGCGGGAGTCCCGCGCGGACATGCCAGCAACTCGGCGCGGTAAGAGCTCGCGCTGTCGCCCAGATCGGTCTTGGCGGTCACGGTTAGCTGTTTGCCGCTCACCGGCAAATTGGCATTAAATTTAAACCGTGCCGTCCCGGCGGGCTCCAAGTTCAACGGCCGCTCGGGGTTGGCAAAGTCCGCGCCGCTGACGGTAAGCGCCCCCGTCAGTTTTTGCGTGCGGATGTTTTCGACATTGACAATCACACTCTTGCCGGACGCGAGTTCCCACATTATTTTTAATGGCGGCAGCTCGCACTGCGAGTCGCTCAAGCGCTGCAAAAACTCCTCCCGAGAGAGATTTTCGGCAAACAAATACCGCACTTCGCCGTCAATCGGAAGGACGTATTTGCCTTGGTCAAAGGTGCCGGACAAAGGGTTGTTAAACATGTCGCGCACCTCGCCGACTTCGTTTTTCGCCAATGGCAGTATCAATTGGGTCTGACTGCCGTTGCTGGTCCAGACGACCGCAAACAAACGGCCGTCGCGATGCAAAAAGGGAAAAATATGGTAATCGTTGTTGGCAATCACTCCCAGCGGTTTGGACCCCTCCAAAATCTGGGCGCAGCCGGCATAGGCGGCAGTACCGGGCAACGGTTTACCCGAGCGCCAGAGGCCGTAATTGTAGCGCTCCCGCTCCAAACATGTCTCGATCAAAAAGTAAAAGACCTTTTTAACCCCGGCAGCCTTGCTGAGCACCATGAGACGCGGGATATACGATGCATTGCGGCGCGAAACATCCGAGAGATAATCCTCGGTGACATCCGGCGCCCAGCCGACTTCGCCGTACCAGATTTCCTGATTGCCGCCATGCTTTTTGATGAGTTCGCGCAACAACAGCGCCCGCTCGTAGGTTTTGGCTTTTTCCGGCCCGATATCCCCGCCGGAAGCGTCAACATAGTGATTATAAGTATAGGGATGCACCGAAATCACGTCTAAAAGGTTGCCCGCATCGGCGAGAACTTTGTCGACATAGATAAAATTTTGGTTGAAATCGACACCGGAAACCGAGGCGCCGACGATTTTGGCGTCAGGGGCATATTTACGTACTTCCGGGACTGTGAGTTTGAGCAACCTCGCATATTCCTCCGGCTGATTGGGGAATACCAGATCGGGCTCGTTTTCGAGCTCAATGTATTGAAATGTGTTGTCGTAGGCTTGGGTCATTGCGCCGACATACTTGACGAGATCCCGGTCCATGATTTTGCCGTCTTTGTCTTTGATCGACGCCGGAGCACCGTGGAGATTGATGCAGCGCGACTGGCGGACGCCGTACCGGGCGGTAATTTTGGTAAGGTCATCGGAGTTGATATTGTAATTGCCGTCTTTGTCGGGGATGCGCCAGGACCATTGGTCAAAGGTCCGGCTCCAGGCGGCGCCGATGTTGCGCCCCATCACCCCGTCTGAGAAATGGATGCCGAAAAAGGAATCCGGCGACACCGGCAGCGGCGGATCGACAATCACCATCGGTTGGGCGTGGGTAAACGTTTTACCGTTGACCACCGCTTTGGCGCGCATCACGTAATAGCCGCGACCGGCTTCTTTGAGCACCGTGACCGGAGTTTCAAAGAGTTCCCCCTTGCCAAGTTTGATCTTTTGACTAAAAAGTTGAGTTGTTTCCCGTGTGGAAGCATTTTCGACAGTGCCGGTGAGCTCGACTTCCGCATCGCCATCGGTATTGTTACGGCAGGAAAGCGTGCTGTTGACCGGCTGATTGGAGCAATTGAGCAAACCGGCCACCGGCTCGACAGTGGCAAACCCGAGATCGACGGCATTGGCCGGCCGGTACTCTTGGGCTTGCGTTCCCTGATACAGCCCCGCCGCGTCAATCCAGACGGCCTGATCGGACGGGGGCTTGACCGTGAGGGTCACCGAGGTAATCTGATTTTGTTTTTTTAACGGCATGACGCAGCGCGTCCACTCCGGACCGATGTTGAAATTGGCGTGCCCGTTCCACCCCCAAAAGTCATCATTGCTGATTGCCGTGATGGTCGCGGGCTTCTCGGATTTGGCATAAAAGGCAATCACATAATCAAGGTTAGGCAGTTTGGACAAAAATATTTTATGCCCCGAGTTTTCGACGCCGGGGTCGATGCGGAGAGAATATTTGCCGTCATAAGCGTATTTTACGTCGCGCGGCACAGTGAAATTGTCCGAAGCCGTTTCAAATGAACTGTCGCCCGGCCAAAGGTTGACGGCGCCGAGATTTGCCTGAAACACGCATGTGATCCCCCAAAAAAGGGCAAAAGCGGTCTTTCGATACATTTTTTGAATCCTTAAAAAATAAAAATTGTTGATTGCCGGCAAACGAAAAATAAAGAGCTACTCCTGCGGGATTTCCTCCAGCACCAGATCGTCGATATAAATTTTGCCCGTACCGTTGTCTTTGCGGTTCAAAAAAAGCAGCATGGCATCGACCTGGGGGATGGCATCGCCGGGAATGACTCGGGTGAATTCTTTCCAGTCATGGGTGCCGCCGGTGCTGACAAGCTCAATGACGCCGCTCTTGGCCGGGACGTCGAGCCAGCCGCAGGGGGCGTTTTTGCCGGAGACGGGATCTTTTTTCCACAACAGACAACGAACGGAAAAATCATTTCCCGCAGCGTTATCGCTTTTGACAAACAACGTGAGTTTGTAGGATTTTCCGGGCTCCATTTTGACATTTTGATAGACATAGCCGCTTTTGCCGGGGGTATCGCCCGAGATCAAAAGACAACTTTTTCCGCCATAGGGACTCTCCGCGGAGAGCGTCGCCGGTTTTTGCCCGTCCCAGCTCCATTGATTGAATGCCTCAAATTCGCCGTTGCTGATGAGGTTGGCACTGTAAGCGGTCACTCCGGCAAAGGCACCGGCGGTCAACAGGATTGTTTTGCAAAAATTCATTTTTCAAGGTTCCTTTATTGTTTTTTAACGCGATCCCAAATCCAGATAGGGCCAGATGCCCGCCTGTTTGGGCAAACTCCAGTTGTATAACGTCCCGGTAATCGACATCACTCTGGCCGTGCCGGCGTGACCGTCAAGATAGGCGACATTCATAGCATCGGCATGGCGCGGATCGGCAGAGCGGATCGACGGAGCGCCGCTGGCCCAATCCGTGGTGTGAGTGTAGCCGTCGGACTCGGACGTACCGGTAGTATCAAGCGCGGTAACATCCGTCAGCACCACCGCCTCGGAGGTGCGGCGCATTTGCGTTAATTTGACGACCTTTTCGTAATTATTGGTACCGCCGTAGCCGCTGCGGCTGCAATTGATGTTAAAGCCGTAATTGGTCCGGTAACGCTCTTTATTGGCCGCCGGCAGGGTACATCCGGCGGGCAAATTGGGAGAACCCTTGGTCAAATAATTATTTTTGGCCGGACACTGCAATACTTTGGGCTCCGGCCCGGTGGTCAATGAAACGTCCTTGTATCCAAGATAGGGGCACACGCTTTGCCACCATGTTTTCCAACTGTTGCCGCCTCCGGGACATGAAAAAGGCATAAAGTCAGCATAATCATTGGCATATGACAAATAGGACGCACCGATCTGCTTTTGATTGGAAATGCAACTGGTGGACCGGGCGCGATCTCTGGCTTTGCCGAGCGCCGGCAGCAGCATAGATGCCAAAATAGCGATAATGGCAATCACTACCAAAAGCTCAATCAATGTAAACAATGGCTTGTTTTGCCGGTGAACCGTGTCCGATTTGCATGTTACTTCGGTTGTACCGGTTGATGCGGACGCATTTCTCATTGGAAACCTCCTGTGATTATTTGGGGATATTACGGCTTAAATGCAAGTGATTGATTCATGGTAAAAATGGGGGCGATTTCAATGCTGGCGGGAAGCGGAGCCGGAGAATTACGAAATTTTATCAGCGCTTCGACAATTTGGATCACCAAATCTTTGGTGCTGAACCAAACCCGGGCCAAAGGCGGATTGGTGTGATCAAACATTTCAAAATTATCATAAGTTACCAAACTGAAATCCTTTGGTACGCTGATATTTACTTTGGCAAAGTACTGCATCAAAAAAAATGCAGTATAACCTTGCGGACAAAAAAAGGCGGTGGCGCGACGGTCGGAGGAAGTATTTTTGAGGTAATCACTGATCAATTTTTCGAGCATCGGATCATCGCCGTTGCGGTTGCCCGTGCCCCAAAAAGGCAATCCGTCCACTTCGCCCCCCAGCGCCAAAAAGGTGGCATAAAAGCCGCCGTAGCGTTTACGGGTAATTTGCTCGTTGAGCGGCGACGGCATTGCGACCCGCCGATGTCCAAAAGCGAATAATTGTTCGGCAGCCAAAGCTCCGCCGATAAAGTCGGAGCAGCCGACCTCCAGCACATCGTGGACATTGCCGCCAAAGGAGACGATTGACAATTTCGGATAACGAGCCCGGATCTCGGCAAAGCGCGCTTCGGCGATCGGTCCCAATAAAATCAGATTGCCGGCGCTGTCCTGAGCCTCAAAAGCGATCTCGGGGTGCTCGTCATAATTGACCAGATAGGCATGAAACCCCTCGGCATGGAGGCGCTTGACGCAGCGGTAATAAAGATCCGAGTAAAATCCGAAAATGCGGTCCTGCAGTAATTTATCCTCGCCGCAATGAATCACCACGTTGGTGTCGCGCTCCTGCCGGAGGATTTTTGAGCGGTTAAAAAAGTCGTAACCGACCTTGTTGACTTCATCAAGCACCCGGTCACGCGTCTCCTGGCTCACCGACGGGGAACCGCTCAAAACACGCGAAACGGTGATCGGACTTACATTTAAACTCGCGGCAATCGACCGCACGCTGGGTTTGGGTTGTTTTGGCACTTTTTTTTATCTCCTATGATAAAAAAATGTTTTGTATCATTGCTGTATTATACCACATTTAAAAACAAAAGTCAATAGGCAATCAGGGAATTAATGATATTTTTCTTTGTTTGGACCGTCTTTTGCCGGAGTCAGTTTCAAGGTTTTGATTTCAAACGGGGTCAATGTCAAGGCAATACGGTCGGAGAACGGATATTGATGAATGCTGGTCCACTCGATCAAATTGGTTTCCGAAACCGTAAACCGACCGTTGAGCGCAAGCTCCGCCCGCGAAACAGCACCGCGCCGCTCGACCAATCGGACGATCCAGGCGGATTCTTTTTCCGCTTTTTTGATTGCCGCGATACCGACACCGTCAGACCAGAACCAATGACACGGCAATTGAAACTGACCCGCCAAACCGTCAAAACACCGGGGCGGCCGGTTCAGGATGGCACTCTCGGCCATGACATCGGAGTCGGCCAGCATGTTTTGATGCGGCAGCAAAGCATAAGTAAAGTGATGCATCCCCTGATCGGCGTCCCAATCCGGCGACTTGGGAGCGCGTAAAAGCGCCAGATCGAGGGCATCCTTGCGGACGGCGTAACCATATTTGCAATCGTTGAGCAAGGCAACGCCGTATCCTGTCTCCGAGAGATCAAAATAACGGTGGGCCGCCGCCTCAAAGCGGGCGAATTCCCAGGACGTATTGCAATGCGTCGATCGCTTTAAAAATCCTCCGGCAATATCGGAGACGGCCTCCGGCATGGTGAGCGCCACCGGAAACTCGACGCGCAAAAGTTTGCGATTTTCGTGCCAATCGGCCTCGCAGATAAAATCGAGGCGTTTGGAGTGTTTGGCCAGCCGCACCGTTTGCTGCAACGTCGATTTTTCGCCAATCAGCCACTCGATGGAGAGCTCGTCAAAGACCGGACCTCGCCCGGTTACGGCCAATTGACGGCAGCGGCAACCGCCGTCAATCTCCTCCTCACGGTAAAAGCGGTCGATGTCCCAGGCCTCCCAAAAATTGGGGTGATCATTATAGAGATGCAATCGGTTGCCGGGGCCGGACAAAACGCTCCGCTCCGCCTCTTTGTCCCAAGCTTCGGCCAAGGTGCCGTCAGGGGCAAAGACATAACGGATGAAATCGTTTTCGAGCACTGTTTGCGCGTCGATGACCGGCTCCGGCGTCACCGGCAGCGCAATTTTCCGCAACTCGACGGAGCTCAGGGGAGCGATTTCGACCGCAACAAATGTCCGGTCACGACAACGCTGCGCCGGGTACGTTTCAACGGCGTGCCAATTTGGCGGCAACTCGACCGGATGGTGAAACGGTACATCCAGAGTGTTGACCAATACCAGAGAGTCCGGTTTCGGCTCAAAAAGGCGCTGCCCGACGGCATTGGCCGTGTTTTGGCAAAGCAACCGGGCCTGACCGTAGGCGGTTTCCGCTTCGGCACACACCATCCCGATGGAGGAGCCGGGCAAAATATCGTGAAACTGATTGAGGAGCAATATTTTCCACGCTTTTTCAAGCGCAGCGGACGGAAAATCGGCCAACGGCAGACCGCAGGCGAGGATTTCCAATGCATTGAGCTCTTGCTCCAATTGACGGTTGGCCCGCTTGAGCCGGGCCTGCGAGGTCAGGGTGCCGCGATGCAGCTCGACATAGAGTTCCCCCTCATACTCAGGAAGCTTGTCGCCGTAACGCTCCTCAAGCAACGCAAAAAAATCGGCCGCCTTGCCGAATTTCACCCGCGGCGTCCCGTCAAAATCACGGAGCAAACGACCGCGGACGATGTATTCCTCTTTGGGGCCGCCGCCGCCGTCGCCAATGCCGAAAAGGGTCAGATAATCGGTCATGCGGTCATTTTCCGCCATGCGGTCGGCGGCGGCAATCATCTGAGCGGGCAAAAGCTCCGAGTTGTAGTTTTCCTCGGGCGGACAATAGGCCAATACCATGCTGCCGTCAATGCCGCGCCAGTCAAAGGCGTTGCGCGGGAACCGGTTGAATTGGTTGACACACAATTTATTGGTCAAAAAATAGTTGCAGCCGGATTTGCGGATGATTTGCGGCAGCGAGGCGGTATAGCCAAATGCGTCCGGCAGCCAAACGTTGGTGACTTCGACGCCGAATTGATCGCGGTAAAAATTTTTGCCGTACAAGAGCTGCCGGATCAGCGACTCGGCGTCGGGGATATTGCAGTCCGGCTCCACCCACATCCCCCCCTGAAGCTCCCAGCGGCCGCCGGCCACCGCCTGACGGACTTGCTCAAAAAGCTCAGGGTAGCGCGTCCGGCAAAACTCATAAAGCTGCGGCTGCGATCCGCCGAATACATAATCCGGGAAATCCGCCAGCATCTTAAGTTGACAGCTGAAGGTCCGCCCGACTTTGCGGACGGTTTCAGAGAGCGGCCATTGCCAGGCGACATCGAGGTGGGCATGACCGACGGCATGCGCGGTGACCGCAAATGCGCCTCCGGGGTGACCGGCAAGAAATCTTTCCAGCGCTTTACGCAGTTCCGGAGCCCGGCGCGGATCGTCGTGCCACCGGTCGCAGACATCGGCCAAGGCCCGGCAAACCAAACTCGCCCGATGGTCGCCGGCACCCAGTTTGCGGGCGTAACTTGCCAGCACCTCCAGAGCCAAAACCAGATGCCAAACGTCAAAATCAAAAATGCCAAGCTCGGCCACCCGGATGACCGGGGAAAATTTGCCGTACCGGTGCGGCGTGTCCAAGGGGGGATCGTAATCCACATCCAGCCCGCAAATTTCGTTGGCCGCACATTCGCAATAAAGGTCAAGCCTGCCGTCGGCATATCCACCGGGCGGGAGATGATAATACTCCTTGGTAAACGTGTCTTTAAAATAGGACGAGTTGGTCAAACCGTAGACCGGGATGCCGGCGGCGTCAAACAAAATCCCCTCCCCTGAGAAATTGAGGCGCAAGGCCAATTTTTCCCGTGGCCAATGGCTCGGGATTTGAGCTTGGATCCTGAAATAGGCATTGTCCCACGGTTTCCCCCAAGTGTCGCCGCCCCGGCACGGCTGATACTCGCCGGCAACGGCGTCGGCAAACAAAGTATCCGGCGCGGTCATCATGCAAGAAAGCGACAACGGAAGTTTTTCGGCAAAGAGAAACGACTTCAGTCTTTGAGCAACTTTTTCCGAACGCTCCAGCAGCAACTCAAACTCGCGATCATACATTCCGACATCTCCAACGGCTCAAATGATTAAATTTTATTTTGTATCATTATTATAGCACAATGGATCAATAAAGTCAATGACCGCGTTGTAATTTATGATATATTTTTTGATAATCAATGGCAATCCCGCCAATATGCGCGTTTTGTATTCGCTTTTGAATCCGCCGTCTCGACGAGGGCTTGCGGTTATCGGGATCGGGCGGCGGAAACTGCTCGTCGAGCTCGCCCGCCTGAGCGTGGAGGTGGTCAGCAAGCCGTCATCACCGGAACGATAAACCGGAATCCCGTTTCAGCCATCAGATACCTCCATCCTGATTTTTTGTCATATTGACATTAATCATTTGTTTTTTGAGTTCAATTTACGAAAGAGATAATAACCGATCATTTTTAACCATAAAAACAATCCGGTGATTTGCATTACCAACAAAACAAAAATTACAACGAGTAATGGAATTTTTCCACCCGTTCCGATAAAAAATTCCAGAAAATCTTTAAAATCCGGGAAAAAATAAATACAAAAAATGATGACGGGAGGAGCAATTGTCAACCACAAAGCATATTTTAACTCATTAATCTTTAATATTTTGTACCATTTTTCCATATAAAATATGCCTTTGCATTGTTAATATAAATGTCATTCAATACCAATGCCTATTGTTTGGTTTTCGAGAGGACGCGCACGTATCATTTGAGCAAAATAATTACGATGGCATCATCAGAAAAAATACACACTGCGCAAAATTCAATAATAAAATAACTGCACTGGCAAAAATATTAAATTTTTTAACTCTGAAAATGATTGCCAACTGAACAATGCTGGTCAACAAATAAGTCGCCCATACTACATTACCCCACAAGTCATCATTTTCAAAATATTTGGTTAAAAATAATAAAATAAATGGGTACAGCTGTAATATTGAAACCGTGATGAATAATTTAAAATTCAACCTGTTATAAAAAAAACTTAAAAGGAATGCCGCCAATAAAGTTGGAAACAAAAGAATGTTATATAATATAAAACTCGAGATGGCAAATCCGATATTACAGGAAAAAACACCGGCAATCCCCAATATCACAATCGCCAGTTCAATGCAAAACAACGGAAAAAATATAATTTTGTCAAAAGTACGCTTTTCCATTGTATTTAAACTTCCTTGCCTTGTCGGGTTCATCACGAAACCACCTTTTCCCTTGTCAATATAACATTCCTTTTACACCGATGCAAATTATCTGATTTTCAGGGAGGACGCGCATTAGGCCCGTGGTCGTCCAATGCATTGTAAATAATAAGTGTCTCCAACTTCTTCAAAAATGTAAAACCACGGACCGGAAGGCGAATCTGCTGTCTCTTCTTTTATATCTTTAATATTACAAGCCACAATATTATTTTCGGAAAATTCCGGCACTGCGTAACCGATGTAAGTTATTCAGTTTTCAGAAGTACGCGCAGCCACACGATTAACGACTCTCGACCTTTTGATTTTTGTATAATATATTAATATGGTCGATTTTAGTATTTTTGTGGTTATAATCATAATCCTGACAAATAATTTTGTCACTGTTGGCATCAATTATAAGCTCAGAAGTCCGTGCATTATTATAATCATAAATGTAGTCACATTCAGTTGATCGATCATAGAGAAAGTTGATTCCAAGAATTTTTTTCTATGATAAAGGGGACATTTTAATTGGGAGGGCTGCAAAAGACCATGATCCACTAATCGAGTCAACTGATCGGGAGGTCCACCATATCGATCTTCATATTGTTTTAGCGCAGTACATATATCGTATAAATTTCCTCTACAAACCAAATTCCCTCGTCTGTCCGATGTGGCGATAAAGCGAAAGGTTAAAAATTGCAATAAATAAAAACCGACAAACAACCCGAAAATAGCAATCGCCAGGAGCGTGATAACTCTGTCTCTGGTCATAGAAAATCTCCGTATTGCTTTTGTATTATGCTCTGTTATTACTGTCGCACCCAAATGTTATATTTGCAAGTGATTTTTGGGAAAAATATCAGAAAGCAAGCTGACGGTAACGATTGCGGTAGCGCCCGGGGGGCATCCCGGCATGTTCGCGAAATTTGCGGCAAAAGCGGCTTTGATCGGCGTAACCGCAGCGCGCCATGATTTCCGAGAGCGGCAGCTCGGTCTCGGTCAAGAGTTTTTTGGCATTGTCCATGCGGAGATTGGAGACATACTCCGAAACCGAGCTCCCGGTCTCGCGGCGAAATAAGTGCATAAACCGCGACTCGCTCAAAAATGCGGCCTTGGCCAGGGGCTCGATTTCGATTTTTCGCTCCGGGTGCATATTGAGCTCTTGGACGGCTTGACGGATGCGCGGATCGCGGATGTTTCCCGCCGCTTTGGCGAGCCAGACGCGGTCTTTGTACTCCGAGAGCGGAGGCAGCATCGCGGCCAAAAAGTCCAGATACTCCAGCGCCTTTTCGCGGTCCAGCTCCGGCATTTCCTCAAACAAACGCTTCCACTGCGCATTTTTGGGCGCGGCTTGCCCCGGCAACCGGAAGGGGCCGGCAAACAGCAGCTCGGCGCACTCGTTTCCGCGAAAAATCGGAACGACGATCTCCATCCCTCCAGCGTGGCAACGGCAAATTTCCGGAGTGCGGTGCTCCTCAAAATAAGCGGGGAGCAAAACGGTGTCGTTTTGGGAGCACGCCCGCAGCCCCGCCCTGGTCGATTTGACTTTTTGGCAAAACGCATTGCAGTGCAAGGTGTGCGACAAATTTAAGCCGCACTCCGAACCCTTGTTGCGCACGCTCTTCCAAATCACCGGCAACCCGGTCAACTTGGTAAAAGCGTCCAGTACGTTTTCCAACTCCGCCATATCGATCCTTATACTTATTATTTTCAATATAGCATAATAAGCCAAAAAAACAACATCATTTGCAAAGATTTTTGGCGGCAATCATTTTATATTAAATCAAAATCAATCAAGGAAAGAGGACAAACTATGAAAAATCAAATGTTGTCATTGCCCGCCGAGAGCGTCCCGGTCTTTGCCGAAACCGATATTTGCGTGATTGGCGGCAGCTGCACCGGCGTCTTTGCGGCCATCCGGGCGGCCCGCTCGGGCGCGAGAGTGGTGTTAATTGAGCAAAGCGGGCGCTTCGGCGGCGTAGCGACGCTCGGCTTGGTCGGGATGTGGCACACCTTTTTTGACACCGCGAAACAACAGCAAATCATCGCCGGGTTGACCCAGGAGGCCTGTATCCGGCTTGACCAAGCCAATGCCGTCAGCAATTTCCGCGACCCCAAACAAGCCGAACACGGCGTGCGTTTCAACCCGGAGCAGCTTACTTTGGTCTTGGACCGGATGGTCGCGGCGGAAAAGAACATCAGTGTCTATTTGCACACCGCGTTTTCCGGTGTGGTGATGAAAGGGCCGGGCGAAATTGATTATGCGGTCTTGCAAGGTCGCGGCGAACGCTTCGCCGTCCGCGCCAGGTATTTTATCGACGCCACCGGCGACGGCTTTGTCTGCCGCGCCGCCAAAAGTGAAATGTACCGCCACCAGCGAGAGCAACCCGCCACCAGTTGCGCGGTATTTCAGGACTGGCCCAACAACATTGATCTCAAAAAGCTCGTCGAGGCCAACCGCGCCGCCGAGCCCGAGCTCCCCTGCGGTTATTACTGGGGGATGGATATCCCGGGGACAAGTGCTTATATGCTCGCGGGGACGCGGATTTTAAACGGCGGCACCTTGGACACTTGCTCGATTACCCGCGCCGAGCTGGAGAGCCGGATTCAGGTCGGGGCTCTTGACCGCGTATTGCGCGCCGCGTACCCCGACCGCCAACTCGGCTTGCTGTCGCTCCCGGCCATGATCGGCATCCGAGACGGACTTCATATTTCATCCCTGACGCCGCTTGTCGGTGAAACATTGTTGAGCGGCGCCCCCTGCCCCGACGCGATTGCCAACGGGACTTACCCGGTGGACATCCACAGCCCCGACAGCGACCAAATTATGTTTCGCCGCTTAAACGGCGAGGAGACGATTTTTGCCGCCAACCAATTGATCGCCAAGCGCCGCTGGCTTCCCGAGGGTCAATTTTTGCCTTATTACCAAATCCCGCTCGGGTCGTTGATCCCCCGTCATGCCGTCAACTTTATCGCCGCCGGGCGGATGATCGACGCCGACGAGTCGGCCTTTGGCGCCGTCCGGGTGATGGTCAACTTAAATCAATGCGGCGAAGCGGCCGGGATTGCGGCAACTTGCGCCTTGGACCACGCGGTCAAGGTGTCGCAAGTTGACACCGCCGAGGTCAGAAAACGTCTCGCCGCCGGCGGCTCGATCATGCTGTAAATCCAAGCAGCCGGGGCAGTCGCGAGCGTCAGTCTTTGCCTGCAAAAAAACGGATCAACCGCGCGGCATGTCTGGCGCAATCCTCGACCACGGGGTCGTAAAACTTATCCACCGGCATAAATTTGCCGTTGAGTTTATCAAGCTCCCGGCGAGTGCTTTGTAAATAAGTGTCCATAAACTCGGTCGCGATATTGACCTTGGCGATGCCGCACTCGATCGCCCGGCGCACATCCGCCAGCGGCGTCCCGGAGCCGCCGTGAAGTACCAAGGGGGTCTCCGGCAGCGCTTCGGCAATGGCCCGGCAGCGCTCGATATCGAGTTTGGGCGCCGACTGGTAATAACCGTGGGCGGTGCCGATGGAGACAGCCAGAGCATCGACTTGCGTCGCAGCGACAAAGGCGGCGGCCTCGTCCACCAAGGTAAGCGCACTCTCGTCGCCCTGCGCCACATGGCCGATTTCGCCCTCCACCGAAACATTGACCCGGTGCGCGAGCTCGACCGCCTGTTTGGTAATTTCGACATTTTGGTCAAACGCCAGGCGCGAGCCGTCCAGCATCACCGAGGTGTACCCGGCCCGGAGCGCGGTCACCACCTGGCCGATGTTTTCGCCGTGGTCGAGATGCAGCGCCACCGGCTGATCGGCCCGGCGGGCAAGCCGGATCAGCGTTCCCGCCAAGTCGGCAGCCTTGTCCGATTGAAACAATCGCATGTAGAGCTGGATGATCACCGGCTCTTTTTCGGCTTCCGCCGCCTTGATGACCGCCAGCGCGGTCTCGTAATTGGCAATGTTAAACGCTCCGACAGCCCGTTTTTGGCGGCGGGCCTCCGGCAGCAACTCATTGAAGGTAACCAGAGCCATAAATTTTGATCCTTATTTGGTCAATGCCTGAGCCGCGAGCTCTTCCAGCGTTTTGACGTTAAGCATGGTATGTTTGCCAAGCTCGGCCTTGGTATAGGGCGAAGCGACTACGATCAAATCTTCCTTGGGATTGTCCGCCCTGGCCTCGACGTATTTGGCAAGCTTCTCCGTCAATTTGGGATAAAGACGGTGGAGCACCGCCGCCCCCTCGCCGCAGGAGTAGGACTCCTCGTCGTTGGTGCCGAAAGGTTTGACCTTGACGTTGAGCGCGTCTAAAAGCTGACGGGGATACGGGTAATCCAAATTATAATTGCGCAAAAAATCGCTCTCCAGATAATAGACATCGGCAACCGGTTTTTTGAACTTGAGCCGGCGGGAGAGGATAAACTCCGAAGTATGCATGACGTTAAGGTTAAGCTTGACGCCGTACTCCTTAAAATCGTTGACCAAGGCATCATAGGCGGCGGGACTGGACACGACCAAAAGATCGGCTCCCAGAGCATTGACGAATTTGCCGAACTCACCGGCCACCTTTTTTGCCTCCTTGACCATCCCCAAAACTCTCAGCGCCTTGCCGATGCAGCCGCCGGTGACGGTTTGGTACTCGACCTTGGCAGCCTTGGCCAGCTTGGCAAACGCCTGCCCGACGGAAGGAGTCACGGCGGAAACGGGGTCCTCAAACCAGACGACCTTGCCGCTCCCCTTGGCCTGCCATTGGGCCGATTTGAACAGCTCCACGGCGAGATCGGTCACCGGCGCGGGGGCGCATTTGGCGGCGACGATATCGGCCCGGGCGGCGAGTACCAGCCGCGTCTCCTCATAGTGACTCACACAGTGCCGGGTGCAGGCAGCGCTTAAATCCGAGCGGTACATGGTTTCGATGAAGTCCGGATTTTTAAGCTGCTCGGGGTGAAGCGTGACACCGTAGAGCAATGCCGCCCGGATGCGCGGCGTGTCGGCCTCGGTAAAAGTCACATTGCCGATCCCGGAGAGGTGCCGGCACATAAAACAAAAACGGCAGTTGACAATCGTGTCGGAAAATTTATCGATGTTCATCATAATCAAATCCCTTTAAAGCCCAGTTTGCCCGGATTCATAATATTGTTTGGGTCGAGCTCGCGCTTGATGTTTTCAAGGACCGGCATGGCCGGGCCGTAGAGTTCTTTCATCAACCGTCCGAGCTTGAGGCCGACGCCGTGGTGCTCGTTAATCACGCCGCCGTTGGCAATCGCGGCGCGGATGGCCATGTCCCAGACGCGGTTGTAGAGTGCGACCGCTTCATGCGGGTCGGCGGGCACGTCTTTGCCTTCAAAGATAAAGCGCGCATAGAGCATGCAGCCCCACTCGTACCAGTGCGAAAAGTGGCCGATAAACCGCGCCTGCGGGAAATTTTCATGGACCGTTTTTTTCATGGCGTGATAGACGTTCTCAATGTTGGCAAAGGTCGCCACCGTGTCCAACGTGCCGAACGCCTGCGGCAGATGAAACATATAAGGCGGGTAAAAGAATTTGTATTTGTTTTGCCACCAGAGTTCGCCGCCCTTGCTGCCGAGGTCTTTGCCCTCAAATTTTTCCTCCATGATCTTGCGGGCATAGCGCATCTGGCAATCGACGATGTCCTTGCACCCGTCGAAGCCAAAGACCAGATATGCCCCCCGGTCGAGCTCCATGCCAAAGACCCGGCGGACGTGGTGGATCGTCTCCTCCTCGTCGTACAACCGGATGGCGCACGGCTGCAACCGGCTGCGCATCAGCTCGGCTCCGGCGCTCATGGCGGTGTGAAAGTCCTTAAAGATATAAGCGCGGAACTCCCGGGCTTCCGGCTCGGGGTGGACTTTGAGCGTGACCTCGGTAATGACGCCAAGCGTGCCCTCGCTCCCCAAAAAGAGCATGGTCAAATCCGGCCCGGAGGCATGGCGCGGCACCGGCAAGGTGCGGATGATTTCCCCGGTCGGCGTCACGACTTCAAGCGACATAACCATGTCCTCAATTTTGCCGTATTTGGTGGACAATACCCCCGTGCCGCGGTGCGCCAAAAAGCCGCCGATGGTGGCGCAGGCGATCGAGGCGGGCAAATGCATGGTCGAGTACCCCTCCTTGTTGCACAGCCACTCCAGCTGCCGGGCGTTGATCCCGGTCTGGCAGCAGACGGTCAAAGACTCTTTGTCAATGCCTTTAAATTGATTCATCCGCTTCATATCGAGGATGATGCCGCCGTAAATCGGCAGCGCGCCCCCCTGCGAACCGGAGCCGCCGCCCCACGGGACGACCGGGATATGATAAAAATTGGCGACCTTGAGCACCCGCGAAACCTCCAGCGCCGAGCCGGGGTGCACCACGAAATCCGGCTTGGGCGTCTCCATGCCGCGGTCGTGCCACATTTCCGGGATCCAGTAGTAATCGATCGAGTGGCCGAATTTGTCCGCGTCGCGGCAACTTACGTACTCGCTGCCGACAATGTCGCTCAACTCCGAGCGGATCATGTCATGCATATAACTTGTTTTTGAGATTGGCATATTTCCTCCAATGGTTGATCACTTGTCATTAACGTTGGGCATAAATCGGCGCCAGGGCGTCGTGAATTTGCCGGTAAACCGGATATTGGGCGCGGTAAAAATCGGATATCGCCGGATCGGGCGCGATTTCGCGGTCGATTTTGAGGCATTGCGCGACCGCCTCGCGGCTGCTCTTAAAATATCCGGTACCGGTCCCCGCCAGCAGCGCCGCGCCAAACGAGGCGTCGCCGGGCGACGGGATTTGGACCGGCAGCTGAAACACGTTGCAGACGATTTCGCTCCACAGTTTGCCGCGGGCGCCGCCGCCGATCAAAAAGATCCGCTTGACCGGCAAATTGAGCGGTGCCAAAGAGCAATAACAATCATAGAGCGAAAACGCCACCCCCTCAAACAAGGCCCGGATAAAGTCCCCTTTGGTCGAGGCAATCGACATCCCGATGAAACTTGCCCGCAGCCGGGCGTCCCAGTACGGCGAGCGCTCCCCCTGCAAATAGGGGTGAAACATCACGCCGTTGGCGCCCGGCGGCGATTTGACGGCGGCATCGTCCATGAGCTGAAACGCCTTTAGGTCGAGCCGGGCGGCCTCCATTTTTTCGAATTCGCAAAAGGTGTCGCGAAACCAGCGCTGACAGAGAGCCGCCGCATTGGTCGCGGCAACCGTATACCACATCGAGTCAATCACATGCGAGTACGTGAGCGTCCCCGGCGACGGGCACGGTTGGGCAGTCATCACATTGACATTGCCCGCCGTGGCCAGCTTGATGATCATGTCGCCGGGCTCGACCGCCCCGGCGCCGTAATCCTCGACCGCCGAGTCGGAGGCGCCGCAAACGACCAATGTCCCGGCGGGGATGCCGGTGTCGCGCGCCGCCGCCGGTGTCACGCGTCCGACGACATCGGTCGGCTTGACCAATTTGGGCAACATCTCAGGGGAAACCCCGGCCAGCGCGGCCAATTCCTCCGACCAGCATTGCCGACGCATGTCATAAAACAAAGTACCCTCTGCCTCAATATAATCGGTGACGGCCTCGCCGGTCACCAGATAGCGCACAAAATCTTTGACAAAAAGAATATGCCGGGTTTTGGCGAGCACCTCGGGCTCATGGTTGCGGAGCCACAGCAACTGCGGCAACGTCCAGGTCGGGGTCGGCTGCTGATACGCGGTTTGGTAAATAAGGTCGCCATATTGCCGTTTCAAAAAGTCGCACTCAACTACGCTGCGCTGATCCGTCCACATAATGGTGTGGCGCACCGGCTTCATGGCGGAGTCAAGCAATACCGCGTTGTGGGTCGAGCCGTCAAAGGCGATCCCGGCGATTTGCGAAAAATCCACGCCGCGCTCACGCAGCAGTTTCAATGCGGCGCACATCGCCGGATACCAAGCCTCGGGGTTTTGCTCGGCCCAGCCCGGAAACGGGTGCATCGTGCCATACTCGACCCCGGCTTCGCCCAGGATTGCGCCCGCCGCCGACACCGCCGTCACTTTGCAGCCGCCGGTGCCGAAATCGATTCCTAAAAAAGTCGCCATATTACATCACCTGCTTGTGATCGGGGTCTTTGACCGAGATGAGACCGCGGTTGACTTTTCCGGTCATCGTCCACAAATAATACATCCGGTAGCCCGGCGCGCCGCAGAGGGGGTGATATCCCTTGGCAATGGCGACGGTGTCATTGTGTTTGACCGTGTATGTTTCGTCAATGCTGCCGTCCGGGAGGTAAACTTTTTGGATGCCGAAGCCCTGCGGCGGGTCAAAGCGGTAAAAATAAGTTTCCTCCATATCGATTTCCTCCGGCGGATTGTCAAAATCATGCCGGTGCGGCGGGTACCCCGACCAGTTGCCCGAGGGGATCATCCCTTCGCCGATGTAAAAATGCCCGGAGTCAAATGTTTCATCCAAAATGATGGTCGCCTGTCGCGTGAAATTATCGCGTCCGATGGTGATCGTCCGAGTCATTTCGGGCGTAATCACCGTCGGCTTGGCAGTGTCGCGCGTCGCCGGCGACTCGTTGACCGCGATATCGAGATCGGTGAGCGCAAGCACCTCATAAGCGGTATGGCGCGGCAGATAAACCGTATGCGGTTTGCCGTCAAAGACGTTGCGCCGCCCCCCGACTTGGGAGAAGCAAAAGTCGCGGCCGCGGACCTCGCATTTGCCGCCCAACAGTACCAGCGCGACCTCGTTTTCGCCGGTATCGGACGACCAGTTGGTCCCGGCGGCGAGCTGCAAAATCCCGAACCGGGTGAGCTTCATATCGTAAGAGCCGTTTTCAAACACGTTATTGTATCCGGCCTTGGGCTGCAAATGGATTAAAAGTTGATTCATGTTATTCTCCAGTTATTGTATGACCGCGGGCTCGATGCCGAGAATCCGGCAGAGCTCCAAAAGCTCCGGCACGAGATCGCCGTACCCGAGCGCGAAATGATGCTCCCAGCCATCGTTGATGACCGTCTCGCGCACGCGGTCGCACCCGGCGTCAAATTTGATTTTTAAGGGATTGCCGCGGACAAACAGCGAAGTATCCAGTCCCTCGCCGGGGATGATCAGCATGCGGAAACCGTCGCCGTCGCGTTTTTCGCCGAGGCGCGTCAGCGTCACCCGGCCCGGCTTCAATGGAAACTCGCCGGTCACGCCTTTGACCCCGCCGCCCTCAACCGTGGCGCTGTGACAGAGTTGAGGCTCACTGTCAGGCTTGCACAATTGGCAAGGCGCCGCACCGCAATGCCAAACGACGCCGTAATCGCCCTCGGCAACGATCATATCGCAGAAAAAGGGCAACTCATTGGACAACTGGGCAATGATTTTCATCATCACCGCCCCGTAAACATCCCCCTCACAGGCGGTAATCAATCCGTGGTTGCTCAGGTGGCCGATGGTGGAGCAAATCGCAATCCCGTAAAGATCGTTGGCGATGAATTCCGGCCAGCAGCGCATGGCAAAAGTATCGACCAAAAATTTGTTTTTCATCTTGTTGACCGCCGCAAACAAGGCGGCCGATTTGTTGAGCTGCGCCTCGTTGGGCCCGTCGGAGGGGTGGATTTTGGCGTCGCCGAGGATGGTTTTGACGGCGGCGGCAAGCTCCTCGGGAGCGAGTGAACGGGCGCACTCAATGACTTCATGCTCGGTGATGAATTTGAGCTCCGGCCCGAGCTTGGTCCGGAGCAGCATTTCATCGCAGCTGGAGGTAAAAAATCCGGGTACCCGGCCGCCGATTAAACCGATGCGCATCCTCGCTAAAATATTAATGGTGCGCACCACATTGACCGCCCGGGAGAGTGCCTGTCCGGCGGCGGCCGAACCGACCTCGCCGTGGACATGAAAATACGGGACGTGCATCCGGTACATAAAGTGTGAATTCATATTGGCGGCGCAAAACGAGTTGTTTTGCAACCGGCCGCCCCGCGGGTCGGGCTCCGGCATCGACCAAAGTACGACCGGCGTTTTTAAGCGCTGGGCAAACAAAGGAACGATCACCCCGAGTGAAAAAGTCAAAAAATGAGCGATGATGATATCGGGCCCTTGTTGCTCAAAAAATTCCAGTTCAGTCAACGCCTTGTCCTCAAAATCAATCATCCGGTCGCCGCCGATCACTTCGACGTCGGAGAGCGACTGCAAGTAATTGCGCGCGGTTTGGCGGGCGGCTTCCAATGTCTCATTGCTCCAGTTTGCCTTGGTGAGCGGCAAATATCCGATTTTCAGTTTTTTCGTCATCGTTATTTCCCTTGATTGGTTGCTAAAAATTGATCGACCTGATGCCTTGCGGGAAGTCCGGCGCGGCCGCCGAGTTGACCGCACTTAATGGCGGAAACCGCCGAGGCGAAGCGCATGCAATCGGCGATGTCATGCGTCTCCAGATAACGCACGGCAAACCCGGCGTGATAGGCGTCCCCGGCGCCGGTGGTGTCCACCGGAGTTACCTTAAAGGCCGGACAGCGGATGATTTGACCTGCTTGAAGCGCCATGGAGCCGTGTTCCCCCATGGTGATCCCGGTCACCGCCGCCCCGATGTTTGCCAGCGCCAACAGCGCCCGATCCAAGTTGTCATGCCCGGTGTAAGCGCGGGCAAACGCCTCGGAAGCGATCAAAATATCGGCGTAGGGCAACAGCTCGGGGACACCGTCGCGCATCGTCCCGGCATCCATGCTGACGAGGACGCCGTGCTGTTTGGCTGCTTTCACAGCGGCAAGCGCGGCGACCGGATTGTGACCGTCAAGGTGCAAAACTTTGGCCCGCGCCACCAAATCAAGGTCAACCTCTGCGGCAGAGAGCTCCTGCAAAGTGCCGCGCGTCCAGGCGACGCTGCGTTTGCCGCTGGGGGCGTCAATCCAGCAATAGGCGATCGGCGAACTTTGCCCCGGCCGCACGGTCATGCCCCCGACACCGACATGCTCGGCGGTGAAATCACTTAAAATCCGTTTGCCAGCATCATCGTCGCCAATGGAGCTAACAAAGGCGGCGGAGAGTCCGAGCCGGGCGGCGCATACGGTCGAATTGGCCGCCGGACCGCCGCCCTGAATCAGGTGATCGAGCATTTTTACCTTGCTGTCCAGCGGAATCTCCGGCAACAGCGCCAGATAATCATTGCTGCAAAAACCCAAACCGACAAAATCAAATGTGTGTTTCATTGGCACCAATTCCTTTGATGATTTTCAAAATAATATACCGTGCCCGAAACAAATATCAAGCAGTTTTCATGAGATGTTTTTAAATCAATTTGAGAAGTTTTGATAAATTATCATTTTTTCTCATCCGGCCGAATTGATTTTGTCAAAAGGGGTCGTATATTAAATGTGAAACCAGGATAATTAAAGAAAGTTGCAACCATGAAAAATGTGCGTTATTTTGCCATCATCGATTATCTCAAAAACAAAAAATATTGCTCGGTCGCCGAACTGATGACCTATTTTAACATCTCCTCCGCCACGATTCACCGCGACATCGCCGCGCTGGCCGACCGCGGCATCATCCAAAAAGTGCATGGCGGCGTCACCTTTATCGAGCCCCCGGTCAACATCGCCCCCAACACCCGGCAGTCCTCAGCGTTTCAGGAGCGGATCGATCACCATCTCAAGGCCAAGCGTGAAATCGCCGAGCTGGCGTACCGGCAAATTACCGAGGGGGATATTTTGTTTTTGGACTCCTCCACCACCGTATTTTGTCTGGCGGAGAAACTTCTTGCCTCCAACTTTGCCATGCTGACACTGATCACCAACTCGGTGATGATCATCCAAAATTTTCACAAATTTCCGATCCATTATCTGTTGATCGGTCTCGGCGGGAGCTATGACCCGCAGCTCAACGCCTTTTTGGGTCAGGCCGCCATGCGGGAGCTCGACCGGCTGGCCATCTCCAAGGCCTTTGTGTCGGCCTTTGGCGTCAATGACGAGTATGTGACCACCAATCATGAGAATCACTGCGCGCTGCTGGGCAAAGTCATTGACCGCGCCGAGCAAAAATATCTGCTCGCCGACCACAGCAAATTCAACCGCACCGGCCTCTTCCGGCTGGCTCACCGCCGGTGCTTCAACCGCGAAATCATCGTTTGACCGTTTAGGATTGCTGCATCATTACCACGCAGCCGGAGTTTTGACCGAGGGTAATATTTTGATCCTGACAAACCGCGTCGCCCAAAATGCTTCGGATCTGCCAGCCGGGGCGGATTTGGGGGGTAAATTTGACCTCATCCATCCCCGAGTTGACCACCACCACCGCGGCCGATTGGTCGCTGAAATAATGCTCGGTCGCCGACAATGCCGGGTGATCGGTGTCCAATAGATAATCTTTGCCGAAGAGCTGCCGGTAAATTTTCCAAGCGCCCGCCTCAAAGAAGCCGGGAGTGTTGTAGAGCAGCTTTTCGAGCGCAAAAGATAACGTGTAGACCGTCCCTTTGCCGTACCGGTGGCGGCACAAACACGGGTTGCCGTCGGCGTCTTTGGCCAAAACCTCGGCGCCCGCAACTTTGAGAGTGCGAAAAATATCCTGCGGCAAGGTCATCACGTTACCGGAAAAATCATACTCTCTCGTCCCCGGCTGGACTTTGCGCGTCAAGACCGAAATCCCGCAAACTTCCTCAAGGTCGGTCAAGTAGCAGTCGTTAAGGGAGAGATAAAGCGTGGCTCCGTTGCGAATCCGGTTTTTGAGCTCCTCCCAGCACTGAGTCGAGAGCGCCCCTTTGGCCTTGACCGAGGGGAGCATGTAAAAGTCCGCCTCGGGGATGGTTTGCAGCTGCGAGGCGGCAAAGCGCAAATTGATGTTGGCCTGACGAGCGATGATAAAAGCACTCTGGGCGATCTCCATATCATTGGTGAGGCAAAGCGCATCGCGCCGGACGTCGGGCAAATGCGCAAAGGGCAGCGTTTTTAAGAAATCGGTGAATTTTTTCATCTCCAGAGCAATCGGGCGCGGAGTGTAATCTTCCTCTAAAATCCCGTGCTCCAGAGCCGGCAGCGGCCAGCCGTAAGGGGCGATGTCAAATTTGCGCTGATCAAAGGCGCACCACCACACAAACGCGTGGGAGTTTTCGGCCCAGGCATTCCACAGCATGTTGCGCGCGGCCAGACCGATGTGTTCGGCGTCGGTGGCGATTTCGCGCTGACAGCCGATTTCCTCAATAAAGCACTCGCACCCGCCGATGTCCTGATTGATGCGGTTTAATGCCGCCGAAAACATGAGATTGCGGATGTGGTTAAACTCCTCGATCCCGGCATTGCTCCACATCGGGTACGGGTGCACCGCCAGCACGTCGCCCAGCTCGGCGCCGTCGCGGATCAGCCACTCGTTGTTGTCGATTTTGAGGTCCGAGACGGCAATGATCGGACGGGTGGCATCCTCGTTGCGGATGATCGAGTAAACATAGTTTTGCCAAAACCACGCAGCGTCGGCATCCTGAGTTTTGGAGATGAAATTGGACTCGTTGCCCGACTCCCACGCCCGGATCGCCGGGTGATGCTTCATACGGCTGACAAAGTAGCGAAAGAATTTACCCTCCCACTTGAGGGCCTTGGGGTCCAAAAAGAGGTCGCGGTTTTCCATCGCCGGGGGCAAAAAGAGCCGAAAGGTCATGTGGGCGGTCAAAATGCAGACGATGAGCTTGATGTGATGCCTTTCGGCAATGTCGCACAGCATCTCAAAGCGGGCCATCATGGTTTCGTCCACTCCTGCCCGGCCGGCTTCGGTCTCCGGAAAACGCTCCTCGGTATCCGCCCGGCGCATGTCCACCGGGACGCACATCCCGGCGCAGGCAATGGATTTGATCGGCTGAAAGTCCGGCCACAAGGGGAACACCCGGGCAATGGTGATGCCGTATTTTTCGAGCTCGGCAAAATCGCGCTCGACGACTTCGGCGTCCCACTTGCGCCACATCTCGGTGGCGGCATGGGAGGCCCAGTAATTGACTCCGGTTTCGAAACGGTTGTTTTCAAACATAATATTTCCTCTGGTTCAGTTATTTTGCGGGGGACGGATCAGGATCACGTTGCCCGTCCCGGTTATTTTGAGTTGCTTGGTGATAAAAGGGACAAACAAACCGCCCCCGGCACTGACGGTGACTTTGTCAAAGTCGAGCTTGCCCGCGGTGACGACGCCGATGGCAAACGACGGATTGTCCAAACGGTAACTCCCGTCCACCGTCAGCTCTTCGGCCGAAAAGAGTTCGCAGTCGCGGGGTGAAATAAGTGTTTGCAAACACCCGCCGCCGGTTCGCTCCACCGTCTTACGGGGCAGCAAATACCGCTCGCGGGCCTCGTCGGCGGAAACGGGGGTATCATCAAAAATTTCCAAGGCGGTCGCGGGGTCAAGCCCCATAAAACGCTGACTCTCAGTTAACGCGACGCCGCAACAGTTGACCTCCGGGACCACCACCCAGTCGCTGGGCTCCATGATTTCGACCATGGTGATCCCCGGCCCGATGGCATGGGGTAAACCGCCACGGATAAGGACGACATCCCCCGGCTCGACGCTGAGTTGGTGAAGCATCGACTTGGCGCGGTCGAGCTTGCCCGCGCGGCACTCGCTTAAAAATACTTCCTTGTCGAGATTGTGGTTAAAGCCCGCCAACAAATACGGCTCCTCGCCATTGACCTTGCGGGTGGCCAAAACAATCCACGCCTCGGTCTTGCCGTAATCGGAGTTGAGAAGCTTTTTGGCCTGCTCCCTCGTGGGATGGACTTGCAAAGGCAGCTGCTCCGCCGAGTCAAGGAGCTTGACCAGCACTGCCGGGACAGCGCCGTACCGGGCGACATGCTTTTGGCCCAAAAGCTCCAGCGGGTAGGCCTTTAACAAATCGGCAAACAACCACTCTTTGTTGTCAAAGATAACCTTGCTTAAGCCGTGACCGGGCGAATGATAGGCGCGACCGTTGCCCTCGATGCACGAGGCAATCCAGTCCTCCGGAAACCGGGTGTCCGCGCCGTCCGTCCGGCCGCCGAGCCGGTCGAGGCCGGAGCCGCCGCGGTAAAGCCGCAGGACACGATTGGGAAGAAATTTAATAATTTCCATTTTATGCTTGATCCACAATTGTATTTCATTGATGATTCGGCTATATTATACCACAAATCGGCAAAACTAAAATGGATAAAATGATCGAGTTCATGGATAAAAAGGAAATTACCTTGAGTGCGGGGAGGAATCATGGATTATTTCGATGATATTTCGTTTCCGTATTGCGGCCCGGTCGCCGACGGGCACAAGCGTTTGCATGTCCCTTTGTATCACGGGATCCAGTACAATCACGCCGGGACATTGCATTTGAGGATCGGCGAACAGGAGCCCAAAACCTACCACGGCTCATGGTGCTTTATCACCTCCCCGGCGACCGAGTTTGAGTACGAAATCCCGGCCGGCGAGCAGCACGATTATGTCGCCGTCTGTTTTTGCGGGCCCCGGGTGGAGCGATTGGTGAGCGCTGGGCTGCTCTCGCTTGAGCCCAAGGCGGTGATGATCGCCGACGCCATCCGTTTCCGCGAAAAGTTGCACGAGCTGGAGCAGCACCACCGGCGGCGGCGCTATGATTTTTGCGTCCCGGCGCTGGAGGAGCTGCTGCTTTTGATCCAGGATGCGCGCAACAGCGGCGACACCGCGAGCCCGGCCAAGTTTTACCTTGCCGAAACCTTAAACGCGCTTGCCGACCGGATCCGGATGCAGCCGCAATCCGACTGGGATTTTGACGCGGAGGCGGCCAAACTTCATATCTCACTGCGACACTTCAGGTCACTTTTTAAACAGGCCGCGGGCGCGCCGCCGCAACACTTTGTCCTCCGCGAACGCCTGGCGCTGGCGGCAAATCTGCTGGTGTCAAGCAGCGAAGCCATCCGGCAAATCGCCTTTAAAACCGGCTTTGAGGATGAATTTTACTTCTCGCGGCTGTTTCAAAAATACTACCACCTCTTCCCCAAAGAGTACCGCAAAGAGTTCTCCATCCGCCGCCACTGATGAATGACGCCGCCGCAAATCGCGCCGCAAGGCCATCCACATCACAACGTCTCCTCAATAAGGCAGTCCACATCACAACGTCTCCTCGCGAATTAATAGCGCGGGTTCGCGCCGCTCGCGAATGTAAGGGCATTGCCGCTTGCAAAGCAACGGCAACACGGAGCAAAGTGCTCCGTAGCCGCACGTAGTCGAGCTGGTCGGTTGTCGCAAAATTCCGAGCCGTTCGTTTTGCCGTTCCACCGCGCTACCCTTATCATGCCTCGTCACCGTTAATTCTATTAGCGGCTCCTCGGCATGACTGCGGCTATCATCGCCGGATCATGCAAATCACTCCGGCTGTTATTTTGCGACACCCTCCGCCCCACCGCCATAGCGGGCGCGAAGCCGTCCGCGTTGAGGTGGCGTGACGGGGCAGCGCAGCATGCTCCGGCCGGCTAACAGCGGAAGTCTGCCGCATGGCGTGGCCGACAACCATGATCTGTACCAACAGCCACCTAAACCCAAGGTCGCCGGTCTCCCCCTCCCGCTCCCAACAACTCCGGTTATGCTCTATCGGCCAAATCTTCTCGCTCCCCCTCCGCGCGAGTCAGTGCCACCCTATTACCCCCCTCCCCCATTTCCTCTCCCATTCCCATCCGCGCGCCTCCTCGGGTAAAAATCGAACATTTCCGCCCGAGGTCACAAAAAGATATATGACATTTGAAATTATTTCAAAACGTCATCTAACGAATGGTTTGGTCACAGCCTTTTGACTCCGGCGTTGTCCTTGCGTTTTTGCTCGCGGGCACGCTGCTCGTCACGCTCGCGGGCGGACTCTTGGGCTTTTTCGGCTTCGGCTTTTTGGTATGCCGCGCGAATTTCCTCCGGGCAGTGCGGATTTTGTGCATAACGGCGAAGAGGGATTTCGCATTTGCTGTTATGATAAATCTCCGAGAGCAAGGGAGAGGACACCGCCGGGTTGGCAACCAGTGAATTAAGCGCCAACGAGTCACTTTTGTCTTTTTCGCGCAGATAGATATCAAAAGCGATGTCCTCCGGGAGATTGCGATTGGCGGCAAAGTAATCGCCGACAGAGTACTTTTCATCATTTTTATAACGATCGTAAATTTGACGCAACATCTCGGGAGGCGTTGATGGATTTTCCACCAACGGGATTTGTGCATACCAGTCCTCGGAGTCAGGCGCTTTGGGCCGGAGGGCGCGGTTGCTGCTTGCCGAATCGCGCACTAGCCGGTTCGGGTCGGCGGCGAGTTTGACCAGCATATCTTTGGGAGTATTGGTATTGATGGCCACCCCGCGCCGGACGTAAAAATCCGGGCTCTCCGAAAATTGCTTGAGAAGTTCGGGCGGGCACGACGGGTTTTCTCCCAGCAGCCGGTCAACATATTCATTGGAATAAGCCGTGAGACGCGAAAATGTTTCCGGCGGCATCGGCTGGTGATTGCATACGGCAGTGATCGTCGCCGGCGATTCGCCGTGCTTTTTCAAATATCTTTCCCCGTAAACACTCGGTAAATCAGGGCCGCAAATCGCGCACCCGCCGACTGAAATAATAATGAAAACGCCCGCTATCATACTTGCCGAAATTTTCATTGCCGTCTCCTGTTTGACTTTGTTGCAACTGCGTCACCATCTCAATATAATATACAACTGTTGTAATTTAAACTGTTATATTTAAAATATTCCAAATATTTTGATGAGCAAATAATCAGGGAAAAGAAAATTTTGGAAAAAAGGCCGGGTATGAAATTTACTCAAGCATTTTTTGCTCGAGAGAGCACAATTGCTGTTTCAAATCACCGTAAATCAAAGTGTTAATATGAAATTTGTCATATTTTGCCAAACAACAGCGCACTGTTGCCAAAACAATCGGACGGATCGTATGCAGAGTCTCCGGTTCGGTCTCAAGACGAAACCGTAAAAAACCGATGACGCAGTTGACGGTATCGCTGTAGCCATTTGATAAATCAGACTCAAAATATGCAAGATAAGCCGGAAAATAATACTGAAAGGCTTTGGGACCCATAAACATAAAATGTTCCTGCATTTGAAACGCGGCTTGTTCATCCGTGGTAAATTCTACTGTCAACTCCGCCAGACTTTTACCCAGTAAATCCTTGACCGCCGACTCTTCGTCTAAATTTCCCGGCGTGGGGTTAATATCCTCACGTCGTGGAATTTCCGAGTCATGTTTATTTTTTTTACTTGAACGTCTCATTACTGTATTGCCCTCATCCCCCAATAATGTTACTTTTTTTACGTTGACCGCAGCAGTTTTATCGGATGTAATATTGCATCATCATCCATGCAACCATTGCCGCAATCGTCGCACTGACAGAGATCAATAACCAGCGCCAGCGGCGAAAAGACCAGAATTTCAACTCTTTGACTCCCGCTTGACGCAAGCACCGGACAAATTCATCGCGGCACTCCGGGAAATATACGGTATTAAAAGCAATCCCCAAAGAATTGTCGCACAACAGATAAATCACGTTTTTATATTGAAAAAACAAATTGTATTTTTTATACTCATCGCTCACGGAACAATCCACCGATTTTACCTCAAATCCGGCATCCGTCAAATGATACTCCGAAGTCCCGTTGAATCCGCCCCGGAGGCGAATGATCCGCCGTAGCGTCCACCAATACTGCGGATAGGCAATCACCGCCCGCAGTAAAAGTGCGCCTGAGAGGACAAACCAAACAATTTGACCATATGGCAACACATCGGCAATTGTCAGTCCTAAAAGTATAAAACTGCACCAGATCATATTAAACAACATCGGAGCAAACACGTAAAAAAAATACCGGCGCACCCCCTGCTCAACCTTACGCTCACTGGATTGCACACAAAATGTAATGTCCATGAAATCCTCTGTTTTATAGAAAATAAAAAGCCGATCAATTTCTGAAAATATACACGATCTTGCTTTAATTGCAAATCATTTGATCCGGCAATCGCATTCCGACCACTATTTTCCTCTTTTTATCGGCGGCGGTCTTGACAAAGCGGACACGGGATACTATCTTAACCTTGGAAGTTCGGGAAGCGGAGAACGCAAATAAATTCCCGCGGCGCCGTTGTACTTAAGTTTTTCGGACCAAAAACAGGATCAAATCGATAAACGGAAGGGCTTCAAATGAAACACGTATTTTATGGTATCATTGCGGGGACGGCGGCGCTGGCGTTGCTCGGCGGCTGCCACACCGCCAACGTCACGGAGAGTGTCCAGGTACACCCGGATGACGACCCCCTGGGCGGCGCCATCAACAGCGCCGACATCCGCACCGTCGCCTCGCAAATGACTCCGGCCATCCTCGCCTTGCCGGAAATTGCCGACAAAGAAGGCCCCGTCCGCATTGCCGTGGCGGATTTTAAAAACAATTCGCGTTTTATCATCGACCGCAACATTTTTATGAAACGCTTGCAGCTGGAGCTCAACCGCACCGCCAACGGCAAGGTTCGCTTTTTCTCGCAAAGTGCCAACGTCCAAAAAGTCCGGGTGGAGTCACTCACCGAGCGTCAGGAGGATCTGGTGCGCGCCAAGCTGGCCGAGCTCGGCAAGGAGATCGCCGCCAACCCGTTGTTTGCCAACTCGCCCAAGCCGGTCAAGATTGCCGTCATCCCGGCGCTCAACACCAATTTGGTTAATATGAATGCCGACAGCTTTGCCGCCATGCTCCGCTCCGAAATCGCCAACGCCTCGGGCGGCAAAATTCAATTTCTGATGCCCGGCGAAGTCACCGGCGCCGATTATTATCTCACCGGCCAGTTTGTCCCCGAGAGCATCAAAAGCGAGGGGATCATCAACTTGGCCAACTACATCCAGGTCATTGAGGCACGGCTCAAGCGCGGCCAGTCGCTCGACATCACCGACGGCCGGGTGCCGGACACCAGTCGCACCACCCCGCTGGTGGAGGGCGACAACAACATTGAGATCAAGCGCGAATCGGAGCTGGTCAAACTGATGACATCCCCCGAAATGCAGGCCAAGCCCAACGTCAACAAGCGCTTTAACGTGATGATCGTCAAACCCGACGAAAAAGTCGCGGTGTATGAAAAAATGATGCTCATCGACCGCAAAATCGACAGCGGCCTCGGCAAAGCCGATTATATCCTCTCCGGCGAAATCAGCGCCCTGTCGCAGCGCGCCGAGGGCAAGGCCTCCGATTATCTGCTGATCTCGGTCCAGCTCACCAACCCGGAAACCAATGAAACCGTTTGGGAGGACGCGTTTGAAACCAAGCGCATGACTCAGGCCGGCATCGTCTACCAATAAAGGAGGAGAAAATCATGAAACACTTGTTTTGCGTTTTGATGATGGCCGTGCTTGGCGTTTGGCTCTTATCCGGCTGTCAGGCGGTACAAACGGTCGATCGCGCCGACAGCACCGATATGGCCACCGAGAGCACCGTCGTCTTTACCCGCCCGGCCCGTTATGCCGCTTGGGGGACCAACTCGCTGCGCGAGTATATCGAGGTGACTTACGAGCGCTTTTACGTCAACGAAGCCGGGCAAAACGTGCTGGAGGTCGGGTTGCGCTACCGCGGCGCGACCAACTGGTACGATTACTTTGTCAAGGCCCCCGAGTCGATCACGTTTGCCGGGGAGACCAATTTTTATGCGGAGAAACAACCGCATACCGGTGCGCCGCTGTACTCGACCAACCGCCAGACGATCCTGGTCCGGCGCGGCGACACCTTTCATTACCGGGCGGTTTCCCCGCGCAAAGGGGCTCAGAGTTATCAATTGGTGTTGTCCGAAAGCGGCAACCTGACAGAAAGGGAATGAACCATGAAAAAATTGTTTGTGTTGTCCGCGGTAATGTCGGCTCTCCTCATCTCCAACGCGCTCCAAGCCGGTGACTGTATTGTCGGCTATTGGTTTGGCAGCCCCAAAATCGAGCAGCAAACCGATGCCTACGGGCTGCGGCTGGGGTTGCCGGGATCATCCGGCGGGCCGGTTTATCTGAGCGGGATGGAGTTCTCCATTTTTTGCAGCTCGACCGAGCGGCTGGACGGCTTTCAGCTGACCTTGTGCGGCCCGGCATTGGCCGGGGATGTGCGCGGGCTCCAGATCTCGCTTTACAACCGTGTCCGTCACAACATTGACGGCGTCCAGATCGGCGTGGTCAACGGCTCCGACAACGAGGGCGATTTGCAATTCGGCGTGGTCAACTATGCCAAAAAGAACGCGGCCTTTCAGCTGGGGCTGCTCAACTTTAATCCCGAGGGATTTATACCGGTTTCCATCCTGGTCAACTTTGGCAACATCAGCGAGGCCAACTGATTGCCGGCAAAACTAAAATAAGGTTTGCTTTATGAAAAGATTGTTTCTTTTTATCTCCCTTATTGCCGTCCTTGCCGCCGGGTGCAAAAGCACCAATTTTGTCGAAAAAAGCCAAAAAGAGCTCGACGCGATGGAAACCGAGTCATATCGCGCCCGGGACTCTTTTTTGGCCGGCAACTATGCAGAGGCGGAAACCATCTTAACCGAGCTCTCACGGGAGCGCACCGTGAGTCAGCCGCTTTATTTGTGCGAGCTTGCCACCGTCCAGCTGGCCCAAAACCGTCAGGACGAGGCCCTCAATAATTACCTCAAGGCGCAACAGGATCTCGAGCTCTTGTTTGACAAAAGCAAGGAAGCCGAGGCGCAAAGTTTGTGGAGCGGGGAGACCAACAAAGTCTACAAAGGCGATCCCCACGAAACCACGACCCTTTATATGCTGATCGGCACTTTGATGCTCAACAAGGGCGACAGCGACACCGCAATCGCCGCGTTTAAAAGCGCGTTGCTGCGCGACGGCGACGTCAACGACCCGACCGGGGTTCACAGCTCCGACTATGCCCTCGGGCAAATGCTCCTCGGCGAGTGCTACCGGCGCATCAATGACACGGAGAGCGCCAAAAAGCTCAGAAATGCCGCCCTTTTCAGCGCTTATGAAATCAACATCCGCGCGCCGCTGGTTTTTAAGGGTCAATACGACGCTTTGTTTCGCTTTGTCGCACTCAAACGGATGACACCCAGACTTCAGGCGATGGCCCAAAATGAGCTCACCGGCCCCGAGCAAAAACAAAAGTTGACCGAGTGTGTCAACAATCTCCAGGCCATGACCTTTCGCCAGTTTTTAACCGGTCTTCAGGATGAGCTCAACAAAACGCAACAAGCCGTCCTCGCCATCAAGCTCACCGCCGACCTCCAGTATCAGGATGCCGTTATGACCGAAACCGAGATCGACCGGATTGCCGCCGCGCCCAAGCTGGCCATTGACAACAGCGCCATGATCAAGCTGCGCAATCACCGTCTGGAAACCATTTTGGATTCAAACCGCAAGCGGATGGACGAGATCGGACAATTGCTGCTCCGCTCGGATGACGAGCTGCAAAATCTCTTTAACTCCGCCGACGAAATCGACTGGGTCGCCCAGCTCGATCCGATCTGCCCGTACGCCTCGCTGCAGCAGCCCTACAATACGCTGCTGATGGTATGGCACGGTCAGGGGCCTTACTTTATACGCACCGGCGATTATGATGAAGTCCGTCAGCTTTGCCCCGGAGAACGCTACGCCGATTATCTCGACATCAAGATCGACGGCCAGACCTGTCAAGTCATCAAAGGACTCGGCGACCTCAATTATCAGGCATCCACCCGCGGCGAACGGTTGATGGACGAGATTTTGCGCACCAAAGCCCAAACCAAAAAAATCACCCGGATCGTCGCGGTCGGGATGTTTGTCACCGGGGTGGCATTGTTGTCCACCGGCAACCAGTATTTGATGCCGGTCGGCGGCGGACTGATGGCATTTGGCGCGATTGTCTACGCCATAACCTATCTGATGGAGCCGACGGCCGACCGGCGCTGCTGGAAAAATCTGCCGGCCGAATTTTATCTGGTGCCGGTCACGCTGCCGCCGGGCCCGCACAAGGCCGATTTCAAGACTTATGACGGCCCGTTTGTGACCGATCAGCGAAGCGTCGACTTTGAGTTGCGGCCGGAGGCGCCGCAGCCGGACGTGCGGCATTTGTTTGCGGGCAATGTCGGCATCGCCCACAATGCGGCATATCTTACCCAAAAACAGGCGGAGCGTTATTATCTCATGGCGTTTCTTGCCGAAGAGGGCGTTTATGTCAGCACCACCCAGGATGATACGGTCGGCTATCTTGCCGGCAAATGGGATCACACCGACGCGGGAATCCGAGACACGGTAATCATAAACACCATCAACGGCCAGTATAATTTGTTTGTCGAACACCAATTTGTGCGTTGAGGGAGGATAAAAATATGCTCAAGTATTTTACCGGACCAGTATTTTTTGCCGCCGTCCTCGCACTGTTGGCCGGCTGTGCGCCAAGCAGCGAAGAGCTGTGCACTCTCCCGGAGTATCCGCAAGTCGAGTCCTTTGACCACACGGCGGTTTGCTTTGTCGCCAACAAAAGCAACGACCCGATGTCGATGCTGATTTATCTGCGGTTGGTCAATGACGGCTATCCGATCATCGAGTTGGACGAATTCTCCACCGCGCCGGAACGGGAGGCCATCGACTACATGATTGTTTCCCAAGGGATTTTTTATCGCGAAGCCAAGCTCAAAAGCGGTGAAACCGTCCGCGATTATTTTTGGATCGTCGATGTTTTGCCGTGCAAAAACAACCCGCAGATGATTAAAGTCAGGTACAAAACCGCCCACCGGGTCTTTTTTAAAGATCCGTCGGAAATCGTCCCGGCGGACATTGCCCGGCAGCTCAACCGAAATTTATTCAACACTCCGGCTTTTCGTACCGGTTTGATCCCGGGGCAACCGATTCCCGGTGTCGTCCCCGAGCAGCCCGCGGCCCCGGCGGAAACTCCGGCGGAGAACGCGTCTCCGGCAGCAGTCCCGCAACAACCGGCTACCCCGGCGGAAACTCCGGCGGCACAACCGTAGCTGCCTTTTTTGCGATGCGGCCGTGTGATAAACCAAACATCACGCGGCCGTTTTTTTATGGTTTGGCGCGCGAAAAAAGCAATCCTGTGCCGACAACCAGACAAAAGGCGGCATCACCCCAAAAGGGAAACGGCGGGCGCGTTAGTATGAGCCCGTGCGCGAGCAATACGACACCCTCAAACAATGTCCCCCAAGCCAGCAACGGGATGATATTGGCGTAGCGTTGGGGGTACAAAGCGGTCATCGCAAACAAAAACCCGATCACCGTCCAGCCGCCCGCGGCCATCCGCAGCCAGTATTGAATTTGCGGGTCGACCGACTGCGTCTGCATTCCCATATTAAGGAGCAGCGGCTCCATCCGTGCCCACGGCAACAACACCCCCAAAATTGCCACGCCCCAGCCTGCGGCCCCCACCCATAACCAAAATCGCGTGCTTCGCGCCATAACGCCCTCCCTATATTTTACTGCAATATATCACCTCGGACAATGACTTGCAAATCCGGTGCGGTAAAATAAGTGATGGCTGCCCAGCAAAAACAACACTCACTTTGATGGTTATTTTAGACATATCTTGTTGATAATTAAAAAAATAAGATAAAAAATCAATAACTCTGCTTGACAATAGTGATGGTCTTTGCTATAATATAAACACACAATCAACCAAGTCATGGTTTTTGAGGGGTTATGTTTGTTTATCAAAAAATTGTTGAGGATGTGCATCAAAAAATCACCAGCCGCGAACTCAAGCCCGGCGACCGGCTGATCTCCGAGCGCGAGATGATGCAGTTTTATCAGGTGAGCGACACCTCCGTGCGCAAGGCCCTGCGGCAACTGTCGGAGTCGGGAGTCATTGTCAAACGCCACGGCAGCGGCAACTACATTGCCAAACAATTGCCGGCGCGGCAACTCCCCGGCGGCAAAGCCGATGCGGTGATTGCCCTGCACGGCCCCATATCCATGTTTGCCCCGGTGTCCAAATATTTTGCCGATTGTCTTTTACCGCTCAAAAAGGTCAATACCGTATTGCGCAAATTCTCCGAGGACATCACCCCCGAGCAGCTGCGGGCGCTCAAGCAGGAGTTCGGCAATGTCCCGATTTTGGTCTTTAACTCGCGCAACCATACCGCCAAGGCCGCTCAGGCGGGGCTGCTCCGCAATTTGGAGGAGCTGCCGGTGTTTCCCGAATATTTAGACTCACTGCCCGGCAATTTGCGCTGGAAGTTCGTCAACCCCGAGGGCTTCATGCACTATTACGGCGCACCGTTTTTTTATACCCTGAGCTGCCTCGGGATCAATGCCGAATTGGCGTCGATGGCCAATATCAAGGCCGACGCCCCGATTGCCGACTGGCAGGAGCTTTTGGAGCGTTGCCGTCAATTTAAGGATTGGAAAAATGCGGCCAACGGCTACCCCTTGTACGCCACCTTTGGCTACCGCCGCCAGTTTACCTACTCCAACGGGCGCGCTTTCTTTTTTATGAGCTGCGACGGGCAGCCTTACGGGAGCGATTACCAATTAATCGAGCGCGGCGTCCGCCGGTATCTTGAGTTTGTCCATACCTTGATCCGCGAAAATCTGATTGAGGCGGTCGGCATCCAGTCGCCGGACCCGTTTGTCAACGGCAACTATCTCTTTCACTTCCATGCCGCCTCCTGGCTGCCGCGCGATCTGGCCAATTTCCGGCCCAATCTCGACTGCCGCTATCACCCCTACCCGGTGCCGCAACCGGGCATGAGCCGCTACTCGAGCAACGGGACGACACTCCTGTCGGTCATCGACTCAGGCACCGACGACGACGGCTTGCTGCGGGATATTTTGGGTTGTCTGATGCTCCCCGAGTCGCAAAAGAATCTCGCCCGCAAGCTCGGGATGTTTCCGGCGGCGCAAGGAGTTTTTCAGCAAATGTGCCGCGAAAACACGCAAATCGCCGGCTTTGCCAACAGTATTTTTACCAGTTTGGAGCCGCATTTTTTGTACGACAGCGTCTGCGAGGGGCGCTTGGACGAGATCATCGTCCGCTTTTTTGATGATCCCGCCTGCAATGTTGAGCCTTTTGTCAAAGAATATATGAATTTTTACCAAAAGATTAAGGAGATGCAACCATGAAAATGAGAAATTTCACACTAATTGAACTCTTGGTCGTTATTGCGATCATCGCCATCCTTGCCTCCATGCTGCTGCCCGCCCTAAACAAAGCAAGAGACAAAGCCAAACGCATTTCATGCACCTCCAATCTGGCGACACTGGGCAAAATGGCGGCATTTTACTCGGCGGACAACAACGATTATCTGCCCCCGGCAAAAATCGCCGGACATCCGTGGAACGGCGGCGGCAACTCGACAGCCAATGTCAAACCCGGAGCACTGGCCCCCTATTATCATATTCCCGATTTTTACTACATTTCCCCCAAAGGCGAATTAACCTGCCCGGCGGATACGCGCCGGTTTACCGATTACCGCGACACCTATTTTTACCGGCGCTCCCCCACCTACGGGCTCAACGCGCAAATCTGCGGCGTGGATCAATCGACGACGCCTTACGGCTACGCCTTTAAAGCCACGCGCTACAAGTCGCGCAAGATTATGGCGATGGACTCTCTCGGCGACGGTGTCGTTTATAATCCGATCATCTGCGGCGACAATCAATACCAGTTTAACGTCTCATGGAAAGGGTATTACAAGTCCGCTCAGGCTCCGCTGCACGACGGCGGCGCCAACAAGCTGTGGACCGACGGCGCGGCCAACTGGAGCATGCGTGACAAATACGACCAAATTTTCTTTGCGAGAGACTGATTATGACCAAATTGTTGTTATGTTGTTTTGCCCTCTTTGGCGGCCTCGGGTTGATGGCGGTCAATACCGCCAGCCCGCTTGAGATTGCCAAAAGCGCCGGGTATGCCGAGTATCTGGTCAACGGGCTGTATCACTTTAAAGTCTTTGACCGCATGCCGGAGGCCGCCGACAGCGCCAAAGACTCGGGTCTCCTGATCCGCGTCCCCGGCGAATGGTTCGACTTTTTGGGGCAAAACAAAATCATCACCGACGACGCGGGCAATGTCCGGAGCAAATTTCCGCTTCCCGATAACGTCAATTGGAAAAACGGGGCGATTTACGGTCTCGTCGAGCTTGATTTTGCCTTGCCCAAAGACTTTGACGGCAAAACAATCCTGCTCAACCTTGCCGGGACGCGTTACCTTGCCGATGTTTATTTCAACGGCGTCAAGCTCGGCACCCAGCAAACGTATCACAACAAATATTATAACATTACCCCCCTCTTGAAAGCACAAAACAATCTTAAAATCGCGCTGCGCTGCTTCAGCGAAGTCCAGCCGATTTTCGGCCCCGCCGGGATCGCCCGCAGCAACGCCCACGGCGGGATTGTCCACGATCTCAAATTGATCGCGTTGGACGAGCCGGTGTTGTACCGGGTGGCCAACATCGCCGTCGATGCCGCCAAAAAAGAGGCGCAAATCACCGTCCGCGCTGATAATTACAGCAGTCAAACCATCTCCAATAACCTTGATTTGACGGTTTCGCGCGACGGCAAAGTACTGGCAGCCGCCCAAAAGACCGCGACCTTGCCGCCGGGCACCAGCCGGATCAAGCTTGATTTATCTTTAGACAACCTCAAGCTCTGGAGCATGGAGAATCCCGAGCTGTATGACGTCATGCTCTCCGCGGGCTCGATGCGGCGGCCGCTTGGCCGCACCGGCTTTCGCGAAGTCAAGCTGGGGAAACTCCAAGTCGAGATCAACCATATCCCCCTCTCCCTGTGGGGCGACAGCGCGGCCCGGATCAACCTTTTGATGGCGCAATGCGTCGAGCCGTACCCGTCGGATATCCTCAACAACCTCAAGGCGCTGGGGTTCAATTATACCAATTTGCTCCATTTCCCGACATCGCCCGCGACACTGGAGGCGGCGGACCGGATCGGCTTTTATCTGGGGCCGGTGGTGGACACCGACGCCGATATTATTTTTCGCAAATATGCCGGATTAAACAGCAATGTCGAGCAGCCGATCCCCGACGCCGAAATCGCCGATTTTATGGATCAATTTACCGATTTGAGTGAAATGTACGCCATGCACCCCTCGGTGATCGCCTACACCAGGATGTTTAACTGGCTTTGCGACCCGGCCAAAGCCTACGACCCGCACCGGGTCGGCCTCAACGAGCACTCCGCCGACGCCCGCACCAAGTTTGCCGAAAAGATCTTGGCCGAAACCGAAAAAATCGATCCCACCAGAGTCCATTATCTGCACCACTCCGGCGGCAAGGGCCCCGTCTACACCCACAACCGCTACTGGAGCAGCGGTTTGCCGTTGCAGGAAAAAGCCGACTTTATCGCCCTCTGGGCCGCCGACCGGACCAATGACAAAATGCCGTTATTGGTCACCGAGGGCAACCTCACCAACGGCTGGCCGAGCCTTTACCCCAAATGGGGCAAATCGCCGCGCAACCCGTCCTGGCAGGGTCTCTACGGGCCGTATGCCAAGCGCGAAATCGGCGCGATTAATCTGGGGAGCGGAGCCTACCGCACCAACGAAATCGGCGAACGGGCAATCCTTGACGACCAGATTGAGTCGCTGACCCGGCAAGTCGCGGCATTTCGCCTCCACCGAGTGCTCGGGCACATGATGCACACCGACTTTTACAGCGCTTACGCACCCGGCAAAATGACGCTGCAAAATCAGCGGCTTGACGCCAACATTTCCGGTTTCGTCTCCGACAATGCGTTGTGGAGCGGGCAGTACCCGTCGACCAATCTCAACAAGCTCGGACTTGCGATGAAACAGGCCTTCTCCGGCTACACATATTTTTTGCTCGACGCCGAAACGCCGACCGCCGTGCCGCACAATTATTACGCCGGTCAAACGTTGCGCAAATCGCTTTTGGTCATCAACGAAACACCGCTCCCGCGCCGGGAAACCATCCCCGTTACACTGGGCAAAATTCAGCAGGAGCTCAAAGTCGATCTTGCTCCCGGCGAGCGCAAACGTTACGCCGTCAATATTACTCTGCCCGCGGTCAAAGAGCGCACCGTCATGACCTTGGAGGCCGGCGAGCGCAAATTTGCCGTCACCGTGTTTCCGGCGCTTGAACCCGCTCCCGTCACCGTGCCGACTGCTGTGTTTGACCCCGAGGGCAGCCTCAAAACAATCCTCAAAACTTGGGGTATCCGCAAACCGCAACCTTTGGAAAATTTGAGCAATGTCAATGATATCAAGCTCATTTTGGTCGGGCGCGACGCCTTGAATATGCGTTTTGCCGAACTCGCCCAAACGCTCGATCTCGCCCGGTTTGTCCGCGACGGCGGCCGCATCGTGGTCTTTGAGCAGTCGGGGAGCAAGCTCCTCGGCTTGACGCTGGACCCGCGCCGCGAACGCCGCGCCTTTATCGCCAATCCGGGCCACCCAATGTTTGCCAACCTTGCCGACGGCGATTTCAGCGACTGGCAGGGAGAGAGTTCGCTCGTGAAACCGTTTCCGGCAACCCCGGCCGGGTTTCACTGGAGCACCCCGGCAGTTGCCTCCACCGTTGGCGTGGTCAGCAGTTTCCCCGCGGAGAAGCCGCACCTTGGCAACATCCAAGTGTTGCTTGAGTCGGGGTTTGATCTCCAATTTTCACCGCTCTTGGAAATGCGCGCCGGCAAAGGTCTGGTCATATTTTGCCAGCTTGACGTCACCAACCGCATCGGCCTTGAGCCCGCGGCGGATCAGCTGGTGCAAAATCTCCTCCGTTACGCCGTGACTGCCAAGGTTGCCCCCGCCCGCACGTTTGCCGTGGGCGACACCTCACTCTTGACCAAACTCGGGCGCACCGCCAAACCGCTCAGCGCCGATGTCGTCTGGCAGCCGGGCGATGTGCTGGTCGTCGGCGCCGACGCGGCCATCCCGCAAGTCCCCGACTTTGTCACAGTTTTGCTGCTCCCGCGTGCCGGATCCGGCAAAGTCAAGCTTGACCAGTTGACGCAAACCAATCTCCCGGTGAGCCTCTCCGACCTCTACTGGCGCGATCAACTCGAGCTTGACAAGCTCAATCTTGCCGGCAACGGCCTCATCGACCGCTCCGGCAATATCGTCTACTGCCAGCTCCCCTTAAAGCTTGCCGACGGGGCAATCTATCCCATGAAGCCTTACCGCCTCTGGTCGCAAATTTTGACCATGCTCAATGTCCCCGAATTGACCGATCACGCCGACGACCTTGTGCTTGCCGGGGCGGCAGTAAAGACTCCGCTCGGCCACAGCGCCCGCTTTGAGCTCGACCCCGACAACCGGGGAGTGGCGGGCAATTGGCAAAGTCCCGACTTTGACGACAGCCTCTGGCAAAAAATCGTCGTCCCCGGCGCTTGGGAAAAGACGCCCTACTTAAAGGACTTCGGTCCCCCGGATCCCCCGGCGGCCGCCCCAGGCTACAACGGGATCGCCTACTACCGTTTTCATGTCGACATCCCCGATTACTTGAAAGGGAAAGAGTGCGTTTTGCAACTCGGCGTCATTGACGATTACGACAATGTCTACGTCAACGGCGTCCGGGTGGGCGGACTCGGGAAATCGTTTCCCAATACCTGGGCGACCAACCGCGCCTACCGGGTGCCGGAGTCGGCCATCCGTTACGGCGCCGATAACGTGATTGCCGTCCGGGTGGAGGACGCAAGCGGCGACGGCGGCATCATGCACGGCGAGCAACAGCTCGAATTCAACGCGCCGGCGGCAAAACAATCGCAAAATCTTTATCTTTCCGGGCAAAGTATATTTGAAATTTTCGGCATTACGCCGTATTATAATGAACAATGGTAGAGGAGAACGCAAAATGAAACATCATCTCACAACTTTTATCGCCGCTGTTTGCGGTCTCTCACTGGCTGCGGCCGAGCTCGCGCTCACCCCGGAGGACCTCACTTTTGAGTACAAGCCGACGGCGACCATCGCCACCGCCGAGTTTGGCGGCGCGGTCAAAGGGACCTACCAGGAGGGCAATCTCACGTACGAAGAGGTTGACGGCAAACCGGCACTGCATTTTGTCAACCCCGGCAAAGGTTTTTTGGCCTTTCCGGCGACCGGCAATCTGCCCGCCGCCGAGGGCACTATTATCCTCGCAGTCAAGCCCGACATCGATGTCCCGGCGGTATTGAGTCAGGTCAAAGCCGACAAGCGCTGGAGCCAGATGTATATGCTCTGGGTCGCCTCCGGGGCGGGCAAAGGGGCCAACCTTTACCTCGATGTCATCAGCACCGCCAAGGGTGACCAGTTGACCTTGGGGCTGATGGTTTCCGCCGGGGACAACAAGTGGAAATACATTTTTCAATCGCTTCCCGCCGCCGATTTCAACAATGCGGTCGTCGGCTTTACCTGGAAAGATAAAGACGTCGCGTTGCTCGTCAACGGCGTCGTTTATGCCAAAACCACCCTCGAGACCGCCCCGGTATGGAGCGATATGTTTCGGATCGGGCACAGCGGCAACAGCAACTTTTCCGGTTTTATTTATAACGTAAAAATATATCAAAAGGCAGTCTTGTAGAATCATGAATCAGAGTGATCAATTTTTGCTGCAAAGTGTTTGGGAGCCCCGCGTCGTCGCCACCCCGCCCGCGGATGCTTGGCGCGATCTCTGCCGATTGCCCGACGGCGAAATCCGCCATTACGGGCAAATTTGGCTCAACGGCCGCTGGCAGCGGATTTACCTCCAAAGCCGCAACGAGGGGCTGAGCTGGGAGACCGTGGTCGAGTTTGACGAAAACGCCATGGGAGCGATGGTCAAAAGCCCGTGGAGCGACTCTTTTGTCACCCTTTTTACCACCCACACCCACGAAAATGTGGTCACGCAAAAATTGACCTCGTATGAGCCGGGGTACTACGTTTTCCGCTCGGAGCAAGGCCCCGGATCGAGCGATTTCACCGCTCAAAAAATCAGCGATTGGAAGATTCTCGACCCCCGCCAGCCCATCCCGCTTAGCCGGCGGCAACGCTGGATCGCCACCGCACAAATGTGGCACGAGGGCAAACTTTGCCCGACCGTGTTTTACTCCGACGACGACGGCAAGTGCTGGCGGGGCAAGTGCCTGACGGCGGTCGAACCCTATCAAATCTCGTGGCCGCATCAGGGAATGCGCTGGCAGCAGTACTCCTGCGAGCCCACCGTCGCCGAGCTCTCGGACGGCCGTTTGCTGCTGATCGCGCGGACATCGCAGGATGTCCATTACCGCTATTGGTCAAGCGACGGCGGCGAAACGTGGAGCAACCCCGAGCCGACAATGTTTCACGCCACCACCACCATGCCGACGTTGCTGCGGCTCGGCGACAATCGATTGCTCTTTTTTTGGTGCAACAGCCAACCTTTGCCGGAGCTCGACCACCGCACCCAGCCGGGCTTGACCGGGGACGAAATCAACGGCGTCTGGGAGGATGTGTTTACCAACCGCGACGTCTGCCATGCCGCCATTTCGGACGACGACGGCAAAAGCTGGCGCGGCTTTCGCGAGCTTCACCTCAACCCGATCCGCAACCGCTTTGACTTCCGCACTTGCGGCCGGAGCCCGATGCTCGACAAGAGCAACCACCAGTATCAGGCTTTGGAGCTGGCGGAGGGCAAAGTATTGCTGTCCCTGGGCCAGCACCCGGAGTCGCGGCGGATGCTCGTTTTTGACCCGGATTGGCTGCTGGAAAACACCCGCAGCGAGGACTTTTTGCACGGCTGCGACGCGTTAAGCACCCAAGTTTATGTCAAAAGCGTGAGCGGCGGCAACCGGGGCTTTACCGGGCACTGCGCGTGGAACCGGACCAACGGGGCCTTGATGATGCCCGATCCCTTTGACCTCAGGCAGGAGGCGCTGCAAATCGGTCGCATCCGTGACGAGCGGCTCTTAAACGAGTTGCAGGGGGCGGTCTGGAATTTCCCGGCGGCAACGGCGGGCAAGCTCTCCATCCGGCTGTTTGTCGCCGGCAATGGCGTGGCCGTCACCCTCACCGACCGCTGGTTCAACCCCTGCGACATTACCGCCAAAGCATTGTCGCCGTTTTCGTTTAACGCCGGCAAAGAGTTTTTGCATTCCCCCGACGCTTATGCCGATTTGACCATCGAGTTTGACGACAAGCAAATCATTGTGGCGGTCAACGGTGTCACGCAGCTCCGGGCAACGGCCCGCTTTGCCGCCCCGGCAGGGTTCAGCTACCTCCACTTGCAGTCTTTGGCCGAGGAGCCGGACGCTCAGGGTACTTACGTCAAAGCACTGCATTTTGAGGCGGCAAAAAACGGATAAGTGCCCGTAAAAACAATCTTTTTGGCTTGCTTTTGTCAGCTTTGGCCGTATATTATCCCAAAGGACGGACCAAATTGACCATGAATATTGTTTTTGACGCGAAATTGCTGCTGATTTCAGGGTGTTTGCTTTGGCTCCATATCGCCGGAGCCATCGACATCGCCTTTGGCGGCAGCGGCGGTGCGGCGATCATCCCGCCCAAAACCGTGACGATCGCCCATGGCGGGGAGCCGTGCCGGTTAAATGCGCTCTTAAACGGCAGCGAAATGGTCTCCAATTGGTCGATCGAAAGCGCAGGGGGCGCGTGGTCGGGGCGCGCGGTCAACAATGCCGGGAGCGTCAGCATCGGCCGCGGCGGCGACTGGGACCCGCCCGCCGGCCGTTATCTGGTCAGCGGACTCAACCCTGACAACGGCGCGGTCAATGCCGCCGCCGTAATTTATATCCTCCAAATCTCGCTCGTAGCCGACAACGCCGAGCTGGTTAATTTATCCGAAAACGACCGCTATGCTTTTATCAAACCTGATTGCACCATGCCGCGCATCCATGTGCGCTTGCTCCCGGAGGGGCTGCCCGGGACGGTCGCTTATGATCTAAACATCCGCTATATGAGAAGCAACCGCGACGAAATCGACGGCTACACCGCGCAAGTCCCGGCAAGCGGAGAATGGGACATCACAGCGGCAATGGGCGGCGATTTCCGGGGCGGCCGGGCAGTGTTGACTTACCGTTACGCCGACGTGGAGCGCCGCATCACTTTTTACATCCGCGGGCTCAACCCGGAGAAAGAAAGAGCCGAGCGCTTTATCCGCTCACTGTCGCCCTTGTGGTACTCCCCATTTGTGGCGATCCATGAGTCCAACTCCGGCTTGGCGGCCACCATGCGGCAGTTTAACGACAGCGACATTTTTCACCGCGGCAGCGAGGATGTAAGATACACCCCCAACGCAAGCAGCGACGGCGGCTTCGGCATCTATCAGCTGACGCACCCCCGGCCGACGGCCCAAGAGTTGTGGAGCTGGCAGGCCAACTGTATTGAGGGCGTCCGCGAGCTCGCAAGCTGTCAAACTTACGCCGAGCGCTGGATGGACAAACAGCGCGAGCAAATGCTCGACGAGGGCTTTGACGTCCCCGTCCCGGCAATCACTTACGGCAATGTCACCTTTGCCCCCGGCACCGGCCGCCGGATCGAGCACGCGGTGGCGATCAAGCGCTACAACGGCGCCTCCGGCGGCAATTTTTGCGTCTGGGACAATGTCACCAAACGTTGGAAAATCAACCCCAAAAACAATCTCGGCTTTAATTACGTCGAGCGCGTCTGCAGCGAGGTGAAATAATGTGGAAACGATTTTTACTGCCGCTCTTTTTGATCACAACATTATCATTGGCGGCGGAGAGCCGCGAGCTGGATTTGCTCTTATTGTCGCACTTGCCCGAGGATCTCATGTGTTTCGACCAAAGCCAGAGCCTCAAGGCGGGGATTTATGTCGATCAAGTCAAGTTTGTCCAGACCGGTCCGGCTGTCACCTTTGCCGGTGAGCGCAAGCTCATGGTCAGTCTTGCCGGTTACCCTGATTATTTAAAGGAGATTGACATCCAAAAAATCTTTGCCTGGGGCAATTATGAGGATGATTTCACCCTGAGCAAGCTCTCTTTTATTTCGCTCCAAAACAAACTGCAAGTCTATGAGATTAAAAACAATGACATCCGCGGCCTATGCAAGAGCGATCACAATCAAGTGTTGTTTTTTTCGGCACGCAACCCGACCGTCTTAAATGCGTTCAGCATGGATGACCTCGCAACCCGCCCGGCCCAAGTCAAGGACAATCTCCGATTTGCCGAAAACGTCGGCGTCAAAATCAACCCTGACGGCACGGTCAACTTTACCGGCACCGGCTTGACGGAGTATTCGCCCGGCTTCCGGTTGCCTCCCGATTTTGTCCAAAACAATGTCCCGGATGACAATGGGAGATGGCTCTTGCTGCTCCACCGCGAACACACGGTCGCCCTCGCCTCCACCGCCCGGACGGCCAAAACCATCCTCGTCTGGGACAAAGACTCCGACCGCTGGCGCTCCTTTTCGCTTGATCAGGCGTATGTCAACATCAAATTATTCGGCAAATATCTGCTGTTTCAAACCGACGGCAATGATGAGTGCAACAAGGCGGCTTATGTCTTTAATCTCGCCACCGATGAGCTCGGCAGCCTCCGCTTGATGCCGTTTACCAAAATTATTTATTACTCCGAGCACTATGTTTTGCTGGCCCAGCCCTACCGTCTGCTGGCGGCTGCGCATACCGTTGACAATCAAGTTAAAATCTTAAAGACTTTTGACTACCCTCTGGCCTGGTATGTCAAAATGGCGGCCAAGGACTGACCTTACAAGTAATGTTTGATGGCCAGCGCCATCAAATACCAAAAGACCGCGCCAATGACACAATAAATCAAAAACGCGGTCACTTCCTCCGACCACGGCGGACGTTTGGCCTTGGCCTTGCACAGCCGGACCAGCACCACCGAAAGCCAGGCGTTGGTCAGATTAAAAAGCCAGGCGGAGGCAAACAATGACCACCAAATCATCGATGTCAGCCCGGGATCGACGACAAACTTGCGGTGCTGCTCGTCAATCTGAGTATACAATTGCCCCACCGCCGAGTCAGGCGCCAGCACCTTGTCAAATGCCTTACCCAGCAAATTGGTGCCGATGATCGTAAAGTAAAAAGTGATTGCGGTCAACACCGCAACCGACACCCGGTGCCAGCGGCGAAAATCCGCCATTTCCGCAAAAGCTTTGCCCAAATCTTGCCACAAGCCGAGGCCGCAAACCAACGCGGCCAAGCCCAAAATCAGCATTACCCAGCCGGGCGTCCCGGCTTGGCGCATCGTTAAGGTGTCGCCGACCATAAAGACATACCCGACAGCCAAATAAATCCCGTTGGCAATGAGCGCAAACCCGGCCAGCCAGCGCAAAAAACAAGCATAACGCCAACGGCGCAGCACCAGCCACCCGACAAGCGGCAGCAAACAACCAGCAACCGGCCAGCCCCACGCCGTCCAGCCGGGATGGGGATTACCCGCCCAAACCGTTTGCGATAACTGCCAAGGCATGAGCTCAACGTAATCCAAGCGCGCCCCGGTCAGCCATCCCGCCGCCAAGTGCCCCAGCTCATGACACACCTCCACAAGATAAAACCCGAGCAACGGCAGCCACCAGTAAGCACCAAATATTTTACGCCAAAATTGCATGTATTATTTTCCAATGATTCGTCACAGTTATAGGATAGCATCAAAAGCCGCCGCCGTCAAACCCACGGCAAAACAAACTGAAACAATCGACTAAAATTGCCCATAAAAGAGGTTTTTTTGAGAATATAAACAACCAATATGGTAGACTTTTGTTTTAAGCTCAATTTTGACGCAAATAAATATAAATCATTAAAATAATCAAAAATAATCGTGCAATTACTACTTTTATTGTTGATATTCGCTTTTTTGGTGCTATTTTATAATCAAAATCAATATCACCGGCCGGTCGATTTAACCCGCCGCAACCGTTTCCGCAACGCAACAGGAGGCAAACATGAGCAATCTCTCTCAAATCATCGAAGCGCAGCAACCCTTGCTGGCCGGTTTGGCCCGGGCCGAAAAAGGCGAAATATCCGTCCCCGACTTGAAACCCCTGAGCGGCGTCTTGGGCATTTTGCCCCAAAAGAATGATTTGTTTGCCACCCGCATCCGCATTACCGGCGGCGAAATCCCGACCGCCAAGCTCGACTTTTTGGCCGGCTTGGCCGAGGAGATCAAGCCCTCGTACATCCACCTCTCCAGCCGCCAAAATATTCAGTTTCACGATGTCACTCCGGGCAACGCGGCCAAAGTGATCCGCGATTGCACCGCCAACGGTCTGCCGTTTCGCGGCGGCGGCGGCGACTCGTTTCGCAACATTGCCGTGTCGAGCGAATCCGGGATCTCCCGCGACTCGGCGGTGGACCTCGTCCCTTATGCCAAGTACTTGACCGAAGTCATTTTTGACTGGCAGGAGGCATTTTCACTCCCCCGCAAGCTCAAAATCGGCGTCGCCTCCGCCAACGACTCCTACTTGGCCTTGCGTCAGGATCTCGGCTTTGTCGAAGCATACAAAAAAGGGAAATTGGGCTTTGCCGTCTACGGCGGCGGCGGTTTCGGGCGCAATGCCGCGGTCGCGGTAAAGCTGCTTGATTTCATCACACCCGACGAGCTTGCACGCGCCGCCCGGGCGATGGTGGAGCTCTTTGCCGAGCACGGCGACCGTCAAAACCGCGCCACGGCGCGCATCCGCTACATCGCCGGACGCCTGGGCGAAAAAGAGTTTGTCAAGCTCTTTTTGAGCTATTATAAAAAACATGAAAAGGATATCTATCCGCCGGTGCCCGCCTTTGTCAAAAGCTGGAATCTGAGGACGCCCCCCTCCGCCGGGCGCAAAGCTCAGGAGATCGAGTTCACCCCCGGCGAACGCGTCAGCTTCAACCGCTGGCGGCGCTTTGCCACCCGGAGCAACCGCTTCCGCAACGAGGTATCAGTGATTTTATTTGTACCGCGCGGCATCCTGTCGGTGCGAGAATTTCGCGCCGTCGCCAATTTGCTTAAAAAATTCAAAATTCCGGCCGTCCGCTTGACCATTGAGCAAAATATTTTGATCCCGTCGGTTGCGGCGGATTTGCTCCCCGAGCTTTACGCCAAATTGCGCAAGCTCCCGGTGGATTTGACGTTTTCGAGCTTCAAGGGCCAGCTCGATGCCTGTATCGGCGCTTCGGTCTGCAAGGCGGGCATCCTTGATACGCCGCCTTACGCGTTCGCGGTGTCGGAGGCCATCGACAAATATTTCCAAAAGCACCCGGGTCGTTTCACCGCCCGCCGTGCCAATACGATTGTGAAAGAGCTGCATTTCTCCGGCTGCCCCAATGCCTGCGTCGCGCATCAGGCGGTCCGCTACGGCTTTCAGGGCACGCGCAAAAAAGTCGGCGAAAAATTGGTGGACGGCTTCACCGTCTGGTACAATTTGGACAATGCGCCGATCGGGGTGGAAGATACCGAGTTTATCCCGGCAAGCGAGCTCCCGGCCAAAGTATTGTCACTGCTCAAGAGTGACAAATTGATCTAGTCACTTGACCGCCGCCAACGGCAGACAGTAAAGTTTGCCGTCATCGCGGCGGATGACCTCGGCCTCGACGTTAAAAACATCGCGGATGATTTGGGGTGTCATGGTTTCGGACGGCGTCCCGTCATACCGGATCACGCCGTCTTGGATCAACAGCAGCCGGTCGGAGAAATTGGCCGCCAAGTTGAGATCGTGCAATACCATCAGTACCGTCAACTGGTACGTTTGATGGAGCGACCGGATCAAGTTGGCAATCTCCAGCTGGCACTCCAAATCCAAAAAAGTGGTGGGCTCGTCCAGCAGCAAAATTTTGGGCGACTGCGCCAAGGCAAGAGCGATCCACACCCGCTGCCGTTCGCCGCCCGACAAAGTACGCATATAGCGATGTTGCAACCCCTCCAGATGAGTCGCCAAGAGCGCCAGCTCCACCGCTTCGCGGTCCGCCGCCGAAAAAACAAAGCCGTTGGCGCGGTGCGGATAGCGTCCCAGAGCGACCAGTTCCTTTACCGTGATTTCGGGCGGCGTATGGTGCAACTGCGGCAAGATTGTCAATATTTTTGCCAACTCCTTGCGCGGATAATCGGCCGGATTTTTGCCGTTGACCGTCACCTCCCCCGTTTGCGGCTGACGGAGACCGGCGAGGGCTTTTAATAACGTCGATTTGCCGCAGCCGTTTGGGCCCAGCAAGGTGGTGACCGTGCCGGGAGCGAGCTCGAGATTGATGTCATGGACGACCGTTTTTTTGCCGTAGCCGACCGCGAGGTTGACCGCTTTAAGACTCATAAGTACGCCTCCTTAATAACCACAAAAAGAAGGGCGCGCCCAGCAATGCCATAATCACCCCCGCCGGCAACTCGGCGGGCGCCATCGCCACCCGGCCGGCGGCGTCCCCCGCCACCACCAAAAATGCGCCGAAGAGCATTGAGCCGGGCAGCAAAAAGCGGTGATCCGGCCCCAGCAGCATGCGCACTGTGTGGGGCGCAATCAAGCCGACAAAGCCGAGCAGCCCGGCCACGCTCACCGCCGCCGCGGCCAACAATGCGGCCAGGGCAATCGCGGTCAGGCGGACGCGCTCGACGTGGAGCCCGAGCGCGCTTGCCATATCATCGCCGAGCGCCAAAACATTGAGCTGATACCCCAAGGTCAAAGCCGCCGGGAGGCCAAACAGCAAATAATATTGGATGAGATGGATTTGCACCCACCCTCTTGCCGACAACGAGCCGATCATAAAGTCGAGAATCCCGGCGGCGCGCTCGGCGTGAAAGATCATGATGGCCGAAGTCAAAGCGCCCAACAGTGCCGACAGCGCCACCCCCGCCAAAATCAGCCGCACCGGGCTGATGTTGCCGCGCCACGCGAGCAAATAAACCAATGCCGCCGCCAGAAGCGCGCCGGCAAACGCGGCCGGAACAAAGAGCATGCTTAACGCGGGAAACAAGAGCAAAATCACCACCCCCGCCAAGCCGCTCCCGGCCGACACGCCGATGATGCCCGGCGACGCCAAGGGGTTATGCAATACGCTTTGCAGCAACGCTCCCGACACCGCCAGCGCCCCGCCGACCATTGCCCCCAACAAAATGCGCGGCAAACGGATGTCCCAAAGTATCCGGTAGTGGATGCGCGGCTCGCCGTCTGACAAGACACCCAAAATTTGCGGCAAACTTAACTCCAATGCCCCCACGCGCATGCTTGCAACCATCGCCATGAGCAATAACAACGTGAGCGCCGCGAGGCCCGCCCACGGGTGATAAAACGGTCGAAAAAGTCGCCGGTGATGCTTCATTGGGCCACTCCGGGGTACATGATTTGGTACATGTTTTGAAACGCCTCGGGAAACCGGGGGCCGCTTAAAAACAAAAAGAGCTTGGGGTCGAGAAAATGCACGCGCCCTTGTTTGGCGGCCTTGAGTTCCCGCCATGCCGGTTGCTCCAGAAGCTCCTGCCTGACCTTGTCGCGCAGCGCCGCCGCGTCGCCCATGGTGATGATGACAATCAAATCCGGGTCGTCCAACAGCAATTGCTCCAAGCTGAAAGGCAACCGCAAGGGTCCACCCGGCGGACGGATGTTAACCCCGTGGAGTTTGGCCATGATTTTGCCCGCGTTGCTCTCGCTGGACTCCAAAGAGATCCCGTTGGCAGTGACAAAAACGGCGGCAAAGCGCACCGGCGGCTGTTGTTTGGCGGACTCGCAAACCGCCGCCACCAATGAGAGCGTCGCGTCTGCCGCGCCGGTCTGACCGTTGAGACGGCAAAAGAGGTTTAGGATTTGCCGGTAGTCGTCAAAATTGTTGTACGTCAAACTCAGCACCGGCACCCCGGCGGCGCGAAGCTGTTTGGCAATCGCCTGATGCCGGGTGATTTTGTCGGAGAGCAGCACCAAATCGGGGTCAAGGAGCATGACTTTCTCCAACTCGGGCGTCATGCCACTTCCGATTTTGGGCAAATCGCGCATCGACCCGGGGACCGCCTCCTCGGCCTTGTTTTCGACAATCCCCGCCGCTTTGCCGCCCGCCTGATCCCAGACCGGGGCAAAGGAGAGGTAGCCGATGACCACTTTTTGCGGGTGCTTTTTGAGCGTGACCTCGGTGCCGTCGGCCTGACGGTAAATGACCAGTTCGCCGGTTTCGTTGACAATTTCCGCCGTCAAAGCGAGGCAGACAAAAGCGAGCAGCAGCAAACCATATCTCATAACGCATTCTCCAACGGATTGGCCCGGCCCAAGGTATCATAGTAAGTGTGATCGGCGGCCAGTGTGCTTGACTCCGACCGGACAAAGCCGACTTGCGTTTTGCCCAACAGCGGCAAGGCGTACTTGCCTGAAGTCGCCGCCCAATCGCATTTTTCGCTTGAAATATGGCCGTCCGCCCATGATACATTGGCGCGCAAACTGTGGCGGAAATGCATGTAGGCAAACGAGTCCGGGCCGTAAATGCGGTCGGTGGCACGCAAGGCAGTAACCGTGGTCATGCCGCCGGCGTTGACCGTGTCGCCAAACATGATGAGCTGAGCCGGGCGGCGCACTTGCGACATCTTGACCGATTTGCCGAATTCCGTCTTGTCGGTGGCGCTCTTGGGCTTGGCCGCGGTCATTTGCAAATAACCGGTGCCGCCGACGCCGTTGGCATTGTAGCCGTAGCTCCCGCCGTCATTGCCGTCAAGATTGACTACACTGGCGGCGGCCGGGCAAATCAAAATTTTGGCCCCGCTGCCGAGGTAACTTGAGAGATAGCCTCCCTCGTTAAACTTGATGTTGCCGCCCAACGTCTGCAACCCCCACCAGTGCCGGTAGGGATACGTCGCGGCGGCATACGAGGAGACCTCCGAGTACGGCGAGTAATAGGAGCCGTTGTCCAAGGAGTATCCCAAATTGGCCGCCCCGAGCTGGCGCAGCTGCCCGAGGCAGCCGACGGACTGCCCCTTGGCGCGCGCCTGAGCGAGGGCGGGGAGCAATACTCCGCAAACAATAGCGATGATGGCAATCACCACCAAAAGCTCAATGAGTGAAAATTTTTGCTGTCGTTTGATTTTCATAAAATCCCGAAAAAAGTCAAAAAACCGGCCCGGCGGCCGGTTTCACAGGAGAAACGTTATGACACAATATAGCTCTTTTTGTGTCGAAATCAAGCTCAAATTTGATTTAATTTCAACAAAAGAGACTAGATCGCGTACGTCCAGCTTTGCGTATCGGGCAAATAGTGTTTGGCCGTCAGCAAAATGATGATTTTGGCCGCCGATTGCCCGAGGTCGTCACGCGAGCCAAGCTCGAGTTGCGCCCCCGGCAGCGTACCGTCAAGCGAGATTGCCAAACTCGTTTCCGGAAAGTGCCTGATCTCATCGGGATTGCTCAAGGCGGTGATAAAAATCGCCCCGCTGTCGGCAAACGCCCGGGCGGTCACGCCCAGCGCCGCCGTCCGTCCGTCAGGCCGGCCGTTGGGACTCAGGGCATACGCATTGATGTGCAAGGCAAAAAGTTTTTCCTCCAGCGCCGCCGCCAGAGTTGCCGCACTGGGCCCCGCCAGCAAGACCACGGCGCCGCGGTGCCGCTGCCGGGTGATCCGCGCTTGGGGCGTCACATTGCCGTTTAACAGTCCGTCCAGACGCGAGGGGAGCAAATCCTGCGGTTTGACTTCATCAATGATCATCCCCGCACCCGCCGTGGCATTGCTTAAAAGATCGATCAAAATAAAGCGGCCGGTGGCGCGGTTTTTGCGGTAGGGGTCAAAAAACAACGGTTTGGTGACCTCAACCACCACCTCGGCAATGCCGTTTAGAGGCAAAGTGTCGGCGTTTTCGCGCTCCAAAGTATTGACATTGATCCGCCGCGAAATCTCTTTGACGCGCGCTTTGACGAAACTCGAGCCGTGATGCAAAAGGTAGTTGTCTCCCGGGCGCAATTCTTGCTGAGTCATCCAAATCAAATTGGCGCGGAAAACCGTGCTCTCCAACGGGAGATTGTCGCTTTTGACAATCCAGTCGCCGCAGCTGGCATCGATCTCGTCGGTCAGGGTGAGCGTCACCGCCTGCGAGGCAAACGCGTAATCAAGCGTGCCGTCATAGGTCACGATTTCCTTGATGCGCGATTGTTTCCCCGAGGGAAGCACCGTAATATGGTCATCGACCTTAATGACGCCCGAGCCCACCGTGCCGGCAAACCCGCGGAAGTCGAGATTGGGTCGGATCACATGCTGGATGCTGTAGCGGAAATCCTGCAAATTTTGCCCCTCGCCGATGTCCACCGTCTCCAGGTGCTCAAGCAGCGCCGGGCCGGTATAGTACGGCGTCAGCGTCCGATCGGGCGCCACCACATTGACCCCCTTGAGGGCGGATAACGGGATAAAGCTCAAGTGCGGGATGTCCAACTCTTTGGCAAACTCCAGAAACTCGTCGCGGATGCCCTCAAAGCGCTCAACCGAGTAATCGACCAAGTCCATTTTGTTGACCGCCACCACCACATTGCGGATCCCGAGCAAGGAGACGATAAACGAGTGCCGCCGGGTCTGGGTGATCACGCCGTAGCGCGCGTCGATCAAAATAATCGCCAGATCCGCCGTCGAGGCGCCGGTGGCCATGTTGCGCGTATATTGCTCATGACCGGGGCAGTCGGCGATGATGAATTTGCGTTTGGGCGTCGCAAAGTAGCGGTACGCCACATCGATGGTGATCCCCTGCTCGCGCTCGGCCTTGAGGCCGTCGAGGAGCAAGGCGTAATCGATTTCGCCCGCGCCGGTGGTGCCGTTTTTGTCGCTGTCTTTTTGCAATGCCGCCAGCTGGTCCTCAAAAATGAGTTTGCTGTCGTAAAGCAAACGGCCGATCAGGGTCGATTTGCCGTCGTCCACCGAGCCGCAGGTGAGGATGCGCAGCAAACTTTTATTTTCGTGTTCGTTCAAATATTGATTGATATTCATTAGAAATAACCCTCCCGCTTTTTTTGCTCCATCGACGAGTCGCCGTCGCGGTCGATCACCCGGGTGGAGCGCTCGCTTAACGTGGTTTGCAGCATCTCGGCGACGATTTCCTCAATGGTGACCGCCGTGGACTCGATTGCGCCTGTGAGGGGGTAGCAGCCCAAGGTGCGAAACCGCACGGTTTTGAGTTGCGGCACTTCGCCGGGCAACAGCCGCATGCGGTCGTCATCGACCATGATCAAAGTGCCGTCGCGCTCGACCACCGGGCGGGGTTTGGCATAATACAAACTCACAATCGGAATTTTTTCCAATCGGATGTATTGCCAGATATCGGTCTCGGTCCAGTTAGACAAAGGGAAACAGCGGACGCTCTCGCCGGGGTTGATTTTGCCGTTGTAAAGATTCCACAACTCGGGCCGCTGATTTTTGGGGTCCCACTGGTGAAAACTGTCGCGAAAGGAGAAGATGCGCTCCTTGGCCCGCGATTTCTCCTCATCGCGCCGGGCGCCGCCAAAGGCGACGTCATAACGGCCTTTTTTCAACGCCTGCAGCAAGGCCTGCGTTTTCATGATGTCGGTGTACTTGCGGCTGCCGTAATCAAACGGGTTGACCCCGGCGGCGCGCCCCTCCTCGTTGCTGTGGATCAAAAGCTCGAGCTGGTTGTCGCGGCAGAATTGGTCGCGAAACTCGATCATCTCGCGAAATTTCCACGTCGAGTCGATGTGCAAAAGCTTGAAGGGCAAACGCCCCGGATAAAAAGCCTTGCGCGCCAAGTGGACCAATACACCCGAATCCTTGCCGATCGAATACAGCAAAATCGGCCGCTCAAACTGGCTGACCGCATCGCGGAAAATTTGAATGCTCTCGGCCTCCAGCTGCCGGAGTTGACTTAATTGATATTGTTTCATCAGAGCCTCCCTCTGTTAAAAAATTACTTATTTGTGGACGTGAAGTCCGCACTCGCGGTGCTCGGGCTGCTCCCAGTACCAGCGCCCGGCGCGCACATCCTCGGTACGCGTCACCGCCCGCGTGCAGCAGGCGCAGCCGATGCTCGGAAACCCGCGGTCATGCAGCACATTGTAAGGCACACGGTGCGCCTTGATGTAGTCCCACAACCGCTCCTCGCTCCAGTCGGCCAGGGGATTGAGGCGCAAGAGCCCGTTGGCCGGGTCGTCCTCAATCACATCGATTTCGGCGCGGGTAATCGATTGCTCGCGGCGAAGCCCGCAAATCCAAAGCTCCTTGCCCGCCAAGGCGCGCTTGAGTGCGGTAAGCTTGCGGACGCGGCAGCAAAGTTTGCGCAACTCCAAGGATTTGCGGAAACAATTGATCCCGTGGGTATTGATTAAACTCTCCACCTCGGCGGTGTCCGGGAAATAGGTGGTGATTTTGAGGTTGTAAAACTCCTCGGTGCGAGCCAAAAGATTGACCGTCTCCTCAAACAGCCGCCCGGTGTCCAAAGTGACGATCGGTATCTCCAGTTTGTGTTTGGCGATCAAATCGGTGATGACCTGATCCTCGGCCCCCAACGATGACGCAAAAACGATCTTGCCGGCAAATTTCTCCGCCGCCAGCGTCAAGACTTTGACGGTATTTTTGCCCGCAAATTGGGCTTGCAATTCTGCTAAATTTTGTTCCTTGCTCATGATGCCTCCCATCCTCGCACGGGTTAATTGATTTCGGAAACGACTTCGGCGACCACCCGCAGCAACTTCTCGCGGGGGACGACCCCGGAGAGGTGGCGGACGACTTCGCCGTTGTGCTCAATGAGGATCGAGGGTACGCTCCTCACTTCGTACTTTTCGCACAACTCCGGACTGGCGTCGACCGAGACCGGCAAGAGCTCCGTATCGGGCGGCAACTCCGCCTCGACACCGGCGAGCAGCCGCTCCAAAACCCGGCACGGGTTGCAGTTTTGCGAGGTAAATTTTAATATTTTGATTGTTTTTGACATATTTTATTGATCCTTGTTTAAATCACGTAATCACCGCTCCAGCTCTCGCCGTTGCGGAAAATCCGGGTACTTTTGGGAATCAGAAAAACTTTGTCCAGGACCCGCACCGGGTTGGCGGCATATTCGGCATGGGACAAATGCACATACAGTGTCTGCCGGAGCTGATCCACAAGCTCGATCTTGACCACCGGCCCGGCGGTCAACACGCGGATGACTTCCGCCGGGATCCCGCCCGAGTTCTGATGCCCGAGGATCGCAAAATCATGCGGGCGCACCAGCATTTTGGCCTCCGACTCCGGATGCGCAGCGGCGCCGAAAATCGCCTTGTCCTCCTCAAAGCGCCCGTGAAAAATATTGACTTCGCCCAAAAAATTCATCACAAATTCGCTTGCCGGGTGGCGGAAAACATCGTTGGACGAGCCCGATTGCTCAATGACTCCCTTATTCATCACCACCACCTCGTCGGCGACTTCGAGCGCCTCCTCCTGATCGTGGGTGACAAAGATGCTGGTGACATTAATAGTGTCGTGCAAATGCCGCAGCCAGCGGCGCAGCGAGGCGCGCACCTGAGCGTCCAATGCGCCAAAGGGTTCGTCAAGGAGCAGCACTTTGGGCTTGATCGCCAGAGCTCTGGCAAGGGCGACGCGCTGACGCTGACCGCCGGAGAGCTGGTCGGGGTAACGGTCGCCGAGGCGGGAGAGCTGCACCAAGTCCAAGAGCTGATGCACCGCGTCATTGATCTCCTCTTTGGCGGGACGCTCCTTGCGCGGCTTGATGCGCAACCCAAAGGCGATGTTTTCAAACACCGTCATCTGGCGAAACAAGGCGTAGTGCTGAAACACAAAGCCGACCTGACGGCGGTTGACCGGACTCTTGATTGCCGAAATTTGGTCAAAGACGATGTCCGCCCCCGGCAGCGCGTCCGGCGTCTCCAGCCCGGCGACGATGCGCAGCAAGGTCGTCTTGCCACAGCCGGACGGGCCCAAAATCGCGACCAGTTTGCCGGTCGGGATATCCAGATTGACTTGATTCAAGGCCTTAAAGTCGCCAAAGGTTTTGCTGATATTTTTGATTTGGATGCTCATATTTTCCCCTCCCCTTAGTGAACGCGGCGCTCCAACACGCTTTTTAATACAATCGTCAGGACCGCGACCAGACTCAACAAACTCGCCGACGCAAACGCCGCCGTAAAACTGTACTCGTTGTACAAAATCTCCACATGCAACGGCAAGGTATTGGTTTCCCCCCGGATGTGCCCCGACACCACCGACACCGCGCCGAATTCGCCGACGCTGCGGGCGGTGCAAAGGATGACGCCATAAAGCAACCCCCACTTGATGTTGGGCAGCGTAATCTTGAAAAACATCTTCCAGCCGCCCGATCCCAGCGACAATGCCGCCTGCTCCTCCTCGGAACCCTGCTCGCGCATCAGGGGGATCAACTCCCTGACCACAAAGGGAAAGGTGACAAAGAGTGTTGCAATTACAATCCCGGCGGTGGAAAACACCAAGTGGATGTTGCGGTCGGCCAGCCACGGCCCCAGCCACCCGTTGCGCGGCCCGAGCAAGAGGACAAAGATCAAACCCGCCACCACCGGCGACACCGCAAACGGCATGTCAATCAGCGAAATCAGAAACGTCCGGCCGCGAAACTCAAATTTGGCCAGCGCCCACGCCATCACTACGCCAAAGACGGTATTTAACGGTACCACGATCGCCGCCGTGATCAAGGTCAATTTGACCGCCGCCAGCGCGTCGGCCTCGCTGATGCTCTGATACCAGACGGCAAAGCCCTTGCCGAAAGCCTCTTTGATGATCACCCCCAAGGGCATCACCACAAACAAAATCACAATCAGGACGGCGGCAAGACCGATGATAAAATGGAGCCACTTGGCGGGCTGATTTCTGCGATGTGTCCGACTCATATTTTCACCTCACGCATGATGATGTTTGCGGTTAAAAAACCAGTTGATGCCAAAAATCAGAAAGAGCGAAATTGCCAGCATGGTGACCGCAATCACCGTCGCGGCGTTGTAATTAAATTGCTCCAGCTGCGTTACGATCAAAAGCGAAGTCACCTCCGTCTTTAACGGCGTGTTGCCGGCGATAAAGATAATCGTGCCGTACTCCCCCAAACCGCGCGCAAATGCAAGCGTAAAGCCGGTCAAAAGCGCCGGGGAGAGCGTCGGCACAATCACTTTTTGCCAAGCCACGAGGCGCGACGCCCCGAGACTCATCGCCGCATCCTCGAGCTCCGGCCCGAGGTCCTCCAGCGCCGGTTGCAAAGAACGCACCACAAACGGCATCCCGATAAAAATCATGGCGACGATAATTCCCAGGGGGGTAAACGCGACTTTAATCCCGAATTTTTCGGCAATCGCGCCCAGCGGCCCTTTGGGCGCATAGAGCGTCACCATCGCAATCCCGCAAATCGCCGTCGGCATCGCAAACGGCAAATCGATCAACGCGTCAATCACCCGTTTGCAGGGAAGCTTGATCCGCACCAACGCATAGGCGATGATCCCGCCCAAAAACAAGTTGACAAACGCCGCGATCAAGGCCGCCCCAAAGGTAATCTTAAACGAGGCCAACACCCGCTCCGAGGTGATCAATGCCCAAAACTGGGGGACGCCGCGGACAATACCGTGATAGAGCCGGACTTGCCACGGGGCTTTGACAAACTCGACTTTATCGGGCGCGACCTCGGTTTTGTCGCCGTAGGAAATCACCGCGACCTTATCTTTGGTCAAATCCGCTCCGGCGTCGGCATAAGTCAAGGTCTCCAGCTGAATCGCCGTCAAAAACCGGATGTCGCGGGTAACCTGGCCCCGGTCCACCCGGTAATAGGGGGTATCGTCAAAGCCGATCAAAGCGCTGTTGACCACCAAAGTACTCAGCGGCAAGAGCACGATCAGCGAGAGATAAAAGAGCGTCAAACCAAAGGTCGGCCAAAAGCCGGGCAAAACACTGCGTTGTTTCCATGTCTTACTCAAATCTTACCTCCCTTTGATTGGTCTGATGCGTTTGGCAATAATTACTTTTGCCCCTGATAAATCTGGTCAAACAAGCCGCCGTCGCTGAAGTGGCGCTTTTGGGCGGCGATCCAGTCGGGCTCCAGATCGGTCAACTTAATGAGCTCCAATTTGGGGAACTGGGCCAAATCCTTGGCATCGGCATACTGCGGGTAAAGGGGACGATAGCCGTAGGCGGCAATGATCTTTTGCGCTTCCGGAGAGTAAAGATGCTTGAGATACTCCTCGGCAACCTTGCGCGTCCCTTTGCGGTCAACGTTTTTATCCACCACCGCCACCGGGGGCTCGGTGTATATCGAAATGGGCGGGGTCACAATGTCAAACGCATCCGGGCCAAGCTCCTGCACCGAGAGGATCGCCTCGTTTTCCCAGGCGAGCAAAACGTCGCCGATCTTGCGCTGCACAAACGTGGTGGTCGAGCCGCGGGCGCCCGAGTCCAGGACAGGGACATGCTGATAAAGTTCCTTTAAGTAAGCCTGCGCTTTGGCGTCGGCGGCCTTGACTTCGTCGGCATATTTGGGGTCGCGCACCTTTTTAATATCGCCAAGCTCGCGCTGCAAAATGAAACCGTAAGCGGCCAGATGGTTCCAGCGCGCCCCGCCCGAAGTTTTGGGATTGGGGGTGATGACTTCGACGCCGGGCTTCACCAGATCGTCCCAGTTTTTGATGTTTTTGGGGTTGCCCTTACGCACCAAAAAGACGATGGTCGAGGTGTACGGCGAGCTGTTTTCCGGCAAGCGCTGCTGCCAGTCTTTGTCCACGAGCTTTTTGCCGGTAAAGGTGATGGCGTCAATGTCGTAGGCCAGGGCCAGCGTGACCACATCGGCGTCCACGCCGTCGATGACCGCGCGGGCCTGTTTGCCGGAGCCGCCGTGCGACTGCTTGACAACGACGTCCTGCCCCGTTTTATCTTTCCAATACTTTTGAAATTCGGTATTGTAAGCGCGGTAAAGCTCGCGGGTGGGGTCGTAGGATACGTTAATGAGCTCAACGGGTTCGGCAGCGGCAGCGGCGACACCCAAACCGAGGGTCAGGGTCAAGAGTGAAGTTTTAAATACATTTTTCCAAGTGATGTTCATAGGTAAAGTCTCCTCTGGGGGATATTTTGGTTAATCGGTAACAACTTGCGGCTGCGTCTGCAACCGGCTGACGGGTCGAGAGATACCATAGGCATCACATTCGGATGTTTTTGACTTCATCAAAGTAATCAGTTTCGGTAATTTTAATGACACTTCCTTCAATTGGACGTTTTGCAATCACAACTCTTTTGATTGTGTTTTTAATATAACCCGTTTGGTTGTGTTTTCAAGCGGATTTTTACACAAAAATCAAAAATTTTTGGAAAATAATTACTTTTGAGGCGGTTTTATCCGACGGCAAACACAACCATAATAGTTGTATTAGTCGACACCCCGGCGCAAACAACGTATTTTTTTACGATTTGCGCGATTGCATTTTGCCGGAAACTTGATATATTATGTTATCGTTGAGTTTCCGTCTATTTTGAGGTAAAATAATATGAAAATCGCGTTTGTCGTCTGGGTGCTCGCCGTTGCCGCCATCATGGCGGCCGCCCCGATGTCGCCCGCGGACCAGCAAAAGCTGATGCAATTGTATCAAAAAATATCCTACGATCTGGCCAACGATAATTTTGAGATGGCCATGCGGGACATTGATGAAATCTACAGCACCAATTTTATGCTGGCTGCCGAGCCGACGTTGTTTGTCAGCAACCGTCCATTGGCCGCCGCGGCGCTCAAATACTTTGACACCCCCGATCCCGCGGCCAAAGCGGCCAAACTCGCACTCTCGTTGCACTCCATGCAGGCCAAAACCGAGCTCTATTACGCCTGGGCGCGGGCGGCGGCCAACGCGGCTGATCTGCAGCCGACCGCCCAGGACTTGCTCCAAAGCATCGCCCTTGCCGCGTCCGAAATCAAAGAGCTGGACGGAAAATCGGCCAAGGGCGAACTCAAAGAAGCCGAATGTCAGCGCAAAAAACTGGAAATCAGCGACCAGATTGCCTCCTTAAAAGAAAAACTGGCCAAACAGCAGGAGGGGCCGATGGTCAACCGCGCCACCGCCGTCGACCAAGTGTTGTCGCTGCTGCTGGCTGATGAGACACTGTCGGACACTTTCCGCCACAAACTCCAGGTTGCCGTCGGCAGTGAATACCAGCGCATTTGGGAAAATTCGTCCGGGCGCTTCTCCGCCAAAGATCGGCAATCAAGCGCCCGAAGAGTCCTGCAATTATTGGGCAACGAGGAGCTGGACCCGGCGGACCCGATGTACTTTTTTATTTTGGATATCAAACTTGACGCATTGCTCGTGACCAACCAACCGGAGGCGGCGCTCCCCATCGCCGACGCGTTGCTGCAAACCAAGCGCGGCGCCAACGGCCCCGGGCGGGCCATGATTTTGGTCAAAAAAGGGTATGCATTGCTCTCTCTTAAGCGTTATTCCGACGCCGAAGCGATCGCCAAAGAGCTCAAGGATGCCGAAAACAGCACCGAGCCCTTAAAAAGCCGGATCCAAAGTTATCTCAGTGTTTGCAATATGACAATAAAACCTTAACCGAAAGAATCCATTATGAATCCCAATAACGTCAAAGATTTCAACGCCACCGGCGACGGCCTCACCGCCGATGACGCGGCGATCCAGCAGGCGCTCGATCTGGCCGGGCACGTCGTCATCCCCGCGGGCAATTACCGGATTACCCGGACGCTCCAAATCCGGTCCAAGACCCATTTGGAGCTGTTGCCGGGAGCGCGTCTGATCCACTGCGGCGACACGCCCAAAAAGCGCGGCGACTTTTTGCTGACCAACGGCAATCACGCCGGCGGCGACCATGACATTAAAATCACCGGCGGCGTCTTTGACGGCAACAATCAAGGCAAATACAACACCAAGGACAATGACAATCTCTTTAACCCCGAGGCGTGGTCGGGAACGGTGCTCAACTTTTTCAACGTTAAAAATCTGGTGCTGGAGGATATCGAGATTGCCAACTCGGTCGTGTACTACACGCGTTTTTGCAAAATCGAGGACTTCATCATTAAAAACATCCGTTTCTCCAGCGAAAAGCCCGCCTTTAATCAGGACGGATTGCACTTTGCCGGCTTTGTCCGCCACGGCTGGGTGGAGAACATCCGCGCCGTTACCCCCGGCCAGACCAACGACGACATGCTCGCCCTCAACGCCGACGACAGCCTGGTGCGTCTGGAGAACCGCGATTTATTATGCGGGCCCATTGAGGACATCGTTTTCCGCGATATTTTTGCCGACGACTGCCATGCCGCGATCCGCATGCTGAGCGTCAATTCGCCGATCCGCAATCTCAAGTTTTACAATCTCGTTTGCGGCTGCCGCAACTTTGCCATCAATATGGACGGCGCGCGTTACTGCCGCACCCCCTTGGTCACCCCGGAGGGGGAAAACGATTACCCCGAGGGCACCGGCTTGGTGGAAAACATCGAGATCGACGGCTTTTACATCCACTCCTCCCGGGCCGTCCGCGAAAAAGGGATGATCTGCTGCGAGACGCGCGTCCGCAACTTTACGGTCAAAAATCTGGTGCGCAATTATAACATTGACGCGATGCCGGACAAGCCGACGCTCTACTTGGGCAAAGTCAAAAATACCACCGTGACGGCAAACACCGCCGGCAAAACCATCCGGTGTGAGCTGCGCAACCGCGACGAGTATATGGAGATCAACTCCCCGGTCGACGAGCTTTTTTTGACCCAGGAGTAAACAAAAAACCCCGGGCGGCAGAAAAATCAATTTCCACACCGTCCGGGGTCAAAGGGGGCTTGGTTATTTACTTACAACAATGTCGTCCAAGATTTGCGTCTGGTTGCCGCGCAGATAAATGCGGCTCAAGTCTTTGAATGACTCATCCTTGACTTTGATCAACTCTTTGCCGTCGACGCTAACGGAGATTTCCCCGGCGGCGTTGCGGTTGACGGTAAAATAAGCGAGATTTTCACTCACGGCAAAGTGCCCCGAGTCCACGGTTTTAAGCTTTTGCCCCTTGGTCGCCCAAGTGACGGCTTCGCCGTCCAATTTGAGGAGCGACACCGTGCCGCCGCCCTTGGCCATCGACTCTTTGGCCGAGTCCCACGCAATGCCGTAGCCTTTGCTGCCGGAGGCATCGGTAATCCAGACGATTAAGAGCCGCTCCCATGACAGATGCCCGGCCTGAAAGCGAAGGGTAAACACGCCGTCGCTGACAGCCGGAAACTCGCGCATCACCAAGCCGTTGCCCAAAGCAAAGCGGCTCGAAATCACCTTGACCTCGCTCTCGCGGGTACTCAGCGGGTTTTGCTCCAAAACTTTCCACAACTTGGGGTCGCTGCAATTATCGGCGAGCAAGGATCCGGCGACCGCGAGCGGCGCTTCTTTGACCTCCGACGCCTTGGCGCGGTCGTAAAACTCATAGTTGGGCACAGCGTACAGCACCGGGCTCCCCCAGTTGCCCGCCGCATCCTGAGCACGCAGCCAGACAAAATGAGCGCCGGGTTTGCCCAATACGCTGTCGGGCAAAGTCAAATAGAATTTTTTACTCAGCCCTTTTTCGTCCACGTTAACGCCCTCGGTCGTCACCCGGTCGGGGTTGACTTCGCCCTTGAGCAAAGCGACGAGGCCGACCAGCTGGTTGGGTGCGGTGAGCTTGAGCGGCTGTTCCTTAAAGGAAACCGGGCGCGGCACTAAGGCGACATTGGTCCGCCAGCCGTTCCAATACTCGCTGTTTAACTGACTTGAGCGCGGGTACGGCGCAAGATTAACAGTATCACTGGTCTTGACGCCGCCGATGGGCTCATAGAGCATCACCGGCTTGGCGCAATTGACCGTGACCGACACCGGCGCCAGCGGCTTTTGCGGGTCAAAGTTGGTGGCGACGCCGATGTAAAAATTGTCGCTGTATTGCGCCAGCTCGGGCGCGGTCAATTCGACCGACTCGTTGCCGACTTTGCCGCCCATGCCGGGGGAGAAATCAAAGGCGTCAAGCACACGCTCCAATTTGCCGATCTTGTTGTCAACGACTTTAAGATTGCCGCCGTCAGGAGCAAGGTAATACAAATCGCCACCATAAGTCACCTCCAGCGCCGTCACCGGGTTGACCGTATCGCGGGCGGTGACGGCAAGCGCGCCGCCGCGGACGTTGGAGCGCTCGATTTTATCAATCACCGGGCCCGCGCCGTCGCCGTAATTGAGCTTCTCCCAAATCGTCGGGTGGACGCTCGCCTTGGCCGGAAACGGCGGCGGCACAAACTCAATGCCGCGCAGATGGGCAATCACTTTGCAGTAGGCATAAGGGTCGCCCGCATAACCGTCAAAATCCCAGCCCGGCTCAAAGTTAGCCCCCTCCTCCCAATCGTTCCATGATGAGAGCATGATAAAATCGGGCTTGTACTGCCACGAATCGAGCAGCGTTTTCTCCAAAAATTTGCCGTTTTGGCCGTATTGATAAACCCCCGTCTGCCGCCACGGCTGACTGGTGCCGTCAAATTTGGGGTATTGCATGTCGGTCACGAGTTTGCCCTGCTTGCGGCCCTCGGCAAAGATGCCCTGGGCGCTTTGCTTGGCCATATCCCACTCGCGCGTTTTGCTGTCGCGGCGGTGAAGATTGGCGCCGTCGACGATCCGGGCCAGCTGCGGGATGCTGCCGAAGCGGCTGACCGAGCCGAAGATCATCCAGTGGACCGGCCCCACCGATTTCTCCACTGAGGCAAACATATTTTGCAGCTCCTCGGGGGTAATCTTGTAACCGTAGGTCTGAAAGTAATAGACGACCTTGCCGTCAATTTTATAGAGTCCCGGATGGTTGCCGTATTTTTTGACAAACCGGATCACCCGTTCGGCCATCACCTCGGGCTTTTGACACACGGAGCCCTTGCGAAAGGCGACTTCGTCCATAAAAAACACGGGGTATTTCTCCCCGGCGGCGATGTCGAGGATGGTTTTGATCATATTGTCGCGCCCCTCCTGGATATACGCGATGCCGTCTTTCATATCCGGGTGGATCATCACCGCCGTCGAGGTGAGCCCGGCGGCTTTTTGGCAGCGGATCTGCCAGCGGATGATCTCCGGGTTGGCTGCGTCATAAAGACCGACCAGGGGGTAGCCGTTGCGGTTCCAATTTAACCGCCACGGCTCGCGGTCGCTCGTCAAGGTACAATCCATGTGCAGCATCGGGGCCTGCCGGTCGGGGTAAGGGAAGCCCCACCAGATATGCCACTCCTGAATGTAAACTGGGGTATTTTTAAGAAGCCCGAAACTCTCCTTGGAGAGCTCGACGCCCGTAACCGCGAAACCGGCGGCAATCATCAGCATGGTTAAAACTTTTTTCATCGTATATCGTCCTTATTTGCGGTTGATCAACAAAAACGGGATGCCGGGGTTGCCCAAGGCGTCAAACGGCACGGTGACCAATGGTTTGTCCGACTTGACCTCCTTGGGAAGCGCGACCAAGTCGGCGGCGGGCAAACGCTTCACGGCCAATTTTGGGTGATAGAGGATCAGCTCTTTGACCTTGGATTCGGCCTTTTTGCCGCCCAAAGTGATCAAGAGATCGCCCTCGTCGCCCGAAAACGCGGCGTCATACAAGGGCACCCACGTAAAGACCGTACTGTCGGCCAAACGCGTGGTGATGCCGGTCGAGAGCTCGACGCCCTTGCGCTCCCATTTGGAGTCGCGCCGGAAATTCTCCATATCCGAGCGGTAATTGACCACAATCTTGCTGTCCGCCCCGGCCGCGTAATGGATGCCGAGCCACCAAGTGGCCGGTTGACTCGATGTTAACGCTGTGACATAAAATCTCAGCTCGTCATTGCCCGCAATCACGCCGCCGGGCTTCACCGCGCTCCAGTTGCCGAGGCGCAGCGTTTGCCCCCGGTACACCATATCATCCCACGACCAGCGGGGGAGCTCCGGTTGGAGGACAGCAACGGTTTCCGCCTGGGGCCCGTCGGCGACAAAGTCAAACTTGAGTTTGCCGTCGGCCAACACCGGCGGTGCGCTCACCGGCCCCAAATCGCCGGGCTTCGCGTCGCCGAAAAGTTTACGGCGGATATAGGGGTCGATCTCGTCGCGCTCGGGGAGCTTGGCCGGGACAAAGTCGCGGTTGAGGGCGGCGGCGGTAATGCGCAAGTAGCGGTACGGATCGCCGTTAAAGCCGTCGCAGTCCCACGCGGGCTCGAGAAAGGCCCCTTCCTCAAAGTCGTTCCACTGGTTGACGATCAGGACATCGGGCGAAAACTGCATTGCCTGCTTTAAAGAGTTGACGTAAAACATCCCATCCTCGGCCGGAATTTTGCCGTGCCCCGGAGTCCCCCGGTCAAAGTTGTTGTTAAACCTTGAATACACCGTCATGCCGAATTTTTTGTTGTATTTGCGCGCCATATCCGCCGATTTTTTCATCGACTCGGCGAGCTTGCCCCACGGCTTGGGATCAAGGCCGAAAGGCTCGGCGTGGATAAAATAACTGTTGTTGTGGCTGAATACCATCTTGATTTCGGGAATCTGAAACACTTCGTCATTTTGCCCCTGCTCCACGACCCAATAAACCGGTCCGGCCTGTTTTTCCACCGCTTGCAGATACTGCGCCAATTCGGCGGGCTTGATCCAAGTATTCCAATTTTGGAAATAATAAACCGGGAAACCGTCCGCTTTCATCCAGCCCGGGTGTTTGCCGTAACGCTTGAGGAGCAACACCGTGCGGCGGATCGAGTTGTCAAGCTGCTGCGCCTTGGTGATTTTAGGCCCGCGAAAAGCGATTTCATCATGGATCGCCACCGGGTAGTCAAGCGCAGCCGCCGTATCAAGGACGGTTTCAAAAATCGGCTGCGGCGTCATATCCACCCCGTCATCCCACAACGACGGCCACAAGTGGATGTACATCCCGGAGAGCCCGGCATTTTTGGCCGACTCGAGCTGCCAGCGGATGATTGACGGCTGAGCCGAGTCATAAGGCCCGATCAAAGGGTAGCCGGACGAGTTGAGCCAGCGCCGCCAGTAGCTCTCCGGGCGCAGCTGCTCGATGGTGGTCGCGGGATTGTACTCTCCCAGCAACTGCTGACCTTTCCAGTGCATCCAGCGCGGCAAGTGCGGACGCCCGCCGTAGGGAGCCCCCCACCAGATGTGCCACTCGCGCACCATCACCGGGATTTGGATCTTTAACTCGCGCGCCGCCGCCACGGTTTTGTCGCCCGGCACCGGATCTTTGTACAATACCGCATGATCGGCGGCAAACAAATTCGCAGCCGCCAATGCCGACAAGATAATTAAATATTGTTTCATAATGTTTTCACACTCTCCCGGGAAATCAACACCGACTCAATCAAGAAACTTTTGGCTTTGACACTCGCACGATCCAGCACAATTTGCATGGCAATATCGATTTTCGCCGGCTGCGACACCGAGGTCAGGGTAAGTTTGGGCGCGGTGTAGCTCTCAATATCGGCCCAGCCGAGGGCGGTGATGACGCTCACGTCCTCCGGGCAGCGCAGCTTGAGCTCATAAAGCGCCCGCAATGCGCCGATGGCCCCGGGGGCGGTATCGACAATGACGGCAGTGACGGACGGGTCTTTTTTGAGCACTTCCAAGGTTTGCACATACCCCGCATGCATCGGGCTCTGCCAAAAACGGTTGCGGCTCTCCGGCTGCACCACGTCGCCCCAGCGCAATTTGCGGCGGTACAACGCTTGTTTAATCCCGCGGATCACCTGATTGCCGGCCAGGGAAGACGGCTCGTTGGGGACAAAGCCGATATGGCGGTGCCCGGCCTCCAGCAAAGTATTCATCTTGATGAAACCGGACTGAAAGTGGTCGTCGGCGATTTCATAAAAATTGTGATACGCCCCCACCTCCTCAATTTCACCAAAGACAATCACCGGCACGGTCAACTCGTCGAGATCGCGCAATACCGATTTGGTGATCGGCGCCCCCAACACCAAAACGACGCCCAGCAATTGGTCGCTTGAGCGCGCGGCCGCAAGCAAGGTTGAGTAATCGCTCTCGGGGTAAGTTTTGATGCTGACCAAATTGCAGTTTTCGCGCATCGCGGCCAGCTCCAGATAATGCACCATCTCCCAAATGCCGTAAGAGAAAAAATCCGGAAAACTGACAATAATATCCCCTCTTGACTTTTTGGTCCCGACATTGGGACGCACGGTTTTATCACCCGGCATCACAAAGGTGCCGCTGCCGACCTTGCGGCTCAAATAGCCCTCCAGCACCAACTCCTCCATGACTTTACTGACCGTTGCGCGGCAAACGTTGAAACGGTCGGCCAACTGACGCTCCGACGGCAGCCTTGTACCGATGGCCAAAGACAAAATATCTTTGAGCATCGACTCTTTGAGCTGCTGATGCATGGTTGCGTTTTTTTTATCATTGCTCATCATTCGCTGATCCCCACCCGGATGGTTTGCGTATCGGAGTTGACCGCATTGGTAAACGTCCGGAATTTTTTTCTCCCCAAAACGACGTGGCCGTCATAAAAAAGCACCGAGCCCTTGCCGCCGTGGGCGAGATTAAAGTTTTCAAACGAGGCATACATCAATTGCGACCATTGGCCGGTGCTTGCGCTGATCAGCTGCGCATTGTCGTAGGTCGTTACAAACAATGCCGGAGAGAGTTTATCATACGGCGCAGTGCCGTCGGCCAAGTTGGGCCGGTTGTCACTCGCGGACACCCCCGGACCTTTGACAAAAGAGAAACCGTTGCCGCGCATTTTCCAAAAACAGTCATTGTTGCCGTTGTTGTTATAAAATCCGCGCTTGGCATAGCCGCGATACTCGTGGTCAAATATCCCGGCCGGGTAGACCGAGGGGCAGCTTAGGACATAAGGCTGACCTTTTTTGATCGTATCATAGCGACCGATATAACCCAAATTGGCAATACTGGTCAACCATGAGTCACTCGTAATCGTCCCGGTAACCGCCGCTGACGGCGCCGCTTTGAGCCGCGGCCCGTACAACCAGCCGCTGTAATCCGCGGTGTACATGGTATCGGCCAGACCGACTTGCTTTAAGTTGTTGATGCACTTGGTCGATTTGGCGCGGCTGCGGGCCTTGTTTAAAGCGGGCAGCAGCATCGATGCCAAAATGGCGATAATCGCAATTACTACCAAAAGCTCGATCAGGGTAAAAATTTTCGTCCGTTGCATCATTGTCAATTCCTCCCGGTTTTTGCAAGCCAAGTTGCGTTTTTACTAAATGGACTAGACTAATTATACCACAAAAGAGGATCAAAGTCAATAGTATTTTTGAAAAAAATGAGGAAAATTCAATCAAAAAAAGACAGATACGTATCTACGCAAACCGGCACCGAGCTCAGCGCGATTGGGAGTCGTCGGTCATCGTCAAAGCCGCGACCGCAGCCTTGGCCTTTTGGCGCTTGCGGCGGTAAAGGTAAATGCCGCCAAACACCAAAGCGGCAACAATCACCAACCCCAGCATCGAGATGCCGAAAATATGCATCACATAGCCGATGGCCTGCCCGAAATAGTACCCGGCGGCGGTAAACGTGAGCGCCCATACCGACGAGCCGACAATGTTTAACAGCAAAAAGCGCCAATGTTTGAGATTGCTCAAGCCGAGCACGATCGGCGTAACGTTGCGGATGCCGTAAATGAAGCGGAAGCCCAGGATGAGTAAGATATCGTACTTTTCCAGCAATGCCGAGGCCCGCTCGCGGTTGCGGTCCAGCCGGGGGAAGCGTGTCAGCAGCGCCTGCCCTTTGTATTTGCCGATGCTGAACATCAACTGGTCGCTCAGCGTCGTCCCGGTAAAGGCGCACAACACCACCGGCATAAACTCCATGTGACCGTTGGCAACCAGCAGCCCGGCCAAAATGACAATCGTCTCGCCTTCCAGAAAGGTCCCGAGCAAGATAGCCCAGTACCCGTAGGTCTGCAAGAGCTCATGCCAGTTTACATTATTTAAAAAATCCATTGATCATCCCGTCGGTAACATCATCTGTTGGTAATATATGCCGGATAAACCTAAAATACAACCTCATTGATGGCGTTTATCTCAATAATTACCGCTTGCGCCGCCGAAGTTTTTGAGCCAGATTGACCAATTGGGCATCCAGTTTGGGCATGACATACTCCAGAGGAGTGCGTTTTTGGTACACGACAATCCAGACGCACCAGAGCAAAAATCCAAGGCCGGCCACTTTATTTTGCCAGCTGTCAAAGGCCCAGCCCCAAGCCCAAAGGTACTCTTTGCGGTCAAACGGCAGCCAATACGGGATGGTCCACCCCTCCCCCGAGCCCAAAAGATCCATTGCCAAGTGCAAATGACCGATCACCATAAAAAGCGCGAAACTTTTAAGCCGGTGCTGACAAAACACGGTCAAAACTCCGGCAACGGCGATCAGATAAAGTAAATTGTGGCCGTAAACGTGGTGCGTCGCCCAATACGCCTTGACGCTCCAAAGATACGTCAACCCGTCCAGATCGGGCGCGACCGCCATCACCATCGCCCAAAACCGCTCGCGCGCCGAAAGGTTGATCAAATTACCAACACACCAGCCGCTCATCAAATGGGTTTGCAGATGCATAACTACCGTGATTATTTGTTAGTCTTAGCCAATAATATACACACAAAGCATAATTTTGCCAATGATCGACTTGCAATCTTACGGGTTTATGTTATGTTAATCCTCCGGAGAGTCATTGTTATGATTACATTTCGCCGTTTATCATGCACCCGCTGCGGCCGCTGCCGCCGGGATTGCCCGGAGCAAATCATTGTGCCGGACGCTGACGGCTATCCGGCCGCCCACCCCGACCGCATCGGTTATTGCATCCATTGCCAGCACTGTCTCGCGGTCTGTCCCCACGGCGCCATCGAGCTTGACGGGATCAAGCCGGAGAGCTGTGCCCCGGCGGGCAAACTCCCGACCGGGGTTGATTTCGCCAATCTGGTGCGCCAGCGCCGCAGCATCCGCTTTTTTAAACCGCAGCCGATCGACGCGGATACCTTGGCCAAGCTAACCGACGCCTTGCGCTGGGCCCCCTCGGGGTGCAACGATCACCGCCAATATTTTGCCATCGTCAACGGCGAAAAAGAAATGAGTTTTTTCCGCAATCATACCAATCAAATATTGCAAAAATTATTCCGGTGGCGGATATTGCAGATATTGTACCCCCACAGCAAACGCTTTGCCAAGTCGATTTCTGAGGGAGAAGACCTGGTTTACCGCAACGCCCCCGCCATGATCGTCGCCGCGGTGCCCAAAAATGCGCCGTGCCGCGAGGCCGATCCGTGGATCGCATTGGCCCAGTTTGACGATTATCTGCAAACTCTCGGGCTCGGAAGCTGCTATTGCGGATTTGCCGTCCATTTGCTTCGCCTCAGCGGCAAAATGCGCAAACAGCTGGAAATCACCGGCGAATACAAGGTCGGCGCGGTGCTGCTCTTTGGCCGCCCCGACGTCGAGTACGCGCGGTCAACCAATCCGCCGCCGGTCAAAACAAAAATTTTTCAGTAAAAAATATTGTTTTATCAAAAAAAGCATTGACTTTTGCATAATTAGCGATAAGTTAAACGGTAACTGATGTTTCCCGTAAAGAAACTGCCTTAAAAAGTTTCAGCCCGGCGGCGATGATATAATTGTACTTGATTGCAGCTGAGATATCTGCGAAAAAATAACAGATATTTTTCGATATTTCGACTACAAATATTTGCTTTTTTCAATTTTATAAAGTATATTACAACAAGAGCAATTGCAGTGTTGAAATGAAACAATTTTAAAGATGGATTTATCGTAAAAATGGCCGCAGTTTTAACAGGAAGTCTCGAGGATTATCTGGAAGTGATTGCCGGACTCATCAAAGTCAAAGGCCACGCCCACGTCAAAGACATTGCCGAAAAACTCAACGTCAAAATGCCCTCCGTCACCGGCGCACTGCAACAGCTGGCGCGGCAGGGTTACGTCATTTACAGCGCCCATCAGCCGGTACAGCTGACCGATGCCGGCAAGGCCGCCGCCGCCAAAGTGATCAAAAAGCACGAAATTTTGGAGAAGTTTCTCTCCGACATCTTAAATCTCCCCCCCGACAAATCGACCCACATCGCCTGCAAGGTAGAGCACGTGATCGACGAGGATGTGATCGACAAACTATCATTGTTTTCGCAGGCCATCGCCAGCCGCGCCGATGCGACAGGGCTCAAAGTCCATCTCACCGAGGCGATGGATCATTTAAGCTCGCCCGACAAAAAAAAGTACCGCACACTGAGCTCGCTCGACAAAGGGGTCTGCGCCAGAATTTGTTACTTCAGCCGCAATCTCAAGCTGCCGCCGGAGAGTCTCAAAGTCGACGATGAGTTTTTGTTTGAGTCGTTTTCGCTGGACAAGTCGGCGGTGATTATTGTCAAAGGCAATCAGCGCATCCCGATCCCCGCCGCCAGCGCCGAAAATATCTGGGTGACGGTAACCGACTCAATGCCGAAATAAAAATCCGGGAGAATACGCATGGCTGCCGACTGCCAAACCTATTCTCCCGGGATGAGAGTTATTTCGCTCAAACGCCGCCCAAACTGGATCAATCCGGCGTTTTTTTCACGATACATTTCCCCAATGCCAGCGGTTGATTTCATTAAAAAACGTTTGCAAATTATCGCAACGGTCAAAAATTTTGCCTGCCGCATCAAACACTTTGCGGTAAAGCCGCATCCGGTTGACCGACTCTCCGGCGTCGCCGAACACCCGCCAATCACCTTTGGCGACCGCCGTGGGCGCGGCTTTTTCGATAAAACCGATCACATCCTTGGCCGGGTAACCGATAAAAATCCCGATTTCGTGCGGAAAATCCCGGCCGGCAAAATTTCGTTTGAGCCGCGCCAGATGCGCATCCAAATCATCGGGAGCTAGGTAACCGTAACGGCCGAGACAAGCCATATTCTCTGCCGAATTAAGCGTCCGCACCAAATTTTTGCGGTCAAAAAACAACACCAATGCCCCGTCGCCATCCTCCCGCAAAATCAGATAATCAAGCTTGAGCGCGGCAAAAATATCCTCGCGGCAAAGACACTCGCGGCTGCCGGACAACGGGTAGCAGTGTTTGAGGCGCAACAACTCGCCCGGCTTGACGCCGCGATATACGGCGGCGGTCTTTAGGAGCAAAAAGCGCATGATGGCACTGCGATGTTTGTGACACATTATTTCCGACATGGTCCACCTCAATAATTAGATATAACTAATTAAAAATTTCAAAAAAACGCCATTGCCGACACCGGAAAAAGCGTTGACCTAAGGTTGTTTGAGCTATAATATAATGCAATCCTCAAAAAAATCAATTAGATAAGGCTAATTTTTTTAAAAATATTTCATCCGCCCGCGTGGCGCTCCCGGAAATTGATCGGCGGACACTCAAAATGGCGCTTAAACATTTTGTTAAAATAAAACGGATCGTGAAATCCGCACAGCCGGGCGATCTGACTCGCGGGCAAATCGGTTTCCAGCAAATATTTGCGGGCAAGATTAAGCCTCAAATTGAGCTGATAATTGACGGGCGTCCGGCCGGTGAGTTTTTTAAACTCGCGAAAAAAATGGCTCATGGAGACGTTGCACAATTTGGCCAGCTCAGGTACCGAAATCTCGCGGGTGGGATCGGCATTGATATACTCGATCGCACTCTGCAGCTGACGGGCGGCGTTGTCATGGCTCGACTTTTGAAGGCGCAAAAATTTGCCCAGCAAAAGCAACACCGAGGCCTCGATCTCCAAGCCGCTGTAGGGTATTTGATTAATGACCAGTTTCCAAATCTCAATCAGGTCGTCAACCAAGTTGGCGTCCTCCACCACCAAAGGATCATCGGGGCAAAAATTGCCGGTAAACCCCGCGTCAAATCCGAGCCAGATCAAATCCATGCGCTTCTCCGCCCGCTCGTGGTGACTGATCCCGGGCGGGACCAATACCAAACTCCCCGGCCCAACCGCAATTACGCCGTCATCCAGGTCGACAAAACCGTCGCCGTCAATAAAGGCAATGAGCTCCCAGTGATCGTGCGCGGTGAATATCTTATTTTTGCGCTCGCCGCGAAACCGCTCCAAATAATACAATACCGGCCGCCGCTCCCAGGTCAATGGGTAATCGCGCCAGATTTCCCCGGTAAATTCGCTCAATTGCTCGTTTTGATAAAAGTGTTTCATGACAACTCCGGCTTGCTTGATTTTATATTTAAAGTGATAATAAAGCACAATAATACAATACTTCAAATACTTTTGTACATTTTCTTTTTGATTTTTATTGAGTATACTATATAGCAGTTACAAGCAATCCCATGTAAGGAATGATCGATGAAAAAAATTACCGTTATCGGCGCTGGCAGCTTTTCTTTTTCCAGCAGAATTATCCCGGATATGATGTATTTCCCCGAATTGCGCGAATTTGAGTTGTGCTTGATGGACATTGATGCGGCCAAACTCAAGCTGATTTATGACTTTGCCAATATTTTGAAACAAAAAAACAAAGTCCAAATGACCATCTCCGCCACCACCGATTTGCGCGAGTCGCTGCAAGACGCCGCCTATGTCGCCGCCACGTTTGATATCGGCGGCATGGAGGCGACCGCCGCCGACATCGCAATCCCGGCCGAGTACGGGATTTATCAGGCCATCGGCGACACTTTGGGACCGGCGGGCATCTTTAAATCATTGCGCATGGCGCCGGAACTCATCAAACTGGTGAAAACCATTAGCGAAGTCGCGCCCCAGGCCAAACTCATCAACTATACCAACCCGATGTCGGCCAATCTGCGGATTATCAACGATGCCGCGCCGGAAATTGCCAACATCGGCTTTTGTCACGGTTTGGAGCACAGCCGCGCCTGGCTCGGGCGGTTGCTCGGGATGAATCCGGCCGACATCAAGCTCCACTGCGGCGGTGTCAACCACCAGATGTGGATGCTCGCCATCACCGATCAAAACGGCAAAGATCTTTACCCCGCGCTGCGGGAGCGGGTGCGCGCCCCCCAAGTGCGGGCGCTGGACCGCGTCCGCTTTGAGTTGATGGATCTTGCCGGGTACTACATGACCGAGTCGAGTTACCACACGTCGGAGTATTTGCCCTATTTCCAAAGCGAATTTTGCTACCTTGAGCTCTCGGAGGAGGAGGAGGGCAATGTTGACCCCCTTAAAGAAACCATGGATACCGAGAGCATCCTCGCCGCCAATCATCAGCAAATCCCGGCCAAACGCCGCTCCATGGGCTGGGGCGACTTGCAGTTTGTCAACAAAGATCAACTCAAGGGAGTGGTCGAAACCCGCTTGCCGATTGCATTCAACGTTGACCGGGTCAATAAATTTTCAGATGAGTTGTTTAACCGTTTCCGCCGCACCGTCGCCACCGGCGAAGCCGCCGAGCTCTCGTTGTCGGTCGAGTATCTGGCGCGATTGATTCACGGTTGCGAGACCGGCAAAGAGTACTCCATCTACGGCAGCATGGTCAATCAGGGAAAAATCGCCAATTTGCCGGACGAAGCCATCGTCGAGCTGCCGGTCACGGTCAAAAAAGGTACCTTTACCGGCAACCACGTCGGCCGTCTGCCCGAATTTTGCGCCGGGCTCAACCGCAATTTCATCAATGTCACGTTGTTGATCGCCGAAGCCGTCCGGACCGGCAGCCGTCATGCCATCACTCAGGCGCTGGCCCTAGACCCGGCGACCAACAGCAACCGGTTGACGATTTCAGCGCTCAATGAGTTGTCCAAACGCATGCAGCAGGCCAATCAGTCGTATTTACAATATATGAAATAAGCACCCAGCACTCCAACAAAAAAAGGTTTTATCATGAAAAGACAGATTTTTACCTTGATCGAGCTCCTGGTCGTCATCGCGATTATCGCCATTTTGGCAAGCATGCTGCTGCCCGCCTTGAATCAGGCGCGGGAAAAAGCGAAAACCATCAAATGTACCGCCAACCTCCGGCAAAACGGACTGGCGATGACCATTTATGTCGATAACAACAACGGCATCATGCCCTATGCCGGGCTCAGCGGTTACTGGTACGTGCCGTGGCACTTGCTGGTTTACACGTCCAAAAACGATATTACCACTTGCCCATCGGATCTCAAAGCAAGTTACGAAAACCACCGGGTCTACGGCTTTAACAACTGTCTGAGAGGCACCAAGCCCTCCTCCGCCACCCGGCCCTCACGGACAGTGGTGCTGGCTGACAACGCCTTAAACATCTGGGACCCGACCCAGCTTCACAACTACTACTTTTTGAGCGCCAATGCCAACGGCCAGCCCCGGCTGTGGCCGCGCCACCAGCTCGCAGTCAATGTCCTCCACTGGGACGGGCACGTCGGCACATACAAAGCGCCGCGCGGGACTTACCCCTCCTTCAGCCCTGAGCAGGACGGCTCCTTTGGCCTCTACTACGGCAGTGACATCGGCAATATCGAGAGCTACAACAATGCCTGGCTCCCCCGCCCCAAGCCGACAAGCAACATGGCCGTGGGCATCTATGACAGCAAAGTACAAAGTCAGGATATTTTTTAATGAAAACCTTATCACTCAGTATTATGTTGCTGCTGACTGCGGCAATCTCCGGCACCGAACTCCAATTGAGCAACGGTCGCGACTGCGGCAAATGGTATTTTCACCCCGGCTCGGAGTTTCCCGGCGCCGGCGGCGAGTTTGTCCGCAACGGTGACGATGGCAGCGTGATCCGTTACGATTTCGGCAAAGGCGGCCTTTATGTCAGCATCGAGGCCACCGGCGTGGACATCCCGGCCGAAACCGAGTCGGTGAGTTTTGATCTTGCCAGCCAAAACGACGCCGGAGTCATCATCCGTCTCGCTGACAGCAACGGCCGCACCTTTCAGAGTCACAAATTCGCCATCCCGGGCGGAAAAACCAGCACGGTCTCTTTTGGCAAAAACGATGTCCCCGCCGTCGCTTTCGGCGGCAGCACACAGGACAACAAGCTCGTGAACCCGATCAAAAACGTATTCCTTTTGGTTGAAAAAACCGACGGCAAGCCCGCCGCCGGGACGGTCACGGTTTCGGGACTCAAGGCCAAGGGCGAAAAACTCACCTCGCAAGTCATCCCCCCCGCTCCGGTCAACTGGCAGGCGCAAAACTGGGAACTCAAATTGACTGTCACCGCCGGCGGCAACAGCTCCTTTTTGCGGGTTGACGCCACACCGGCAGCCAACGCCGCCAATGCTGTATTTGAGTGTGATTTCCCGCAAATGAGCCCCGACCTGAAGCAACACGGCGAACTGGTTGCCGCCAAAGGCGCGCAGGCGCTTCATTTTACGTTGCCGACAGCCAACGCCAACAATGTGTATCAAATCATCAACCGTCTGGAGAGCAAGGACGGTAAAAGCAGCTTTGTCCTCAGCTTGCCCGGCAAAAACAGCGGCAACATCAACTTTGGCACTCCCAAGTCGAGCAGCGAAATCAAAAAAGCCGCGTTCGGCACTTGCGTCCACCTCAATTACGGGTTGCAGCCGTCCTTTGCGGTCTGGAAACCTTATGAGCGCATCCTTGACGCCATCGCCGGCTGCGGGATGAAATACATCCGCGACAACATCAACGTCGAGAAAGACCCGGCCACCGGCAAATATAAAATCCGCGACTATGACAAAAAGTGGCTCACATATGCCAAAAGCAAAGACCTGATCCCGATCGTCATACTTTGGACCGACGTCAAGGACGGTGCCGAAGAGTACGCCAAAATCTGCGGCGACATCGCCGTCGACGCCAAAGGACTGGTTGATATTTTTGAGCTCGGCAACGAACCCTCCAATATGGGCGGCTGGATTCCCAAATTTGGCGGTACGTGGAATGCCAAGGAGGCCGACAACTCCAACTCCAAGTGGATGGTCGAGCACCTCAAGTACACCAATGCCGGGGCCGAAGCGATTGCCAAGGTGCGCCCCGAGGCGATGATTTTGGGCGGTCCTGGCTGTCCGCCGGTGACCTTTCGCTATCTCAACTCAGGAATGTCAAACCTGATTCAAGGCGTCGTCGAGCACCCCTACAGCTATGCGATGATCCCGGAAAAAATCCCTTACGGCTCAACACCGGAGATGGTGGCCCGCGATGGAATCAAGATCGGGGATGAGAGCTTCTCCTTTGCCGGCCTTATCAAGAGCTTCCAAGATAATTTTGACCAACAAAAGTCCAAACGCAAACTGTGGATCACCGAGTTCGGCTTTACCACCTACCGCGCCAACGGCAAAAATGAGGAGACGCTCTATCAAGGCTATACCGAGGCGGCACAGGCGGCCTATTTGTTGCGCCGGGAGCTCCTCACTTTGGGCATCCCGACCATAGCGGCCTCGATCCAGTACGATTTTGTCAACGATTATGATCTCCCGTTTGAGGCTGAGGGCAACTTTGGGTTGCTGCGCTACGATCTCTCGCCCAAGCCGTCTTATTACGTTTTGCAGCGCTTTAACTCGCTCTTGGCCGACAGCCAGACCGACACCGCCGCCCAAGTCACCGTCAAGGCCGCGCCGTTGCACCGCGCCTCCAAGCGCGACTCGTTGATCGCCAACTGGGACAAAGCTAAAATCGCCGCCGAAAACGGCATCATGACCCATGCCGCCAAGCTGCCCGACAACGACCGTGAACGCTGCCTTGCCGTTTGGAATTTGCTCCCCTACAGCGATGAATTCAACAACCGCGCAGTGTCGCTCGAGATCACCGGCTGGGCCGACTGGGCGCAGACGCCGGTCGCCATCGATTTAATCACCGGCCGCAGCTTTGACCTCCCGGCCAAACTCACCGACGGCCGCTGGACGGTCGAAAACCTCTCGTTGGGCAACCACCCCGTGTTGATTAAATTCATCCGCTAAAACGACCAGCCGCCCCCCGTCCCGGGGGGCTTTTTCAGCAATCAGGAAACTCTATCATGACCGGCAAATTGTCTTTTTTCTCCAAAATCGGATACGGCATGGGAGCTTTGAGCGAAAGCACCATGCAAAATGTGGCAATCATGATGATGATGCCGATCTTTAACATCACTTTGGGCGTCGATCCGGTGCTCCTCGGCTATGCCGCCGCCGTCGCCCGCGTCTGGGATGCACTCACCGATCCGGTGATGGGCTACTTGAGCGACAACACCCGCTCCCGCTGGGGACGGCGCAAACCGTATATTTTGGCCGGGTCGGTGATGACCGCGCTGGCGTTTGTCGTCATGTGGCTGTTTCCGCGCGACATGGGCCAATATTATTACCTCACTTACTTTGTCATCGCGTCTCTTTTTTACTACACTTGCACCACGGTTTACTGCGTCCCCTACATCAGCTACGGCTATGAGCTCAGCGGCGATTATCATGAGCGCACCAATCTGATGGGCTACCGGATGTTTTTTGTCGGCTTGAGCACGGTGGCGATCAACTGGGTCTTTTGGGGGACACAGCGCCCCTGCTTTGCGGGCGACACCATCACCGGGATGCGGGTAGTTAGTTTGATTGTGGGAGCGGTCATCGTCATCTTTGCCCTCGGCCCGCTGCTGCTCACGGGACACGAAAAGCCACCCACCCTCTCCGGTCACGCCCCCGCTCCAAAAATTAAAGTGGCTGATATTTTTACCGCATTTAAAGTGAAACCATTTGTCCTCATCATGACCGGGCTCGGTACCGGGATGCTGGGAGCGGGCTCGACGGGAGCTTTGGGGACGTATTTAATCATTTATTACGTCTGCCGCGGCGATATCCCTTACTCGACCCAGATTTTGGGAGTCAACGGGACGGTGTACGGCTTATCGGGGATCGCGGTATTGCCGCTCGTGAGCTTGCTCTCCAAACATTTCGGCAAAAAGGCCGCCATGCTGACCTTTTACGGGGTGGGTATCGCGGGCTTTGTCGGAAGTTATTTTATCATGAATCCCGAGTCTCCGTATCTCTCAATCCTCTGCTCTGCACTGATTTCACCGTGTCTGTCGGCGATGTTTATGCTCTTTTTCTCGATGATGGCGGATGTCTGCCAGTGGGATTTGCTGCATAACAATCTCTGCCGCGAGGGGGTGTTTGCGGCCGTCCTGTCCTGGACGGTCAAGGTCGGCTTTACCATGGCCATGGTGATCGCCGGGTACATTCTTGTCTGGTGCGGCTTTGACCAAAAACTCGGCGCGGCGCAAAGTGCCGACTCCATCATGCAAATGCGCCTCTGGTACGCCTTGTTTCCGACCGCCTTTTTGCTGATCGGTGCAACCGCGGTTTGCTTTTACCCCTTGAGCCGGGCCAAAGTCGACGAGATCAAACTTGCGTTGGCGGCGAGAGAAAAATAACTTGACGGCGGCATGGATTGGTGCTATATTGCCTTAACGTTATAACAAGGAGGATATCATGCCGGTCAATATTGCCGCCTGCGGACTGGTTTGCAGCCAATGCGACGCATATCGCGCCACTCTCGAAAACAGTCAAAGTAAAATGGAGCTGGTCGCCGCCGACTGGCGGCAGCGCTACCATTGCGATCAAATCCAGGCCGGCAACATCCGCTGCAACGGCTGTATGACCGAGGGCGGCCCCAAGTGCGGTCACTGTGAGAGCCAGTGCCAAATCCGCCGCTGCGCATTGGACAAAAAAGTTAACAATTGCGGCGAATGCACCGATTTCCCATGCGGCAAACTCGAGGAATTCTTCGGTTTCGTCGGCCCGCAGGGGCAGGCGCAAAAAGAGTTACTCGCGGCAATCGCCAACGTCAAAAAACAAATGCACTCGGTGTTTTGACGCTCACTTTTGCTTTTTTGCCGCCTCGGCTTTTTCGCAGCCGGTCAGAGTATCGTTTGAGCGGTGATACCCTTTGCAGGCCTGACAGTCGCCGTGATTGTTGCACTCGACGTGCTTGCAGGGACAACTTTTGGTTTGTTCACTCATAATCACTTACTCCTGATGGTTGATGAGTCGGTCGATGGCGTCGGCATAGGCCGCGTCGGGCCACAATTTGACCACATAACAGTGACGGCCGACATTGGATGCCTTAAAATAATTGCACCCGGTCGCCGGATCCACCGTCACGGCGCCGCGGACGCCGTCATACCCGGCCTTGGCCAAATCGCCGGTGACGGCCAGCAAAATCAGCATCGGGTCCCACGAGGAGCGGCCATTGGCCGAGCCGTGGTCAACCAGAGCTTGTTTCAAAATATCTGACGCGGGCAATTTGCTCCCCGAGATCACGGTGGCACCGACCTCCCAGCCCAAAAAGGTGATGTCGCTCGGCCACTGATCGCAAAGCGTCGCGGCGGCTTCGGAGGCGCGGCGGTTGCGGGCAAAGTTGTTTTCGCGCCCGCCGTTTGGCTCATCCCATTTGCCCGCCATGATCCACAAGTGGCCGACCTTTTGCTTGACGAGCTCAAGACCGGTCAACGGCGAAAACTCGTCCCCGTTGCTCGCCAGCAGCGCGGCCAAAATCTGCGGGTAGCCGATCTCGATCAACTCAACTTTAGCTTTGGCATTGGCCAGCAAACGCCGGTAGAGTTTGACCGGGTCCTCGGCCGGGGTATTGTCTTTAAAACGCGACGGCAATTGCGCCAGACGCCGCTGATACGGCGGGTTGCCGCCAAAGTCGGTCGCCTCGCGGTCGATCCCGATGGGGACCGTCAAGCCGTCATGCTGTAAAAAAGCGTCCAGCGAGGTTAACGTATGCTCCATACAGCCGCTGACGGCGACGCCGACGAGCTCGACCTCTTTTGCCTTGTGTAAATTTGCCAGCAAACGGATCGCAACCGCATCATCGCAGTCGGTCCACCAGTCGGTACCCAAAATAACTTGTTTCATAAAAAAAGATTGCTCAATATCCCGCCGCCGGGACGATAAAAAGATTTAAAGTCAAACAGACGATGCTGAGACAGAGCCCGATGGTGTTCAACACCAGCCCGGCGACATATCTTTTGCGCACCGCCAACACGATTCCGGCCAGAGGAATGGCGAAATTCACCCCCGGAAACATCCAAAATACCAAACTCAACACACCCAACACGGAGGAAACGGTATTACTGGGACTACTGGTCGCAGCTTGATTCATAATATGCCTCCTTTGCACACAAGACCTAAGCCCGGTTGCGGGTCAGCAAGTCTTATCGTGATTATGAATTGCCGTTTTTGGCGACTTTACAGGTATAACGTTTGCGGTTTCTGGTTTGGTTGCCGTAATTGATCGCCTGCTTGGCGCAGTTTTGAATGCAGCTCATGCACTGCATGCAGTCGCCCTGCCAACTCGGCCGATGGTTCTCCAATTTGATATTATCCATCGGACAGCGCTCGGCACACTTGCCGCAGCCGATGCACGTGTCATCGGTTAAAAACTTCTTGTCTTTGGCAAATTTACGGAAAAACGGCGCCGCAAACGCGGTCAGCAAATACGCCATCGGGCCCTTGCGGACGATGAACTCTTTTTTGCGTGCCTTGACCGCGACGGCGATTTTGGGAATGCGCCCGGTGGCCTCCATGATTTTGGAGGCGACCTTTTCGTCGGGCTCGCAGTCGCTCATCACAATATAATTGCTCGGCATCCGGATTGAGTAACAGCTGTCGACATGGATGACCTTGCGCAAATAGCGAAACACATCGCCGCAAAAATCAGCCATGGTGCAGACACCGTAAACAAAAGCCCCCTCCTCAATCTGGAGCTGGCTCACAAAATCCATCACCAACCGGGGCGGCGCAAACGCGTACACCGGAAACACCAAACCCACCGTCTCGCCGGCACGCACCGGTGCGGGGGATAATTTCTGCTTTTTCATGTCAGTCATGCTGACCGCGCGGTCGCCGGTGGCGGCGGCCAACTCCTCCGCGACCCATTGTGAATTTCCCGTTGCCGAAAAATAATAAATCATCCGGACCGTCTCCTTTTTAGATCGCCCGTCGATTCCGGGCTCAATTGCTCTTGTTAAAATTATACCACACGATTTGCAAAAAGCAAGTAAAATTCATCGCTTTTGCATATTTTATTACTGTAATTTGCAATTTTGCCACTGATGACATATATTAGCAGCATAAAATTTGAGGCACATGATGATACATCCGACTATTTTTTTGAAACATCGCAATCAAACTGTTTTTTGCGGTGTTTGGTTGCTGCTTGTCCTTGGGCTGATTGTCATGCCGGGATTTGAAACCCGCGGTCTGGCGCTTGGCTTGATTGCCGGGTATCTGCCGCTTATGGTATTTCATCGTTTCGGCTTCGTCCCGGAGCATATCCATCCGCTGGCGGTTTATGTTTGGATGTTTTTATCCAGCGGCGCAATGGTTTGGCTCGGCGGTTATTTGATGGACAAGTCCGGCAAATTTAAAGTTTACCTCTGGCTGCTGGCGATTGCCGTCCTTGCCGGGATGCTTTTTTTTGCATTACACGGCTATCAATACAATGAGTGGAAACACTCAGGATTGGTCCAGCAACGCATGGAGCTTGACCCCTCTTTTGTTGCCTCATATTGGGATTATTGCCGTCATGTTGCAATCCCCCGCCTCTTGGCCGGCTGCCTCTGGGGCGTCTATACAGCAAGCTTTGGGGGAGGAATAACTGCATTGATTATTTTTTTCAAACGCAAGCTCGGCCGCTCCAATTAACTCATTTTTGCGTTTTGGCGCTCTCGGCCTGGTGCAATTCACGCGAGCGGTCAAGCGTCAGATCGGCGGCGGCAAACGCACTGTCGCCGGACGGCAAAAGTATGGTAAAAACATTGCACTCCCGCCACTCGACCGTACCGCGGTCAAGCTCAAAATCCAATATATGCCCGCCCGCCATGCGACTGTCATCGATGAAATGCAAATGGTAGCCGGGGACATTGATCCCCTTGACAAAGGGCGGCAAACGATAGCCGACGACCGTCCCGGTGACGTGCTCCAAGGTAAACTCGGGCTGGCTTTTGGTGACTTCCGCCAACGGCCGGTAGGGTTTGTCCTGCGCCGGGACCGAGCGGACTTTGACGCTCGCAAAACGGCCGGTGATTTTGAGTGCCACGACACCGTTGCGATTGGAGTCCAGGACATCAAAGCGTTCGCAAAATTGCCGGAAGTCGAGCTTGCTCAAAGGTTCGCAAGTTTGCGGCGACCAAAACGCCACGGCGGCAAACGGGGTGGTCACCCCGTCATCGGGCCGGTAAACTTTGCCGTCGGCACGCACCTGATAAACTACGCCGTTCAGGAGCACCATTTCGCCGTCCAGCCGGGTAAAGGTGCCGATGCCGAAATCGCCGTAATTTTTGAGCTCAGCAAGCGTCATTGATCCGTCATAGACGCCCGCCAGCAATGAGTCAATGGTATTGACTTGAGTGACCGCCGGTTTGGCCGCGCAGCCGCTTGCAAGCAAGGTCAGTAATAACAGTGTGCCGAGCAAATATTGTCGCATTTCTTATCTCCTTCATTTCTTATTATAATACCCTCGACAAACGAAAAATGCAAATCAATCACGCCCGAAATCGAGCAGTTCCCCCAAAAAAGAGATTTGAAAAATCCCGCTTGGGGGGTTATATTGTTGATGAGTTTAAGGAGAAGAAACTATGACCCCCAAGGAAACCGTACAAAAATTCGTCGAATACTTCAACGCTGCCGATGCGGAGGCCCTGGCAAGCCTCTACGCCGACGAGGCCGTCAACCATCAGGTGGCAAACACCCCGGTGGCCGGCAAGGCGGCAATCAAAGCCATGTTTGAGCGGGAATTCGCCGCTGCCCAAATGGTCTGCATCGTCGAGCACATTTTTGAGGACGGCGAGTGGGCGATTTTGGAGTGGCGCGACCCCAAGGGATTGCGCGGCAGCGGCTTTTTTCATGTCCCCGCGGGCAAAATCGTCTTTCAGCGCGGCTATTGGGACAAGCTCTCGTTTTTAAAGCAAGTGGCCGCCGCTGCACCGCCGGTACCGATGCGCCGCAACAGTCGCGAGATCACCGACCGCATGACCTTGCGCCAGATTATTTGCAACAACAATCAGGCCGTCATCTCGATGACCGACGGCGTCACCCCCTACGGCGTGATGCTTAATTACGCTCCGTTGTTTGACGGCAAGCGCCTCACCATGTATTTTCACTGTGCCCTTGACGGACACAAGATCGATATTTTGCGGCAAAATCCCGCCGTGTCGGTCTTTGTCAACGATGTCGCCAATACCAAAATCGTCAGCGCCGGGAGCGACAGCGCCAACTGGACGACCCATTACCGCTCGGTGATATTAAGCGGTAATGTCAAACTCCTCACCGATTATGCTCAAAAGGACGATGCGATCCGTACGTTTATGCGCCACTATACCGATGAGCCGGTGGAGTTCCCCGAGGCGGTGCTGGAGCGGACAATGATCCTCAAACTCAACGTCGAGCGGATGACCGGCAAACAAAATCCGGGGCCCAAGTCATGATCGAACTCAGAGATTTCAATCAATGTCATTTGCTGCTTTCCGAGCAGCCCCGGCGGCGGCTCCTTTACCGCGCCGCCCGGCAGGCAACGGATTATTTTTCTTACTGTGAGGAATACGGCTGCGATTGGGAAAATGAGCTCAATCATTTGCCCGGCAAACTCGATACGGCGGCGATTCTCACGCTGCCGGCAAGTTTGCAAATCCCCGGCCACACCGCTTGCGCGGCCGGGATCGAGCTTGCCTTGTCCTCCCCGGCCAAGACGCCGGCCGGGTACCGGGAAATCGAGCTCCCGGACACTTGGATGCTTTATGTGGTCAAACCCTATCACGGCGACGCGGGCCCGGCCTTTGCCGCCGCCGAAACGGCGAAACGTACCTTTGACCCGGCAACGGAACACCTCGCATGGGCCCCGGAGGCCGCCCCGGAGTTTAACTACGGCTCCGGCAACGGCGTCCGGCTGGCATTGCCGGTAGAGATTTTGGTGCTTCCCTTGCTGCCGCAATCGCCGGAGTTAAAGGATTATCTCATTTGCGACCGCGAGGTCAATTTTGACCATCCGGCCATCCGGCAAAAGGCGGCAGAGCTTTTTACCGGCAAAACCGAGCTGGAGATCATCCAAAGCGCCTTTGTTTTTGTCCGCGACCAAATCAGTCACTCTTATGACATCAAAAATCCTCAGGTGACGCGCACCGCCTCGGAGGTGTTGCTTAATGGTCACGGCATTTGTTACGCCAAAAGCATGTTGCTTGCGGCATTGCTGCGCTCGCAAAATATTCCCTGCGGCTTTTGCTACCAAAAGCTCACCTTGGGCGACACCCCCGACACCGGGTACTGCATCCATGCGCTGAATGCGGTGTATCTCGCCAAGGACAACCTTTGGCAGCGCCTTGACAGTCGCGGCAACACCAACGGCCGCAATGCCCAATTTGTCACCGGGCGCGAGCAACTGGCCTTTGCGGCCCGCCCCGACATGGGCGAAAAGGACTGCCGCAAACTTTACAACGCGCCGCATCCGGCCACCGTCAACGCATTGGCCCGGCATCACGATACCATTACGTTGATCCAGACCGGGTTGCCGTCGGATTTGTAAAAAAACTTAAGCCACCGCTTGCATTTGATACCCTGCCGGGGTATATTATCGGCAGCAACAGAGGAAATAAAACCATGAAAACTTGCACGGACTCGGAGCAACTGCGCTTGCGTTTGCGCAAAGCCATCGGCCAGCTTAACGCGGTCGAAAAGATGATCGAGGAGGACATCCCCTGCGAGGACGTATTGATCCAGCTCAACGCCGCCAAAAGCGCCTTGCACAAAATCGGCCAGATGATTTTACAAAATCACCTCCAGCACTGCGTCCGCGACGGCATTGAGCACGGCGACGCCGAAAAAACGCTTGACGACTTTGCCAAGGCCTTGGAGCACTTCTCACGGATGTAAGGGCGGCAAGTCGAGCTCCTTACTGCTTGCCCGCAGCTGAACGCGCAACTTGACAGGAGCGATCCCGTACTCTTTTTTGACAAAGTTGGAGAAATAATACTGGTTGCGAAAGCCGCTCTCGGCGGCGATCTCCTTGATCGACAGATCGGACAACTCCAACAATTCCAGCACCCGACTCATCCTTAAACCGGCCTGAAACGCTTTGGGCGACACCCCGAAACTTTGGCAAAAAATCCGCCGCAGCGACGATTGCGGCACCCCGAGCTCAAGCCCGAGCTCCTTTAAATTAATTGGCATGCTGATTTTGCTCTCGATTTTTGCCCGGATGCGGTCAGCCAAGCCCGCCGCCACCCTATCGCCTTGCACCTGATTGGTCTCGGCGAGTAAGCCCAAAAGTTTAAAACTCTGCCCCAGCATCTCCGGCACATCGCCGCCGTCGCGCCGCCCGAGATTGCGGTCGAGACAATGAAAAATCTTGAGCAATTTTGCCGGATCCGCCGGGACTTTGACCATTTGCCGCAAGCCGAAATCGGCCAGCAAAAGCTCGGTTTCCTTGCCCTTTAAACCGATCACATATTTGTGATACCCCGCCGTTGACGAAAACGAAAACGTCCCGGCGGGCACCACCAGCGCAAAACCGGGAGTCAGAACGCAGCTCAAATTTTGGTAACGGTGGACAATTTTGCCCTCAGTCACAAAAATCACCAGACAATAGGGGTGATGGTTTTGGATCTCCACCGGTCCCCGGAGACGCACCACCTCCTCGGTGACACACGGATACAGCGGCAAACCGGGCGTCCGGCTCCGCCAGAGTCGCACCCGGTAACTCTCGCCCGCGGCTTGATTGATGTTGGGGTCAATTGTCATTTTTATAAATATTTTAAGCGTTTATTATAAATATAAAGTACACTTGCAACTTGTTTTTGTCAATAATAAGGAGTAAAATATATGATAAAAAAATGGGAGAATTTTTTATGTATAATCCATCCGCCAAACCATACTTTGCCTACCGCTCATTTTGGAAAGAATTTGATGCAATGAAACAATTTGCCGAAATCGGCGTCAAACAATATTGCGTGTTTGCCGGTCACTCGGCCAACTCATTGGGCGAACCGTACAGCCAGTATGACAGCATATGGAAATGGTTTGACGCTTATGACTTTGCGCCGTTTGACGAGCAAATGCATGACGTCCTCGCCATCTGCCCGGAGGCGGAAATCCTCTGTATGATTGACCTCAATTCGCCGTTGTGGCTCGCCCGCCAACTCTTTGTCGACAGTTTTTCCCAGCTCGGCAATGCTCTTTGCGAAGAAAGATGGCAAACTGAAACCGAAAAATATCTGCTTAAATTTGTCGAATACGCCGAGGCGCACTACCCTGACCGGATCGGTTGCTACATCCTCATGTGCGGCAAAACCGACGAGTGGATGGATCACTCCGAGGGGACCGAAACCGCCGCCAAGCTCGTCCGGTATCAGAACTGGTGCCAAAAGCAAGGTCTGCCGGTCCCGGCGGACGCGCCGACCGTACGCGAGCGCAACGAGGCGCCGCACGACAATCACACCTTTCGCGACCGCGTGCTCAACTCCGGGGCGCTGCAATACTGGCAGTTTCACAGCGAGCTCATAGTTGAGACCATCCTCCGTTTTGCCTCACAAATCCGCCCCAAAATATCCGGCGACAAGCAAATCGGCGTCTTTTACGGCTATATTTTAGAGTTGGAGGCGCGTGCCACCATTTACGGACATTTGGCCTATGAGAAACTCCACCAGTGTAACGCCATTGATTTCGTCATCAGCCCCGGCGATTATCACGACCGCGAGATGGGCGGCGGGAGCGGCTTTATGACCCCCAACGGGACCGTCCGCCGCTACGGCAAAAACTGTCTTTACGAGATCGATCACCGCACCCACTCGGCCAACATGCATCTGACCCCTTATGTCGAGCTGGAGTGGATGAATGCGTGGAAAAATCTTGATGAGGACCGCGCCGGATTGCGCCGCGAATTTTGCCGCGCGTTGTTTCACGGCGCCTCGTTGTGGTGGTTTGACATGTGGGGCAAATTTTTTGTCGATCCCCAAAACATGGCGGTGATTGCCCGCTGCAAAGTGATCTGGGATCAGTGGGCGGACGCCTCATTTACCCCGGAGGCGGAAGTCGCCCTGATCGTCGACCCGGCCAGCACCCCGTTGATCAACGAAAACGGACCGTGGAGCCGCCCCTACCGCGCTGTGCAAAACGCCCTCAACCGGCTGGGGACACCGCACCAGATTTACTCCTTAAACGACCTCCCCCACCTCCCCGAGTCGATCAAGTTGGTCATTTTTGCCGCCCAAGTCCAAATAACCCCGGCGACGACGGCAATGCTGCAAACGGAAGTTTTCGGCCGCCGCCAGGTCTGCTGGTGCGGCCCCTGCGGCCTCACCGACGGCAAAAATTGGCAACAACAGCAACTCCCCGGCACAAAGTTTGCCGACCAGTCGCAAATCACCGCCGCCAATCTCCGCCGTGAGGCGCAAACAGCAGGCGTCCACTGTTACACCGACGATCTCTGTCCGGTCTGGGCCGGGCGCGATTTACTCTCTATCCATACCACCCGCACCGGACGCTTAACAATTTACCTCAAAGCGCCGGTCAAAACCGTCACCGAGCTCTTTTCCGGCAAAGCAGTGGCAAGCAACTGCAAAGAGTTTGTCTATGACTTTACCGGCCCCGAAACCGTGTTGTTTCACTTGGCCAGGCAGTAATCCCAATTGCCGTTATTTCCATTTGCCAAAGTCCTGATCTTATTGATCGGGATTTTTTTGAGGTAATTGCAAAAATCTCAAAATAGTTTTGCAATTATCTTTTTTGACTTGAAAATTTTATTTTTTGTTTTATATTATACATATACGGGTATATGTATAAACAATCAATAAGGATTAAAAATATGAGTCACCATCATCAGGAAAAAACCAATTGCTGCGGCTGTTGCGGCGGTCAGTCCCAAAACAGCGATACCCCCAAAACCTTATGGCGCTTGGGCATCGCCTTGGTCATCGCCGTCGCGGCGGCCTATGTTGCGCCCCAAGGGATCATCCAGGTAGTCGCCTTTGCTGTCGCTTATTTTGTCGCCGGATACGAGGTACTGTTTGACGCCCTGAGAAACATCCGGCGCGGCCAAATGTTTGACGAAAACTTTTTGATGGGTGCGGCCTCGCTGGGCGCGTTTGCCATCGGCGAAATGGCCGAGGCGGTGGCCGTCATGATCTTTTACGGCGTCGGCGAGATGCTGCAGGAGATGGCGGTCGAGAAATCGCGCAAAAACATCGTTGACCTGATGGATTTACGCAGCGATCAGGCGCACCTTAAAACCCCAAGCGACATCATCACCATCGCTCCTGACGCGGTCAAAGTCGGCGAAACCATCGTAGTCAAGCCCGGCGAAAAAATCCCGCTGGATGGAGTGGTGACGGCGGGCAGCGCCTTTTTGGACACCAAGGCCCTGACCGGCGAAGCGGTGCCGCGCCGGGTTGAAACCGCAAACGAAGTCTTATCGGGCTCGATTGCGCTTGACGGCGTATTGGAGATCAAGGTCACGCGCCCGTTTGCCGAGTCCACCGTCGCCAGGATTGTTGCCTTGGTGCGCGACGCCGCCAGCCACAAATCGCCGACTGAAAAATTCATCACCCGGTTTGCCCGCGTCTACACCCCGGCGGTGGTCGGCTTGGCGGTCGTTTTGATGATTGCGCCGCCCCTCTTGGGCTTCGGCAGTTTTGAGGAGTGGATTTACAAGGCCCTGAGTTTCTTAATCATCTCCTGCCCATGCGCTTTGGTGCTGTCGATCCCGCTCGGCTTTTTTGGCGGTATCGGCGGCGCGGCGCGCAACGGCATTTTGGTCAAAGGGGGCAATTATCTGGAGCTCTTGGGCAAAATCAGTACCATGGCACTGGATAAAACCGGCACCTTAACCAAGGGCGTCTTTGAGGTAACAAGCAAACATCCCGCCGACGGCGTTGACAAAGCTGTCCTCCTGCGTTATGCGGCGATGGCCGAGGCGCACTCCAACCACCCGATTGCCAAATCGATCCTCAAGGCTTACTGCAAGACACCGGAACCTTGCACCGAGGTCGCCGAAATCGCCGGTCGGGGGGTCATCGCCCAAAGCGCCGAAGGCGAAATCCGTGCCGGCAACGCCCGCTTGTTGAGTCACATTGCCGGGGTCAAAAACGACGTCACCGGGACGGTGGTGCATGTGAGTTTATCCGGGCGTTACCTCGGGTATTTGATTATCTCCGACCAGTTGCGGCCGCATGCGGCGCAGCATTTGCAAGCATTGCGCCGACTCGGCGTCAATGAGCTTGCCATGCTGACCGGCGACCATGCCGCCAGCGCGGACAAAGTGGCCAAAGAGCTGCATTTGAGTTGCGTCTATGCCGAACTCTTGCCGCAGGATAAGATTGTCAAGCTGGAGAATTTGATGCAAGCTACGCCGCCTCCCGGCAAGACCGCTTTTGTCGGCGACGGGATCAATGACGCCCCCGTATTGGCGCGCGCCGACATCGGTATCGCCATGGGCGGCGCCGGTTCCGATGCGGCCATCGAGGCCGCCGATGTGGTCATTATGACCGACGACTTGGCCAAGCTTCCTTTGGCGATCAAAATCGCCCGCCGGACGCAGTGGATCGTCCGGCAAAATATCGCCATGTCGCTCGGCTTTAAGGGCGCCGTGATGATCCTTGCCGCCGTCGGTTTCGCCTCCGTCTGGTTCGCCATCTTTGCCGACGTCGGCGTCGCCTTGCTGGCCATCCTCAACTCGCTCCGGGCGATGAAAACCCGGAGTTTGGAGTAAAATTATTTGGTCAGCTTGAGTTCTCCCCAGGCGCCGCGGTCGGAGGAGTTGCGGTGATTGCCGCTCCACATGAGTTGCGCCTGCCGGTCCTTGCCGTTAAGACTGTCGTCGACGGCGAGATCAAAGCGGAATTTCATGCCGTCAGTGACCTTGGCGACTCCCAAAACTTTCCACGGCAGTGCGACTTCCAAGGTGTAACCCTTGCCGTCCGCAGCCGGGACAACGGCGGAAATAATGCCCTCGCAACTGCGATTGTTGCTGACAAAAATTTGACCGGTTTTGCCCGCGCCAATCAAGACTTGAAGATCGGAAAACAGCATGGGCCCGTTGTCCGCCAAATTTTCGCTGCCGAAAAAGATTTCGATCCCGTCGGCACTCCAAAGCATGTTGCCGGCTTGACTGTTTTGCATCGGGGTCGCATCACGGACTTGGACAATGAGATAAAGATTTTGGTCGTCCCAGCAACTTTTGAAGCTCGCCTCGAGATTGGTGCCGCCCGCTCCTGACACCACGCGGTCGGCCGCAATCAGCATCGGGGGACGCAATGGGTAACCCTGATCCTGCCCGTCGATCAGCATTCCCGGCAAAGCCCGCCCGGCGTCCGCCGTGCGGCGCGTCGAGGCTCCGGCGACGAACTGCGGGTGGTCAAAGACGTAAGGTTCACGCTTGCCCTGCATGACATCATAAATTGTTTGGTGCGACTTCGCCATCTCGTCAATCATGTCGCGGTAGGGCCGGTCAACCACGCTGAAAAGGCCGGTATTGCAGCTCTCCCCGTTGTATTTCTCAAAAAAGCGCCCGGTGATCGGCTGATCGACCAAAGTAAACCACTCAATCCCGACGACAAAGCCGAGACTGGCGGCGGTCTCCACATAGTTGCGGTACGCAAGTCCCCGCTCCCGCTGCGTCGGGAGGTCAAACGAGAAACTGTTGGGCCCGGCCTGACGCTCGCTGGTGTAGTAAAACTCGCTCCACAGCTGCGGCTTCTGTCCGCTCCAGTCATAGATTCGGCGGATGAAATTTTTGTCAATCATGCTGGTGTAATAATTGATGCTGATGACATCCATGTATTTGCCGGTGATCCGGCACAAAATTTCGCTGTTGGCCGTCCCGGGCTGCCAGCGGTTGCCGATCAGCATGTGGTTGGGGTCATACTTCTTAAAAGTTTCGGTGACGAGCTTGAAATAAGCCTCCAAAAAGTACTCATAATACTCCAGCATATCGGCGTTGGCCGCCTTGGTCTTGACAGCCAATTGCATATCATTCAAGGCGGCAAAATCCTTGGCGTTGCACTCCCAGACGCGGTTGAAGTCGTCAATGGCGGCATATTTCTTTTGCAGCATTTGGACCAACTCGCGTTTGCACGCTTGTTTGCCCGGCATCAGCGGGACCGCGCGCGTCACATCCTGCCAGCTTTGCTCGTTGGCCAAAAAGTAACCGATCAACCACGGGTTTTTGGCGTTGGCGGGCAGCATTTGGGCAAATGAGCTCTCGACTTTGGCGCGGATCGCCGGATCAAAGGGGTCAAAAATCCCGGTCAAACCGGGCATGTGGTCGATCTGCCACACGGCCAGCGGCAGCGACTCGACAAACGGAAAACGATTTTGGGCAAAGCCGTCAACTTTGCCGGAAAAGGCCCCGGCCGAGTTGAAACCAAAGGCGCGCACCCGGTCAACCATCCGCGACAAAAACTCATTTTCGTCAATTTTACCGTATTTGCGGATATAGTTGGCGTCGTAAAACGAAACCGAGCTCGGGTTCCAATAACTGTTGGGATTCCACGCGGCCTCAAAGCCGTCGCGGCGGGGCGGCAGCCACTCGTAAATGCTCTCGCGCCCGGTGACATAAGTATAGTCGGCCGCCCGGTCCATGCAGCAAATCCCGAGCTGAAAAAATAAATTGCCCTCCGGGTCCACCATCGCCCAGCGGCCATTGACCTTTTGGACATGGAAATAACCGGTCTTGGCAAGCTGCAATTGTGCTCCCGAGCCGGGCAAGCCGCCGAAGGCGTCAAGTTTGGGCATGGCAAAGGACTGGTAATAGGCCTTTTCCGTCTGGACGTCACTTTTAAGCTGTTGCTCATCGGTCACTTTGCCGGGGTACTCTTTGAGCGTGGTCTGGCCGAAGCGGTCGACGCGCGGCGCGACTTTGGCGGCGGCGCTCCCGCCAGTGATCGTAAAGCTCTGCGGATCCAGATTGGGCAGCGGCATAAAAACGCGCCACGAAAACACCGGCCAATTCCACTCCCGGAAGTCGGTCAGCTGTTGAAACGCCCACGCCGCCGGGCAGCGGACGGTCAGCGACTGGCCGCCGTAATTGCTGAAGGAGAATGTTTCAGCATTGTCCTGATGGACTTGTGCCTTGCCCTTGACGCTCTGCTGCGGAAACTCGCCCGACTTGCCGCCCAGCTGCCATTTGCCGCCCTCGCGGTAATTGCCGGGGATGATGAGCTGCATTTGATAACGGCTGTCGGCGGGGATGTTGGCAAAGGACAAAGTCACTTTGTCGCCCTCAATCGCCCCTTTGATGACGCCGCCCGAGGCATAAGTATAAGTGACCGACGCCCCCTCGATCTGATTGGTCAAGGGCTTTTGCTCCTGATCCTTGACGAGCAAAATCGGCGACTCCAGAGTAAACTCGCCCATTTCGCCGTTTTTGATCAACACCCCGTTGCCGGACCACGACAACTCGAGCGCCCATGCCTGACACGCCGACAGCATGACTGCCGCCAGAACCCGCCCCAACTTTGACCTCAACATACCAACCCCCTCATTTTCTAAGCAAGGAAAACGTTTTATGTATTTCTTATAATTATAGCAATAAAAAAACAAAATGCAAATGATTTTGAAAAAATTTTATGAACTTTGCCGGATTTGCAGTGTCGGCGCGACCGTGAGATCAAGCGTCGCCGCCGGGTCGGCGATCTTTTGCAGCAAATACATCATCGCCGTCGCGCCGAACTCCTCCAGCGGTTGATGCAAGCTCGTCAGGCCGGGCGAGTATTCGGCCGATTGCGGCACATCGTCAAAGCCGATCACCGCCAAATCCTCCGGGATGCGGATGCCCAATGCAAGCGCCTGCCGGATCACCCCAAAGGCGACCCAGTCATGCCCGCAAACAAGGGCGCGCGGCAATATTTTCTTTTCCGCCAAGTACCGTAACGCCGTCGTCCCGTCGGCATGATAGCAACGGCCGGTGCGCGCAATGGACGGCAAATCGACAGTCGCGCGCTCAATGCACGCTTCCTCGGCAAAACGGATGCCGTAGTGGCCGGCCTCCCGGCGCAAAACGGCGGCGCGCTCAAGCAAATGACGCTGCGGGTTGTCGGTAATTTCGCCAATGAATCCCACCGAGCAGTAACCGCGCTCCGCCAGATGCGCCAGCGCAAGTTTCATCCCCGTTTGGTTGTCCACCCGGATGCCGGGGATCGCCGGATCGCCATTAATGACCGCAAAAGGGTACTGACGGAGGGTAAAACGCTCAAACATCTCGCGCATGGCGTCCTGATAAGGGTTGTCCGACAAATTGTAGTTGGTAACCACCATCGCGTCCACCCGCTTGATGTCCATAAAGTGCCGGTAATCGACACCGTTTAACAAAAGCACCTGATAACCGTGCGCCCCGGCGACGCGCCCCACCCCGTTGAGGATGGCGGCGTGATAATCGGACAAATAAGCCCCGATGGTGTCCATCGGCTGGGAGAGCGCAAAGCCGATCGTCCGGCTGGCCTCGCCGCGCAAAAGTTTGGCGCTGTAGCTGGGCTGATAGGCGAGCTTTTGGGCGACGGCCATGACCCGCTCCCTTGTCTCCGGCGAGACTTGGATGTTGCAAGCCGAGTCGGGGTTGAGAATTTTAGACACGGTGCCGATGGAGACCTTTGCCTCCGCCGCCACCTGCCGGATGCCGTTCTTTTTTGCCATGACTGCTCCAGTTTATAAAACGTTTTATTTACTATAGCAGAGATTGGCAATTAATGCAAATTGCGTTGGCGCCAGTCGCCGCAAGCAATCGGTAACGGATTGTCGGGCAGCTGACGCATCACATACACCCATGCGTCAACCCAATCCCCATCGGCCAACGTTGCGGCAATCAATTGCCGGTCGTAGAGAATCGGGTACTCCTCCAAGGCGTCGATCTCCGGCCAAACCTTGACCGGGATCTCGATCAACTCGGCGGCAACCGTGCCATCGTCGCCGGGGACAAACGCGGGATAGCCCCGGAGCGTGTCGTATAAGTTGCCGCGAATCACGCACGGGGTCAATTTAACAATCTTGCCGCAACAATGATGGTTGCACTCGCCCGACATCAAGGTGCCGTAAGCAACGATCCGGACGACGTCCATCGTACACTCCTAATGCGGTTTACAAACTTCATCCTTGACGATCTTGAGATCATGCGGCGAGGCATCGGCGATGAATTCTTCCTCCATCTCTTTGGCCCCGGCGTCATAGTAACTTTGCTCCTCGGGGTTGATGGCATTGAGCAGCCGCAAAAAGCAACCGGCATGGACGCGCTCGTCATTGGCGATCTCGCGCAGCGCCTTTTGGATCATCACATTGTCGGTGGACTCGGCCAATTGCTGATACAGCTGGACGGCCTCATATTCGGCCGCCACCATAAAACGGATGGCGCGGACCAACTCCTCATTGGTAAGCTTGCGGTCATGGTGCACCCCCTCAAACGCTTGTGCAAAACTTGGCATAATACCCCTCCACGGTTAACAGTTAAAGCTAATATATCACGAGTACGACAAAGTGCAAACTCCGGTGGCAATACGTTTGGCACATTAGTTTTTACAGCAATACCTGATCCCGGCGACCGCCGCCCCCCAAAAGAATAAAAAAAACAAAATAACGATCCATGACTCTGTCAATCGCTCCCATAACGAGGTAACGATAATCCCGTTTTGATCGGCCGGGAAAAAAATGGTCATCAAAAGAAATAACAATGCCGCCATGCTCATCAACAATGAAAACAATGATCCAAGCGCAATCAATATTTTGAAAGACATAGCCATAGCGATCCGATGCTATTTTATCTGCATTATTTGATCAAGTTCATTCGTAATTTGCAAATCCTCGGCGCTGATTGACGACACCCCACGGGAATAAAAGATAGGCTCATCAAAATCCATTACAAACTCATTTCTTTCAAAAGGATAAACCAAATATTCAATGTTGTTAAACACGGCAAAGGACAAACTTTTAAGATACTCCCGATATTCAATATTTTGTATTACCGCAAATGAAAAATTATAATCCGGCAAAATGACGATGTCGCCATTGCGCATAATAATACCGCTGGTATAAACCGGAACTTTGGGAAAATCGGCGAAATAATTATCCACCCCCGGCAATTTTTCGATTTCCGCCGGATCAATATGCTTGAATGGCGACAATTCAAAGGCGGTATTATAATTGTGGTCAAAAATACATTCGTTATATCTTATTTTTTTGATCGCTTCCGGCAATAAACCGCGATACGCCAAAACCAGTCTGCCTTTTTCCGTGGTATACTCTTGAGGAATGTAGAAAACTTTTTTTTCATTAAAGTTTACCGCCACGATCAACCACTCACTGTCATCAAATATCCAATCGCAATTGTCCTTTTGCCAAAAGATGTTACATATGACGGCGAATTCCCACTTATGGCTAAAGGAAAAATATAAAATGGTATCGCCCTCATGCATCGTCATGCCGGATTCGTATTTGATTTGGCTCACCCTATGCCTCCGTACTCAAAAAAATTAAATTAATATTTTATCGCCGCCGGGCCGGCAAATCCTTTGGCCCGGAAAAAAGCATCGATGGAGTCCAAATTTGAAATGAATAATTTTTTCTCATCCTCCGACTCAAAACTCATCTCTTTCAGGAGCTTTGCCTTATCAATTTTACCAAATGCGGCAAACGCTTTTTCCAAAATCCTGTCATCAATTTCACTGTCCGGCTCCTGCAGCTTGGCTTTGACAAAGACGGACTGCAATTGCGACAGCAAATCCCGCTCCAAGACCCTTTTGGCCTTGGCATAATCCTCGCGGCTGATTGCCGCCAGCGCATCCGCGTCGATGATTAACCGGGAGCTGGTGTCCAGCTGCCAATCTTTGCTCTGGATCCCGGACATGACCGACGCCAGAGAAAAATAACAGTAAACGATCCCCAAAATAAAAGAAAACACAACAATCAAAATACTCTTTTGATGCGCTCTCAGCAAAGAAAAAAACAGATTAAAATAATGCTTCACTTTTATGCTCCTGCCATCGTTGCGTAATCTGTCACACCCGATATTTCCGCCGCCATGAAATGACTTCACCCGCCTTTTCATTACAATACCGCCAATCGCGCACAATGCAAGTTAAATTATCATTTTGGATTGCACAAAAAAACTCCGGGCATTTGCCAAAAATGCCCGGAGTTTGCCGCCGTCAACCAATTGACCGCCGATTATTGATAGAGATTCCACGGGTTATTTTCCCGCCAGTCGGTACGGAGGAATTCTTTCAACTCCGGAGTCTGGTAAAGCATACCGTTGGATTTGCCCTTGACGCCTTTGATGTGCCCGTCGACAAACAGCACATTGGCGCTGGTGCCGTGGACCGGATAAAAGACCGCCCACTCGGTTGATTTGGAGTAAAGCAGCAAATTGGTTTTTTGCGTAGTCGAGCGCACCGAGTCGCCGCCGTAAATTTTAAATGAGGGATTTTTGATCCGGGTCACTTTAAGGTAACCCAGCCCCGGCGTTTTGGCCCAAAACGAAGTCATGACCGAGATCCCGTAGCCGATATCCGCCCAGCTGCCATTGGGACCGGAGTCGTCGCTGCCGATGTCGGTGCCTTTGTTGTAAAGAGCCTCAAGGTACACGTTGGGGGCGGAGTGCGGACGCTCCGGGCAACACATCGCTTTCATCGTCAAAAGTTTGCGTTTGTAGGCGTATACATTCCAATAATAAGTGGCGGCATAGCCGTAGTTTTCAAAACTGTAGGGCATGATGAAGTCGCGGTTTTCAAATGAATAATTGGCGGACAGCGCGGCTACTTGTTTAAGATTGTTGACGCAGGAAACCGAGCGCGCTTTCATCCGTGCCTTGGAGAGGGCGGGAAGCAGCATCGAGGCAAGGATGGCAATGATGGCGATGACAACGAGCAACTCGATCAGCGTGAAAAATATTTTACAACTGCTTTTTTTCATTTTTTTCTCCTGTTGATGAGGACCGGTTTATAGTTCTATCGATTACTGATTGTTTCGTTTGTAATATTTGAGCAATATTTGTTTACGGTCGGTGTCATCGACTTTTTTGATGTCTTTGGGCGTCCCGGCGTGTTCGACACTCCACCCCTCCCACTCGCGAAACGCATGATATGTCCAGTCCCAGTTGTTTTGCTCAAAGACACCGATGACATCATCCAGATACTGCGCGCCGCCGGGGGCCCAGATCGTCACCGAAAACTCGCCGACCAAAATTTTGGCATGGTATTTTTTTTGAAAGTCAATCACCGGCTGCAGCACCTGACCGATTTTTTGACGATCCCAGCCGTCACCGGGATACGGGATTATTTTTTGCGGAAAGGTGTCAATGTACAGCTTATCCCCCACTCCTTGATGAGTATACGGCCCCGGCTCATACATGTGCACTTGATAAATCATGTTTTTTAACGGCAGCGGCGACATTTTGTCATACGTAAGCGGACTAGCCCAGCGGTTGCTCTCAACGATGACCGGCGTCTCGGGGTCGATCTCGCGAATCGCTTTGGCCGCATCATACTGGAGGCTCAAGTAATCGTACTTGGCAAAGCCGCGCTGCTCCGGCTCATTCATGAGATCATAACCGTAAATCACCGGATTGTCCCGGTAGCGCTTGGCGATGCGCCGCCAGGTATCGAGGTAGGCCTGACGGTAGATGTCCTCCTCCATCGCCAAAAACCGCGCCTGATTGCCGTAGGCTTTGGCGGCGGCTTCCCCGGCGGTTCCCAGCACCGCTCCCTGCCGATAACGGCCGCCCGGCAAAACATGCATATCGATGATGACTTTGATGTTGCACTCTTTTAAGACCGGCATCAGCGAGTCAAGCTTGTCCAGACACTGATCCATCCAGCGCTCATATTCCTTAAGGTCTTTGACATCCTTGATCCCGTCGGTAATCTGGTAACGCAGTAAATTGGCATTTAAGGCGGCGATATCGCGGATATCCTGCCCGGTAATCCGGTTGGGCGGCGGACTCATCATGCCGCGGAGCGGCGCCTGACCGGCGACGGCGGCGGAGTATTCGCAGACAAAGTTATCCGGCAGCGCAATGCTTTTTTCGGAGGCAAAAAATTCCATTGTCGGGTTGCGAAACTCCAGTGTCCCCCAGGCCTGCTGAAGGCCGAAGACCACCGACCCGCTTTTCATCCCCGCCGGGTATTCACAAAAATAACTGACGGTCTGCCATGATTGATCGGTGCCAAGCAAGGAGCGCGAAGCCGTATAGCTCGCCACCTCAAACGCATTTTGGTATGCGCCTAAAATTTTGCCGCCGACATGTTGCCCGGTGGTGTCCGACCCGATGTCACGATAACGCATTTCGGCGCAAAACCTCACCGATTGACCGGCAAACCGCCGGGGGTCAAGGCCAAATCTCACTCCCCGGGTTACATTGGGCAAATTGGCCGTCAGCGGCACCGTCACCGTATAAATCCCGTCACAGTACGCCGCATCTTTGCCCAACTCCAGCTGCGCCGCCGGAATCGGCTCCGGCCCGGCGGCTCTCAACGGCAAATACGCCAGTGTCAGCAACAGCAGCAACAGTTTTTTCATCTTATTTTCTCCTAAATTTTTCGGTATAAGCAAACGAATCAAATTCAATCAACAAAGCATCCAGCGGCGGCACCGTCAGCGACAGCGACGATCCGGCAAACCGCGTCCGGCCGTTGCGGGCAATCACCGTACCGGCGGACGTTTGGTCAAAATCAAGCCGGCAAGGTTCGGCATTGCGGTCAAAATTGACCAAAATTACCGCGTGTTTCCCCTCATAACTCCAAGCGGCGGCAATCACCGCTTCACAACTCACTTTGGGGCGGTTGCGTAAATAAATATCACGCACGCCGCAACTTATCCGCGGCGCTTTTTGCATTTTACCCCAGCTCAAGTACTCCGCCGCATGGTTACGCTTCCAAAAACTCAAATTGGCGACCAGCTCCGACAGCGGCGCTTGCTCCGGGCCGGGGATACTCCACGGGAGCGCCCAATGCCAATGGATCTGCCCGCCGTCTTTGAGCACCACCGAGAGCAAATTGCCAAAGGCAAAGTGCCATGCCAACTCCCATTGGCGGAAAAACGGTGTGGCCTCCACATCAATCCAAGCGGAGAGACATACCCCGTTGCCTGAGAAACCGCTCACATACTCGTGATACAAAAAGGAATACAACGGCACCGGCACCCCGCCAGCGCCCCACGCGAGATGACTGCGTAAATCATTGAGGCGGCAGTCCTTAAAATACGGCTCGGCGGCGCCGTTCTCGCACCCCAATACCGTATTGCCGGCCGCGCCGGCCGCCCGGTCGAGCAACGCTTGCATCGCGGCTGTCTCCCATGCTCCCGGCAAAGCCGGATGCCGGTGATCTTTGGCATAGCACAAAGGAGCGGCGCACCCCTGATTTTGATCAAAATACTGCAAATAATCAATCTTGATGTTTGCCGCGGCGGCAATTTCACCCGCGACAATCGCAGTTGTCACTTGACTTGCGGGACACAAATCGTAACCGATGCGCTGACCGCAAGGCCCATTGCAAACGCGTGAAAATGTTTCGCCGCGCGGACCGACGCAAATTTCGTTTTGCAACTCGAGTTCGACAAACTTTTGCGTGCAGTCATACGATGGATCAATCATGCTCTTTTGCGTCCAGCCGATCCCGGAGCCGTAAAGGCCGACCAGATTGCCCTTTTGGTGCATTTTTTGCGCAAAGCTCTGCAGCTGCTCCTCGCCGCCGAAGGGCGGCCAGACATAGGGCGGTGCCCACGGCGCGGTCCCCTCCCAGTGCATCAAAAGCGCCATCACCGGGCCGCCCCAAAGTTGCTGATATTTTTGAATGCACGGTAAAGCATTGTCGTAGGGGAAATATTCATTGGGATCCACCCCGCCGATATCAAGACCGGCGCCTTTCACCGGGTAAATCAACAGCACCGGCGCTTGGGCATACCACTCCGGCATGGTATTCTTTAACTTGGCCGGCAGCACCGGGTCATTGGCCTCAAGCCAATCGCGGTAAATCTGGGCAGCGTCCTGCCAGCCGCCGTGAAACCCGGCAATCACCGTCTCATAACCGATCTCCGGCTCGCCGCCGGTGAAATGCTGAAGCATGAAACGCCAACTGTCCGCCCCGTCAAGCAGCACATCCACGGTTTTGGGGCCGTGCCGGAAATCGCGGCAATAACAGCACAACCCCGCCTGCGGCGTGTAATACGCCACCATCGGCATCGGCGCCGGGCCGGGATAAAAACTGTTGATCCCGGTCATCGGATACTCGGTCAATTCGCAGCCGAAAACTCCGGACGGGGGACGCTGTTTCAGGTCAGCCACCAAAGTCCCCTCGGCAAACGGCAGCAATGTTTTGCCGTCGGGGTGATTATTTAACCGGATGCGCGGAAAATCGATCCACTCGACCTTGAAATCATCATTTTGACGCGTCACCGTCAAGCGCCATACACTCTCGCCGCCGACCGCCGATATCGTCACCGTCACCGCCGTCCGCGGCAATCTGGAAGAGCGGCTGAACTCAATGACCGTCGGCGAACCGTCAACGATTTTGACATGGGCAAAATCGGCGGCGTTAAGCCGCAACGGATTGCCGACAAAGTCGCGAAACTGGATTTCAAACAATCCCGTCGGTACGGTACCGCCGACAAACTCGGTCTTGTCAAACCTTAACGAGGCGACCTCTCCGGCCGCGTTGAGTGCGAAAGAAATTTTTGGCTGCATTGTCATATCCCACCTTTTTTTGCTGTCTAAAGTATACCGCAAAATTTTGAATACGACAAGGCAAACTTGGCTAAATCAATGTAACGATCCGCTATTTTAAACCTTTTTCGAGCAATTCCCGGCGATATTGCACCGGCGTCATCCCCAATTGGCGGCGAAATATTTTAATCAAATAATTAGGGGTGCAAAAACCGCAGCGCCCGGCGATTTCGCCAATGGAGAGATCGGTCGTTGCCAAATAATGGCGCACCTGTAACAAACGGATATTGAGCAAATACTCCATCGGCGACACGCCAGTTGCCTGACGGAATTTTTTGGTATACGACGGCACGCTCATAATGGAGGCTGCGGCCAATGTCTCCAAGGTAAAATGCCGCTCGGGCGCTTCCTCCATCATGCTGATCGATTTCAAGACCCCGAAACTGTTTTCGCCCAATTCGTAATGATCACTCTCGACCCGCATGGCGGTAATCAAAAATTCAAGAAAACGGGCCACCGCAATCGTCCGGTACCCCGGCTGACGTAACCGGCACTCAATGATTGAGCGCTCCAGATTTTGCGCCGCCACCGTCCGTACCGCGGGCGAAAGATGGATGTTTTTGCGCGGCACGCTCTCCCTCGCCGCAAACAACTGCGGATAGTTGGGCAGCGCCGCCAAATTTTGATTGCTTTGGAGCCATTCCGGCTTGAGATAGATGTTGTACAAAACCATACTTCCGCAGGCATCATAACTGTGCCTTTCACCCGGCAGTACCGAAAACAAATCCCCCTGGATCAATCCGCCCGTGCGCGACTTGCCGTCCAAGTTGATGTGATGATGCAACGCACTGCCCCCGGCGACAAAGGCGATTTCCAAGAATTGGTGAGCATGCAGCGGCACCTGATCCATCTGCCGGGCCTTTTCGATCTGAAACGGCAGATCCGGCAGCAAATGTACTTGCTGATCGGTAAAAAAACTTGCATCAAACATACTCTTGCGATCCTGTCTTAAGCTGGTTTTAACGGCAATTCACCTTTTTACAATACCCTTGATATCGCGGATTGCAAATAAAATTGCCGTTTCCGCAAAAAAACTCCTAAAATATTGCGGAAAATGATTGCAAAATGTTTGCAAAATGTTTGCCGGTGGCTATATTACGTTAGCTTTTGGCAACTTTTGACTTATCTCTGGAGCACATTTTTATGAGAAACCAAACCGCTTTACTGGTCATCGACCTCCAAAACGATTATTTTGAGGGCGGCAAATTCCCGTTGTGGAGCGCCGTCAATTATCAGCAAAAGTTGCTTGACACCATCGCCCGGTGCCGCGAGTTATCCATCCCGGTCATTTTGGTGCAGCATGTCGCGGCCTCCCATCTGGCGCCGTTTTTTGTCCCCGGGAGTACCGGGGCGGAGATCACCGGAGCCATCCGTCAGGCCGCGCCCGGGGCTCCGGTGGTGGTAAAGCGTTTTGCCGACAGCTTTTATCACACGGACTTGGAAGCGGTGCTCCAATCGCTCCATGTTGACAAGCTCTGGATCGCCGGGATGATGACCCACAACTGCGTCACTTTTACCGCATTGTCCAAAGCCGCGGAGAAATATGAGCCCAAGGTCCTGACCGACTGCTGTACCACGGTTTCGGAGATATTGCACTTGATCGCGCTTAACGCCCTCTCGATCCGATTGCCGTTAAGCACCGCCGCAGAAGCCTTTGCCGCATTGGAGTAAACACTCATTAAACACGGGGAGTATTTATATGAAAAACGCACGGACATTTTTGCTCAATCTTCTGCTGGCAAGCGGCATCTTTTGTGCCGCCGACGCCCGCGGCGCCAACACCCGCTGGTATGTCAATGCCGCCAACAGCAGCAAAGAGGCCAACGGACTCAGTTGGCAAACCGCGTTTTCCTCATTGCAAACCGCGCTCGCCGGCGCCCAGCCCGGCGATGAAATCTGGGTGGCTCAAGGGATTTATTACCCGGACACCGCCGACCGCAACCGCTCATTTGAGCTTAAGGAAAACATCTCCGTCTATGGCGGCTTTGCCGGCAAAGAAACCGCCCTCAAAGAGCGCGACTGGCTCAAAAATGAAACCGTATTAAGCGGCAACATCGGCAACGGCGACAAGACCAAAAACTCGGTCACCGTCCTCAAGGGCGCCAATCATGCCGTCTTGGACGGCTTCATCATCCGCGACGCCTACTCGACCGATCAGGCCCGGCTCCACCTCGTCCCCGCCGATATCACCAAAAATGATATGGCAGCCGGGGGCGGCATGCGCAATTTTAAGACCGGACCCACCGTCCGTAACTGTATCTTAAAAAACAATTTTTCGCCCAAAGGTGGCGCAGTATACAACGTTCAGGACGCCAACGGCATCCAGGCGCAATTCATTAACGTCACTTTTTGCGATAACGCGGCGCAAATGCGCGGCGGCGCGATGAGCAACGATTTGGGCGCAATGCCGACCTTGATCAACTGCCAATTTTTGCGCAATGTTTGCGATGACAAAGGCGGCGGCATCTACAACGACTTTGCCGCGTCGCCGATTTTGCTCAATTGTTTATTGGAGGGCAACCGCGCCGTCTCCGCCGGAGGCATGGGCAACGACGGCGGCTCCGCCCCGTTGCTGGTCAATGTCACCATCCGCAACAATACGGCCACCGGCGGCCTCGGCGCTGGTTTGTATCAAGGCACCGGCGCCAACAACAACCCGGTGGTGATCAACTCCGTCATCGACAATATTTACAACTGGCACGAGGACATCGTCGCCGCTATCAATTCGCAAACCCCCGCTCCCCATACCATGGCGCTCAAAGAGTTTATCAATGTGAGCTCACTTAAGGGTAAAATCGAGCACTCGATTTTAACCGCCCTCCCCGGCACTCCCGCCGGTTATCAAAGCACCTTGGACGGCGTTACGTTGGAGCAAAATCAGCTGGTCGCCAAACTTTTGGAAATTTACCGCCAATCGGGCGGCGCAATCAAGTACGTTAACGAGTACACGCCCCCCGCGATCACTCCCGCAAGCAATGTCCCCGCCCGGATTTATGTCGCCGCCGCAAACAAAAATACCAACCCCGACGGCTCTTCTTGGGACAAGGCATTGACCGATGTCCAGCAGGCGATCAACCTTGCCTCGCAAAAAGGCGGTGAAGTATGGATCCAGAGCGGCAGTTACCGCCCCGATAAAATCACCGGACAAATCGCCGCATTTATCCTCTATGACAAAGTCAAACTCTACGGCGGCTTTGCCGGCAATGAGCAAGCACTCGCCGACCGCAAAATCGGAGCCGCGCCCACCGTATTAAGCGGCAAAACCCCCGACGGCAATCAGTTTAAGCATGTCATCTACGGTGCCAATGACGTCGTTTTGGACAATCTTACCATCCGCGACGGCAAAGCCGACGGCGGCACCTTTGACGGTAAAGGCGGCGGCCTTTTGGCCTACCACGCGGGCAAAACCTACGCCCCCCTGGGCAACTATGCGAGCACCGGCTTTGCAATGACCATCAACAACTGCCGCTTTATTGACAATCAGGCGATTGAGGGGGGCGCAATTTATGCCTTCAGCAAAGCCAAATTGACCATTGCCGACACCGTGTTTGACAACAATCAGGCCATTTACGGCGGGGCGGTATTGTCACGCGAGGGCAATACTTTTAATTATACCAACTGTGTCTTTACCCGCAATCAGGCGGTGGACGGCGGGGCGACGTATGAGGACTACGGCTCGCACGGGACCTACATCAAGTGCCGGTTTACCGGCAACATCGCCCAGGCCCACGGCGGCGCCATGTATTTAATCAACCGCGCCTCGCAGCTGGAGTCGACGGTGATTACACTCACCCAATGCAGCTTTAACAACAACCGCGCGCCGAAGGGCGAATCGGTCTTTAACCTCGACGGCTGCGAGCTCACCGTCAAGGACTCCAATCTCGACTTGGGCAATCAAACGACCGACTTCAAAACCGTCGGCAACGGCGTCAAATACAAGTTCATCGGTCAATACGACCTCGCGCGCCTTAAAAAGATTTTGTCGAGTGAATTGGCGGACTTCTCGAGTTTCACGGCGCAATACCCGGCCCCGGCCAATGCGGTCGATTTGTATCAGGTGATTTACCCCTCGGTCATCCCCGAGTGGGGCAACCGGCAAATTCAGCTCTCCGGCTTGCTGGCCGTGCCGCACGGGGCGACCGGCACGATGCCGCTTCTTTCCTATCAGCACGGCACCGTGTTTTCGCACGACGAAGTGCCGTCAATGATTGAGAACTCGATGGAAACCCGTATGGCCATCGCCACTTTTGCCGCCAACGGTTATGCCCTGATCGCCGCCGATTATGTCGGCAAAGGGGTCTCCAACGAGCCCGAGGGCTGGCTGGTGAAAGAGGTTTCGGCACAGGCTTGTCTCGATATGCTCGTTGCCGGGCGCGCGGTGATGAGCGACCTCAAAGTCACTCCCGGCAAACTCTTTTTGAGCGGCTGGTCGCAAGGGTCGTTTACCACTGCCGCCTTGATGGAGAAACTGGAGGCAAACAATATCCCGGTCGCCGCGGCCGCCATGGCCAGCTCGCCCAACGATATTTATCTCGCAATCAACCGCTGGATTTTTGTCCCCTCCAAGCTGGATGTCGACTGGCTGACGGGGGCGGCGGTGCTCTTGCTTAACTCGTACCAAAATTATTATCAGCTCCCCGGCTTGACCGACGCGGCGATCAACCCCGAGTACCGGCAAATTGCAGCGTTGCTCTATCAAAATAAAATAGACTGGACGGAGGCCAACCAAACGCTCCCCGACCCGGTCAAGGATTTGTTTCATCAGGAGTTTCTCCGTCCCGATGCTCCGGCGGCGGCCCGTTTTTGGGATTTGCTGCGGCAAAATACGTCATACCGCCGGCAGTTTGCCACGCCGACCTTTTATTACTATGGCGAAATTGACGAAGTCGTCACTCCCTATATGGTGCAGCTCCCGGTGGAGTATCAAAAAAGCATCGGCGGAGCGCCCAGCCAAGCCGTCTTTGCGGGCAAGACCGCCAATCACCGCGGGACTTACGTTTTTGCCCTCCCCGACCAAAAGGACAAGTTTGACCGGCTTTTAAAATGAGCGGAGGGTCCCCCAATAGACATTTCTAAGCGACAATCAGCCAGACGGTATAGCCGACATAGAGGGCAAACAAACATGCGCCCTCTTTGCGGCTGATGACCGACCCGGTTTTCATCATCGGGTAAAGGAGGACGGAGACAAAAAGCATGGCTCCAATGTCCACCCAGCTGATGCCGGGGGCATTGATCGGAGCAACCAAAGGGGCCACCCCCAAAATCGCCAAAATATTAAAGATGTTGGAGCCGACCACATTGCCGATGGCAATGTCTTTTTGCCCGCGGATCGCCGCCACGATCGAAGTGGCCAGCTCGGGCAAGCTCGTCCCCACGGCGACCACGGTCAAGCCGATCACCGCATCGGAGACATGGAGCATCTGTGCGAGCAAGACGGCGGCATTGACAAAAAGCTTGGCCCCGCCGATCAAGGCCGCCAAACCGATGGCCACCAAAAGCAGCGAGAGGCTCCACCCCATATGGCGCTCAAGGCGGACTTCCTCCTCGGCCTCTTTGACCAGTTCGGGCTTGACTTTGCCCTCCTGCTTGGCATGATAAACGCTCCACACCGTATAAGCAATCACGCCCAATAAAAAAATCAGAGCCTCAATCCGGTTGATCCCGTGATGGAGGGCGTAAAACACCGAGAGCAACACCGCCGAGGCAATCATCAAGGGAATATCAAGCGCAAAAAGTTTGCGGTTGACCGAGAGCGGCGTAATCATGGCGCAGACCCCCAAAATCAAAGCGATGTTGCAAATATTGGAGCCGACCACATTGCCGATGCTGATGTCGCCCATGCCGGTGCGGGCGGCATCGACGCTGACCACCATCTCGGGAGCGCTGGTGGCATAAGCGACCAGCGTAAGCCCGATCACCAAGGGGGAAACCTTAAATTTGTTGGCGATCCCCACCCCGCCTTTAACCAAAAACTCCGCGCCGTAATAAAGGAGCGCCAACCCGGCGACCCCACCGATCATCAGCCAAACTGTGGTCATAATCTGCTTTCGTTAATTAATATTTGCCAGCGCCGTTGCCAACGGGCAAAGCGCCAAATCAATCTCATCGCCGCGCCGGTACCGGTCGAGCAATTGCCGCGAATCCCCGGCCAAGTGCTGCCTCACGCGCCGCCGCTCGCCCTTGACGCGGGCGACTGCCAAATTGTCATAAATCGTGGTCTGATGGCGCATCCACGCAATCACCGCCGCCTCGGCCCGGCGTTCCAAAGGAATACGCTCAGTGCGCGCCACCGTGCCGCTGCCGACCGGGGTGGCGTGACTGGTGACCAATGCCGCCAATTTTTGCGCCATCGCGGCAAATTTGTCGTGAAATTTCAAAAATTGCAGTACTGCGGCCTCAAAATCCTCAACATACGATGCTTGCTTGCGCTCGCGGCTGCGTTTCCCGGCGGCCAGCTTTTGCTGATACGCGGGATCGGCGCGCTCCAACTCGAGCTGCATACGGATATCATCCACCCTGGCCCCGGTCAACAACCCCAAAGCCTCAATGCGGTTGCGCCTCCGGTGCACCACCAGATAATACGGCCCCGCACCCTTGAGCCTCCGGGTGAGCCCGGCGTCGCCGCTCGGCACAAACACCCAATCCTCCGGTACAGCCACCAATTTGCCATGCTGCAAATACTCGCCAACCTTGGCTCCGCGCCAAAGTGTTATCTCCTCATCCTTCAACTCAAATCTTCCTTATTTTTGAATAAAATACAATGCCGACAAGTCGCACGGCTCACAGTAAATATGATACTCGCTGCCCTGCTTGCGAATGCGCAATTTTTCGCCGCAGCCGGGACACTTAAAGCTGATGGCAATATTTTTGCCGCAAGCATCGCAGTGCCAGTAATAATTTTTATACTTTTCACCCCACAAAATCGCCACCTTGCCGCGACACTCGGGGCAATGAGAGAGTGAGCTGATTTTCTCGGGCTGAGTCGCTTTGGGAGCCGCAGCAACCTTAGGCGGCGGAGTCACTTTTTCCGCGACCGGCGGCGCAACCAGCAACTCTGCCGCCTTAACGCCGGGCTCGTGACACTCCAGCAAAAATTTCACCGTCTTGGCCAAATCCTCGGGCGGCATCTCCCAACCATCAAGGCTGAAAAGCGATTGAGCCTGTCGTCTGTTTTCATCGACCAACTCAATAATCTTATCAGTCACCAAATCAGCCTTAAGCACCAACCCGGCATAGATATCTTTTCCACGCGGTGCCATTACCCGCCCGGAGTCGGAAATCGCGGCAATGTGGCAAATTGCCATATTGTCAAAACTTCCCTGTTTGATTCCCAAAATTTTTTCGCGCAAAATTTCACGATTGATGTTTAACAATTCACGTAACGCAACTTCCTGATTTTTGATTTGCTGGACGGGGTTTGGCATCCCTATCCAGTGATTGTCCCACAGCCGGAGCCACTGGCCGTCATTGTCATACTTGACCACCGAGGTCACACTTTTGCTCTCGACAATCACCGCACAGTAACGCGATAAAATCAAATGATCGATCTGGGCATATGTCCCGTCCAAAGCCAGGAAACGCAAACCGTTGATGACAAAAATATCCGGGTTGGCATGAAACCGCCGTTTTAAATAAAATGCAAGTTGCTCTTCGGCCTTGCGCCCGGCCCTTTCCTGCGGACTGATACCGTAAAATTGATCCAACTCTTTGACAATCATCGGCGATTATTCCCCTTTTTCCTCTTGGCGGAAACACTCGTCAAGCGTCTTGCCGGCAGCATCTTTCCACGCGACCCAACCGTTGGAATTGGTGCCGAGAATAATCTGGCTGGCACCTGACGGCGTATTAAATTTGTACTCTTCAATAAAAATCAATTGGCCATTGCTCTTTTTTAAAACACCTTCACTTAATAACCGCTCCCGGATGGGCCCGATATAGCTGCTTTTTTTGCCGGAAACGGTCAAATCGACCACACACTCGGAACGCTTTTGGACATAAAAACCATCTTCGCGGTAATACGCGGAAGCATTGGCCCCCTTGGTATTTTTGCAGTAAAATACAGGCTCGCAGCTCGTTTTATCATAAATTTTATTAAAGATATCCAAGCCGATAATTTCAGTCAAGCTGACGATTTGATTGTAATAACGGGAGAAATTGGCTTTTTTGTCGCGAGTAGAAGCAGGCTCATCCGCACTGGCTTTGTTGCTGTTATCCAACTCCACACGCTTGGCCTCGGAGAGTTTTTTGATCAAAAACCACTCCAAATAATTGAGATCATCCGATGAAAAACCACCGGCGCGGTTGATGAAATAAATAATTTCATTCCACCAATCCCGTTTTTTGTTGTGCTCCAGAGCCCGCAATTTGGTACGTTTGGTCTGACCAACATATATCATGGGTTTCCCGGCTTCATTTTCCCCTAAAAGCAAATAAACTGCCAATGTATTTTTGGTAATGAGAGAGTTGACTTCGGCAGTATTGTTGCGAGGCACAACGATTGCCTCAATCACTTCGACGTCAGACCAGATTTGCCGCATTCCCTTAGGAGTCCCGTCAAACAGCTCAATATGGACCACTTTTGATTTGATATTTTCGGAGTTCATCTTAAAAATCCCCCTGGCATTCAATAAATATAATATCAAAAAATAACACTTTAAAGAAAAATTACAAATAAAATCTTGCTAAATTGATACTGTTTTTGATTTTTCGTATTATTTTTTGGGCGATTCAAACACAACAACGTATTCGCGGATAATAGAGCGATTAGCACCATGAGCGCATGTGAGGGCATTGCCGCTTGCGAAGCACCGGCAACGACGGCGACAAATCGCCGCAGCCGAACGGAGTCGAGCTGGTCGGTTGCCGCAAAATTCCGAATCGTCCACTTTGCCGCTCCACCGCGTTAACCTTGTCCTGCCTCGTCACCGTTAATTATTAGCGGCTCCTCGACATGACTGCGGCTATCATCATCGGATCATGCAAATCGCTCCGGCTGTTATTTTACGGCACCCTCCGCTCCGCCGTGATAGCGGGCGCGGAGCAGTCCCGCATTATTAATTAGTGAAGATACGTTGTGATGCGGCTTGGTTTGGAGAGTAGAGACATACGTTGCTCCGACAACCCCGCGCTATACGTGCGAGAAGACGTAGTTTTGCGGTTTGGCGTTGTGGGGGAGACATATATTATGCGTACGCCCCCCCCTGTAAAAACAATTCCCCCGGCAGGGCTCCGGGCGTAGGCATAGCGATGCGGGCGCACGGTGCGGTGTCGGGGGACGGGTTAGAGAAACTTATGATTGAGCCGCCGCTTTTTTAGCTTTTTTGGCTTCTCTCTTTTCCTTGAGAGTCATCGCCGGCTTTTTTTTGGTTTCTTTTTTGGCTTCTTGATTTTTACTCATGACGTAGCTCCTTTCGTGTAGGTGAAAAGCTGCTTACTTGATTAGTAACATAATATGTTTACGGCAAATCTCAAGCGTTTTTTTGTAAAAAATGTAAAAAAACTGCGAAATAAACCGATTTTCAGCCCCAAATACCATAAAAACGTATAAAAAAAACAACCGCACCCGTGAACCGGGAGCGGCTGCCGCATTTGAAAAAATCAAAAGCTTACGCTTTTTTGGCCTTTTTGGCTTCGCGCTTTTCTTTCAGCGTTTTGGCCGCCGGCTTTTTGGTTTCCTTTTTGGCATCTTGTCCTTTGCTCATGATGTGGCTCCTTTCGTTTGGATTTGGATGTGTTTTCCCAATAAGATAACACCTTTGCCGCAATTAGCAAGTCAAAATCCGCCGATTTTGAGCGGATTTATGCAATAATATTGCCGGATATCGGTTGAAACTGTAAAAAATATCTATGATATCGGACTTTGGGGAGGCGGTAAGTCTTGTATCTGATCCGGCGGCAAGGGCTCAAATGCGGACTCGCGCCTGGCCCGGATCAAATAATAAATGTTAAATGCCGGCAGGGCAATTAAGGATAAGACACAGATCCATGCGCCGATGATCGTGAAAAACAGGTTATTGTTGACTAACGTTGCCGGAATAAAACCGATCAACAAAATATAGGACGGCAACATATAACATCTTGGAAGTCGGCAATAATTTCTGATCGCAATACGGCAAAATGGGTCGATCCATAAAAGCAAATAAAAAATAAAAATCACTCCGCCGACTTTAGGATAGATACATCCATCCTTGGGGATGATTAAAATATTGTCAGTGAATATGTCTGATAAAACATACAGAATAAACTCCAATAAGATAATGTCAATGATCGTGATCGTCCAGACGGTCAACATATTTTTTGTGGCTTTTTTCATTGATTTTTTTCGACCGCTTGGGGTTTGACTTTGATCCGGTCTTTGACATCATAATGATTGCGCAAATTGGCGCCGATTTTGCGGGTGGCGATGCCGTCCAGCAGTGTTTTGATGGTTTTGCGGTCATCCACGTAACGTTTAAAATTGAATTCATCAAACGTTTGCCAGCATTTTTGGCAATGCCGGGCCATATCCTGCATTTCCTCATACGACAGGACTTTCCCCAGCATAAATGCCGCCATGTGATCGACCGCCGAAATGGCCTGCAAAAAATAGGTTAATTCCTCTTTGAAGCGGCCGGCCGAGAAGCGGTAGTGGTGCTCGGTGATTTTGGCCGGATCGGTGCTGCAGGACCAGTCGAGGTTGGGGCAGTGAAACGCCTCCTCGCAGTCGTCGCATCCGGTGATGTGCGGCCGTGGGAAATTGGTGCGCCACTCGATGAACTCTTTGTCATTGGTCGAGTGAATGACATCAATCAGGTCCGGGTCGCCGGGGTGACGGCAGCAAGGGATAAACGGGGTAAAGTCGCCGCTCTGCTCAAGCATTTTGCCGAGCTCCGCAAAATCGCACCACTCGTTCCAGCACAGTTGGTCATTGATGTAGACGCGGACGTGATAGCACGGGAGAAAGACGTCATCGGCGTAATCCTCGCCGTCGGCATTGGTGCGGACAAACAAACAGCGGAGGGTTTTTTCCGCCTCCGTGGGAGCGGTGCGGTGATGCCGGTGGTCCACGATATACTCAAAGCGGATCCAGTCAAAGCGGTCAATGTCTGTTTTTTCCATTTTTTCCTCGAGGTTGCCGGTTTTTGGTTGGGCGGTTTCGCAGTCGATGGAAGGCTGAAAAATCGGAATTGTCAACTAAAAAATAGCATCGCTTTGTTAAAAAGCAAATATATTTGTCATCAAGTTCAAAATTTTTGTTGACTTTTTTTTAATATCGGTTTATATTGACCCAAAGACTGCAATCCGACCGATTGCGGCATCAGACAATTTACGCTCATTTTTTTGGGCACAAGCAAAGGAGAGTCAATCATGGCCAATCAGACGAAATTTAAAGGCACCCCGGTCAATCTGGCCGGCAAGTTTATCACCGCCGGGCAAAAAGCGCCGGATTTTTGTCTTGCCAAGAGCGATTTATCGTATTTCACCTTGGCCGACGGCAAAGGCAAGCGGTTGCTCCTTAATATTTTCCCCAGCATCGACACGGCGGTGTGCGCGGTGGCGGCGCGCAAATTTAACGAGCTCGCAGCCAAGCTAAAGGATACGCTCGTTTTGTGCATCTCCAAGGATTTGCCGTTTGCCCAGAGCCGCTTTTGCGGCGCCGAGGGACTCGATAAAGTAATTACGCTCTCGGATTTTCACTTTGCGTCAACATTCGGCACTGATTACGGCGTTTTAATCAATGACAGCCCGCTGGCCGGTTTGTTTGCCCGCGCGGTGGTGATCATTGACACCGACGGCAAAGTGATTTATTCGCAACTCGTTCCCGATATCGTCAACGAGCCCGATTACGAAGAGGCGCTTAAAGTGCTCTCCGGAAAATAAATAATCCGGGCCGTAAAATAATGCATTTTTTTTAACGGCGCGGTTGATTTTATCTAAATAACTATTATATTTATTTAGATATCAAGATGATCTGGAGGGGAGGCATTTTATGGATAAATCCGCCAGAACCTTTGAGGAAATCTCCGCCATCTGCAAGCAGGCAGGGTGGAAATGTACGCCGCAGCGCACGGCGGTATACGAGTATATTTGCGAAAATCTCGCCCACCCGGATGTGGATCAAGTCTGGGCGGCGGTGCGCAGTAAATTGCCGTCGGTGACGCGGGAGAGCGTCTACCGGATTTTGGACGAGTTCGCCCGCGAGGGGGTGATCCGGCGGCTGGACCAGATCAGTCGCGCGCGTTATGACAGCTTGACCGGGCCGCACGGACACTTTATCTGTGAGCGGTGCGGCAAAATTGTCGATTTTGAGTTGCCCGGGGATATTCGTATCCCCGAGGTCGTCCACGGCAAGGTGCGCCACATTGAGCTCAGGCTTAACGGGATTTGCGCCGAGTGCCAAAAAAAGGGGTCGTAAGACCAAATAATGTTAGTCAGCCGGAGGCGTCCGGCGCCCAAAATAAGAAAACCATTACCAAAGCCAGGAGGAAACAATGGATCTCAAAGGAAGCAAAACCGAAGCCAATCTCGCCTATGCGTTTGCCGGTGAGTCACAGGCCCGCAACAAATACACCTACTTTGCCGGGGTTGCCCGCAAAGAGGGTTACGAGCAGATCGCCGCCTTGTTTGAGCTCACCGCCAACAACGAAAAAGAGCACGCCAAACTGTGGTTTAAGGCGCTCGGCCACTTGAGCAACACTGCCGAAAATCTGGTGTCCGCCGCTGCCGGAGAGCACGAAGAGTGGACGCACATGTACAAAGAGTTTGCTGAAATCGCCGAGGCCGAGGGCTTCCACGATTTGGCCAAACAATTGGCCGGCGTCGCCCAGATTGAGAAGCGCCACGAAGCGCGTTATCTGGCGTTGCTTGCCAACATCAAAGACGGCAAAGTTTTCAAAAAGGAAGTGGAAACCAAATGGGAGTGCCGCAACTGCGGTCATATCCACGTCGGCAAAGATGCGCCGCAAGTCTGCCCGGTGTGCAAGCACCCCTTGGCCTATTTTGAAGTCCACGAGGACAATTTCTAAGCCGGTTTTCGGAGGATGAAACCATGCGCGCCAACCGATAAAACATCAGTTGGCGCGCTTTTTTATTGTATTAAATGATGCTTTTTATTCCCGGTTTTCCGAGGCTAAAAAGTTGTAGATGCGTTTGACTTCCTCCGGTTTGAGGATTTTATTGCGGTTATTGATGATGGCGGGAAGGCCTTTGATCTGACAAACCCAGACGTTGCACTCGTCGAGCGTTTGCTTGCCGCTGTAGGTATAATCCCACCCGGGATAATTGACGATCGGCTGCACAAAGACATCCATCGTCAACTTTTGCCGCAAATAATCGGCCAGATACGCCGCCTCCGCCGTTGCCTGGCCCAGCGGCGAATCGAGTTTGCGCTTGTCGGTCCTAATGTTTTCGCAATCATAATAAATGGTGTTTCCCTCGTTTTCATACCGGCTGACGGTCTTGGTTTCGAGCGTGAATACGCCTTGCTGGCTGATGATAATATGGTCGATATTGCCGCGCCCGGTTGGGAAGTCGTGAAGGATCAGCCAGCCGTTAACCCGCATTTCGTCAAGTTGCTGACCGACGTAGACTTCGCCCTCGTAGCCAAGTTTGAGCTTGGCTAGCTCTCGCAAGGCGCGGCGGGCATAGAGAAAATAGACTGCGGCTTCGTAAATTGCCAACATGACGGATAAAACAATAAACGATATCCAATGAATCGGTATCGGGAAAAAACTTCCAAGCAGAGCCCCGAACAACAATACCGGAGCCGAGACAATCAAATACAATGGCTCGATATAACGGCTTATAATCTTTTTTTGCAACGCTGTCCCAGGTCGTCGCAGCGGTTTCTGGAGGATCGGTGATTGAGATTGATGTTTTTTCATTAAATTTGCTTTCATATTTGTACAATTATGTAATAAAAATATAAAATGATCATTATAATAATAACACTATTTTTGATTAAATACAAATATCATGAAATAATTTTTGACGTATATTGATGGATTGCGATCCAAACGAGATAGCGCAAGAGTTTGCCGAGCGTCATGGCCGTGACGAAGCGGCCAAGGGGGTAGCGCATCAAGCCCAGCGCCACCGCAAACAGATCACCGATCACAGGGACAAAACATAGAAATGCGGCGTAAATTCCCCATTTTGCGACACGTTGCCGAGCTTGATCGATTTCTTTTTCCGTGATGCGGCAATATTTTTGCAGCCACTCGAGTTTTCCCAAGCGCCCCAAGCCGTAGGTCGTCATGCTCCCCAAGACGTTGCCCGCCGTCGCCGCGGCAAGCGCCCATAATGGCGGCAACCCCGCCAGCATGGCCGCACTCAATGCCGCCTCGGAGCTCAACGGCAATATTGTTGCCGCCAAAAATGCCGCCCAAAACAATCCGGCGGCAAGAGTAAACATCATCGGCATAAAATTAACACAATCATTATTTGTTACGGATAAAGATAATCCGAAACGGTCAAAAAAGCAAGCGAAACAGAGTTCAAAAACCGGACATTGTCTGGTTTTTGTGCAAAAAAATCAAAAAATGGCGGTCCGGAAGATGGACAAAACAACATTTTTGTGCTAAATTGACCGGTATCAATTTTGAGGATTTATGAAAATCATATCATTGCGGGAGCACCCCGACCGGTTGGAACAATTTATCGCTGTTTTTTCATCACGGTGGGGGCATCCTGCCGTTTATCGCGACTGCATGACAGCGTGTATCACCTCTGCTTCGCCGTTGCCGCAATGGTATTTGCTGACCGACGGCGACGCGTTGGTTGGCGGCGCCGGATTGATTACCAATGATTTTAATGCCCGGATGGATCTCTGGCCGTGGCTGGCCGCACTGTTTGTGGAGGAAAATTATCGCGGTCATGCTTATGGGGCGCAATTGTTGACGCATTGCCGCCGGGAGGCGGCCCGTCTCGGCTTTCCCGAGGTCTATTTGATCACCGATCACGTCAATTATTACGAAAAATACGACTTTATCTTTATCGGCACAACCGCCAACCTCTTTGGCGGCACTTCGCGAATCTATACCGCGCGGGCTAATGTTAACCTGCCCCAACCTTGAGTTAAAAATAGTCTGAAAACCGCCCCAATGCAAGCATTGACGGCGCAAAATGACCGGATAACTTTAATAATTGCCAAAATAATCGACGGATGGTTAATTTTGGGATGGACAAGTGTCTTATGATGTGCTAATTTATCCGGCAGTGAAACTTGAGTGTGAGACGCGATGCAGCCAACAAATGACGCGGCAATGACGCCGCCGCCCGTAAAAACCGTAAAAAATTTTGCCGAGCGGGCAGCCTTGCTGCGTTTTCCGTTGTTGCTCCTGATTGTCGCCGTGCATGCCCGGCACCGGCCGGATATGGCACTGGCGGCGCCCGATTCCTTTTTCAACCATCCCTTTATCCGGTTTTTTCCGCATGCCGCGGTGCCGTGTTTCTTTTTGATTTCCGGTTTTTTTCTGTGTTGGAGTTTAAAGTACGGACAATTTTTTGATTATCCCAAGCTCCTGCGGCGCAAAATGTACACCCTTCTCTTGCCCTATTTTTTGTGGAACAGCGTTTTCTTTTTTCTCCACTCGCTGCTGCCCAAATTGCTGCAAAATTCATCGCTGCTCCCGGAGGATAAGTTTGCCGGCATGAATTTGCTGCAAATGACGACCCGGGCATACGGCGTGGATTTTCCACAGCCGCCGATTGATGTGCCGCTGTGGTTTGTGCGCGACTTGATGGTGATGTTTGTCCTCTCGCCGGTCTTGCTTTGGCTGATTTACCGCATCCGGTCAAAATGGCTGCTGCTTGGCTTAACGGTGCTGATGTTTACTCCCTATGTCGGAAACTTGAGTTATTTTATGTTTGGAATGATGTACGGCATCTACCGCTGGGATTTGACCAGACTCGACAAGTACGCCTGGCTGTGGTGGGCGATTTTACTCACCTTGGGCTGGGCGCGCAGCGTGTTTTTCAGCTGGCCATTGTATATTTTTGCCGCCTTGCCGGTGTTTTATGTCACCGGCGGCTGGCTGCTGGCGCGCGGCGAACGGTTGAAAAGCTGGCTGATCCGCCTCGGTCATGCCACATTTTGGCTCTTGTGTTTGCATGCGCCGATGACGACCACATTGACCCGCATCGCGGCCAAGTCGCATTATTTTAACACGCACCAATTTTTTGCTTATTTGCTGGTGATTGCCGCGGCGACGATCCTGTGTCTGCTGGCCTTGTATGCGCTTGACAAAATCGCGCCGCCGCTGGCCCGGGTGCTCTCCGGCGGCCGCAACCGTTGAGGGCACGCTGTGAAATCGGCAAAAATTATGGGTTTTTATCTTGATTATAATCAAAATCGAGGTTATATTTTAGTATGAAACAGCTTAAAATAACTGCCGGGAAGTAAATTATGAAAGTATTATGTCCCCACTGCGCACAAAAATATGAGGTTGAGCAACATCTTTTGGGCGCGACGGTCGAGTGCCGGAGTTGTGATAAATTTTTTGTCCTTGCCGATAATTTGCGGACGGTTTATGTGATGTCCTCGGACGGGGCAGACCCCAATGCCGCCAAAAGCCGCTTACCGGGCAAAAAAGTCATGATTTACCTTGCCGCCGGGCTGGTCGCCGCCGGGCTGCTGGGGATTTTTATATACAATGAGTTTATCTGGCAGGGTCCGTCTCCGGCCGGACTTGCCGGTTATACCTTGGGCGGAGAAGTTACCAACGCCGATATTTTGCTCGAAAAAGTCGAAGGCACCACTTACAATGTCAAGGTGCTTGAGCCGGATTGGCTCGGGATTGCGTTTCCCGTTACCCGGCTTTATTTGATTGACGGCGCCGACGGCGTGAGGATTATCGGCATCGAGTGCCGCAACGAGCAGGCAACCCCGGAACAGTTTACCGCGGCGGTAAAGGCCGCCAAAGCTAAATTCGGCGCGCCCTCCCGAGGCAGCACCTCCGCCAATAGAATATGGCGCTGGCACAGTATCGAGTTGGCGATCGCCTTTGCCGACAATGTCCTGTCGGTCAAGCTCATCCCGGTCAAGTAATTGCGTCGGATCAACAGGGTGCGGTCAGGCGTTCGAATTTCATATCGTTAAAGTCTTGCAGCATGCTGGCGTTGTTGCCGGATTCCCCGAGTTTTAGACTGTAGATTGCACCCTTTTGCGCATATACAATCCGATCCCGACGGGGGTCATGGTCAGCCCAGTGCCAGTCGGTGCCGTCGGCAATGAGTTGTTTGTTTTGATACAAAAGATGTTGCTCCCAGTAAACTTCATGCCGATTGTCCGTGGCCAGATTGAATCTTTTTTCCAACATCATTTTATCGGGCAGAGATTTGGTGAAAACAATGGTTTCGGCACTGCTGGGATCATTCTCGTAAATCCATCCGTCACGCTCCAGACGGGAAAAATAAATGCCGGGGCACTCGCCGTTGTTTTGCTCATTTTCCCAACCTTTGGGCGGAGAGTCCAGGATTTGAAAGAGGCCGCTGTCCTGAGCTCTCACATGTTTGCCGCGGTGCGCTTGAGGCCGATTGATCCAAACTTGATGATTATCGACGAAAATGCCGCCGCCATTCCATCCCGAGCCGTTGAACCAGAGGTCCAACGCTTTGAGATAAGGTGCCTGTGAAATCGCCGTCCAGCTGGCGTCCTGATAATCGGGGGATTTTTTCATTGCCGCAAATTCGTCGGCATGATCATGTAAAATTTTTTGATAAACTTGTTCGCGCTTCAAATCATAATTGCTTTGTGGCAATCGCGGAAAAGTGGACGGGTCTTTGGAGTTCCATTGATCAAAGGCATCGCAAAGAGCGCGCATTTCGGCAAATGACGCGGGTGGTCTCTCGCCGATTTCCTGCAAAATCATGTCCTCAATGCGTTTGTCCACCGGGTTGGTGCGACCGTATTTGGCGGCAAAGTAGACCAAATATTTCCCGTCGGGCGAGAGATCGCAGCGGTAGGGGTAAATCCGACCGCGAAACCATTGACCGAGCTCAAATGTGTCGCTTTTTAAATCCCAGCCGAGCAGGGCCGTTTGATTGGAGGGGCCGCGCCGGAAGATGACGGCCTTATCGGCTTCACGGGCAAGGACGGCATGGACTCTGGCGGGAATCTGACTCATAGTTGACTCCATTGAGTGATGGTTAAAGCTTTAACTCGCGGCCCTCGCGCATGGCTTGGCGAAGGCGGTCGATTCGGCCGGTCAAGATTTTGAGCTCGGCGAGGGTTTGCTCCTCGGCGGGAGTTCGCTCAATGAGCTCACGCATGCCGCCGTCGCGGATCACCAATCTTCGCGGCGCCATCAAGGCAAGCAGCGGGTCGTGGGTGACGAGCAAAACGATCTTTTCCTCCCGGATCAATAAATCCAGCGCCAAAGCGCGGTTGACCCCGGCGTTTTCGATTTCATCAATCAGGACAATCGGCGAGCGGCTGAGGCATGCCGTGTCGGCAATCATCAAGGCGCGCGACTGGCCGCCGCTCAGGGCGGTGACCGGGGTCGATTTGCTGAATTTCTCCCCGGCAAGCGCGTTGGCGGTGGCAAAGATTTTTTCGGTAATCAAGTGCGGATTCTCCACCATCCGGCTCTCGGCATGCATGGTCAAAAAGTCGGCGACGCACAAATCGATGACGAAATTCATATTTTGCGAGAGTTGCGCCACCAAGCGGTTGTCGAGGCCGAAGCGGACATTTTCCTCCGGCTCTGTGTTGTTGACCAAAATTTTGCGGCCGGTCGGCGTGTCGCCCTGAGCCAGACACTCAATGTCCTCCAAAAAGCGGCTCTTGCCCGCACCGGTGGGGCCGACGACGCTTAAAATATCGCCCGCCGAAAGCTTGAGGCGGATCTCCTCTTTTTTGCCGTGCTTATCAAAGCCGCCGATGATTTCCAGCGTGCGCACGGTCTCGGTTTCGAGCATGAAGTCCGAGAGGTGGTTGACAAAATCGGTCAAATGGCCGGTCAGCAAGACGCGCGAAGTGCCGATTTCAGTCAAGTGATTCTCGTCAAGGGTGTCAAAATATGCCGCCAAAGCTTGGTCGAGCTCCGGCTCCGTCAAGTTGTAGGAGGCAAAAAAGTCGCCGGTCATCGGGTAGAGCTGCAGCAAATCGCGGTAGGTGATGGTAAGCAAATTGGCGCTGTCCATGACATTTCCCTCTAATTCTTAAAATTCATGGTGCGGGTGTTGCCGATCTGGTAATCGTACCCGACCTTGCGCTCGCCCAAACAATAAGAGCACAACGCGGCGGGCATGGTAAAGCGCAACACTTTGCCCTCTACACCGTCAACTTCGGGCCCTTTGGCAACTTCGCGGGCGAGCGCAAACATACCCTGGCCGCTCAAGCCGTTGCCACCGTAGATTTTGGCGGCAGGGTTGATCCGGCGCACCCGGTAAGCGAAAACTTCGCGCTCAGCCTGCGAAACAATGTCGCCTTTGGTAATGACGACGATGTCGGCGGTGCGCAGCATCGGCCCGATTTTGCGCGGAGTGTTGACCCCGCTCAAGTTATCCACGACGCAGACGGCGGGAATGCCCTTAATATGCGGCGAGCAACGCGAACACAGCCCCGCACTCTCGGTGATCAACAGGTCGGCGCCGCAGCGCTCGGCCCACTGCCATGCGCCACCAATGTTGCTGACAAAAAAGTGGTCGGGGCACAAGCCCCCGGCGAGACCGGTGGTAACCTCGATCCCGCCCGATTGATAGACGGTCTCATCCTGCGAGGAGATGCAGTCAAACTTGGCGACCACAGCCTTGATGTTAAGGTGCCTCAACTCTCTGGCGAGATGCAAAATCACGCTGGTTTTGCCGCACGAGGGAGCACCGGCGACAGTAAGCATTTTCATCGTTGGACAAACTCCCGAAAAATTTCATCGATTTTTTGCTTGACTTCCGCCGGGTCCTCGCGGCGGAGGAAATCCCAGCCCATCCAGCTCAGGCGGCACCCCGGCGGCAGATGATTGTCGACATCCGGCCGCACCGAGGGAAACCCGGCATCGGCGCAAAATTGCGACATTTCGCGGCCGGCGATGAACTCGGAGACTTTGGCCGCATCCCCGGCGCGGGCGGCCCGCACCAGCATAAATACAGGGGAAATGATCGCCCCCTCCTCGGGATAAACGATGTCAAAAATTTTCTCATCCTTGAGGCGCTTGGCGAAAAATAACGGCATGATGTAAAAGGGGGTGCCGCCGGGCTCGTTGCGCTCGATTTCCTGCACCATTTCCGCCGGGTGAAGCCCGCGGCTTACCGTGTTGGCCAGTTTTTTTATGCCGTCCACGCCAAACATCCGGTAAAACGGCATTACAACGCCGTTGCAAAAAAAGCCGTCCTGACCGCGCATGGTGAGCGTCTTGCGATAAATCGGCTGCAAAAGGTCGCTCCAGCGCCGCGGCACGGGGATGTCCCCGAGTTTGGCACGGTGCACGACCAAAATCAGCAAATTGGCCGAGAGCATGGTAAAGTTTCCAGCCGGGTCAAGGTAGTCGGTACCGGCAAAATCCGGGTTGAGCCCCGGCGCATTGACCGACCGAAAAAGCCCGGCATCGACAAAACGTTTGGTGAATTGGTGGTGAAAAAAGCTGTTGATATCCGCCGAAACGATGACGTCGGGAAGCTCCTCGCTGCCGGTCAACGTGTCGATGTAGGGGTAATATGAGAGCTCGTGATTGACGTTGCCCTCAATCAGATAACGGCAGGAGTTGCCCAAAGTGACGGCGAACTCGTCAAATTTGCGTTTAAACGGCATTTTCATCCCGCAGGGGAGGAGGCCAAGCATGCTTAAGCCCTCCTGCGCCGAGTAATCAAGGGCAAAATCCTTGTCGGTTTCGCTTCGCTCCCAAAGCCGGTTTAGGCTCTCGACAAAGGTTTCGACATTGACCCCCGCCAGCGTGAGCGCGGTTTTGAGCTTGAGCACCGAGCCGAGCGAAGTTCGTACCTCGGGCGACTCAAATTTGCCCAAACCGTGTTGTTTCAATAAACCGATGGCCTCGGGGAGCAACTCCAGCACCTCGTTGACCGTCATCGCCGCCGTAATTTGTTTCATCGTCTCGATTCCCGGGATCGTATCAAAAATAATTGCCTTGAGACAAGCGGAAATATCCGACTGTCACCATGTTAAGCAATATAATCCGCTTTGTCCGATAATCAAGCCGCCGACCGATAAAAACCGGAAAATATAAGAAATAATACAACGAATTTAATTAATTCGTCATTTTTTTTATTTTTCACTTGATTGCAACGATTTAACGATTATATTTCTATATATAAAACATATTCTCAAAATTGTCACATGGAGGGTTATCATGAAGGTTTGGTGTCCGCATTGTGAGCAAAAGTATGAGATTGAGGAGCAAATGCTCGGCTCCGCCATCAAGTGCCAGTTTTGCGAAAAAGAGTTTGTCCTCTCCGACAAATATCATCCCGCTCCGGCTCCCGAGCCGGTCGTCTTTGCCAAGCCCGCCGCCGGAAGTTTGCTGATCCAAAAAAACAAGCGGTTGCTCTGTTTGTTTGTCATTTTATTGGTCGTGTTTGTAGCGGCCCGCTATGTTTACTCCGAGTATTTCTGGCTGGGCGACCCGCCGCAAACCTTGGCCGGGTATCAGGTCGGCGGCCCGTTGACCAACCCGGCGGCGTTGCTCTCCCAATTCGCCGATCAGGAGTTTGTGGCGCAATTCGGCGCGCCGGAGCGCTGGGGGAGCGAGTTTGACCTCTGCCGCTTGCAAGTTGAGGAGAGCGCCAACGGCAAGACGATTAAGCAAATCACCATCATCAACTCTCACGCCGGACCGCGCGAATTTGACCTTGCCGTCGAGCGCGCCGTTGACCGTTTTGGCCACCCCAATGCCGCCGATGATGCCGCGGCCAAGCGCTGGAGCTGGCCCAAGGCCGCGCTCGGCATCACCTTGGCCGACAATCAGCTCAGCATCGTCTTGACCCAATTGGGGCAAAAGTAACGCAAGGCAATCCGCATAACCTGTGTCTACTCGGTAAACGCCTCACCAAACAACGTCTCCTCACGAATTAATAGCGCGGTCAGCGCCGCTCGCGAGCAGACATGGTTTTGCGGCTTGGCGTTGCGAGAAGACAACGATGTAAATATCTTACTTTGCTCCGGTGGAGCCGAGGCCGAGGATGCGGAAATTGTTGCCGGTGCTTTGCGCATTTTTTTCGGCAAGGAGCTCGATTTTAACGAGGTGCTTGCCGGGCTTGAGGCCGGTGGCGATTTCGGCCGACTGCCGGTAGCCGCCCCAGGTTTTCTCAAACCACGCATCCAGTCGTTTGGCCGGGCCGCCGTCCACCGATACCGAGATGATTCCCATCGGCCCGTTGATCCGCCAGTAGGCCAAGGTGATCGACTGGCCCTCGATTTCAAACTCGATCGTGCTTCCCGGAGTGTCCGACGCCCAACCGGCGCGGATCCCTTTGTCGCCGCGCGGCTGCAACGTCCAGCCGTTGACGGCGGACGGCTTCAAATCCTCGCCGTCACAGAGGCGGCAAAACTCAAACCGGTCCGAGCTGAACGCCGCCGGGACAGGGGCAACCGCTGACGTTTGGCGGTTGACGTCAAGGTAGCTTTGATAATTTTGCTTGATAAGGCCAAAGACGAGCTTGCCAGCCAAGCCCTGGCCGAAGTCATTGGGGTGCACCTCGTCGGGGCTCAGCTCCTCCCAAGTCACTTTGCCCGCCTCGATCTCGGGTTGCAACGCGTTGCGGTAGCTGACCATCGGGAGCTGGTAGTATTCCCCCAAAGGGATTTGCTGACTTTGCACGTTGGTCCCGTTTTTGCGGAGCATAAAGAGCAAAATCACCGCCGGTTGCGACGGTGATTTCAAGACTTGGCGCAAAACGCCCTCATAGGACTCGACAAAGGCTTTGCCCTCGCTGTCGTTGACCGCAAACTCGATGACCACCAAGTCCGGCTTTTTGCTCAATAAGTCGCGCTCGATGCGCATGGCGCCGTAGTCGGAGCCGGTGGCGCCGATCCCGGCGTTGACGACGGTAAATTTGGATTTGGGAAACAATTGCCCGAGCTCATTGGCAAGGACGCTTGAGTAACGCGTGGCCGCCGAACTTGCACGGGCACCCTCGGTGATCGAGCCCCCGATGACGCCGACGGTGAGATTTTCGCCCTTCTCCGCACGCTGGTAAAATTGCCGCAGCCGCGCCTGATCGCCGGGGCTCACCAGCCCGCGCTGCAGCGCTGCCGCCTCGTCAAAGGACGCCGCCGCCAGTTGCAAAGTGATAACCAAACCCGTCATGATTGCCAACAGCCAAAATTTCATCTGCTTCTCCTTTGGTTCGATGATTTCATCTTTAAATCTAGCATTGCAACAGTACTTTTGCAAGTAATTTCGACCGATTGCACTAATTTATCTTGAAAAAACAATACATGCATGTTACATTTTGTCCGAGGTGCAATCTCAAACATTTACAAGGCAGTAATTTTATGGTAACGATGGATTTTATCGCCAAAGCGACCGGACTCTCGCGCTACACCATCTCCCGGGCGCTGAGCGGCAACGAAAAAGTGCTCCCGGAGACGCGCCAACGCATTTTGGAAGCCTGCGAAAAGTACGGCTACATCCCCAATTGCAACGCGGTCGGGCTCGTCAAAGGCCGGACCAATCTCATTGGCGTGGTGGTGCCGTATCTCACCGACGACTTTTACGGCGAATTCATCGAGACCCTCGACCGGCTGGCGATGGCGCGCAATTTTGAGTTGGTGTACCGCTCCAGTTACAACGACGGCGCGACCGAGGCCAAGATCATCAAAAACTTTTTGGCCTTAAAGGTTTGCGCCATGATTGTAGTGCCGGTGGTGGACCGCCCCGACCGCAAAGTGCATGAGCTGGCGCAAAAAAATGTGCCCGTCGTCTACTTTGACCGGCCGTGGTCAAGTGATCACTACCATGTCGTCAATGACAACCGTCCCGGCGTCCGGCAAATCACCGAGCTTTTGCTCCATAACGGCAAATCCCCCGCCTATCTGGGGAGCTTTTACCATGAGAGCAACATTACCGCCAGCGAGCGCGAGCAAGGCTACCGGGAGGCGATGACCGCCGCCAAACTCGCCCCCCAAATCATCGATTGCACTTACAGCAACGAGCGGCAGGACAATGAAAAGTTCGGCTACGACAATATGCGTCATTTGCTCCAAACCGGCCCCCTCCCCGACGCCGTCGTCTGCGTCACCGACGCGGTCGCGCTGGGCGCCATGCGTGCCATCAAGGAGGCCGAGCTCGTCCCCGGCGTCGATATCGCCGTGACCGGGCACGATAATTTGCGCTTCAGCGCCTTTTTGAGCCCGGCCCTGACCACCGTACGCCAGCGCAAGGACCTCTTTGCCGAGGCTTGTCTCCAAATCATCGGCGATTGCCTCAACAACAAAGCGCCCGAGCAAAAACAATACCGGTTTGCCCCCCAAATCATTCGCCGCGAGTCGGCGTAATTTTCATCTCCCGATTTTTTTTGTTTTTTTATCATCCTTGCAGTTGACACGTGAAAACTGAATGCTATATTATTCATTAATTGACACGTGTCAACTAATCAACATTTGTGGAGGTTTCATCATGCCGCAGCCGTTTCGCCTGGGATTTATGCCGACCCGCCGGAGATTTTTTTCGCGCGAGGATTCGCTCAAATTTAAAACATTGATCCACCAAAAAATAAAAACGCTGGCCCCGGAAATCGAGATTTACGACCTCGAGCACCTCAATGACGAGGGACTCCTGCGCGACATCAATGAGGCGCGGCAGGCGGCAAAATACTTTATCGGTAAGGAAGTCGATGCCATCTTTTGCCCGCACTGCAACTTCGGGACCGAGGACGCGGTCGCGCTGGCGGCCAAGGCGGTCAACAAGCCGGTGCTGCTCTGGGGCCCGCGTGACGAAGCCCCGAGTGCCGACGGCGAGCGTTTGCGCGACTCCCAGTGCGGGTTGTTTGCCACCTCCAAAGTATTGCAGCGCTTCGGCGTCAAATTTACTTACATCACCAACAGCCGCCTTGATGACGCCGTGTTTGAAAACGGCTTTATCAATTTTATCCGCGCCGCCAACGCGGTAAAACATTTTACCAACGCCCGCATCGGCCAAGTTTCCACCCGGCCACGTGATTTTTACTCGGTGGTGGTCAACGAAGGGGAGTTGACCGAACGATTCGGCACCCAGATCGTTCCCATTGATTTAAGCAAAATCGTCAAAGAGGTCAACGCGCAGTTGCAGTCGCCCGGCGACGAGTTGCGCCAAATGGCCGAAGCGATGCGCCAAACCGCCGATTTCAGCAAAATGAGCGACGAGCTCCCGCTCAAACTTGCCGCCTTGCAACAAACCGTAAAGGCATGGAGTGAGCGCGAACAACTTGGAGCAATTGCGCTCCAGTGCTGGGACGCGTTGCAGGACGAGCTTGGTTTATGCAGCTGCTTTGTCCACGCCCAGCTCACCGACGCCGGGCTGCCGATCGCCTGTGAAACCGACATCCACGGGGCGTTGAGCTCCCTTTTGCTGCAAGCCTGCGGCCAGTTTAAATCGCCCACGTTTTTTGCCGACTTAACCATCCGTCACCCGCAAAACGACAATGCCGAGCTCCTCTGGCACTGCGGCCCCTTCCCCGCCTCGCTCGCTGACGGCAAATGCGTGATCAACAAACACTTCGTCCTCCCGAGCCACGCCGAGGGCGTCTGCAACTGGAAGCTCAAACCGGGAAACATCACCGTCAGCCGCTTTGACGGCATCGGCGGCCGATATTCGCTCTTTTGCGGCGAGGGAAAGACGGTGGACGGCCCCTTTAATCAGGGGACATATACTTACCTCGAGGTAGCCGACTGGCCATTGTGGGAGGAGAAGCTCATTTACGGGCCCTATATCCACCACGTGTCATGCATTTACGGCAGTTTTTCCCCCGCCTTGTACGAGGCCGCGCGGCACATCGACGGTCTTATGTTTGATCCCGCCACGCCCGCTTTAAACGAAATCCAAAGCGCCTTGCGCGCGGGGAGGATTTGATCATGCCCGTCATCACCGACCGCAAAAAAGCACAGGCCGCCGTCGATCAAGTTATCGACAAAAAAGTCGCCATGGCAATTTTTTGCACCGCCAGCCACTGGAATACCGAGGCGATTTTGCTCGCCGCCAAAAAGCTGTGCGATAAATATCAAATAGAGAGTGTGCCTTTGGCAATTGCCATGACCTTTAACTACCCCTATATGCCGCAGGCGCAGCGGGTCACTCATACCCAAAACCCCAAGCTCGGGTTTTTGAGCGTGATGGAGCATTTGCACTTGCTGGCGAGCGACAAGGATTCACCGTACCACCGCATCGCGGTATTGCCCCACCTCGACCACGCCGACCCCGAGCGCGACGAGTGGGCGCTCACCGAGGGTTGCAAGTACTTGGCCTCGGCAATGTTTGACGCCCAGCGCTATCCGCGAGAGCAAAACATTGCAATGACGCGCGATTATGTCAAAACATACGGCAAAAATATCATGATTGAGGGCATTATGGAGGAGCTCACCGTCGCCGACAAGCACCTCAAAGTTGACAGTGCCGCCACCGACGATTATGCGCAAAAAGCGCGGGAGTACGTCAACGCCACCGACATCGACTTCTTGGTCGCCGATTTGGGCACCGAGCAGCAGTCGGCCGACAGCGGCAAGGTCCAATATTTGCAAGCGCGCGCCCGTGGCCTCACCGCGACGCTGGGCCGCAAAATGCTGGTGCTGCACGGCACCTCGTCACTCAACTGCGACCAAATGTCCAGCCTGGCGGACGACGGCGTGGTACGTGTCAACATGTGGACCAAAATTGCCCGGGAGGCGGGCAAATACGCGGCGGTCAATCTCTTTAAACGGGTTGACCAGCTTTACGGCGGCGATTTTGAGGCGGCCGAGTCCAAGCACTATTTGATGGACTCGATTGACAAAGCCTCCGATATGATGCTGGAGATTTTGGAAACGCTCAATTATCAAAACTTTGCAAGGAAATAAGCCATGATCAAACTGATGGGGATCGATATCGGCACCACCACTTGCAAGGCGGCGGTATTTGACCAAACCGGACGGACGCTGGCGCTCGCCGGGCGTGAATATGATGTCATCCGCAACGGCGCCGGTCAAGCCGAGCTCGACAACCTCGAGGTTTGGCGAAAGGTCTCGGAGTGCATCCGTGAGTGCGCGCAACGCCACCCCGACATCGCTGCCATCTCGACGACCTCCATGGGCGAAGCCATGGTACCGGTGGACCACACGGGCAAAATCTGCGGCAACGCCGTCCTCGGCGCGGATACCCGCGGGCTCAAATATTTGGCGTTGGCGGAGCAAAGCATTTCCCGCGAAGAGTTTTACCAAATCACCGGACAACTGCCGGGGGCCGGGTATTCGCTTCCGGCCTTGTGCCGGATCCGCCACGAGGAACCTGAGTTATACCAACAAACCGCCAAATTTTACCCTTGGGCAGATTTTGTCACTCGGATGCTCTCCGGCGTCAGCATGGCCAACGCTTCGCTGGCCGCCCGGACGCTCATTTATGACCGCCGTCACGGCTGCTGGTCAAAAACAATTGCCCAAGCCGCCGATTTTGATTTGACCAAACTCCCGCCGGTCGCCCCCTCAGGGCAATATGCGGGAGTTATCCGGTCTGAAATCGCCGAGAGTTTTAAGCTCAATCCCGACGTCAAAGTCGTCAGCGGCTCCCATGACCAGTGTGCCGCCATACTGGGCTCCGGGGCAAGCCAAAGCGGGACGGCCATGCTCGGACTGGGGACTTACGCCTGCATGGTGCTGCCCCACCTTGAGAGTGATGAAAAAACGCCCTTTACCCAACTCCGGCTCAATTTGGAATCGCACGCCATCCCCGGCGAACTGGTTAGCTTTATCTACCACGGCTCCGGCGGCGCATTGTTAAAGTGGCTGCGTCAAGTCATGTTTGCCGACTGTACTTACCCCGAAATGGACGCACAAATGCAACACGCGCAAGCAATGGCGACCGTGCTGCCCTACTTTGCCGAAACCGGCCCGTTGGATTACGCGCCGGGCGGTCAGGGGGTGATCGGTAACTTGTCACTGGCGAGCTCCCGCACTGATATTTTAAAAGGGGCGATGGCGGGGGTCATCTTTTATTTTAAAGAGGCGCTCGACCGCCTCGCCGCCGGCGGAACGCCAATCGGCAAACTCTATGTCACCGGGGGCGGCGCCGATTCGGCCGTCTGGCGGCAGATGATTGCCGATATTTTGCAAATCGAGGTAATCAAAAGCAAGAGCAAAGAGTGCGGCGCACTGGGTTCGGCGATGATTGCCGGGGCGGGCAGCGGTGTCTTTGCCGACTTGCCTGAGGCCGTCGCCGCAATGAGCCAAGCTGACGTTGTCCACCGCCCCGATGCCGCCGCCAGGGCGGACTGGGACGCGGCCTATATGCAATATTGCAAACTCAAAACCGAGTGGATCAGGGAATGAACGGGCATTGCCGGTTAAGTAATTTTTAAACTTTTCGGAAAATTAGTGCTTGCAAAAAAAAATTAGCGTGTTATTTTTTGATCAAGTTCAGTTTTTTGTGAGGAAAAATGTCGTCGCTTCGCCGTCCGCAGGAGATCAAAATGAGATTGCTTTTTTGTTTATTTATAATATTCGGCCTGAACATTTTTACCGCCGCCGAGACCACCAAGATACTGCCCGACACCAAGGCCTTGTGGGAGTCGTATTTGCGTAATCCCGACCAAAATATCGACTCATGGGAAAACGCTGTTGAGGAGATCAACGATCAGGTCGAGCAGCAGATTTTGACACCCGATCCCCTATACGGCGAGTTGCTCAAAAAATACTCCGACAGCCAAAAAGAGCTGGAGATCGCCGAAAAAAAGCTCCTGACCACCGGGCAGTTAAAAGACATTTACCAAAAACTCATCGCCGTTACCCAACAGCTGGAGAATGTCCACGACGGCGACAAGCGCAGCCGCGATTTCAGCAGCAAGCTCAAAGAAAAACAAAATCTCCAACGCCGGATCCGGCATTTGATGGCAGCCGACCCGGAAATCATGCGGATCAATAAGGAAATCGCCGACAATCGCGCAAAACTGGTCAAACACATCGATACTTTGATCGCCACCTCGGTGCAGCCGGCAGCCAACGTCATGCGCACCACCAAGGAGATGGCCAAGGATTACTTTGACTCCGACAGCATTTTTTTGACCAGCCGCTGCAAGGCAGATCAAAACCCGTTTGCCGACCTTTATCTCGGGATCGGGCGCGACCGGACGATCAAAGTTGCGGACTCGGATTACCAGCAATATATTATCGATATGCTAAGGCGCGAAAATCCCGATGCCGCCCCCGAAAAAATCACGCAATTTGCCCGGTCCTTTGCCGACAATACGTTTCACTTCGGCGGCGATCCGCAAAGATATCTCGCCATCGGCAATACCGCGTTTGAGGAGCTTTTTAACAGCGCCGCTGCCAACGATCTCGGAGCTCAGGACGAGAACAAGATTGCCCGGCGCCTTCAGGACGCCGCCAACACCATGCGTTCGCCGTCTTACACCAGACTGCAAACCTTGCTGCTTGCATCCTATGTCACTACCAATCCCAAAAACAAATTTGCTTGCGAAAAAGCCACCGTGGAAGAGGCGCTGCGCTTGATCGGCTCCGGAATGGTCGACGACCAGGCCGCCCCCTACATCTACGGACTTCTCGCCAGACGTTTGAATGACAATGACTGGAAAAATATTGAAAAAAATATCGGCCACCCCAAAAATCCCAACCTCTGGCTTGAGCAAATGATTATCGGCCGCTCCGCCATGGCCAATGCATGGGAGCTTCGCGGCGGTGGCAGCGGCTACTCGCCCGCCTTGGATAACAATATTAATTTTAAACGGGAAATCATGCGCGCCCAGATCGCCTTTGCCCAAGCGGTCAAAATGCGGCCGCAGCTGCCGCAGGCGTACATCCAGCTTTTACCCGTAGCGATGGTCAGCGGCGACACCCAAGCTCAGACAAAAATCTTCAAAAAAATCATCCGGCTCGACCCCTTAAACCGGGAAGCCTACCAAAAAATTGCAGTCGGGCTGTCTCCGCGCTGGCGCGGCTCGGTTGACTTTTTGTTGCAAATCGGCGATGCGGCGCTTGATTACCCCTATTACGACACGGTCATCCCCGCCTACGGTTTTGATATCATGGGGCATGCGGTTTTGGACTACCCCGACTACCGGTGGAAGAATATTTATCTGCGCAACGACATTGTCAAAAAAGGAGACCGCTTGTTTACCGAACGCCGTCAAAGCGAAACCGCGCCGGAGACAATCAACAGCATTTTGTATCACCGCGCGTTGTTTGAAATGGCGACGCTGCGATATGATCAGGCAGCAAAAACCGTGGCCGAGCTGGGTGGAGAAAAGGCGTTTGACGCACTCTATGCCGACAATCACTGGGACGGAGAGAGCATCATCGGCGGCGGGCCGCATATGCCGGAGTTGGATAACCGCAACATGGTTTTATTGCGGCTGTTTACCGGCCCTTGTCAAAAACAGCTGCGCGGTTTGGAAACACGCTATCTGGATGGCGAAGACGTCAGCGACGAGCTCCTGCAACTGATCAAAAACAACAAATTTCCCGCCGATCAAAAGGATGTCCTGTGCGATCTCTACGGCCACTGGACGCTCGACTGCGGCAGCAATGAGTACCGCGGCGACGACGGCAACGCAATCCCCGCGCTGCAAGTAGCATTGACTCAAGGCAACTTACAGGTTTTTAAAGACATTATGAGCCTGGGATACGATTATAAAGAATACGAAACCTACCCCGGACAGACCGCGATTTTGCTGGTCAATGGCGGCATGAATCCGGAGATGCTCCAGTGTTTGAAACAAGCCGGAGATACACTGGACCGGACTGATCCCAAGCTCGGCAAGGCGCCGATCCATCTTGCCGCGGCCCAAATCAACCCGGGGATGCTTAAAGAACTCTTATCTCTGGGGGTCTCTCCAAACTGTCTCGACAGCGACAACCGCACCGCGCTGCAAATTGCCGCCGCCACCGGCAATATTGAGGGCACCCGGCTGCTGCTGGCCGCGGGAGCCAATCCCGACCGGCAGGATAAAAACGGAAAAACAGCCATCATGCTGGCCATGACCCGGAGCTGCCCCGATCAAGTCTGGCAAATGCTGATCGAGCGCTCTAAAAACCTCAACATACCGGATGACAACGGGCAAACCGCACTCCATTTGGCCGCGCAGCAATTAAAACAGCCGGACGCCATCCGCGCCTTGATGACCGCCGGAGCCAACGCCTCCTTGCGCGATGCCAACGACGAAACTCCTGCCGACCTGGCACGCAAGCGCAACCGGATGGATATGGTCAATTTGCTGGATAAAAAAGTCAAAAAATAAAACTGCCGAGCTTCAGGGAGAGTATGAAAATTTATGCCGATGCCGATGCGTTGCCGGTGGCGCTGCGCGAAGTTTTGACCAAAGCCGCCGAACGGGTCAGAGTCGAAACCTTGTTTGTCGCCGCCCGGCCGCCCCGCGTGGCGGTTTCCGAGGTCGTCAAAGCCGTCGGCGCGGGCAACGCCTTTAATGGGGCCGACGACTGGATCGCCGATCACGCCCAGCCCGGCGATTTGGTAATCACCGCCGACATCCCGCTGGCCGACCGCGCGCTCACCAACGGCGCCGAGGTGCTTAATTTGCAGGGCGAGTTTTTCACCCACAACAATATCAAAAACGCTCTGGCCATGCGCAATTTGCTGGAGGAGCTGCGCATCACCGGCGAAGTCACCGGCGGCCCCGCCCCCTTTTCGCGCAAACAGCAGGAGAAATTCACCAACGCCCTCAACCGTTTTTTGCAAAAAAAGCGCTGAGGCCACACCTCGGGAGGTACGAGATGAGAGACCAATTTTTACAGGCCGCGTTTGACGAGGCGCTGGCCGGATTAAAAGAAGGCGGCGTCCCGGTGGGGGCGGTACTGGTGCATGACGGCAAAATCGTTGCGCGCGGGCACAACCGCCGCGTCCAAAACGGCAACCCGATGCTGCACGGGGAAACCGACGCTTTGACCGCCGCCGGGCGGCATCCGGCGGAGTTTTACCGCCGGTGCAAGCTCTACACCACCTTGTCGCCGTGCATCATGTGCGCGGGGGCGGTTGCCCTGTATCAGATCCCTGAGGTGATCATCGGCGAAAATGTTAATTTTGCGGGGGAAACCGACTTTTTGAACACGCGCGGCATCAAAACAACGGTGATCAACGACCCGGAAATCATCGCCATGATGAAAACATTTATCGACGGCAATCCCGCGTTGTGGTTCGAGGATATCTCCAAAGATAAATAAGTTATTTTTTGACCCGGCGGCAACTGCAAGGACGGTAGGAGCCGGGCGTTAACACGCCGAAGGTGATTTGCAGTTGGGTCGCCAACTCCGCCGCATCGCGTACTTGCGCGTCTTGGATCAATTGCAGCAAGAGCATCCCCGCCGCCCGCGCGTCGGCTTCGGCATTGTGGTGACTAAACTGGTAATTGAGGTGGCGGCAAAGAGTGTCAAGTTTATGATTTTCAAGCTCCGGCCACTGGCGGCTCGCCGCCTTGCAGGTGCAAAAGTATTGGATCTCGGGGTACGGCATTTGGTACAAATCGCATAAGGCGCGCAAGACCGACATATCAAAGGCGGCATTGTGGGCAATCACCAGATCGGCATGAAGCAACTCAAAAAGCCACGGGGCCAATTCGCCGAACTCGGGCGCATCGGCGACATCAATGGGCCGGATGCCGTGGATGGCGATGTTAAACGCATCAAAATAGCGGCAGCTCGCATGCGGCTTGATGAGTTTCTCCACGCTGGAGGTAATCACGCCGTCCTCAATCACGGCAATGCCGACCGAGCACGCACTGCCGCGCGCACCGTTGGCAGTCTCAAAGTCAATGCAAGTTATTTTCAAAAAATTCACCTTTGTCTGATTGATTTTATTTAATAAACCATCAATCAAGGCAAAAAGCAAGCGCTGATTGCAAAAAAACGATGGTTCAATCCCGCAACGCGGTGCCGTAGCGGGCGGTCACCACCGTCTCGACCACGCTTGAGCGATAGTAACGGCGGCAAAAGCGGCGGAACATTTGCCGGTGGCGCTCAAACGTTTGCCGCAACTCCGGCGGGATTTGCTTTTGCTCAATCAACGCCAGCTCCATTTGCGCACGCAACCGGACATCGGCAACGATAAACGCCAAAAAACCGCCGGGAGCAAAACCGGCGATCCCTTGCGTCACCGGCAGCAGCCGCGCGGTTTCGCCGCGCCTGGCCAGCTTCTCCGGGTTGGCGGCAAATTTTTGCTCCCACGTCTCGACTTGCCAATCCGTGGTCAAAACATCGTTGAACTCAAAATCATTGGCGTATTCAAAAAACGATTGCAGCGACCGGGGCGACCACGCCTCCCCCAATTGCTTTGCCAAGCTTTCATAAAATTGCGCGACCGTAAACTCCGGATGCTCCATCCACACCGCCGCCCCGTTCAAGGCCGGCACCATCACCGCGGGCAACGGCCACCACGGCTGCCAGAGGCACGACATCATCGCCGTCGCGCCGGTCTGCCGGGCGCGCATGGCAAACGACTTGAGGTGATCGAGTTTCTCGGCAAAATTGCCCAAAAAGGTACTCTTTTCGGGATAGCTCAAGGCACAGGCCACCACGTCGAGCCGGTGATCGCGAAACCATTGCAGATAAGGGAAACTGCGACATTGGCGGCGATCCGCCGACATTTGATAATAGGACGCAAAATATTGCCGGTGCTCCTCCGGCAGCGTGTCAGCGTCGCGCACCGCTTTATTTTGCATAAGTCTGGCCAAATCCCGCGGCAGCCGCGCCCGGTCAAGGACAAACATATCCGGGCAGCCGCCGCCAATCGATACAATCGGGCAGTCGGCATCGCCGAAACTCCAGTAATCCCAGTAAAAAATCACCACCGCGGAGTCCAGACGGTCAATCGCCTCTGGATACTTGATCAACATATCCGACCAGACCGCAATTTTGAGTTCGGGCCGGACCTCCCGGACCAGTGCCGCAACGGCATTGACAAACTCTACGTAATAACGCGACACGCCCTTTTGCCGGATCGCCGCAGCGGCCTCCGGCGCTTTGCCCAAGTGAAACATCTCATCCCCGCCCAGGTGAATCACCCGTGAGCCCGGGTGGGCGGCGGCAAGCTCAAGCAAACTCTCCGCCATCAAAGCCGCACTCCCGGGCAGCGCCAGATTGCAGCCGTCCCCGTCGGCCAAATGCCGGTACTCCGGCTGCCGCAGCATCTCCGCCGCGTGCGAAAAAGAAATCCCCTTGGGGATGATCTCAAGCGACAGCTCATTTGCCCGGCGGCAAAAGGCGGCGACATCGGCACGCGAATACGCCGTACACGACACCGCACGGCGGGCCTGCCGCCGGTACGGGAAAGCGTTGCAGTACTCCAGCATCACCGCATTGTAACCGGCATCCTTAAACTCCTGCAGCAAATCAAGCACATATTGACGGCGAAATAAATAAGGATACAGCAAAAGCTGCTGAATTTTTTTCATCATCATCACCGGTAAAGCTGATACACAGGAAGATCCGGCAGAAATTTTTGGATCAATTGGCCGTCAAACCCGTTGTTGCGGATGACTTCGCGCAAAAAATAAGCGCTCGGTTTGGGCGTCCGCTCAAAGGTTTTGAAATCGACATCAATGAGGCCGAAGCGGGGCACAAAAGAGCTCCATTCATAATTATCCATAAGCGACCAATGGAGATAACTGCGGATGTCACAGCCGCGCTTGGCCGCATCGGATAATGCGGCCAAATCCTGAGCGAGTTTGACGATCCGCCAACGGTCGTCATCGGCGGACACGCCGTTTTCGGTAATATGGATGGGCAGATCGCGCAGCCGCATCAGCGAATTGGCCAAACCCTCCGGGAAAAACTCCTCAAGATAAAACGGTTGATCAATCATCCGCACATGGGTGGCAGTATACCAGTCGCCGTCAATTTTTTGCCGCCGGGCCGAAATCATCCTCCGGGTATAATAATTGACCGCCCAATAATCCATCGCGCCTTTGAGCTCGGGGACAAATTCGCCGTCGCGGTATGGAAAGACGATTTCACCGGTGCGCACGGCGTGAAAAAAGAACTCATTGCACAGCCAGTCATCCAATTCGGCAAACTGCCGGTCAAAGCGGTCAAACGGGTCCTCCGGCTGGCAGTAGCGCAACGCATGGGCGCTGCTGACCGGAGCATCACTGTACTCTTTGATGATATGGTAGCCGCGGGCATGGGCGACCAATGCATTGGCCCGGTACGGCGCCGCCGCCACCGAGTCGCCGCCGCCAATGTTGAACTCATTGATCACCATCCAATAATCGACCAAATCTTTGATTCGGGGGATCACGTGACGCAAATAGCGCTCAAAATATTTGAGATTATTTCTTTGATTAAAGTCCCCCAGTTTTGCGAACCACTCGGGGTGTCCGCCGTGCGAAAGCGTGACATAGGCTTTGATCCCGGCGTTTTTGAGTCGGGTCAAAATATCGAGGTAGCGATCCAAGGCGCTCTCGTCCCAGCGCCCCTCCTCCGGCTCAATACGCGCCCAGTTGATCGAGAAACGGTAGGCCTGATGTCCCAACGTTTGCATCAGCTCAATGTCCTCGGGATAAAGCTCCCAGTGATTGCAGGCTTTGCCGGAGCGCTCGGGGTAATTTTGTCTGATCTCATTATGATAATTGGCCGAGTGGATGTTATCCCCCTCAATTTGATGACCGGCAGTGGCGCTGCCCCAGATGAAATCGGACGGAAACGTAACGGAGGGCAATGATGCGATGTTGAGCATGGTTCTTCCTTAAATAACTTAATATTGTACGATAACGGTATTTTTGCCGACGACAAGCGGCAATGGTTTGCAATCGGTCTTGACCGGTTTGCCGTTGACAGTCACGGATTTTGCAGTAAAATCACTGCTGACGGAGAGTTGCGTATCACTGGTCGCGTCAAGCTCGACGGTCAGTTGCCGGGCGGCGCTTGCGTAAAAGGCCTGCCGGAGGTTGGCCGTCCTCACCCCTGTAAGACTGATGCGCCCGTTGAGCCGCCAGAGGGCGGCCGAGAGCGAGCTAGCGGTTCGCAAGCCCGGCCAATCCTGTTTCAGTGACTTTGCTTGCAGCCGGACGGCCAGCCGGGCCTCATCGGCGAGACGCGAAACATCATCGCCGTACAGAGCATTGACCATCACGATCATATCCAAATAATGCTCCGGTTTTTGCGGAAAGGTAAACATCGCCAGATACCGGCGGATTTCCGGCTGCATGTAATGCTGATAAAGCTCCGTTTGCACCGGCGGAATCCCCTGTGAGAAATCAAACAGCGACCACGGCTTTAAATCATCGCCGGTAGCAACGGTTTCAATTTTTACCCCCTCGTTTTCGGCAAAGCCGGTGACAAACTCATTGGGTTTACCGGCAAAGCGCCAGCGCAGCAACGTCGGCACCGCCCGCTTGGCGGCCCGGTAGACGGCCTCGTCCTGCTCCTCGCGGTCACCGGCCATCGCCGCCAAACGGCTGTAATAGACCCAGTTGGCATATTCGCAATTGAGCATATCGATCCAGGCGCCGACGCCGCTCTCTCGGCAGCTGCTGGTGTGAAAGGCGTAGTCGTCGGTATACTTGGCATAGCGCATCACATACCGGAAATAATGCCAGTTGCTTTTGATCGCACCGGACTGTCCGAAAAAGTCGCCAAGCTGCTGACCGATCCAAACCGCATGGGTGCACGCCTCATTGGCATCGCCGTAGTTGACCGTCGAACCTTGCCCCGGCTCATAATTGACGCTCAACGGGTAAGTGCTGTTAAACAAAATCGGGTAATTCAACCCCGAAAACGGCTCCTGACGGTGCCGGGCAAAATTTTTATACTGATAAAGCTCCAACGGCTCAAGGTAACGGGCCCGTACCCGATTTTCCAGCGTTTGCCGGTTGTCCGGCTGCAAAAAGAAGTACCCCTGCAGCGCGGTGGAGAGCCCGAATTGCCATGCAAACGGGTCGACATTTTTGCCGGGCAGCCGCCCGGACGGACGCTCCGGAGTCCACTCCTCAAATTTGACCCCGCCCCCGGCCGAAAACTTGGCGGCGGCGCCAAAAATATCATTAACGGCGTCAATCATTTGCGGGTCGGCGTCATTGCCGGCAAACTCCATATCCGTCATCTCCGGCAAATCAATGCGGTAAGCAATCGTATCACTGTCACGCTTGCCCAAAAGCGGGCCGTATTTGGTCATGATGTTAAAATCCGCCGGGGCCGAGGCATCAACCAAAAGTTTTTGCCGGAGCGCAAAACCGATCATCGGCGGCAGCCAAACCATATTTTGTACCGGCGTCCGCCATTGGTCAAACGTCCGCAAATACCGGAAACGGTTGACGATCTCCACTTGTTGTTTGGCCCGGTCGATCCGGTAGGCTTCGTCGCAACCGACCGGGAGATTTAAAGCAATTTGGACGGCCTGATCGATTTGGGACATCGGAAAATCATCCATGTCACGGGCAGTCACTCCAAACGGCCACCCCGCAATCACCGTTTGCAGCGGACCGTCACCGGTAATCGACAAGCCGTCAATCTGCCGGTTAAACTTACGAATGGAAATAGACTCCGGCTGCTTCTCAAACACAAGCAGCAACGGTTGCGAGTTTTTGGTGCGGTACAAAAAGAGCCACGGGGCCCGCCATGCGCCGTCGCGGTTACAATCGTAAATGAGCTCGGGAGCCGTATTGCCGTCAATGATTTTAAGGCCGTTTTTGCCCTGATAGGCGATTTTTTCAATGATGTTTTCCTGACTCAAGGATACCGTTTTTTGCTCAAAGCGATAAGCGATAAAAGGCGCGAGCAAACTCAATTTCATCGTGTGTTCGCTGTTTTGGCCGCTGATCCGGTAGCGTTTGCCGACCCAGTCGACGGACTCGACCGCAAGCTTGGCCGCCGCCGCGCCGGGAGCCGACGCCGTCAATACGGGCTTGCCGACAAACATTCCCTCGGCATAGGTGTTTTCGACACAGACCCGCAAGGTATTGGTTTGGCCGAAGCGGATCAAATCCGCCGGGATCAAGTATTTGCGCGGCGCCATATAATAAAACGGCGTTTCCTTGCCGGTGCGGCCGATCAATTGATCGTTGAAATAGGTTTGATCCAGATCGTCAATCCCGTTTTTGGCCTCAAAATAAAGCTTTTTGCCGCGCCACGACTCCGGGATCTCGACTTGAATGGTGTACTCCATCACCCCCAAGCCGCGAAACATCTCCGTGGGATTGACCTCATCCCCGGCGGGAGGTTTGACAAACTGCAAGTCGCCGGAGAGCGCCCGGTAATGCCAACGATCCAACGGCACACTCACACTCTCATCGACATTAAAACGGTAGCTTTGCCCCTGATTTTCCACAGTCAGGTCTTTAAAGAGATTGCTGCACAGCAATCCCTCGCCGATCAGCCAGCCGAAGCGCCCGAAGTTGTCTTCCGACATCCCGAGCCGGTAAGCGCCGGGGTCGGCGGGGACGATTGTCTGCAATTTTTTTTGAATGTCTGCGGCTTTGGCGGCAAGCGCCGCCGACTCGGTTTGCGTCAAAATACTCAAATCGCGATTGCCGAGCCAAAGGATGGACCGCAGCAGGAGTTTGTCATAAAAGACTCCGCTCGCGAGCGGCGAAGAACCCAAACCGCAGCCGACAAAGAGGACGTTTGCCCGCCGGACGACCGCCGGAGTACCATCGGAGAAGCGGGCGATCACCGTGCCGCCGGGAAGCGGCTCAGCCTTGAAATACGCGCCGTAATCGCCGCCTTGCAAAGCAGCGTTTTGCGCCAGCGCGTGACTGGGGTCAACCCATTGAAAAGTGCGGCGCGGCGCGTAACTTTTGAGCGGCTGCCAAGAGAGAGAAACCGGCGAGTCATGGTAATTGCGGTAAACGATCACCGGCCGGTCGCCGTAGCCCGCCGCCGAAGGAATCAGCGTCGAGCTGACCACGACATCGGCCGCCTGCGGTGTGTCAACCGCGGCAAACAAGCCGCCGGTATTCTCAAGCAACAGCTCGCGAAAACCGACCGGCGAAATGTTGTCAACGACTTCACTGTTGGTGATACGCGAAAAGGTGGTCCCCTCGCGATCAATGTTGTCAAAGTCAAAAAAGACTTTTACCGGAGCAATTTTTCCGGCGTCAGGGCTTTTTTTTTGCGCCATCACCGTTACAATGTATTCACTGCCGGCAGCGGAAAGCTGGTCGGGGTCGACGATCCGCACGTTTTCCACCTCCACTTGGCAAGCGCCGTTTGGCCCCAGGGGAGAGCTGTTGAGAACAAACTTGATTTGTTTGATTTCCCAAGTGGCGTCGCCGAGCTTGAAATCGCTGTCGAGTGCAAACACCGCGGTTTTCCACTCACTGTTATCGACTTTGACACTCTGCATGGGTTTGCCGGCCCACTGGCCGTTTTCGAGGACGATAAGCTGGATGCCGAGCGAACAATCGCGGTAATCGGCTTTGCCGCGGTATCTGAAAGTAAGTTTCTTTTGCGCGGCCGCCTTTAATTGGTCGGGGTTGGTTAAAATAATGACATAATTGCTGTCCGCCGGATCGTTTTGAATCGCCGCGGTAAAACCGGATGCCGAGGGAGTCACTTTGCCTTTGCCGTGATTGCTCCCGTAGTCTAAAAGCTGCCAGTTGCCGATGCTGTCGGATGCAACCGCCGCTGCGGCCACAGGAGCGGTTGCCGGAGCGGTCACCGCCGGAGCCGCTGCCGGAGCCGCTGCGCCAAAGACCGGCGCACTGACCGCAATCGTGCTCTTTTTACCCTGCGGCTCGTCACTTGAGCGCAAAATAAATTTAAGCTGCCTAATCACGCCCGGCTCCGTCCCCGCTTTGAGATCGGTTGCCAAATTGAAATCGTATTTTTTCGTTTGCTTGAGATCAAAAGCGGAGGTCTCAAAGCTCTGCCAGATGCCGTTGCGCTCGATCAAAAGCTGAAATGAAAGGACCGCGTTGCCGTTGGCGGAATCGCCTTTGACTTCAAAAGAGACCGCCTGCTGCGGATAATCCAGCGGTGCCGGGTTGTCCATCACTGTCACATAATTGTTTTTCCCGTCTTTGTTGATCATAGTCAGCATAAAGCCGTTATCTGCTTTAAACTCCGCCGGGACATTGGATCCCGCGGGCAAAATCTCCCACGCATTTGCCTGAACCGCCAAAAATACGATCAACCCATTCAAAAACCACTGTCTCATAACATACCTTTTGCTTAAAACTCTTATTATAAACGCCATGCTTCCACATCCTGAGGAGTATACCGCTCCGAAATCGAGGTGCCGAAAAGTTTCCAGACAAATAGATTGGTCTGCATCACCTCTTGTTTGTTGCGCGACTCGACGTGACCGTCAAGCAGCAGAAAATTGCGGGTCGTATTACCGGAGTGGCGGTTGGCCATAATGTTGTTGTTGCTCGTCAAATTGGTAGAGCTGACATAATTATCATAATTGGGATTGGTGCTGGTGTCGTATATCGTCACATGTTTGGAGGGGATTTTTGGCATATTGGTCTTGTACCATAACGCCCAGACAAAGGCGGAGCGATTCATCCCAAAGTGAGTCGAGGTGCCGTATGCGGTCGCCTTTACCTCCGACGGGCACACCCAATATTTATTCATATTTTGCCAGCTTTGGTAATCAATCGGCTTATCGACCACCTTGGCCTGATCCAAAAACTGAAACCAGAAGAGATTGCTTTTGCCCGAGTCCCACGCGGTCGGCACCCAGTCGCCCTCGGCCCCGGTGTACATGGCGAGCGCCAACCCCAGTTGCTTGTGACGGTTGACGCACTCCACGGTCTTGGCTTTTTCGCGCGCCTGATTCAACGCCGGCAGCAGCATTGACGCCAAAATCGCAATAATGGCAATCACGACCAGCAACTCAATCAGTGTAAATTTCTTCATCCTTTAACTCCTGTGTTGTTATCCCACCGCCACCCGCTTGATATCCATATTATAGCACGGAAAAATGCATTTTACCCCAAAAACATGAAAAAAATAATGCAAAAAATATGCAAAAAACTAAAACCATGCTATATTAAAGTTATTATGAAAACACTAAAACTTCAGGACATCGCCCGCGAAACCAAGGTCTCGATTTCCACCGTCTCGCGGGTCATCAACGGCTCGACGGCGATTTCCCCGCCGGTGCGGGCCCGCGTGCTAGAGCTGGCCCGGCAATCCGGCTACCTCGGCGAACGGCGCAAAAACCGGCTGATCATTATCATTGTTTCCTTCATCCGCAACTTTTACGCCAACTATGTGATCAACGAGCTGCAGCAACTGGCGCTGCGCGAAAACTTCTTATTGGAGCTGATTTTACCGGAGCAAGTCGATCTCCTCAAAGAGCGGATCATCTACGGCGCGATTTCGCTGGACAGCAACCCATCGATTGTGCAATTTTGGCGCAATGAGATGAATAGCCCGCTGGTCATGATCGATCACCCGGCGTATCCGCTGGACAACGTATACTCGATCAACTATGATGAGGAAAAGGCGATGGAAATCGCGTTGGAGAAACTGGTCGAGGCCGGACATACCCGGATCGGGCTCTTTTTGGGGGCTCAGGATATCGATTGTTATTGGAACCGCAACCGCATCGCCGCCTTTCAGCATCAGCATGTCCGGCTCGGGCTCGGCACGCCGGTGATGGAGTTGACCAAACGCCACGAAGATATTGAGTCAACTTTGCTCCGGCTGCTTGACCGTAAAATCACCGCCATGATTTTTATCTGCATGCCGGACATGATCCGGTTTGACCGCTTTATGGAGCGGCAAAAAATCAGAATCCCGGAGGATTTGTCGGTGGTTATTTGGGAGATGCTCGGATTCAACCAATTTTATCAGGCGGACTATGCGGTGATGGTGCACAATCACGCCGCTTTTGCCAAGACGGCGCTGGAGCTGATTACCGCCAAAAATCAGCGAAAATACATTGAGAGCTGCATTTACCTTGATTACATCTGCAAGCCGGGCAACGGGATCGCTCCGCCCCGGCGGACTTGACAAACACTTTTTAAGCGTCATATTATATCAATGCGGCAAATTAACGGGAGAAGGGCATGAAAAAAATCAGAATCGGTGTCAGCAGCTGTTTGTTGGGTAATCCGGTGCGCTATGACGGCCAGCATCAGCGCAATGCTTTTGTATGCGACGAGCTACGACCCTATGTCGAGTATGTGCCCGTCTGCCCCGAGGTCGAGTGCGGCCTCCCGGTCCCACGTGAAGCGATGCACCTTGAGGGCAACCCCAAAGATCCGAGACTGGTCACCATCAACAGCAAACGGGACCTCACCAATCAGATGCAAACCTATGTCGCAGCCAAACTTGACGAGCTGGCCAAGGCCGGGCTCGACGGTTTCATCTTTAAAAAAGACTCCCCCTCCAGCGGCCTCGAGCGGGTTAAAGTATATAACAACGCCGGAGTCCCCGCCCGCACCGGCCGCGGGATGTTTGCCGGGGCCTTTGCCGACCGCTTCCCCGAGCTCCCGATGATCGAGGAAGGCATGCTCAACGATCAATTTTTACGCGAACGCTTCCTCAACCGGATTTTTACCAACCAGCACTGGCAAGAGTTAAGCGCGGCCGATCGCTCCAAACATCTGCTCTCCGACTTTCAGGCCCGGCATAAATTGATGCTGATGAGTCACGCCCCCGGCAAATATCATGAGCTCGGCCAAATCGTCGAGACCGGCGACTTTGCCGCTTACTTTGCCAAACTCAACGAAATCATGACGCATATGCCAAGTGTGAGCAAGCACGTCAACGTAATGCAGCATATTTTGGGTTACTTTAAAAAGGATCTGGCCGCGTGGGAAAAAAGCGAATTGCTAGAGGCTCTCGGGCAATACCGCGAAGGCTTGCTCCGCATCGAGGTGCCGCTTACCTTGCTCCGGCACTATTCGCGCAAATTCGGCAAGGATTATTTACTTGATCAAACCTACTGGGACATTCTCGGGCGATTGTACTTGTAAGTTGTTTCCGTCAGCTTCTTTTTTGCTTAAAAACAATGCTTTTGTCACAAATGTATATGTTTTTAGCGATATATTCTATTCTCATTCGCCTGATTTCAGGGTATAATTTATATATAAAAAAACCCGAAATCAGGAGTAAAACGTGAAAAATTATTTGTTGTTTGCCTTGTGCTGTCTTATCTCGACCATGCCCGCCGCCGAGTTTAACCAGACGGTGTCATTGTTGACCAATAACGTCAATGCCGCCCCCGAACTGCCCCAAGTCACCGGCAGCGCGGAATTCACCGTTGAGTTGCCGCAGGCCCACCCGGGACCGGCAATCAATGTTGCGGACTTCAACGCTGCCCCGGCCAAAGCCGACAATACCGCCGAATTCAAGGCCGCCATCGCTGCTGCAAAAGAGCAAAAAGCCGCCAAACTCATCGTCCCCCGCGGCACCTACCGCTTTACCTCTTCGGAGTGGCTGGAATTTAAGGGCTTCACCGATTTTGAATTTGACGGTCAGGGGGCCACGCTGATTTTTTGGAAGCAGCGCAATGTGCCGAGCTGCCTCATCAACATTATGGATTGCAAACGCGTCAGGTTTCACGATTTCCAGATCGACTGGGACTGGGACAAAGACCCGATCGCCAGCCGCATCCGCGTGGAGGCGGTCGATCCCGGCAAAAAATTCGCCGACTTCAAATTTGTCGATTATCAAAAATTCCCGCAGCGCGACATTCAGATTAATCTCATTGACCAAATGCGCGACGACGGCATCACCGGCATGGGCGAAGGCACCTTCTGGCTCGCTCCCAACGGCGAAAAAAACTGGATATCCGACAATGTGCTGCGCGTGGCACCCGGCAATTTCAACGGCGGCAAAATGCCCGATCAACTCAAAGTCGGGCAGATATTTCGGATGAGCCACTATTATGGGACCTTTAGCGGCGTTGCCATGTCGGGCAATGAGCATTTGACCTTGGACAACATCAATATGTACTCCTGCCCCGGCTTCGCCTTTCACGCCTATGACAAACAGCAATATTGGCAGATGCGCAATGTCAACATCGTCCGCCCGGCGGGCTCGCAGCGCCCGATCACCGTCTCGGCCGACCATGTGCACATCACCAAGGCCAAGGGCTATTTTAAAATGGAAAACTGCGAAATGAGCCTCGGCAATGACGATTGCTTTAACGTCAACGATCAATCCCGCACCGGTTTGCGCAAAGGTGACAAAGTTTTGCACGTGACCAATCAAAGCGGCGGCTTTTTTGTCGGCGACACCATCGAGTTTCGCAAGGATGACTACTCAATCACCAATGTTTGCTCCAAATTCGTCGCCCAGCGCTTTGTCGAGACGTCCGGCGGGACGGTTTTTGAGATGGAGTTTGCCGACACCATCCCCGGCAAAGACGGCGACCGGCTGATCCTCTTTAACCGCGAACAAGGCTCGCGCAACATTATTTTGCGCAACAACTATTTTCACGACAACCGCGCCCACGGCATGCGCATCCAGGCCCGTGACGTCACGATCGAAAACAACCGTTTTGCCGGTCACCCGATGGGGATTGCGATTACCACCGGCTATACCTTAAGCAGCTGGTGCGAGGGCTACGGCGCCGAAAACATCCTGCTGCGCAACAACACCTTTGCCAATATCAACGAGAGCAATTACCACGCCGCCGAAAAAACACCCGCCATCTATATCGGCGTCTTTTTAAAGAGCGACCCATCGTCCGAAAAAACGTCGTTCCCGATTGTAAGCCGCATCTGGTTTGACAACAACCGCTTCGTCAACTCGCCGGGGTTTGCGGCCTACATTTCGTCGGCGCAAAACGTGATTTTTACCAACAACGAGATACTCAACAATGAGCCGAGCACACTTAAAGTTGCAGAACGCGGCGGTATCGGGGTCGAATACAGCGCCAATATTTTTATCCTTGACAATCACTGGTACGGTTCACCGTACAGCAAATCGCCGGTCCTGTTGCTCAATAAAAACAGTGTCAAAAATATCAACTGCTTTCATAATGATTTCAATCGTTAACCAAATTCGGGAGAAAAAAATGAAACCAATTACATTGCGAAAATTTACCCTGATTGAACTTCTGGTCGTGATCGCCATCATCGCCATCTTGGCCGGCATGCTGCTGCCCGCGTTGAATCAGGCGCGCGAAAAAGCCAAAGCCGTCAACTGTGTCAACAACCTCAAGCAGTTCGGCCTTGCCATCAGCAACTATTGCGTCGATTACAAAGGCTTTGTGCCCAACTACCGATATGGCGGCACGATCAACCAAAACTGGGTCGGGCTTTTGTACTCTTATCTGGGCGGCAGCAGCAAGCCCGCCGATCTTGAAGCGCTGAGCGATGTTGAGATCAATGCCAAGCTCCCCAAGGCCTTTAACTGCTCCGGCGGTGAAATCTACCGCAGCGGCCGCTCAATCTCCAACTACCGCTACAATATTTACGCGGGCGACGTCTCCGGCCCCTACAGCGCCGGCGCGCCCTGGCAGAGCAACCCCATGCGCCCCGAAAAAGTCGCAGCTCCCAGCCGCTACCGCCTCATGTTTGACGGCAAATCCCACGACGGCAATGCTACGCGCTATCCTTATTTCATCTGCGTGCCGGGAGCGTATTTCTCGTATGACTACACGGTCAATCAAGGTAATTTCCCGCATAACGCCAGTGACAACGAGCTCTTTGTCGACGGCCACGCGGGTCGCATGGGATTCTCCGATGCCGCCAGCAAAAGCAACGGCTACACTGACGATTATTACGGGGCCAATTGGAACACCCGCCCGACCCGTTAACGAAAGACTCATTTTCCGATGAAATTAGTTTACCAAAAAAATTGTGCGGCAACCGATCTTGCCGCGCCGGACTTCTTTTGCTGCGGCGAAGTCAAGCAAATTACGGACGACTGCGGCAGTTATCTTGAGGCCGCGCCGGTGCCGCTGGCGCGCTTCGGTTACCGCTTTCAGCTTGAGAGCGGCCGGCCGCATCTCTTGAAACTGCGTTACCCCGATAACTGCCGCCGCTTTATGACCGTCGGCGACGGTACCAGTTATGACGCCAGCTGCGCGGTGGTCACCGGCCACGCATGGGAAGTCTCCCATCAAATGCAAGAGTTGCGCCAAATTTTTTGGCCGCGTTTTGACGATTTTTCGCTGTGCTTTATGACTTGGGGGCACGATGAACCCGCCGCCGTCGCCGACTTTGAAATTTATGAGCTTGCCGATGACGAATTAACCGAACTCAAACTGCCGTCCGGCGGCCGCCGGCTTGGGGTCCAGTACGAGGACCCCTGCGGCACTCAGGCGAGCGAGGGAGCGGTCAATTTTGAGGAATGGCTCGACCGTGTCGTTACTTACTTAAAGCATACCGGCCAAAATCTTTTGGTTTACCCACTATGCTGGTACCACGGACCGTGGTTTCCCAATACAGCCGAGCCGGCCCAAACCTTTGCGCTGACGGCGGCGACCGACCGCAAGCAGTATCTCGTATGGTGCGATCACCCGCAGGATTGGCCGGCGCAAATTCTCCGACGCTGTCAGACCGACAACATTGACTTCATGGCCGAGTTTACATTGCTCCGCCTCGAGTCTTTGATGAAGCAAATGAATCTTGATCAAGCCCAAGTGGCGGCGGGCACTCCCACTGTCAACAATATTTTGGACAACAATCTCATCCAGTCGGGGACAATGGATTGGACGGTCGTCTATCACTCCAGCAATTACCCGGAGATGCTGCAAAGCAACGACCCGTTTAATACCGCCGCCCCCCGGCAAATGCCTTTCGGCGAAAAAAGCCGCGTTGACGGTTGCCCGGTCGGGCCGGTTTTTAACGTGTTGATGCCGCAGGTGCAAACACAAATATTGCATTTTTTTGAGGCAACCTGCCGCCAATACGGATCATTTGCGGCCTTTCGCGGCATTACGGTCACTATGTGGGCGCCGACGCTGTTGTGGTTTGGCTCACTCAAGAGCGGCTATGACGATCTGACCGTCCAGCGTTTTGCCCAAACCTACCGTCTCACCCTACCCGGCGAGCCGACCGACCCGCGTCGCTTCGCCAAACGTGCACGGTATTTGCTCAAGCATCACCGCCAACAGTGGATCGGCTGGCGCTGCCGGGAAATCGCCAAATTCATCAAACAAATCCGCGACCTTATGGTATTGATCCGACCGGATTTGACCTTGTCGCTCACGATGTGGAACGAGCCCTTTGTCCCGGCCGTCCTCCCCATGCATACGCTGCAAAGCCAATACGGCCGCCGCGCCAATTGCGACCGGCTTTACCGCGAGGCCGGGATCGACATCGCACTCTTGGCCGGAGAAAAAAACATCGAAATCGTCTTTCAAACCGAGGGAGGCAACCGCGACCGCACTCCCGGCAATCAGACCGACAAGCTTGAAGCTTTTTACATGTTTCGCGATTTTGATTACCTCGACACCTCGTTTTGGCGCAAGCTTAAAAAAATGGAGCGGCCCGGCGTCTTTGTCTTTAACGCCTGGCATGAGGCATGGGGCAAACACCTCTGGTTTGAGCCGGAAAAAAATGACCCCAACCTTACCCGGTACAATCAAGTATACGGTCAAAGCGCCGACGGCATGTTTCGAATCAACTCGTATTACCAGCCCGACGGTTTCTGGTGGGACTCCCAGCTGCGGATCGCTCCGGCGACGCCGCCCGCACCTTATTATATGGAGCACTTTGCCCATGCTCTGGCAATGGCGGACGCACTCAAAATCACCGCCGGGGGGCTCTATCTGGATAAAGTTCACACGGCCGAGTTGCAGGCCTTTGCCCGCGTCTACCGGCGACTTCCCGACCGCAAATTTATCACCGTCGGGCGCCGGACCGATCCGGTGGCGGTACGCCAATTGTCCGATCAGGGGAAATGCTATGTTTATTGCGTCAACCGCGAGCCCTATGCGGTCAAGGTCAAGCTCAACTTTGTCCGGCCGGCCGAGGGATATCTGCTTGCCGACGGCCAAAAATACCAGGGGCAAACTTTGGACTTAAAGGCGTTTGAATTGACCGCATTGGTGATAAAAAACAACCGCGTCCGCGCGTTTGAGCATGAAATCCCGCCGGAAATCATCCAAACGATCACCCGAAAGGCAAAAGCCGCGCTCCGCTTGCCGAAACTTCCGGCCAAAATCCGGCGGGATCTGCAAAATTCGCTTGACCGGGGGCATTTTGCCCGCGTCCGCCATTTGCTTCACAGCTACCCGGCGGCCGCAGCGTCAAAAGAGTGAGCGCTTTTGCTGAAAAAATTTGGGAGCCAAGCCAAAGTGTTGCTTAAACACCCGTGACAAATGAAAGGCGCTGCTGAAGCCGAACATCTCGGCCAGCTCGCCCAAGGTATGACCGTCATTGAGTAAAAGCATCTGGATTTGCTGCAGTCGCCGCTCCATCTGATAACGGGCGGGTGTAATGCCGACGATTTTTTTGAACTCAACAGTGAAGCGCTCGCGGCTCATGCTGACACGCTTGGCCAGATCGGCGACCGAGTGGTTTTTGTGCGGGTTTTTCTCCATAAAATTGACTGCATTCTCGATCCGGCAGATCGACTCGGGGCTATGAGAGGGGAGCAGCCACTCCCCTTTTTGAAACACCAGTGACAAAATTTCGTACACCATTGCAAACATCTGCATCTCAAAGCCGATGTCGGTCGGCGACGGCTGCTCGGGGATACTGGTCTTGGCCGTCTCCATATATCTTTTTAACAGCGGCTCGGGATAACGCTCAAGCTCAATCACCCGCGGTCTGAGCAAGTACCACAAATCCAGTCCCGACCATGAGCTCATGCGAAACAAGGTATGATACAACCGGGCATGATCATGACAAGTCAGCGTAATTTTAATTTGCGACGGCAAAAAATAAAAACGGTAGGGAATCAGCTCCACTTTTTGTCCATTGCAATGGATATAGGCATGGCCGCCGGTCGTCAAAAAAATGCTGCAATGGGAGTTGACCGAGCTTTGACCGTTCCAATAACGGTCGCACAAATCGACCACCGCATGCTCATACAAATGCAGCCGCATCGAATTGGAGAAATCGCTCATTTGGAGCGCACTGGTTTTGTACACCTCCGCGTAAGCGTCCCGGCGCATGGGCCGGATATAATTTAACTCACTTGCCGTCATATCTTCCCTGATTGGTTTCTTTGTCAATATAGCGGTGAATTTGATTTTTACAACCCCGGATGATCATGATTTTATCGGTTGAACTCGCGCTTGACCTTTTGCCGCGGTTGCATTTTACCGTCGGCGATGATATATTGGTCCGGTTTCGCCTGATTTTTTTGAAATTTGCGACTGGTTGTTATAATAAATGCCGCTTGATTGCGTTGTAACATATGGAATGAGTCACTTTCCGGAGCAATTCTCCGGATTTTTTTTGAATGAGATAAGGAAAATATTATGGCCGAGAGTGCGGAGTTTGTCAGCGAAGGGATCAAAGAAGAGTTTTTTTGTTTACAAGTCAAGCCGGGGTTGGATTTCTCGATTGAGTTTGACGAATTGTTTGAGCGTTATGAGGCGATGGCGGGACCGGAATCCGAAATCGTGCTGCGTTTACACTTAAGCGACCCCGCCAACCAGATACCGCTCATCAAAGCGAGATTGGCCGGGCGCTCAAGTTTGGTGAGCTGGATCGGGCAGCCGCCCGTCAACGGCACCCGTATCGCACTGGAGGCATGGCACTGGCACGGCCAGTCCGTCCAAAAAACCAAGCGCCCCGACGGCGGCTTGCACGTCAAGCTCAAGCACTACCAAAGTTTGTTTCACCGCCTCTCCGACAATCCGGCCGCGGGCAGCTTTGACCAGATGACCTATGAGTTTGACCAACTTGACGCGGCCGTCAAACAATACGGCGGCACACTGTTTGACAATTTGGAGCGCACCTGGATTTACTGTCAGGATGTGGACAACAATTACGCCGGTTTGGTCAAGTCGCGCAAAGCGTATTTTGACCGCCATCATTTGACCGCCGACACTCATTACGTCGCCAGCACCGGCATCGAGGGCAAACAGCCCGCGCCCGGCCGGGTGATTGCAATGGACAGCTTTTCGCTCTTTGGCCACCAAAAAGAGCAGATCGAGTACCTCAAGGCCCCCGACATGCTCTCGCCGACCCAGCTTTACGGCGTCACCTTTGAGCGCGGCACCCGCATCCTTTACGGCGACCGCTCGCACTACTTTATCTCCGGCACCGCCAGCATCGACCATAAGGGCGAAGTCGTCCACATTGGCGACGTCCGCCAGCAAACCGGGCGCATGATTGCCAACATCGAGGCCCTGCTCAACAACCACGGCGGCAAACTTGATGACATCAGACAGGCCATCGTCTATCTGCGTGACGCCGCCGATGCATCGGCGGTGCGCAAACAACTCGACCATCTGTTGCCCCTTGATATCCCGTTATTGATGGTCGCCGCCCCGGTCTGCCGCCCGGCCTGGCTGGTGGAGATGGAGGCCATCGCGGTTAATCATGAGGGAAACCGGAGCTTTGCGGTGCTGCAATAATTAAAAAGATTAAAAAAAATCATTTTTTTCCCGTTTATTGATTTGACTTTGCCTGAAAACAATATATGTTTTGGTTATTGACCTTGCGTTATGACTGCAATAAATATTTGTATTTTATGGATATAAACACGCCAGGTTTAATGTAACACCCGACTTATTAACCAGATACGGGAAAACACGATGAGTTTTTTAGCAAATTTCTGGATATTTTTTGTCCCTGTCATCGTTATATTGTTTGCCGCCGTCGCCGTTTATGCCGGCAAAAAGCGGCACCATTATCAAAAGCAGCTCTCCGGCCGGCGCAAACTGGTCGGCAATCTGTCTTTGCATCAACGGCAGTTGCGCAATGTGCTTTTGCTGTTAACCATGATTTTGCTCTTGATTGCCATGGCGCGGCCGTCGTGGGGGACGCAACTCACCCACTTTGAGGCCTATGGGCGCGACATCGCGATCGTCTGCGACGTCTCCAAAAGCATGCTTGCCACCGACATCGGCCCCAACCGCCTGGAGCACGCCAAGTTTTTACTCAAAGAGCTCGTCAACCGCGCCAAAAATGAGCGCTTCGCCCTGATCCCGTTTGCCGGTCACGCCTTTATCCAGTGCCCGCTGACCAACGACAAAATAAGCTTTGAGCAATACATCAATGAGCTCAGCGTCGACAGCATCCCCTTGGGCGGCACCAATATCGAGCTCGCGCTCAAAACCGCGCTCGAGACACTCAACGCCTCCGGCTCCGGCAGCCGCGCCATCATCCTCATCTCCGACGGCGACGAGCTCACCGGCGACAGTGTCAAACTGGCCGAAGAGCTCAAAAAGAAAGATATCCCCGTGATCGTCATCGGCATCGGCGACCCGGTGACCGGCACTCCGATCCCCGATACCGACGGCACACTCAAACGCGACGCCGACAACAAGGTGGTCACCACCAAGCTCAACGAGGAGCAATTGCGCAAAATCGGCCAGATTTCCGGCGGCATGTATGTCCGCAGCACTGTGGTCGATCCGGGGGTCAATCTGGTCAGCCAGTTTATCGACAAACTTGACAAACAGCAGCAAACCTCGGGCAGCCGTTCGCTCCCTATTGAGCGCTTTATGATCTTTTTGATCGCGGCATTGGCGTTGCTGCTCATATTTTTGATCGTACCCGAGTGCAAGAAAAAAATGGCGCTCTTTTGGCTGCTGGCACTCGGACCCGCGCTGCAAAGCGCCGATCTTCCCCGTCAGGAGCAACCGGTGGTTGCCGACAAAGCTCCGCAAACACCGGCGGCGACGGACCCGGTGAGCGCCTACAACACCGGGCGCAGCGCCCAATTGGCGCAAAAAAATGACGACGCCATCCGCCAATACGAAGCGGCGTTGGCGGCGGCCCAAGCGACGCCGGAGGTGCGCTCGGCCAGTTTGTTCAACCTTGGGGTCTTGCAGCACCAGTCGGGCAAGGAGCAAATCCAAAAAGCGTATCAGGAGTTGCAAAAACAGTCCCCCGACGGCGCGTTAAAAGAGATCAATCAAGCCGCCGAAAAGCTCAAAACCGCCAACGAGCTCTACGCCTCGGCGCTCTCCAGCGCCAAAATGGCATTGCAAACCCAGAATTTGCAAATCTTGTCCGACGACGCGGCCAAAGTGGAAGAATTGCGCAAAAAAATTGAGGAGCTCAAAAAACAGCAGCAGCAAGCGCAAAAAGATATCCAAAACGCCCAAAAGGACAATCAAAAGCAACAACAGCAGAACCAACAGCAGCAGAACCAACAACAGCAGAACCAACAACAGCAGAACCAACAGCAGCAGAACCAACAGCAGCAGAACCAACAGCAGCAGAACCAACAGCAGCAGAACCAACAGCAGCAGAACCAACAGCAGCAACAGAACCAACAGCAGCAACAGAATCAGCAGCAGCAACAGAATCAGCAGCAGCAACAGAATCAGCAGCAGCAACAGAATCAGCAGCAAAATCAGCAAAACGCCATCGATCAGGCCAAACGCTCGGTGGACGATTTGCAGAAAAAAGCGGATGAGCTGAAACAAAATCAACTCAAAGAACAGGCCCAAAAAGCCGGCAAAGAGCTCGACAAAGCCAAGCAATCGCAGCAAAACAAAGATTTTGACGCAGCCAAGCAGCATTTGGACAGAGCCAAAGAGGAGTTGGGCCGCGGTCAGGGCAAGGATCAGCCGCAAAAAGATCAGAACGGCAAAGACCAAAAGGATCAAAAGGATCAGCAAAAACAGGACGATAAAGAGGCACTCCCCCAGCCGGGTCAAAACGGCAAAGAGGAGCAAAAGCCTGATAAATTAGATAAGGACAGCGCGGAAAAAATGCTGGAAATTTTGGCCGATCAGGAAAAAGACATCCGTAACGCCATCCGGCAAAACAATCAAAACCGCCGCATCAAAGTGGAAAAGGATTGGTAAGAGAGCCCATGATCAGGATTGCTAAAATTTCAATATTGTTTTGTCTCGGGTTGCTGTCACTGGTGGCGGCTGCGCTCGACATTCAGTTTTCGGCCGAAGCGGTGGCCGTCGGCGAGCCGGTGGTGATTTCGATCTCCGACCAGCATGACCAGCCCAAGCTCGCCCGCTTTCCCAAGTTGGAAAACGGCGGCTGGCTGCAAAATCAGAGCCGGGTGTCGCAGCAATCGATCAATGGTCAAACCACTTACACCATCCAGTTGCTGGCCGTCGCCGCCCGCCCGGGCGAGCTGGTGATCCCTCCCCTGGAAGTCACCGTCGGCAAACAAAAAATCACCACCGACGCCAAAACCATCAAAGTTGTCGAGCAGAGCGCCGCGGCCGCCGCGGCCGATCCGGCCAACGGCCTTTCGGCCCGGATGGTGCTCGCCGATCCGGCGCGCAAAATTTATTATCTTGATGAAGAGATCCCGTTTGACATCGAGCTTTTGATCGCCCCAAATTTGGAGGTACGGCAAATCAGCTATCCGATGCTGGACATCCCCAAAAGCGTCTTTGCCGATTACACCAATGTCAACCCGGAAAACAACAAATTTGACCGGCCGCGGCAAACCCGCATCGAGCGCGACGGCAAACTGTTTCACGCAGTCAAATTTCCCGGAAAATTCCGTATGCTCGGCATCGGCAAACCGACGATTTCGGGAGAAATCACCATCGGGGTGACAAGTCCCGCCGCGCGGCCGGCCAATCGCCCGCGCGGCTTTGACGACGACTTTTTTGACGGTTTTTTCGGCAATGCGCGCAGCGTGACTCCCTACACGGTCAAAATTGCCGTGCCGGAAGACTTGGAGGTGATCGCGCCCCCGGCCGCGCCCGCGGATGCGTATCTCCTCAATTTGATCGGCGACTGGCAGCTCTCCGGCAGTTTTGACTCCGACACCGCCAAAGTCGGCGAGCCGTTGACGCTGGAGCTCAAACTCTCCGGCGACGGCAACACCGAGACTTTAAAATTGCCCAAGCTCAATATCCCCGACTTCCGGGTCTACCCCCCCGAGCTCAAAAATGTCAGTGATCACTCTTGGTCCGTCAAAATCGTACTGATCCCCTTAAAAGAGGGCGATATCCCGTTTGCGGCCAAATTCGCCGTCTTTGACCCGATTCAGCAAAAATACCGGGTATTTGAAATTAATCAGACACTTCATATCCAAAAAGGCACTCTTCCTCAGGCGAGCGCCGGAGCCAACTTTATCCCCGAGCAAGTCGCGGCCGTTCCTGACACCGATGACGCCAAGCCGGCCGCATCGCAGGATTTGCATTACCTCAAAGCGCAACCTTATGGTCAGATGCCGCTACCCTTGGGCATCGGCAAGCGTTTCTGGCTTTGGCTGCTGTTGATTGCGGGCCCGGCAACCGGTCTTGCAATCCACTGGCTAAAAAAGCGTTTGACCAAGCGCCGCAACAATCCGGCGCTGCTACGCCGCCGTCAGGCGATTGCCCACAAAAAAGCACTTGTCCATGAGCTCCAAAACGCCGCCGAGACGCGCCAGCTCCTCAACGGCAAGCTCTCCGACTTTTTGATCAATTATTACAACCTTGCGCCCGGATCGACCGTCCACGAGCTGACCAGCCATGTCAAAAATGACGAGCTTAAAACCATCCTCAAAAGTTTGGAGGACGCCGCCTACGCCCCCACCGCTCCGGTCGGCGAAGAGGTGCGGCAAAAACTCTGCGCCATCATCAAAAAACTGTCACTCTTTTTGGTTTTGGCGCTTGCGTTCAATTCCCTGCCGTTGAACGCCGCCGTCACCCCCGCCGGCTTTGCCGAGGGCAACCAGCATTTTGCCGAGGGCAATTTCAAGGGGGCCATCGAGGCTTATTCCCGATTGCTGGACCTTGACAACCCCGACCCGTATTTGCTCTACAACTTGGGGTGCGCCAAATTTCAGACGGGCGACCTCCCCGGCGCGCTGCGCGATTTTGAGGAGGCGCATTTGCTGTTGCCGTGCGACCGCCAAATTTTGGACAATCTCAACATCAGCCGTACCAAAGCTTTGCTGCCCAAGCTCCATGAAATAAAAAGCCCCGGCGATTTGTTTGCCAACTTCCGCGATTTGCTGCGCCCGGACCAGTGGCTCGTGCTGGCAGCGCTGACATGGTTTGCCGGCTGGGTCGTTTGCTTTGCGGTCAAAAAGCACCGTTATTGGTTTGCCGGGCTGGCGGCACTGGTCATCGCCGTCGCTCTCGCCAACATCTGGTGGCAGCAAAACGGTGCCTACAACCCCGCACGGCTGATTATGGTCAAAGCAGCGGAGCTGCGCAGCTTTCCCAACGCTTCGGCCAAAGTCGAGCTCACGCTCCCGGCCGGGACCGATGCACGGCTATTGGACCGTAAAGACGATTACTGCTTTATCGACAGTGGCGGCAAAACCGGCTGGATCAAAGCCGCCGATGCCCGAAAATACTTCAACAATTAAATCAACACGGAGGAAATAATATGGAACAGCAGGACATCCAAAAACTTCAGGAAGAGGTGCGCATCCACTCCCAGACCATGCAGCTGGTTAAAACCGAGATCGGCCGGGTTATCTCCGGGCAAAGCCGCCTCATCGACCGCTTGCTGCTGGCCTTGATCGCCGACGGCCACGTCCTTTTGGAGGGGGTCCCCGGCTTGGCCAAAACGATGGCGGTAAAGGCGCTGGCCAATACTTTGGACGGTAAATTTTCGCGTCTCCAATTCACCCCTGACTTGCTCCCCGCCGACTTGATCGGGACTAAGATTTTTAACGCGGCGACCCAGGAATTCTCCACCAAAATCGGCCCGGTGTTTGCCAACATCGTCTTAGCCGACGAAATCAACCGCGCCCCGGCCAAAGTCCAGAGCGCTCTTTTGGAGGCCATGCAGGAGAAACAAGTCTCCATCGGCGGCGAAACCCATCGCCTTCCGGTGCCGTTTCTGGTGTTGGCCACCCAAAACCCGATCGAGCAAGAGGGCACCTATCCCCTCCCCGAAGCCCAGCTCGACCGCTTCATGCTCAAGGTAAAAGTTGATTACCCCGAGCGCAACGAGGAGGCGCAAATCATCCACCGCATGGCGCACCCGAGCCCGCCGCCTGCCGCCATGGCCGTGGCCAAACTTGAGGATATTTTAGTCATCCGCAAATTGGTCGACCAAATCTATATTGACGAAAAAATCATCGAGTACATCCTTGACCTCGTCATCGCCACCCGCCCCGGCAGCCGACAAAAGCTCTCGGCGCGGCAGGAGGCGGCGCATCTAAATGAATTCAAACAGTGGATTAGCTTTGGGGCGTCACCGCGCGCGTCGATTGCCTTGGCCTTGGCCGCCCGCGGCGTGGCGTTCCTCGCCGGGCGCTCCTATGTGGTGCCGCAGGACGTCAAGGACATCGCCCATGAGGTATTGCGCCACCGCATCATTTTGTCGTACGAGGCCGAGGCGGAAAACATCGACGCCGATGCCGTCATTACCCAGCTCCTCAACGAATTGAGAACCCCCTGAGCAAGGATCAATCATCATGCTGCCACTGGAGTTGATGAAAAAAATTCACCGTCTGGAGATCCGGACCAACCGCTTGGTCGAGGAAGCTCTGGGCGGCGCTTACCACAGCGTATTTAAGGGCCGCGGCATCGAGTTTGACGAAGTGCGCGAGTACACCTATGAGGACGACATCCGGGATATCGATTGGAATGTCAGCGCCCGCATGGGGACGCCCTACATCAAAAAATACATTGAGGAGCGTGAGTTGGCGGTGGTCCTGGCGGTGGACGTCTCCGCCTCCGGCAACTTCGGCTCGGGCGACAAAACCAAGCGAGAAGCCATGGCCGAACTGGCGGCGATGATCGCTTTCAGCGCCGGGTCCAACAATGATAAAGTTGGACTGCTCCTTTTCAGCGACCAAATCGAGCTCTTTTTGCCGCCGCGCTCGGGGCGCAAACATGCCTTGCGGCTGATCCGCGAATTGATGGCTTTTGAGCCAAAAAGCAAAGGGACCGACATCAATCTCGCGCTCTCGGAGCTGAGTTTACTCTTGAACAAACAAAGCGTAATCTTTGTCCTGAGTGACTTCATGTGTCTCAATAATTATGAAACGCGCCTCAAAATACTCAACAAGCGCCATGACGTCATCGGCGTAAGGGTAACCGACCCGGCGGAGATGACCTGGCCATTGGATATCCCGGTCAACATTTGCGACTCCGAGAGCGGCAAGTCGCTTTATTTTGCGGGCGGCAGAAGCGACAAACAGCAGCTGTTGGATGCAGTCGAAGAGGATTCGCTGGAGGTCCGCAACCTCCTCAAGCGCGCCAAAGTCGACTTAATTGAGCTCCCGTGCGGCGAAGACCCGCTTACCCCTTTGATCCGTTTTTTTGAACGACGCCGGAGGAAGGCATGAAAAAAATAAAAATCGCCGTCATTGTCATTTTGGGAGCAGTCATGCTTGCCGCCCTCGGGTATTTGAGCGGCTACCTTTACAGTTACCGGCTCGGAGCGCCGGAGTTCCCGGCGCTGGCCGAGTTATCGCCCTCGGGTGATGTCGCGCTGGATGCGGTACTTGAGGCAAAAATCACCGTCGAGCTGCCGCTTTGCCAAACTATCATTGAGGCCAAAGCCGACCCGGCGGGCGACGGTGCGGCGGCCTTGCCTGGTGAAATCGCCAAAGTAAAATACTTGTGGGATCAATACCGCTGGCAAGTCACCGTCCCAATGCGCCCGGTGAAACCCGGCCTGATCGGCTCGGGCAAGCTCAAAATAGTACTCCTCCAAAACGACAACCAGCGAAAAACCGTCGAAATACCGATCCCCACCTGGCGCGTCAAAGCCCAAAAAGTTGACCCCGCCGGCCCCCTCGGCCTCGCCGATGAGCTCAAAGCCGCTCCACCGGCGCGCTGGCCGTGGTTTGCGGCGGGATTGGCGGTACTCTTGGCGGGCTTGATTGCGCTTTGGATATGGCGCAACCGCCGCCAAAAAGAGTTGATCGTCATCACGCCGCCGTGGGAAATCGCCTTGGCCGAAATCGAGTCGCTGCGGCGGCAGATCACCAACCACGAAATCAGCATGGAGGAAGCATGCGGTCGGTTAACAGACCTGACGCGCGATTACCTTGAGGAGCGGTTTCACCTCGCCGCCGCGAAGCAGACGACGGTCGAGTTTTTGCATGAGCTCAACGCGGGCAATTCGCCGCTGTCCGATCAGGATAAAATATATTTGCGCGAATTTTTGACCGTGGCCGATTTGATCAAATTCGCCAAAATGGAGCCCGAGGAGCGCACACTCATCGATGCCGCCGTCAAGGCCGAAAATCTGGTCAACACCACCAAACCGGCGGAAAATTTGGAGGCCAAAGCATGATGACATTTGCATACCCGTGGGCGCTCTTTTTATTTGCGGTCATTTTGCTCGCCTACTTTTATTTGCTGTATTGGAAAAAACGGCCGTCGTTTCAGGTCCCCTCTACCCTCGAGTTTGCCAAGGTCGGCGCCAAAAAGCGCAAGATTCCGCTGGCCGAGTGCTTGTATCTGATCGCCGGGGCTCTGCTCGTCGTCGCCATTGCCCGCCCGCGCCAGGGCGAGGACAAAGTCATGGTCCGCTCGCAGGGGATCGACATTATTTTGGCCATCGACCTCTCGGGGAGCATGTCGGCCATCGATGTCCCGTCGGGGATCACGACCGCCGGGGAGTTGCGCGACGCAATACAAAAAGGAACCGTCAAAAACCGCCTCGAAACCGCCAAAGATCAGCTCAAAAAATTTGTCGACGGCCGCCCCAACGACCGCATCGGCCTCATCGGCTTCGGTCCGATGGCCTACAATGCCGCGCCGCCGACACTGGATCACTCGTGGCTGATCTTCAACCTTGACCAGTTCAAGCCCGGCATCCTCGGCGACGCGACCGGTATCGCCGCCCCCTTGGCCTCCGGCGTCCACCGTCTCAAGTCCTCGGCAGCGCCGCGCCGGGTGATCGTCCTCTTTACCGACGGCAAAAACAACATTGACAACCGGATCACCCCCGAGCAGGTCGCCGAGCTCGCCAAGGAGGCCAACGTCATCATCCACACCGTCGGGATCGGGAGCGCCAACGCCGTCATGGAGGAAAACGGACGCTTTTACCCGATGCCGGACAACTTTGACGAGCCTTTGCTGCGCAAAATTGCCGAAGTTTCGGGCGGCAGCTATTTTCAAGCCGCCGACACCGACGGCTTTGCCAAAGTCATGCAGGAAATCAATCAATTGGAGAAAACCTCGTTTGAGCAACCCAAATACATCGAGTACCGCGAATTTGCGCCGTTGTTTGCCGGATTGGCGTTATTGTTTTTATTATTGGGATTTATCTACGATCACACCCGCGGTCTGAGCTTGCCGTAACGGGCGAATTGTTTTTAAAGGTAATATTGTGCGGGGTTGCTTGTAAAACATCGGGGCGATTGGTACATTAATGCGGCAATGATCACCACCAAAGAGGAAAACCGATGTTGAAATCACTTTTGACCGCCTGCATGTTGCTGACCGTATTTACCTTGACCGCCGAAATGCAAACGGTCAAAGACATCTCCTATTATCCGACCGACGCTCCCGCCTCCGGCAATGTCGATTACCGCGGCGAGCGCTGCAAGCTCGATGTCTGCTACCCGGATGACGTCAAAAACTTCCCGACCGTGATCTGGTTTCACGGCGGCGGCTTGACCGGCGGCGAAAAACACATCCCCGCCGAGCTCAAGGCCCAAAAAATCGCCGTCGTCGCGGTCAACTACCGGCTCTCGGGCAAAAACGGCACGATGTGCCCGGATTATCTCAATGACGCCGCGGCCGCCACCGCCTGGACTTTAAAAAACATCGCTCGATATGGCGGCGACCCCAAAAAGATTTATATCTCCGGCCACTCGGCGGGCGGCTATCTCGCTGCCATGATCGCCCTTGACAAGCGTTATCTCGCCCTCTACGGAGAGGCCCCGGACAAACTCGCCGCCATCATGCCCGTCTCGGGGCAGATGACCACCCATTTCCAAATCATCAATGAGCGCAACGCGGCCAAACCCGGCCAGCCGTCACTGCAAGTCGATGAGTTTGCACCGATTTATTATGCCCGCAAGGATACGCCGGTCATTTATCTCTTTGTCGGCGACCCGGCAATCGAATTCCCGGCGCGGGTGGAGGAAAACGCCTTTTGCGCTGCCCGGTTTACCAAGATTGCCAAAAATCCCAATGTCAAATTGGTCTCCTTCCCCGGCAAAGACCACGGCACTTGCATCAAGCCGTCGCTGGAGGAAATGGCCAGGATCATCAACGAGGCGAAGTAAAAAGTTATTAATGTGACACTGACTCGCCCGGATGGGAAGCGAGAAGATTCAGCCGGGAGAGCATAACCGATGCTGTTTGGCGCGGGAGGAAATGCCCGGCAATCTCACGTTTTGGTGGCCGCCGGGACAGATCATGTTTACCGGTCACACAACGCGATAGACTTCCACCCGCAACCGGCCGGGGCATGCTTCGCTGCCCCGTCACGCCACCTCAACATGGATGGCTATCGCATCCATTATGCCGGTGGGGGTTCGGCTGCGTCGTTTCTCTCCTTGTTGTCTTCGCATTCGCTCGGCAAACACCTCACATTCGCGAGCGGCACTGACCCGCGCTATTACCCGAGAAAAGACGACGTTATGCGGCTTGGTTTCGCAAGCAAATATTGGTTATGTGAATTACCTTTGATTGAGCAGACATTGTTTTGTGACTTTGCTTTAGCGCAGACAATGTTGCACAAATATCCAACGGCTCCGATTTACGACAAAAAAAGGCCGGTCTGCAATTTGCAAACCGGCGCTTTAAGCTTTTCCTTACTTCAACGCGGCGGAAACGGCTTCGACCGTGGGGTCGATCACCAGAGGTTTGTTGGCAAAGGTGCCGCGGATGCCGTAGGCACCCAGCTCATCCTTGTGGTAGCCGATCACCGCATCCGGGTCCTTGAGGACGTTGCCGGTCAAAATGCCGACCACGGTCGCCTCGGGGTCAATGACGCCCGCATCAACCAATTTTTTGGCCCCCGCCACCGAGCAGCACGAGGCCGGCTCGGCGCCGATCCCGGCGAGGTCCACCCACGCTTTGGCGTCCATGATTTCCTGCTCGGTCACCGACTCCACGACGCCGTTGCACCACTGCAAGCCGCGGATCGATTTCTCCCACGAAACGGGATTGCCGATCTTGATCGCGGTGGCGATGGTTTCCGGGTTTTTGACGGCGGCAAAGGGGGTATGATTTTTCCACATGTGCGCCAACGGAGCCGAGCCCTCGGCCTGAATCACCGCGATGCGCGGGATTTTGTCGATGATGCCCAGCTGGTAGAGCTCCTGCAAGCCTTTGGTCAAGGCGGTATTGTTGCCAAGGTTGCCGCCGGGGATGACAAACCAATCCGGCACCTGCCAGTCAAGCTGCTGCAAGACCTCAAACCCGATCGCCTTTTGGCCCTCGATGCGGAAAGGGTTAATCGAGTTCAAAAGATAAATATTAAGCTCTCGACAAACCTTGACCACCAGCTCCATCGCGTCGTCAAAATTGCCGCGAATTTGCAGCGTTTTGCCGCCAAAGGCCAAAGCCTGAGCGAGTTTGCCGTAGGCGATTTTTCCCTCGGGGATAAAGATGACGGACGGGAGATCGGCCACCGAGGCGTAGGACGCCATGCTGGCGCTGGTGTTGCCGGTACTGGCACAGGCGACGCGTTTGGCGTTGTAAAATTTACCGGCGGTGACGCCGCAAGTCATGCCGCGGTCTTTAAAGCTGCCGGTCGGGTTCTCCCCCTCATGCTTGAGTAAAAAGTTTTTGAGCCCGGCATATTGCCCGGCTTTGCCCGCCGGGTAGAGCCGCGTGTTGCCCTCCTGACGGGTGACCACGAATTCCTCGGGAAGATCAAAAATCAGCTCTTTGTAGCGCCAGACGCCGGAGGCATAGACGCCGCGCTTGGCCCCCCAGCGGCTCTCCCAAGTCGCTTTGAGCTCCCCGCCGTCAATGTGCGACAAATCATGGACCAAATCCAAAATCCCGCCGCACTCGCAATTGTAACGCACCTTTGACAAATCATAAAACTTGGCGCAGCGCACGCACTGCAACTGGGACTCGATTCGCTTCATTTTACTATTTCCTGAGCTGATAAAATTAAATTATTGGTTGAGCTTGGCCCACTGGACCGCCACCGGGTTGATGACAAAATCCTCCAGCTGCTCGTCAACGCGAAACTCATAATTGCAGAACGGGCAAAATTTGAACATCTCCAAGTCGCCCGGCAACAGCAATTCGCCGCAGGACGGACAAATCAGGCACAATTCGCTGCTGACTTTGCTGTTTTTTCTCAATTGATTTCTCATAAATGCCTTAAATGTTGTTTCACAAGCAGCTTCGGCAAAACCGCCAAGCTGATAAAGGATGCTTGATTGTCCTATTAATATAACACATTTTTGTTGAAATTCCAGTATTTTGATGTTATCTTATATGAGGAATGACCAATATTTTTTAACGGAGATGACAGATATGGCACTTTGGGGCGGACGATTCAGCGCAAAAACTTCGGACAATGTCGCATTGTTTTCCGAGTCGGTTTCTTTTGACAAACGCTTGTACAAGCACGATATCGCCGGCAGCAAGGCCCATGTCCAAATGCTCGCCGACAGCAGCATCATCCCGGCCGATACCGCCAAGGCGATCCAAAGCGAGCTCGATAAGATCGGGAAACGCATTGATGAGGGGGATTTCACCTACGAGATCGCCAAAGAGGACATCCACATGCACATTGAGAGCGCCCTCATTGACGTCTTGGGCGCCGAAGGGGCCCGCGTCCACTCCGGGCGCAGCCGCAACGATCAGGTGGCCCTCGACATCCGGCTTTATCTCCGCGACGAAATCGACCTTTTAATCAACGGCCTCAAAGAGTTTCAGCGTCAATTGGTCGGTCAGGCCGCGGCCAACCCCAAAGCGATTCTTCCCGGCTTCACCCATTTGCAGCATGCGCAAGTCGTGCTGTACGGTCATCATTTGCTGGCTTATGTCGAGATGCTTGAGCGCGACATCGAGCGCTTGACCGACTGCCGCAAGCGCATCAACGTGATGCCTTTGGGCTCGGGCGCGCTGGCCGGGAGCACGCTCCCGTTGGACCGCCAAAAAGTTTGCGACATCCTCCAATTTGAGCGGGTCACGCGCAACAGCATGGATGCGGTGGCCGACCGCGATTTCGCGATTGAGCTCGTGAGCGCGCTGGCGATTTTTGCGATGCATACCTCGCGCTTGTCCGAGGACTTGATTTTATGGTGCAGCCAGGAGTTTAACTTTGTCGAGCTCGACGACGCCTTTTGCACCGGCTCAAGCTTAATGCCGCAAAAGAAAAACCCCGACGTTGCCGAGCTCACCCGCGGCAAAACCGCCCGCGTTTACGGCGACTTGACCGCGCTCTTAACCCTTTGCAAAGGGCTGCCCCTCACCTACAACCGCGACTTGCAGGAGGACAAAGAGGCGATTTTTGACGCGTTGGACACGGTCAAAATGATTTTGAGCGTTTACCCCCCGATGATCGGGACGATGAAGATCAAGGCCGACAACATGGCCGCCGCCGCGTCCGACCCGGCCTTGATGGCAACCGATTTGGCGGAGAAACTGGTGGAGCTCAAGGTCCCGTTTCGCACCGCGCACCACCGGGTGGGCTCCTTTGTCAAATACTGCAAGGAGCACAATAAGGCGCTCAACGAGGTTGATTTAAAGGAAATGCAGATCACCATCCCGGAGGCGACGGCCGAATTTTTGAGCTTGTTTGACCCCGAGAGCAGCGTGGCCAAGCGCAATATCACTGGCGCCACCGGTTTTGATCAAGTGGCCAAACAGATCGCTTTTTGGCAAGGGAAATTGCAGTAAGTTATTGCGTGTACTGCAAATAAAACGTTAAAATCGCTTCGCCGGCAAACATGTAGACCGCTGCCGCCAGGGCAAGAAACGGCCCTAGGGGGATATGCGTTTTGCCCAGTCTGCGGTGATGCGTTTTAGCAAGGATGATCCCGTAAACCAGCCCCGCAATGGAGCCGGTGAACAAGGTAAAAAATGCCGCCGGAAGCCCGAGCAAAATCCCGCAGGCGGCCATAAACTTGACATCCCCCCAGCCGAGCACCTCCTGCCCGGCTATTTTTTCGCCCAGATAAGCGAACAAAGCCGGGAAACCGCCCGCAATCACCAAGGACAACACCGCATAAAAGAGCGACAGCAAAATATTGCTCGTCCCCCAGGTTTTGGGCAGCACAACGGCAATGATGAAGCCGAAAACGATGGCCGGGTACGTGGTCGCATCCGGGATCAAGCGGTGCTTGAAGTCAATCCAGATCGTAGTTACGATCAAGGCCGCCATCACGCAGTAACTTGCCAGATAAGCCGGGAACTGGTTCATCAGCGCGACTTTGAGAAACAACCCGGCAAACAAAAGCCCGGTCAATGTCTCCACCGTAATGTACTGCCACGAAATCGGCTGACGGCAGCTCCTGCAGGCGCAGCGCAAGGACAAAAAGCTCCAAATCGGGATGTTGTCAAACCATCTTAGCTCATAGCCGCACTTGGTACAGTGCGAGGGAACGTTGGACACGGATTCGCCTTTGGGCATCCGCCAGATGCAGACATTGAGAAAACTCCCAATGCAAGCGCCGAGGACAAACATCGAAACGGCGAGAAAAATCAACAAATACTCATCGGTCAACCCCGACCGGATCACCCACATGTCATCAATGCCCAAGCGCAGCATGGTAAGCCTCCTCCAATTTTTGTTTCATCACTTCGACGGGAGCGGGTCGGCCAAGCCAGATTTCAAACGCTTTGGCTCCCTGATAAAGTAACATCGGCAAACCGCCCGCAGCAGACAAATGCAAACTCCGGGCAGCGGCCAAAAGTTTGGTTTCCTTGTAAATCGTGTCAAATACGCAGAGATTTTTAATCCCGTCCAGCAAGGCCAAATCAAACGGCGCCGGGTCATCGGCCTTGAGCCCCAAGCTTGAGCCCTGCACCAAAATATCGGCATGATGTAAAAAATCGCGCAGCGCGTCAGCTTCGCTCAACGCCGCCGTTTTTACGGTCAATGCGGGAGCGATTTGGTGAATTTTGGCCGCCAATGCTTCGGCCTTATCCTCGGTGCGGTTAACGATGTAAATTGCTTTGACGCCAAGCGTTGCCAAGTGACAGGCAGTGGCTTGCACCGCGCCGCCGCAGCCGATAAAGAGAATGGCTTTGCCGGACAATCGGCAATCAAAGGCGCTCTCCAACGCTTTTTGGAGCCCGTAGCCGTCGGTCGAGTAGCCGCAAAGCTTGCCATCGCGCACCGCCACGGTGTTGACACTCCCGGCAAGCTCGGCCTCGGGAGTGATTTCGTCCAAAAAGGGGAGGATCGCATTTTTATGCGGGACGGTAATGTTAAACCCGTCCAAGTGTTTTCGTGCGTATTCGGCAAAGGCGGGCAGCTCCGCCAAAGTCACCTGCCGTTTGTCATAAGGAGCCCCCAGATGGTAAAACTCAAAACCGGCATTTTGCATCGCCGGCGATAAACTGTGAGCAATCGGGTCACCGATAACCAAAAATTTCATAAAATTTTTCCCAATAAAATCGATTTTCAATAATATACACGGTTGTTTTATTTTCGCAATGGCGTTATATTATTATCTATGGTATTTTTTACGGGAGGAAAAAGAATGTTGAAACGTTATTGGCAAATGCTTCTTCCGGGGTTGCTCCTGTTGAGCGCCGCCGGGTGTTCGGATTTTAAATCACTGTTCAAGGAGGCCATCAGCGACGGCCCGGTCGAGGAGTCGACCGACCCCAAGAGCGATGACTACAAGCCCAAATATGTGCTCGGAATCTTTGAAATCATCCAGTATCCGCGCGGCACCAACCTTGAGCGCAAAGTGGTCGGCATCGACGGCAAATCCGTCTGGACCAACGCCAACCAGTCAGTCAGCAGCAAGCAAATCCAGGAAGCGACCGCCATCGCGCGCCCCGGCAACCCGGATGTGTTTGACTTGCGGCTCAAGCTTGACCGCATCGGCAAAATCAACTGGCAGGTCATGGCGGCCAACCACCGCGACGAGCGCATGGCGCTGGTGATTGACGGGGTCTATTTTGGCCAAATCATCACGGAGATCCCGGAGGATGAGGAGAGCGACTGGGTAATTTTGCGTTGCGGCCTCGATCCGATTACCGCCCGCGGCTTTGTCAAATATGCGGACAAAAATTATATCTATTACAACCCCGACAGCAAAAGTTGGTTTAAATAACAAAAAAAATCAATTTTTGACTGGTTTTTGGAGTGATTTTGTAGTATAATATAATACAAAAAAATTCTGAAATGGGATGAATGATACAAATGACGACGGAGATGAATCAGTTGCCCGGCGGCAATGAAACCATATTGATTGTAGACGATCACGAGACCATCTGGGACTTTTTGATCGAGGCGCTGCAAAACCTTGGCTACACGGTAATTTTGGCGGAGAACGGCTTGGATGCGGTCGAAATTTACGAGGCCAACGGCGGCATGGTCGATTTGGTGCTTTTGGATATGATCATGCCCAAAGCGGGCGGACATCAGACCTTTTACCGGATCAAATCCATCGACCCGGAGGCCAAAGTGATTTTGTCGAGCGGCTTTGTCTCCGAGGACGAGGTGCACGACCTCCTCAAACAGGGCGCCTGCGGCTTTTTGCCCAAACCCCACCGGATCAACATGGTAGCGCACGCCATCCGCAATGCGCTCGACACCGGTTGTATCCGCAGCTGAAAATGGACGACTGGGTCGAAATCAACCGCGACGAGCGCCACATCAAGCGTGAGCGCGCCAAAGCCAAAGAGTTGCGCAAATCCCCCTATTTTCAAGACTTGCTGCATAAAGGCGTCTGCAAATACTGCGGTAAAAAATTTCCGGCCGACGAGCTCACCATTGATCACGTCGTCCCGGTCGCCCGCGGCGGCAAAAGCACCAGAGGCAACATGGTCGTCTGCTGCCGCGACTGCAACCAGCAAAAAAAGTTTCTGACCCCCGCCGAAATGCTCCTCCGCCAGCTGGAGAGCGACAATCCCTCCGGTGAATCCGCCGACTGACGTTAAAAATCGATATTTTTCACGATCATTCACTTGCAATTCCCTCTCCCGCAATCTATGTTAATTTCGCCGATGGGGCAAAATATTTTAAGGAGATTTGCGATGAAACAATTTTTGATGCTGATTGCGATGCTGGGCGCATTTTCGGCCATGGCGATTGACGCCGGGCGGGTGGATGTGAGCGGGACCAAAGCGGGTATCACCTTTCAAAAAGGCACGGCCAATTGCAACGTCGACTACGCCAGCTGGCTCAAAGACGCCAACCAGACTCTCCTCAGCGCCAATCTGGCTCCAACCGAGGGCGATTACCGCACCATGGAGTTCATCTTTATCCCCGACAAATCGGGCGTGGTGGAAATTTCGGTCAAAGGCCAGTGGGATGCCGATGTCAACAACCGGCAATTTTACCTTTTCCGCAAAGTGACGGTCAATGACGATTTGCTTAAAAATTCCGATTTCAGCCAAAAAAATGATGACGGCAAAGCGTCCGCATGGTGGTACGACAAAGCCACCATCGTTGACGACAACGGCACAACGGCTGCCAAAGTCAACCACGACAATGCCATCATCGGCTGGGTCAACGTCGAGGCGGGCAAAGAGTACAAGGTCAAAGCCGATTTCAAACGCGCTCAGTAAATCTTACCCAAAAAAAGGAGGAATTTTTTCCTCCTTTTTTTTACCCAAAACAGCAACAATATTTTCTCTCACGCATACTGGTCCGGACTGCAAACAGAGTTGTTGCTTTAAGCGAAAAATAATGTTATGATCGCGGAACTCAATCCCCGACGATTCCCGTCAATCCCTGTTGGTGGTTGCGGCGGTAGAGCGCGGGCGGGAGGCCGTAGAGGCGCTTAAAGGTGCGCGAAAAGTGAAAGCGGTCACGGATCCCCACATCCTCGCAAATCGCGTCAATCGAGAGCTCTCCCGCCTCCAAAAGACGCTGAGCGCGGGCATAACGCAACTTGGTCAAAAATTGGTAGGGGGTGCAATCCAGCTGCGACTCAAAGAGGCGGATGAAGCGGTTGACCGGCATATGCAAGTGCGCCGCCAAGTCGCCGACCGAGACCTCGCGCCCCGGCGATTGGCGCATATATTCACAAATTTTATCAATATCCTTGCTGATTTCGCGCTCGATCAGGCTTGCCGGGTCGAGACGCAAGAGCGCCGTCGCCGCCAGTGCCGTCGCCGCCAGTTCGCGCAGCGGGTGAGCGCTCTTGACCAGGTTGCGCAGCTCGTCCGCCAGCCCCGCCAATACCGGGTCGAGCGGCAGCGGGTGAATCGGCCGCTCCGGCTTGCCGCCCAGACGATCCACCTCAAAGTGGAGATAGAGCTGCCGCACCTCCGGGTTGTCGCACCAGACGCGCAAATTGCAATCGGGAGCTAAAAGGTAAATCGTATCGGCGGCCATTTCCACTTTTCTCCCTTGATAATATACCCCCGCCCCCGGCCCGTCATTGAGATAAAGCCGCCAGTGGTGCCCGGTCAGGACCGCCCGTTCCCAGCAAGGCTTGAGGAGAACTTCACAGCAACACTCGAGGCGCACCAAATATTTGCTATCGGTGATTTTATTCATAATAATATCGCTTTTATTCATAGCAAAATGATTGAAAATATACATAAAGTTAACTATCTTTAATATAACGCAAATTTTCACTTTGACAAATCAAATCAGGAGCAAAAAATGGGAAATTACGGCAAAGGCGACACTTCATGGTTTACCCGCGACCGCTTCGGCATGTTTATCCACTGGGGGCTCTACTCGCTCCCGGCGCGGCACGAGTGGATCCGCAACATGGAGGAGATTTCGGTCGAGGATTATCAGGTCTATTTTGATTTATTCAACCCCGACTTGTTTGACCCCAAGGCATGGGCCAAGGCGGCGCGCGAAGCGGGGATGAAATACTTTGTCATCACCACCAAGCATCACGAGGGCTTTTGTTTGTGGGATAGCAAGTACACTGACTACAAGGTTACCAATACCGCAGCCGGGCGCGATTTGCTGCGCGAGGTGGTGGATGCCTTTCGCGCCGAAAACATCCGCGTCGGCTTTTATTACTCCTTGCTCGACTGGCATCACCCGGATTTTACGTTGGACCGCATCCACCCCATGCGCAACAAGGCCAAGGCCGAAGAGTTCAATCAGGGGCGCGACATCAAGCGCTATGCCCAATATATGCGCGATCAGGTGACCGAGCTCCTGACCAATTACGGCAAAATCGACATCCTGTGGTTTGACTTCAGCTACCCCACCGACAACGGCAAAGGGCATGAGGACTGGGAGTCGGAAAAATTGATCAAGCTCGTCCGCTCGTTGCAGCCAGACATCATCGTCGACAACCGGCTCGACCTCCCCGGCTCGGGCGACATCGAGACCCCCGAGCAGTACACCCCCGACAAGTGCCCGCGCGACGAAAACGGCAATTGCAAGACCTGGGAAGGGTGTCAGACCTTTTCCGGATCGTGGGGCTACCACCGCGATGAAACGAGCTGGAAATCAGTTAAGATGTGCATCGAGATGCTGGTCAACCATGTTTCTCGCGGCGGCAATTTGTTGATGAATGTGGGGCCGACCTCGCGCGGCTACCTCGACAACCGCGCTTTGGACCGCCTCGCCGGTTACGCCCAATGGATGAAATACCACTCACGCGCCGTCTACGGCTGCGGTCAGGCCCCCGACGAGTTCCCGGTGCCGGATGACTGCCGCTATACTTATAACCCGGAAACCAAGCGCCTCTATCTCCACTTGTTTGCGTGGCCGTTTAAGCACATCCACTTAAACAATCTGGCAGGCAAGGTAAAATATGCGCAGCTTCTGGCCGACGGGAGTGAAATCCTCCGCCGCGAGAGCTCAAAGGAAATTCACGCCGGGCTCAACAGCACCACCCCGGCGGGCTCGTTGACCTTGGAGCTCCCCGTCAACCTCCCCTTTCACACCGAGGTGCCGGTCATTGAGCTCGTGCTCAAATAACCGTCGGCGCGACTCCCGGACCGGTTCTTTTGAGGGCCGGTCTTTTTTTGCGTTGAATTCCTTGACAACCTTGCAAGACGATGCTATTATATTGGCGAACCCTCACGCTTTTTGGATTTAAGGAGAATCGATGATGAAAAAATGGTTGCCGCTCACCCTTGCCGCTCTCAACATGCTTGCACTCGGCGCCGCCGAAATGCGCCCGGTATCCTGGTCCGACTCGACCAATACGGCCAAACGCTTTGCCGCCAATACCTCCGGCCAAATGACCATCACCGACGATGCCGATCAAAAGGCGGTGCGTTTTGACGTCCAATTCAAGCCCGGCACCGACTTTTGGGTCTACCCGGCGCTGCAATTGTACGACAACGAGTCCCTGGCCGATGTCAAGCAAATCCGCTTTGACTTCAAGGCCGAGCAGGGCAACCCCGAGGCCAAATACACCTGCGCCTACGTGATGTTTGACGGCGAGAAACAATATTTCACCTTGCCGACGCCCAAAAATGAATATCAAACCGTCACCATCGACGTCCCGCAGGCGGTAAAAAATCCGGGTGCGGCCAGAAACATCAAAATCGGGATGAACCCCAAAGACGCCAAGCTCACCTATTTTGTCCGCAACATTCAGTTTTTAACCGATGACGCCAGTGATGCGGCGGCGGCCGATGTGCTGGCGTGGTCGGCGGCGACCAACTCGGCCAAACGCTTTGCCGCCAATACCTCGGGCAAAATGACCATCACCGACGCCGCCGATCAAAAGGCGGTGCGTTTTGACGTCGAGTTCAAGCCCGACACCGATTTTTGGGCGTATCCGGCGATGAAATTCCTGCCCGGCGAATCCCTTGCCGATGTCGGGCAAATCCGCTTTGACTTCAAAGCCGTGCAGGGCAACCCCGACGCCAAATACGCTTGCGCCTATGTAATGTTCGGCAATGAGAAGCCGTATTATACTTTGCCTGTGCCCAAGAGTGAATATCAAACCGTCGTCATCAATGTCGCCAAAGCGGTCAAAGACCCCGCCGCGGTCAAGGATATCAAAATCGGGATGAATCCCAAAGACCCCAAACTTACTTTCTTTATCCGCGATCTCCAGTTTATCGGCAAAGCCAAATAAACGCCGCCGCCGATCGGACCGGTTTTCATCCTTGGAAACCGGTCCGTTTTTTTGTCTAAAGTCTTGGACGATCACAATCACGAGCAATTGCGCATCGGCGTCAACGCCAACGCCGACGACGTCACCGTAATGCTCCGCAATATCACAATCTACTACGAGCCATCATTACAAAAAGATAAAAAAATCCCCGGCAAAATTTTTTCGGGGATTGCATAAACCAAAGCGCAACGGCTTAGGGGATCAAAACGCTGACTTCGTCGATCCAGATGCTGGGAGCGGCGGTTTTGACAAATTTCTTTACGATGATCCCGTTCCACTCCGTATTGGACTCGACCGGGAAATCAAGGTTGATAAAAGCGTCTTTGGGAGCATCGGCCGGGATTTCAATTTTTTTAATCAAAACATGCCCCTCTTTGCTGTTGCGATACAACGCAAAGGTGGCGGTTTCGCCGCCGTCGTTATAGACACGCAACCGGATGATGCTTTTGCCCTCGGGGGTGGAGAGCCCCATCCAGTAAGTCGCCATATCCCACTGGCCCATGTCGGGAGTCATGCGCATCACTTGCGGACTGTTGGAGCCCTCGATTTTTTTGAACTCGACCTTATCTTTTTTGACTTGCGCCCGTTCGGCGGGCAGCTTTTGGTGGACGGTGTCCTCCGCCATTGCCCAAGCAGTCATCCCGACGACCGCCATCAACGCCAACATTTGAAACATTTTCATTTTTCTCTCCTTTGGTTAGAGGGTTATTTTTGGATTAACTCGATTTCGTGCCAGTCGGCCAGCGGCAACTTGATTTCACCGCTGGCGTCGGCTTTGAGCTCGATGACTTTGCCCGCCGCGGCGCGCGGCCGGCAAATCACGGCCGACCATTGGCCGGGGGCGAGTTTGCGCAACCGTAATTCACCTTGATTGACATCGTTGTTGCCGGCGTCAAAAATGGTGCGGCTGATCAAAATTTGCTTGCTCGCCGTCAGCGCTTTGCCGTCCGCCGCCGCCATAATCACCGTGGCAAACCCGGCCGCCGGGCTCTGGTAGGACAAGTTGGGCAAATCAAAGCCGCCGTTGGCCGTTAGCTCGCCGCCCCAGGCGTTGACCGCCGGAGCCGCGACTTTGAGATATTTTTTGCTCAAATTGCGCTCGATTTCACCGGTATCGCTGATCAAAACTTCGCCGATGTTGACCGCCTTTGCCTCCTTGGCCGCCGCCATGCTCTCCACGGTGGCTTTGCCGAAAACTTTGGCAACCGCGTGCATCGACTGAAGCCCGGAGGGGTAATCAAGCGCACTTGCCATCAAGCTGTTGTAATTGTTGGTGAAACTCGTCGACTCGACCGCAAAGACCAGCGGCTTGACGCTCTTTTTGACCAATTGTTTGCGAAAGATCAGCGAGGCTGTCCGCATGTGGTCAAGCATCACCCCGTCGGTCGCCATATTACCGAGACTGTAATTACCGCGCGACTCGCTCAAGCCCCAGCCGTCGGCACCGATTTTTTGACCGCCGTGACACCACGCAAACCAGACGATCCCCGACCAGTCCTGAAAGGAGCCGTAGGCCGCCGATGCCAGCATCAGCATCGCGCGCTTGTTCTTTTGGTCCTCCATATCCTTACCGCCCTCGCTGATGTTGAATTCGCCCAAAATATAGGGCTTGCCCGCGATTTTGCTGACGGCCTTTTCGGCGACAAAGTCTTTGCGTTTCAAATAAACGCGCGGGTCGACGTAGGCGTGGTCCTCCACCGAGCCGTTGAGCACGGCGCTCAGCTTGGAGGCGCTTTCGCCCCGCCACAAATTGGAGTAAATGATACTGCCCCGATAGCCGCACTCGCGGATCACTTTTTGCATCCGGTCGATGAAGCGGCGCTCAAGCATCTCAAAAAATTCACCGCGCGTCTGAATTTGCGCCGGAGTGACGGGCGCCATGAAGTCGCCGGGGTCCACGCCTTTGCCGGCGGCAAACCGGGCCCACTCTTTAACGACTTGCTTCATCTGATACTCGGGCAGACGGTTTTTGCAAATAATGGTGTAATCGAGCGAAAACTCGTTTAACAGCTCGACCGTGACCACTTGCGGATCGGTGGCAAAGCGTTTTTTGCTGTAAGGATTGTCCGTGGTCAATAATTTGCGGGCGTAATTTTCGACGATCCGGGCGGCGCGCTCATCCACCAGCGGAAGCATTTTGCGGACATCGATCGCCGCTTTCCAGTCCCGCGATTCCAAGTCCTCCATGGCTTTGCGCCAGGCGGCGTTGTCCTCGTTGCCGTTGTCCATCACCGTCCAATCGCCCGGCTGATAGCTCCGCGAGTCGCCGATGGCGAGCAAAAGATAGATTCCTTTTTGACGCAAGGCGTTGGTCAGATAAAAAAAGCGGTCCCACGCCTCCGGGTCGGGAGTCTGCGAATCACGCTGATACAAGGAGAGACTGCCGCCGGGCATATCCGGATTCCAGTCATTGGACGGGCGCAGCATGTGATGGGGGCGCACCGCGTTGATCCCCAAACCGGCCAAGTTGGCGGCGAGTTTATCCGCCGTCGCGTGATCCGGGTAAAGCGCCACCAGATTGACGCCCCACAGCCTCACCGCATTGCCGTCAACATCGGCAAACTGGTCGCCGGCAGCCTTTAACGGCGGCAGCTCCGCCGTCACGGCGGCCAGGATAAAAGACATAAAAGTAATGGCGGCAAGCAGTTGTTTCATGGGAGGATCTCCTGTTTCGTTACCGTATGGACATAACCGGAGTGACGGCGATTTCCGCTTTTCCCCGGAGAGTACTGCTGTAAATAATATAATGGTCGCCAACGCAAAAGCGCGGATGTGGATGCAAATGATAACGCGCCGCCAAGTGCGGCAATTTGGCCATTTCAGAAATAATCCATGTCTCTTGCCCGTTTGCCAAATCAACGAGCAAAACTTGCATATAATTGCGCTCATGGGGGCAGATATCCATGACCAAAAGCCGATCGTCGCCGCTGGAGTAAGCATGCGACACCGGATGTCTCGTCTGAAACTCTCTAGTCACAGCGCCGGTCGCCGGGTCGGCGCCAAACACCCCTTGTCCGTAATGGATGAACCATATTGTTTTGCCGTCACGGCTCCACCACTCGTGCCCATGCAACGGAGTATCGATATCGGCAAACAACGGCGTGGCCGTTTCGCCGCGCCGGATCAGCCAAATGCGTTTTTGGGTCTCGATTTTTTCGCCGGTAAGAGCGTCAAAATGGCCGTCATTGGCAAACATGATTACATCCGGGTCGGTCGGCGAAAATTGAGCATGATCGACATAAAAATCCATCTTTTGCCAAATCCGGCACGGCGAGCCGTCAAGCGGCATTTCGCCGATGTAAAAATCGCGCCCGAAGCCCGGATCAATCGCGACGGCGTCAAGTTTCGGCGAAAAAGTAATATGCGTCGCCAACCGGACGGGCGATCGGTGGCGGCTGATTTCCCGACCGAGACAATTGATCAACTCGGGCCGGGCATCCGGGTGCGGCGCAATTTTCCACAATTCGCAACCGTTGAAAAACCAAGCTTCGCCGGTCACCGGGTGCACCGCCGGCGAGGCATCGAGAAACTGGGTCGAGGGGTACAGCGACACCCGGTCAAGCGCCAAATCCAACACGCCCAGATGACAAACCCTCGACGGCGGATCGGCGCACCAAAACCACAGATACCGGCCATCGGCGGAAAAGCTGTCATTGACAAAGTAAAAGGCCTGCATATGCGGCACTTGCGGCAAAGTCAAATAATAACTATCTACTTGGCTCAACGGCTCCCGGACCGCCTCAAAATAACGTGATTGCCTGATATCGTACAACATTTGTCACTTGCTTTTGCTCGTCGATTGGCGGTAAAATATTTCGCAGGGGAGAAACTCCTGCCGGACTATTTTGGGATTGGCATTTAAATTTTGCAGCAACAATTGCCCGAGCAGTATTCCCATTTGATGAAACTCCTGCCGGATGCTCGTGAGCTGCAAAAAGGCGGCGACATCGCTGTCGTCAAAGCCGCAAACGGCCAAATCTCCGGGGATTTTGCCGCCGGTTTTGACAAACTCATCCATCACATTGGCGGCGATGATATCATGAGTGCAAAAGATGACTTCCGGTTGCTCGGGCAAGGCCAGCAGACGGTGCAAATTAACCCGTCCCTGTTCGGCCAGCGGAACATCATCGATGACTTGCTGCCACTCCTCGCGCGTCTCCAAGCCGGCGGCACGCAGCTGGTCAAGCATCCCGGTGATACGCTGCACCGAGCTTCCGGCCTGATGCGAAACACGGATACTCGCAAATTTGCGATAGCCGTCGGCAATCAACTGTGCGATCATTTTGCGTACCGGGTTATAATTATCGCTGCCGACGAAACTGCCGCGGATGACCGAGCCGGAGATCACCGGACAGTCGGCAGTCGCATAGTTGCAGTTGGCTTGCTCTAAAATATCAATGATTTGGTGATTGATCTCACCGGCGTGTTCGCCGATAATCGGGATCAAGCCGATGCCGTCATAACGGGCATTGACAATATGTTGGACAATCTCCAGCAATTTCTCCGGCTGGTTGTCGTGGCTGAAAAAAGTCATCTCGCGCCCGGCGGCGCTGGCCACCTCGGCCATCCCCTCCAAAATTTTGACATAGCCGTACTGATGCTTGACGCCGGGAGTCAAAAACGCCATCTTGTGCTGTGATTGCCGCTCCGGGGTTTTGATACTGTCACTGAGGATATTGCTGCTGCCGTTTTTGACTACAATCCCTTCGGCAATGAGCTGCTCCAGGGCATTGCAGACGGTCCCGCGCGAAACGTCAAACTCGGCGGCCAACTCAAGCAATGTCGGCAGCCGCTGCCCCGGCAGATAAATCCCCCCGGCGATCTTATTTTTAAACATATCGACAACTTTTTGCCGCGGTCTTTGCATTTTATCCATATCTCCTCAAATAATTGATATTAACGCTTGTTGAAAGATAGCACTCCATCCTTTGCTTTGCCAATCGCTATTTGCGGATGACATCCACATAAGTCGTCCAAAACGAAAGCTGCGGCGTAGTACCGGCCAAAAGCTTGGTTTTATCCCAGGAGTCGATCGGGACATTGCTGAAATAAGCACTCTTGACCGCACCGTCAAAAAACAACACATTCCACTGCCGTTCGCCGTGCGGCATCACCTGATTTTCAAACCCGTAGGCCGTGGTGGCGCGATACACCAGCCCGGGATAATCGATCATTACCGCGAGTTTGGATGCACGCGGTTTGCCGCTGTCCAAAAAACTGGTGCTTTTGGGGTCGGTATTATAAAAAGTATTGGAGACGCGGCTCAGATAATCACTGCCGATGGAGTACGGCCGGGTGCCGTCCTTGACCCGCCGGGGATAAACGAGGCCGCTGGCCGGATCGGTCTCGGTAACCGTCAGCAAATCGGCGCGGACGTTATCGCTCGACGCCTTGCTGTCCACTCCTGGGCAACTGAAAACTTTGTTGTTGGCCAAATATTTGCAGCCCATCAAAAGACCGAACTGCTGCCAACCGGGAGGAAACAAAGCACCGGCATCGCCCTTGTAAATCAATCTCCCATCGGAGCCGGAGTTGGTATAAAACATTTTACCGCGATTGTCAGCCAAATATCCGGCCAGCGCCATCCCGATTTGACGCAAATTGGAAGTACACGCAATCCGTTTGGCTTTGACCCGCGCCTTATTCAACGCCGGCAGCAACATCCCTGCCAAAATCGCAATAATCGCAATCACTACCAGCAACTCGATCAAGGTGAATCCGTGTCTTGTCCGCATCATGTTTTCCCTTATTTTAAACCATGATCAACGCATCAGGATCGCAACAGTATATATTATAAACAAGATTCATTTAAAATGCAAGTCAATTTCTTTATATTTTTGAAATATTTCCAAATATTTGCTATTTATAGGGATTTGAAAGCTGTTATTTTGGAAATAAAATACAAAACAATATCAATTTTCGACAATCCGGTACACTGAACAATACACCAAATCACTATCATGACCATGATGGAATATGGATCGATTGTATTTTTTACTCCCCTCCCCAAGTTTCCCGATTAAAAAATATCGCAACTCCGGCAATTTTTAGTTGACACGTGTCAAATAGTGTGCTATAGTTTATTGAATGACAAAATAATGAGGTTGATTATGTATTTCAATTATAAGCGTTTTTCGGTAAATTATCAGGCGGAAGAAAATAGTTTTCAAGTGTTGTACCGGGCCGGGGACGACGTGACGGAGACGGTGATCCTTGACTTGGCGCAAATCGCATGGGCCAACTTTGACGATGAGCCCTTGACTTTCTCCGATTTCGGCAAGCCGGTCACTGATTATGTGCAGCAGACCGATGCGGTGATTTACAAAATCACCTACCCCGACGGCCCGGTCAAGACCCCGGAGATCAATTTGATTTTTACCCTCAATTCGCAGGGCTTGCGCTGCCGCTTTCAGGGCCGGGCGCGTTTTACGGTCAACGGGGTGATCAATTGGGGGAACGATGCCGCTGAGTCCACCTTTGCCGTCTGTGAGGATTTGCTTGACTCGGGCACTTTGCATGCCGCGAGCGGCCCGGCGGTGCCGGATTCGGCCGACGCGCTGTTTGACCGCACGGGCGACCGCTTGCTCAAAATCGACAGCGAGGGGGATTTGTCCTTTGCCTACGACTGGCCGGGCAAACAGTATCACTTGCATTACCGCTCCGGGCTCGATTTCGGGCGCGAACTCTTTTTCAACGTCCGCGAGGATTATCTCAAAAATAAACTCAATGTTCCTTATGCTCCCATCGACAAATCCCACGGCTTCACCGTCCCGCCGGTCGGCTGGATGACCTGGTACGCGGTGCGCTTCGCCGCCTCCAATCAAGTTGTTTTGGCCAACGCCGCCAAACTCAAGCAATATTTCGGCGACTACTCGGACAAGCTCGTGTTGTGGGTCGATTGGGAGTGGTGTCACCGCAACTTTGAGGGGACGGGCGAAGCCGGGGCCGACATTTTTCACCCGCGTAAAATCCCCTACCCCGACGGCTTGGCGCCGGTCGCCGCCGCGATCAAAAACTTGGGCTTATTGCCCGCCTTGTGGATCGGCGCCACCAATGAGGGGCAGCTCAACGACGATTTAATCAAACACCCCGAGTGGCTGATGGGTCAACAGCCGTTTTGGTGCGGCCAGTACTGGGTGGACCCGTCGCACCCGGGAGTGGTCGAGGAGTATATCCCCAAAATTTTCCGGCAAGTGCTCGACTGGGGTTATCAATTGATCAAGTGGGACTGCCTCCCGGCCACACTGTATATGGCATGCAAATTTCACGACAAATTTCACAACCCGGCCCTGTCGCCCGCCACCGCCTTGCGCAACGTGGTCGCGGCGGCGCGCCAAACCGTCGGCGAGGAGACCTACATGCTCTCCTGCGCCGGGGATACCGAGCGCGATATCACCGGGATGATGGATTACTTCAGTGCCGCGCGCATCGGCGGCGATATCTTCGGCTGGGAGGAGTTTCTCGACCAAGCCATCGGCCGGGTGCTCCATTTTTACACATTGCATAACATCACTCTCTACAACGACGCCGACAATCTCGTGTTGCGCTCGGAGTTCAACAACTTGGCGCAGGCGCGCTCGCGCGTTTCCTTTTACGGGTTGTCGGGGCTCCCCGTCACCATCGGCGACAGCTTTGACGAGCTCGACCTTGAGCGCATCAACCTCCTCCGCCGGATCGTTCCGCCGGTCCCGGCGCGCCCGGTGGAGCTGCGGCGCAAACAGCGCAACCAGACGTGGCAAATCGTCAACCTCAAGCTCTGCCGCCCCTTTGGCGTCTGGCACGCGGCCGGAGTTACCAATCTCTCAAGCGAGAGCAGCACCGTACAGCTCGACTTTGCCGCCAATTTGGATCTCACAGCCAAAACAGGAACGCGCTTCGCCGTCTTTGAGTTTTGGAGCCAGCGCTTTTTGGGCACCCACGACAAACATATCAAGCTCCATATCAACGGCTTTGATACAGCGGTGCTGCGCGTCACCCCGGTCACCCCCGACGCGCCGACGTTGGTCGGGAGCTCGCGCCATGTTACCCAAGGCGGCGTCGAGATCAATGATTTTGCCTATGATTTCGCCAGTAAGACGCTCTCCGGCGAAGCCGTTTGCGCGGCGGAGGAAATCTTAACCCTGACCATCCTGTTGCCGGAAGGGTTTGCGGTAACGTCCGCCACCGTGTCGTATCATCGGGAGGACAATCTCCTCAAATTGGAGCTTACCGGCTCACAGGAGCAGCCGACCCGCTGGAGCGTCAGCTTTTGACCTTGATGCGGATCATCGTCCACGACAAAGGCGGCAAGACGCCGGAGACTGTCGCCCCGGCAATCGCAAACTCAGCGGCGGCGCGCGGTTTGGGAAAAACCTTTTCCCCGGCTTCGGTGTTGACCGCGGCGGGATCGGCGCCGGAGATTTCAACCGCCTCGACCACCGCTTGCAAATCAAACCCCTGCAAATCGTACTCAAACGTCACCGGGCTTTTGACCTCGCGATTGAGGACAAAAAGCGCGATTTCGTTTTCCGCCTTGTGCCAGACGGCGACCGAGTGGAGGGTCTTGACCGGCTTGGTCCAGTTGGCGCAAGTATACTCCGGCACTTCGCCGCGCAAGTCCAAAATTTCGCCGCGGCCGTACCGCGAAGTGTAGTAAAAAGGATAGTAGATCGTCTGCTTCCAAGCGCCGCCGCCCGGCCGCGTCATTATGGGGGCAATCACGTTGACCGTCTGGGCAAGACAGGCAATTTTAACCCGGTCGGCATGCTGCAAAAGCGTAATCAACAGCCCGCCCACCACCAACGCGTCGGCAAGAGTGTAAATATCTTCCAAAATCGGCCGCGCCGCCGTCCAGCGCGGAGAGTTGGCCTCTTCGCCGAAAGAATGAAACCAGACATTGTACTCGTCAAACGAGAGATTGATTTTTTTGTCGGACTTTTTGCGGGCGGAAACATAGTCGCAAGTGGCGATAATCGCCTCGATCTGAGCCGACATTTTGTCCGGAGCGGCGAGAAATTCGGGCAAATTTTTATTTTGGTCGCCGTAATATGCATGCAAAGAAAGATAATCGACCTGATCAAATGTGTGCTCCAAAACGGTCGCGTCCCATGCAGCAAACCCGGGCATCCCGAGGCTGCTGGAGCCGCAGGCCACCAACTCGATTTCCGGGTCGATCCACTTCATTATTTTGGCCGCCTCGACCGCAATCCGGCCGTACTCTTCGGCGGTTTTGGCGCCGGTCTGCCAGTGCCCGTCCATCTCGTTGCCGAGACACCAGGTTTTGATGCGGTAGGGCTCACTGTGACCGTTGGCCTTGCGCAAATCGCTCCAGTAAGAGTTGCCCGCAAAGTTGCAGTACTCGACCAGCTCGCCGGCGTCCTTGGGAGTGCCGGTGCCGAGATTGACCGCCATAATTGGCGCTGTATTCACTTTGACGCACCACTTCATAAACTCGTCCAAACCGAATTGATTGGGCTCCAGCGCCGTCCACGCCAAATCCAGCCGGGCCGGACGCTTGGCCGGGTCGCCGATGCCGTCTTTCCAGTCATAACCGGAGACGAAGTTGCCGCCCGGGTAACGGGTCAAGGGCATATCGAGGGCTTTGACCAAATCAATCACGTCGGAGCGAAAACCGTCCGCGTCCGCCGTCGGGTGCTCCGGCTCATAAATCCCCGTATACACCGCCCGTCCGAGGTGCTCGATAAAACCGCTGAAAATCCGCGGGTCAACGGTGCCTTTGGTAAATTGCCGGTTTGCCGTCATTTTTGCTTTCATATTCCGATCCTTGGTTGGTTGTTTCGGTTGCCTGATATCAATATAGAGCGCTTGGCCGCAAAAATAAAGCGTTGACAACCGGCAAATTTTCTGAATCAATCAGCAAAAACTATGATCAAGCTCAAATTTAAAAATAAAACAAGCTCAAAAATGACAAATAAAAACAGTCAAAACTATCTGTCATCGCGATACTCCCTTGGCAGTACGCCGACTTGGCGGCGAAAAGCCCGGGCAAATGAGTACGCGTCATGATAACCGCAGCACTCCGCCACTTCGGCAATCGCGAGCCGGGTGTGGCTCAAAAGCGACTCGGCATGACGCATCCGGATGCAGAGCAGCATTGCCGCCGGTGAAGTTTTATAATACCGGCGGCTCAAGGCAAACAAATGCGGTACCGACACCGCGCAAAATTTCGCCATGGTCTCCACGCTCCACGCCGCCCCCGGCCGGCGGTCGATTTCGCGCCATAACCCGGAGAGCAGGCGCAAACGCGACCCCTCTTCGCCCCCCGGCGGCAACGCCACGATTTCGCGCGAAATCAACGCCAAAATCAAGTTGGCAGCCGTCCGGCACACTTCCTCGTCACCGGGATTCGGCCTATTTTCACCGGCGCCGCCATAATGACGCGACTCCGACCAAGCCAGCTCCATCAAAGCAAAAAAACGTGCCGCCGAAACGTGCGACGCCACCGCCCGGCGCGGCCAGCGTCCGTCGTCGCAGACCAGCAAAAAAATCATCTCCGACGGCTCCAGCGCCCGCAAATAATGAAGTTTGCCCGGCGGCATCACCACCAGATCATCGACGCCGATCTCCCGCTTAAGTCCGTCACACTCGACTTCAAACCGCCCCTTGCCGCAAACCATCGCCAAAAACCGCCGGGGGTCGGGATAATGGATCAGATAGGAGCTTGAGAGGCGGCTGATCCCGGCCAATTTGACGCCGCGGCCAAACCACTCTTTGCCGTCGTGAAACGCGGAAAAATCAATAAAGCGCTCCAAATCGCTTTCCGGAATCCGGATGGTTTTTTGCAGTTGATTCATCGGCGGTTACCCTAATAATTCACGGTAAATTTGCGCATCCTCAAAGCTGAAACAGCAAAAGATGACTTCGGCGGGCAGCGGCAGCGACCAATCTTTGACCGCCTTGACGGCAATCTTGGCCGCCTCGCGCTTGGGGAAACCGTACACCCCGGTGCTGATGGCCGGAAAGGCGATGCTTTGACACTCCATCTCGGCGGCCAACGCCAAGGCGTTGCAATAACAGCGGTGCAACGCCTCTTTTTCGCCGTGCGCGCCCCCGTGCCACACCGGGCCGGGGGTATGGATGACAAACTTGGCCGGGAGCAAAAAGCCGGGGGTGAGCTTGGCCTCGCCGGTCACGCAGCCGCCCAGCTTGCGGCACGCCTCCAAAAGCTCCGGCCCGGCCGCGCGGTGGATCGCCCCATCGACTCCGCCCCCGCCCAGCAACGAGCAATTGGCGGCATTGACAATCACCTCAACCTTGAGCTTGGTAATATCCCCTTCAACCACCGTGATTTTCATTTGTTTTGCTCTCCTATGCAATTGCGGAGTTTCTCAAGGTAAATCAGAGTAAGTCCGGGACCGACATTTTTTTGGTCAAATTGGCGGAAGCCGCAGCGCTCATAGAGAGCAAGGTTGCGAAGACTGCGGCTGGAGGTAAAGAGCTCAAGGCGCATCCCCGGGCAAAGCTCCTCCGCGCAGGCAAGCAAACGCGTCCCGAGGCCGCGCCCCCGATGATCGGGGTGCACCATCAGTTTGCCGATCAAAACATTGCCGTCACGCACCGTAAACCGCACCGAGCCGATGATGGTTTGCGCCGTATCCGCCGCTTTGAGGACGGTGCCGTGCTCAAACTCAGCGGTTAACTCGGATAACGTCTGGCGCAAGGGTGGGATGTCAAAGTTGCCCAAAAGCTCCGCCTCGCTGCGGTACGCCAAATATTGCAGCTGCAAAATCTCCGGCAAATCGGCTCTCGCCGCCGCCGTGATCGCGATCAACTCTTTTTTCATCATCCGCCTCTTGTAAAAATCACATCCGCCGGTATATTATACATGTAATTTATCGTAAAATACATTTATTTCAAGTGCCAAAATCATATCGACCGAAAAGAAATTCCTCAAACGATGAAAATTATACTTTTTAACGGCAGCCCGCGCCGCCGCGGCAACACGGTCACCGCCCTCAATGCGCTCCGACAGGGCATGCAAGATTGTCACCAAATCACTTGGGTCAACGCCTACGACCAAAACATCATGGCATGCACCCATTGCGACGCCTGCAAACACAACGGCGGCCGCTGCATCCAGCCGGACGACTCGACGGCGTGGATTGACCTGGTCAACGGGGCCGACATGATCATTTTCGGCTCACCGGTTTACTGGTGGGGGATTTCGGCCAAGGCCAAACTCGCGCTGGATAAATTTTACGCCAATGACGAAGCCTACAAGGCCAGCCCGGCCAAGAAACAACTGGGCATCATTGCCGTCGGCGAGGAGAAACTCGACAATCCCGGCTACCGGATGATCTCCGAGCAGTTTCACTGCATCGCCAAGTTTCTCGGCTGGACGCTGGTCGTCGATCAGTCGATCAGCGCCGCTTATCCCGGCGACTTGGCAGCAGACACCGCCACCGTAAGCAAACTCACCGCCATCGGCCGCCAACTGTAAAGCTCCGGCGGACATCGCCGGATTCCGCTATGCCCACGGCCGGAAACCGCCCGTCGCCAAAAATATTTTACCCTCACAGCCGATTTATTTTACGAATAAATCGGCAATGCGGTTTGTATTACACCTTGCCGCATGATATGTTATTGAAATAAAGCTGCGAAACGATCGACGATATTGATCATCGGATTGATATTGGTAAACAGCAAGTTTCGTTGGATATTACGCGCGGCTATCATTGCGCAAGCGCAACACGGTTTGATTTATTTTCTTGATCGATTTGAAAGAGCATGAAACCCTCCTCCATCTCTCTTCCGGTAAAGTTCAGACAGCGGATCGGCTACTTTTGTCCTGCTTAAATTATGCGGTTATACCGCGAAAGGAATTTTGCCATGAAATTATACGTGGGAAATCTGTCGTTTGCCTCCACCGAGTCCGAAATCCGCAATGCTTTTTCCGTGTACGGCACGGTTGACACCGTAAATTTGATTACCGACCGCGACACCGGCCGCGCCAAAGGCTTCGGCTTTGTCGAGATGAATAATGACAGCGAGGCCAAAGCCGCCATCGCAGGCTTAAACGGCACCCAGTTGGGCGACCGTACCATCGTTGTCTCCGAAGCCAAGCCCAAAGAGGACCGCCCCCCCGCACGCAATTTCGGCGGCAACCGCTGATTCTTTTGCCAACCATCTTTAAAACACAGGATGACGACATCCTTGTGTTTTTTGTTCTCCAATGTTTTTGACAATCTATGCAAGCGCAGTCTTTGCGTCTTGTCATCCCGATTGACGCAGGCATTCCTCGAGGCAACATTAATATAGGATTCATCATGAGTCACAACAATACACTTCCCGATTTGGTGATTGGCGATCTTCATATCAACCCGCCGATTATCCAGGGCGGCATGGGGGTCGCAATTTCGTCCTCCCGGCTGGCCGCCGCGGTATCCAATGAGGGCGCGCTTGGCGTCATTGCCGCGGTAGGATCGGCCAGATCCTGCAACATTCCTAACTTAAACTATCAGGAGCAATCCCGCCGGGGCATCCAAAATATCTTTGCCGACGCCAAAAAAATGACCGCCCGCCCTTTCGGCGTCAACATTATGTGCGTATTGAGCAATTATGATGAGTTGGTGCATGCCGCGGTCGAAGCCGGGGTCGAGGTCATCATCTCCGGCGCCGGGCTGCCGATGCATTTGCCGTCGCTGACCCAAGGTTCGCCGGTCAAACTCATCCCGGTGGTATCTTCGGTCCGCGCGGCCTCAATTCTTTGCCGCACCTGGTGGAAAAAATACCACCGGCTGCCCGATGCTTTTGTGGTTGAGGGAACTGCCGCCGGTGGCCATCTGGGGTTTTCGCTCGAGGAAATTTCGCGCTCCCCGTCATTGGAGTCGATTGTCACCGAGGTCGTGGCCTATCTGGAAACGGTCGCCGCCGAGCATGGATCACGCATCCCGGTGATTGCGGCCGGAGGGATCTTTACCGGGGCGGATATCGCGCGCTTTTTAAAGCTCGGCGCCGCCGGGGTCCAAATGGGGACGCGTTTTGTCTGTACCGACGAGTGCGACGCCTCCGACTCCTACAAACAAGCTTACATCGACTGCACCCAAGAGGATATCGTCATCATCAAAAGTCCGGTGGGTCTGCCGCTGCGGGTGCTGCACAACAGCTTTGTCGAAGCACTGTTAAACGACGAAAAGAAACCGTTTCATTGCACCTATCGCTGTCTCAAAAACTGCAACCCCTCCGGCTCGCCTTATTGCATCGCCAATGCCCTGATCAATGCAGCGGACGGCAATTTGTCCGACGGGATCATCACTTGCGGCGCCAACGCCAGCCGCATCCAAACCATCGTCCCAGTCCGCGAGCTCATCGCCGAGCTGGCCGACGATTGCCTTGCGGCCCTGCAAGCGTAATCGTTGATAAAACGGCGTTGCCTCTGGTCATGCTCTCAATCTCTTATTTTTGACTTTTTATTATTTTTAATCAAAAAAGTCGGGATCGCCATATGATCGGGTAACGTCCGCTTTGCTCTCCCCTGATAAAATATCCAAAATAAAGAATGACAAATAACAAACAATCATAATTAAAATTAGATAATTCTTCCTTAATGGTTTTCGCTTATATCGTCTCACTAAAAAATGAGTCTATTTACTGTGGAATTTCTACTCGCGACAAACAAGAATTCTCCTGCCATAATACTCATTCTTTTTTATATAATGAGCTGACATAATAAATCCTTATTAAAAAAAATATATGATCACTTAAATCATTTATATTCTTGTGTTATCTATCTCACTGCCCAACACAATAATACAAGGTGCTTTTGAATAAAATTGGTAGCCTGGGCGGGAATCGAACCCACGACCAACTGCTTAGAAGGCAGCTGCTCTATCCTCTGAGCTACCAGGCCAAAATGCGGTATTATAATATATACCGCTTTGAGGCAAAATTCAAATGACGGTAAAAAATTTGAGCGAGTTATTCGTAACGCAGCGCCCGCGCCGGGTCGAGCCGCGCCGCCCGCAAGGCCGGGAGCAATGCCCCCAGGGTGCAAAGCACAATCGCACTCACCACGATCAAAGTAACATCCGGGAAAGGAATGATTTTGGCCGGAAGCTCGTTAAAATAATAAAACTCTTTGGGAAACAGCGGTTGCCCGGTGATTTTGGATACCGCATGCATGATATCATTGCGGAAATGAATGATTAATACTCCCAGTCCTGTCCCGGCCACACTGCCGATTACCCCGACCAAGAACCCCTGTAAGACAAAGATGCTGCTCACCGCCATATCACTCGCCCCCAACGATTTGAGGATGCCGATCTCACGGGTTTTTTGGTAAACCGAAGTGATCAAAGTGTTGGTAATGCTGAACGCCGCCACCAAAACGATAAAAATCAGCAAAAAGAACATCATCCGTTTTTCGACATTAAGGACTCCCAAAAGCTGACTGTTTTCCTCCTCCCAGGTACTGACTCGGTAGTTAGGCAAATCTTTTTTGAGGCTGTCGATCAGCGGCTTTTGGTGAAACGGATCATCGCCCCAGCCGAAGACGGAGCTCGCCGAGCCCCACGGGAGATCGAGCAATTCGGCCGCGTCCTCCAAGCCGATAAACACCACCGAGCGGTCAAAATCGTACTTGCCGGTCGAATAAATACCCGTGATTTTGAATTCACCCGGCAAATAGGCCGAGCTCTTTTTATTGAGCTCCACCCCGCCGCCGGGCTTGAAGTCCACGAGCGAGGTCAATTTTTGCGGCGAATGCAGCAAAATTTTGTCGCCCACTTTGAGATTCCAACGCTTGGACAAGTCGTCGCTGATCACGATTTCATTTTTTTCGAGCGACAATTTACCCGAGAGAAGCATTTTGCCGATCGGCAACACATTGGTGAAATCATCCGGGTTGATGCCGAATACCATCATCCGCGGGTCGAGATTGCGCTTGATCTGCAACAAAATCGGCGATTGCAGGACCGGCGCCGCCTGACCGCCGTGACGCTTGATTGCCGCCACGACCGGAGCCGGATTCTCAATCACGTAATTGCCGAAAACCGAGCGCACCTGAAAGTGCGACTGGGTCTCGATCAACTTTTGCTTCATGAGCTCGGTAAAGCCGCTCATTACCGCCAGCACCACGATCAATACGGCGACACCGAGCATCACGCCGATGATCGACGAGAGCGTAATCAGCGACACCGCATTGCGCTTGGGCTTTAAATAACGCCCGGCCAAAAAGAGCTCGGTCAGCATCAGAAACTGGTACTCGCTTTGACGCTCGTCCAGAGCTGGCTCTTAAGGTCGATTTGCTTGCGTTCGCGCGTGGCCAGAGCAATCGGCACGTGGGTGAAGTTATCCCCCCAGTGACCGATCACCATGTCGGTGCGACCGGACATCGCGGCATGGACCGCGTTTTGGGCCAGCATGGCGCAAAAAACCGCGTCGGCGCCGTGGGAGGCGATGCTGCGGATGGTATAAGACGGGTCAAAGTATTTGAGGTTGACCTCAATATTTTTGGCCTTAAAATAGCTGTTGATACGGTCTTTTAAGAAAAGGCCGATGTCTTTTTTAAGCACATTGCCGGAAGCGTCCTTGACTTCGTCGCCGCCCTCAAAAAACTCTTGACCCGCCCCTTCGGCGACAATGATCACCGCATGTTTTTTGAGCTTTAAGCGGCGCTCCAAGGCAGGCAAAAAAGAGTCCTCCTCGCCCTCCATGGTAAATTTGCGCTCAGGCACCAGACAGCAGTTGACAAACGAATTGGCCAACGACGCGTAAGCGGCGATAAACCCGGAATCGCGGCCCATGACTTTAATGAGACCGATGCCGTTGTAGGCTCCTTTGGCCTCGTTGTGAGCTGCGCTGACAAACAAACCGGTGGAGTACACCGCAGTCTCAAAGCCGAAAGATTTGTCGACAAAAGCGATGTCATTATCAATCGTTTTGGGGACGCAAATCACGCTGATCGAGAGACCGCGGCGGGTGATTTCCTTGACAATATCATGCGCGCAGCGGCTGGTGCCGTCGCCGCCGATGCAAAACAATAAATTGATGTTCATCCTTTCGAGCGTCTTAACAATGACCTTTTCGTCCTCATAGCCGCGCGAGGAGCCGAGGATGGTCCCGCCGCTCATGTGGATGTCGTCCACGAGCTCGTTGGTAAGGATGATCGGCTCCAATTTGTGCGCCGGATTAAGCCCCCGGTAACCGTACTGAATCCCGTAAACCATCTGCACGCCGTACTGGCGGCGGAGGGTCAGCGTCAAAAATTTGATCACGTCGTTAAGCCCCGGGCAGAGGCCGCCGGCCGTGACAATCGCTGCTTTTGTCCAGGCCGGATCATGATAAATTTTTTGCCGCGGACCGGCCAACTCAAACGCCGGGATCTGCTTTTTGGCTTTGGAGTACTCGCTCAACACGGCGGCGTCGGTGTCATAAGCCACCGTGCTGTCGTCGGAGATGAAACTGCCGTTGACCAGAGGGGAATCGATTAACGGCTCCCCCAACTTCGTGATTTTAAACTCGGAATTATCCATTTTAGACCCCTTTATTTTTAATCAGCTCTCCGGCGTGGTAGCTGCTGCGCACCAGCGGGCCGCTGGCCACCGCCGAAAAACCAAGGTTGCGTGCAATGTTGTCAAACTCTTCAAACTTTTCCGGCGTCACATACCGGTCAAGCGGCCAATGCTCCGCCGAGGGCGGCAAGTATTGACCGACCGTCAAAATCGAGACGCCGCAGTCACGCAAATCGCGCATGGCCTCAACGACCTCCTCATCGCTCTCACCCAAACCGACCATAATCCCCGACTTGGTCGGGACATCGGAAGCCATTTCACCCGCCGCGCGCAACAGGGCCAAACTTTTCTCGTACGTCGCCTGATAACGAATTTCTTTTGACAAGCGCCGGACGGTCTCAAGGTTGTGGTTAAACACCGTCGGTCGGGCGGCCAGTACCGTTTTTAAAGCATCCAAATCCAAATTGAAATCGGGAGTCAGCACCTCGACCTCGACCGCCGCCGGCAACCCCCTGATAAGCCGGATGGTTTCGGCAAAGTATTTGGCGCCGCCGTCGGGCAAATCGTCGCGGGTGACGCTGGTGATCACCGCATACTTGAGCTTAAGCCGCCGCACCGCCTCCGCCACGCGCGCAGGCTCATCCTCCTCCACGGCAAACGGCTTTTGATTGTGGTCAATCGCGCAAAATTTACAGTTGCGCGTACAGCTTGAGCCCATGATGAGAAACGTCGCCGTCCCCCGACAGAAACACTCCCCCAAGTTGGGACACATGGCCCCGGAGCAAACGGTATTGAGTCTCAGATCGGAGAGCGTGTCGGCCACCGCCTCACGCTGTCCCACGCCGACCTTGACCTTGATCCAGGGCGGCAGCTTGGGACGACTCAATTTTCCGCAAATCTTCATCAGTTACCGCAATCGCTCAAGACCAATCCGATGTTGGAGCCGCCAAAAGCGAAACTGTTGCTCAAAGCGTGCTTGACGCGCGTTCCCGTCCGGCACTCGCGCACCAGATCGGCCCAGGAGAACTCATCATCCGGGTCCTCGAGGTTGATACTGGGGGAGATAAAATTGCGCTCCATCATCATCGACGAAAAAATCACTTCGGCGGCACCGGTTGCGCCGACCATATGACCGGTCTGCGATTTGGTGCTGTTAATCGCGACCGAGCTGCCCAACACTTCGCGGATGGCGGCCAACTCGATCGGATCGCCGACGGGAGTGCCGGTGCCGTGGGTGTTGACATAACCAATGTCGGAAGCGCGCAAATTAGCATCGCGGATGGCCCCGACGATGACTTCGGAGCTTGATTTGGCATCGGGGACGACCATATCTTTGGCATTGCTGTTGGAGCAGACGCCGGAAACTTCGGTAATGGCTCTCACCTTGCGCTTGGCGACACTGGAGCCCGACTCCAATACCACCCAGGCAGAACCGGCGGCCAATACAAAGCCGTCGCGCCCTTTGTCAAACGGGCGACTTGCGCGCCACGGAGTATCGTTGTACTTTTTGGACAAGGCGCGGCAGGCGCAAAAACCGAGGGCCTGGACCCAGTCGATCTGCTCGGCGCCGCCGGCGATGACCATGTCATACATCCCGGAGCGAATGAGCCGCGTGCCGACCATGATCGCGATCGCGCTGCTGGCGCAAGCGGCGGAAACATCATAGGATTCACCGGTCAAGCCGAGCGTCAAAGAGAGATTGGAGACCGCCGAAGAGGGCATCACGCGCGGCACGGCATAAGGGGAAACCCCGCGCAGTTTAAAGCCGTGTTCGACATAAGTGCGGGTTTCTTCATAAATCTCGCGGTTGTTGGACCCGGCGACGCCGCCAATCAGGGCGATGCGGTGCTCATTGAGCGACTCCAGCGGGATATTGGCTTCTTTTAAAGCCTCCAACACGGTAACAATGGACATCAGCGCGGTCGGCGGGCAAAAACGCATTTTTTTGCGGTCAACCAATTCGCACTCGGGTTTTTCATTGGCCATGCCGCCCACCATGCTCTCCAGCTGATGCTCGACAAATTCGGGAACTTGGACAATGCCGCTCCGCCCGGAGCGGAGACCTTCCTCATTGACCGCCAACGTTGTGCCCAAAGGAGTAATCAGACCGCGACCGGTGATGAATGCTTTTTCCATTGAATATCCCTGTATTTAAATAAAAAATTACGAATCATTTCAATAATATAGCCTGTTAAATTGATTTTTCTAGTTTTACGGGTTATATTTTAATAAATTAAAGGTGATTTTTATTATGGCAATCCTGGAAGTCAACAATCTCTGCATCGATTTCGTTTCCGGCAAAAATATGCTGCCGGTGGTAAGCAATGTTTCCTTTGCGGTCGGGGCGGGAAAAATCCACGCGCTGGTCGGCGAATCGGGCTGCGGCAAAAGCATCAGTTGCCTCGCGGTGAGCCGACTTCTTCCGGAACCGCCCGCAAAGATTTCAGCGGACTCGATCACTTTTGAGTCGGTGGATTTAACTAAACTCGACAAAAAAGGCATCCGCCACTACCGCGGCGGCAAAATCGCCTACATTTTTCAGGAGCCGTCGGTATCGCTCAACCCGGTGTTTCGCGTCGGCGACCAGATTGCCGAAGTCATTGAGCTTCACCGCCCCGAGATTGCGGATGTGAGAGGGGAAATCATCGACTTGCTCCAAAAGGTCGGCATCCCCGCCCCCGAGAGCCGGATCAACGCTTATCCGCATGAGCTCTCCGGCGGCATGCAGCAGCGCATCATGATCGCAATGGCGTTGGCGGGCAACCCCAGGCTCTTGATCGCCGACGAGCCCACCACGGCGCTGGATGTGACGATCCAGGCGCAAATTTTGGAGCTCATCGACCGCTTGCGCAAGGAGAACAATATGGCAGTGATACTCGTCACCCACAATCTGGGGATCGTGTCACAGTTGGCCGACGAGGTTTCCGTGATGTACGCAGGCAACATCGTCGAGGCGGGCAAGGCCGATGAAGTCATCCGGCGCCCCCGCCACCCCTACACGGCGGCTCTGCTCAAAGCGGTGCCCAAGCTGGGCGGCCAAAACAAGCGCCTCGCCGCGATTAAGGGAAGCGTCCCCTCTCCCGACAAATTTCCGGCCGGGTGCCGGTTTTTCGGCCGCTGCGAGTTGTGCGACACCTTGAGCGGCGAAAAACAGCAGCGCTGCGCCACTCTGGTCCCCCCTTTAATCGATATCGGCGAACAACATTTATGCCGCTGCCACGAGGTATCTCCATGCCGAAACGACTGATCAACCGCCCCCTGCTGATTTTGCTCCCGGCGCTGATTGCGGTCGGTCTGGCGACAGCGACGCTGATTTACTTTTACGACACGCCCGATCAGCTTAAAAACAGCAGCACCAAACAGATCCGCCGCCACGAAATCGTCTGGCAAATGACCAAAAAAGCAGAAGCATTGGTCGAGTCGCACAAATACCCGGAGGCCGAAAAATTGACGCGGCGGCTGATCAAAATCACTCCCGACAATATTCAGCTGGCCAAACTTTTGGGCGAATCATGCTACCGGCAGGGCAAATTTCAGGAAGCTTATGAAATTTATCAAAAGCTCTCCGAGAAACGCCCCGAGGATGCCGCCAATTATAACAACATGGGGCAGTGTCTGGTGATGCAAAACCGGCTCAACGAGGGCATCAACAAGCTTTTGGTCGCCCGCGACCTCGACCCTGACTTCCCGACCATTTATCTCAACTTGAGCACCGCTTACGAAAAAATCGGCAACAAAGACGCCGCGTTGGACAATTACAAACGCTATTTGGAGAAAATCCGCAAATGAGCAAGATCCGCATCCTCCCCGCGCATGTCGCCAACCAGATCGCCGCCGGCGAAGTCATCGAGCGCCCGGCCTCGGTTGTCAAAGAGCTGGTGGAGAACGCAATCGACGCCGGCGCAAGCAGCATCCGCGTCGAGATCGAAAACGCTGGCTCGCGCTTGATCCGCGTCAGCGACAACGGTTGCGGCATGGATGAGGATGACGTCTTGCTCTCGATTGAGCCCCACGGCACCAGCAAAATCAAGGAGGAGGCCGACATCCACGCAATCCAAACTTTGGGGTTCCGCGGCGAGGCCATCCCGTCGATCGCCTCCATCAGCAAATTTAAAATTACCAGCCGCACCGCCGCCAAATCCGAGGGCGTCGAGCTCGCGGTTGACGGCGGACGGGTCAAAAACCCCAGCCCCTGCGGTTGCCCGGTGGGGACGCAAATCGAGGTCAAGGATCTTTTTTTCAACACCCCGGCGCGCAAAAAGTTTTTAAAGGCCCCGGCCACCGAGAGCCACCACATTGAGGAGTGTTTGATCGCAATGGCGATCCCCCGCTCCGGCATCGGCTTTGAGCTTACCGCCGACGGCAGGACGGTGTTTCACAGCCCGGCGACGACCGATTTGCGCCACCGTCTCCGCGAATTTTTCGGACGCAACTATGCCGACAATTTGCTCGCCGTCGAGCACTTTGACAACGACATCCGTGTCCACGGCTACATCGCCGCCCCCGGCTTCAAGCGGCCCTCGCGCAAGGAGCAACGGGTCTTTGTCAATTTGCGCCCGGTGGAGGCCCTGTCCGTCTATCGCGGCATCAAGGACGGCTACGGCACCATCCATGACGACGGGTATCCGCCGGTGTGCTTGTTTATCGATTTACCCTTTACCGATGTCGATGTCAACGTCCACCCGGCTAAGCGCGAGGTGAGATTTAAGCACGAGTACCGGATCAGCAGTGCGGTCGCAGCCGCCGTCGGCAATGCTTTGCACGGCAAACCCAAAGAGCTTCCCGGCTACCTCAAAAGTGAAGCCAAAGCGGTCTTTGACCGCGGCACCGTCCCTTTGCACAGCATTTTGGCCGGGGCCGACGTCAATTATGAGCCCAAGCCGGAGCAACACGAGCTCAATTTTGCCGAAACGGCGGAGTGTGACGAATTGTTTGACCGCCCGGCCGGCCGCCCGGCGGCGCCCGCGATCTTTCAAAACATGTTTCGGCCGGCAGCGCCTCCGGCAACCCCCGCAACTCCCGACCCCGCCCCGGTAATTGCCGTGCCGCGCGAAATCAAAGAGGTGAAACTTGCCGCCTACGACGGCAACTTCCCGCGCGAGTTGTTAGGGATCTTAAACGACTGCTATCTTTTGGCCGCCGGGGCGGACGGCTTGATTTTGATCGACCAGCATGCCGCCCATGAGCGCATCTGGTTTGAGAAACTCCTCGACCATGCTCAAAAAGGAGCGCCGAGCCAAGCGTTGCTGCTCCCCGAGACGGTGGAGCTGCCGCTGTCGCAAATTTCGCTCTTAATGCGGCACCGTCAAATTTTTGAGCAAGTCGGCTTTGATCTGGAGCCCCTTGGCAGCACGACCATCATGGTCAACGCCCTCCCCGCCAATCTGCCCTCAAGCCACATCGCCGAAATCTTTGCGGGGATGCTCCATGAGCTCTTGAATAACGAGCAAAATAAATTTCCGGTCGCCTTGGAGCTCGTCGCCCGCGCGGCCTGCAAAGCGGCGGTCAAATTTCATGACAAACTCACCATGGAGGCCGCCAAAGCCCTGATGACCCAACTGCAATCCTGCCGCCAGCCGACATTATGCCCCCACGGCCGCCCGACGATGATCACCGTCACCTACGCCGAAATCGAGAAACGCTTTCAGCGCAAGTAGCATCACCAGATCGCATTAAGGAGTCCGGCGAAGCGTTTGGGAGAGGAGAGGCGCGTCAACCAGCGCTTGGAGAGTACCATGCGAAAGAAGGGCGAGCGGCCGAAAGTGAAGTCGGCGAGGCGCACCGCACGCTGCATGGCGTCGCCGGAGATTTCCGTCGTATTGGCCGTCATGGCAAAACCGGAGCCGAGCGCCTTTAAGATGCAAGCCGACATTAGCAAATGGCGCAAGCCGGTCTCGTAATCAAAATGGTGAACCTTGTTGCCGCAAAAAAGCATCGTCTCCAATTTGCCGTAAAAAAACTGGCGAAAAGCGGTTTCGGCCTCTTTGCTCATGGTAAATTTGTGGCAGACATGAGGATAAACCGTGATCGGCACCGCGGGCGCATTGGGGTTTAACTGCTGCAAACCGGCCAACCCGAGGAAAATTTTGACGTGACATACGGCGCGCTCCAGACGCTTGGAGAGTTTGGCGTCACCCGGCCGGTCATCGCGCAGATAACCGCACAAAAGATTGCGGAAATCGGCCTTGACCAGATGGTCGGCGACCCCGCGCCCGAGCTCGGCGGCAAACGCATTTTGAGCTTTGTTAAAAAAGTCCACCCCCTCGGCAACAAAGTCGGGGCTCGAGAGATCGACGCCGTCGTCGCGGTGAAAATCGAGAATCCGCGCCGCCGCGTACAGCCGGATCGGCCAGCTTTTGCTCTCGTCGCGGAGAATTTTTTTGTACAGCTCGTGGATCGTCCGCACCTTGACGAGCGGCAGGCGGTTTTTGGCCGAGTAGACGACATCGTTGGGCGCCCGGCGCGTCCCGATCAAGTTGGCGTAAGTTTGGACGTGCCCGAGCTCGTCGCGCAGCTTTTTCCCCTCCGCGCCGCCGCACCCCGGACAGATGAAACGGCACTCGGCGGAGATGCGGCCGTCCGCCCACTTTTGGATGTTTAAGGGAAACACCCGGCAGCTCAAAGGCTTGCTGCCGAAGCCGTGGATTTTATGGATTTTGCACAAATTGCCGTCGGCAAAGACACAGCGGCCGTCCGCCCCTTTTTGCAAAACAAGTTCGCCGTAATCGCCGGGGACAAAACACCGGTCAAACTCCGGCGTGCCCGGAATTTTGAGGGCATAAAGCGCCTTGGCCTCGTCGGCGGTGACCATGATCTCAAAGAGATCACAGCACCCGACGCTGCAACAGTTGCACTTGATTGTTTGCTCGGAGTAGCAATCGATCATGTTTTACCCGCAAAAATTATTTGGCTTCGGCGGCCTTGGGCTGCTCACTGCCGGCCGCGGCTTCCTCGGCCTTTTTGACCTGCCACTCGCCCTTGGCGTCCTGATACATAGTATCCGGCAAGGCTTTTTCGACAATGCGGGCGGCCATGCGGCTGCCGACAAACTCGGGAGTGGTGTTGGTGTTTTTGGCCAACAATTCATAAAGCTCGGTGCGCTCGGTGTTTTCGGCATTGACCAAAAAGAGCGACTTGGCATCGATATTCTGATCCTTGATTTCGACAAAGCCCTTGTTGTTTTCGCCGATGAGCTTCTTCTTTTTGATCTCGATCAATTGCGGGCGGCGCTCTTTCATCGCGGCGACCAAAGCGCTCTTGCGGTCGGTCGCCGGGGTGACGGCTTCGGGGGCCGGGGCCTTCTCAATGGTTTCATTGAGCGCCTTGTCCACTTTGACGTTGACGTCAAGCGTGATCTGGATCGGCTTGATGGTGACTTCGTTTTCGGTCTTGAGGGTCGGAGTACAGCCGCACAGCGCCGCCAGCGCCAGCGACCCGGAGAGTACAATGGTTTTTTTCATGGTTTATTGTCCTGTCATTTTTTTAATGAATTGGTTAAATTTCAAAATCCGGTTAAGCTGGATTTTGGTGTTGATATTTAATTGAATCCCCTGAAAATTGGCCTTGGCAAAATCGTTACGCACCAGTTGCCCCGAGTTTTCGTCAAACACAAACGGCAGCGGCCCAGCGGGCTGCCCGTCAAACTGAAAACTCATCAGCATGTCTTCGCCTGAGGAGTCAAGAGTGATTTTGACCCAGTTGTAATTAAAGTTTTTGAGCGCCTCGGAGGCGAACTCGAGCTGCGACTGGGCAGCCACCGCCCCGACCACCGCCGTCGGGTCCTCCATACGGATGTTGTTTTCGGCGCCCGGCTTGGAGTAAAGGTAACTTTTCTCAAAAAAGATGCCGTCTTTGTTGAACTCGACCGGGATTTTGCCGTAAATCGAGCCGCTGCCGACCGCATCCACGAGACCGATCTCGTTGAGCATCTGGGCGAGCTCGATGTTTTCGCAGTACAACACCGTGCTGAATTTCTCCTGATTGCTCCGGAGGCGCATCGGCCGCATGTAAACCAAGCCGCCGCACCAGTTGAAGCCCAGTGACTCGAGAAGCATCAGCTCTTTGGAGTCCAAGCTGAAATTGATTTCAACATTGCTGATTTTTATTTTTTGCGACTCAATCGACTTGATCGCGAGTTTCTGCGACGACGGAGTATTGAGGGTAAACCAGTCGGTCACACGCAAGTCGAGCAAAATGCCTTTGCACGACAGCGATTTCTCCGGCATGTCAAACGAGCCGTCCTGCAAAAAGATATGGCCGCCGGTGGCCATTTTGCCGTTTTCGTACGACATTGCGCCCCCGGCCATCAAAAAACCGTCGGCCTTGGCGCCCGCGAAGTCAGGGACAAACTGGCCGACGTCAAACGACTTGATGGCCACCCCCGGCATGTTAAAGGACAAGTGCAAATCCGGGCTGCGTCCGATCCGGGGCACCATGTCGCCGTGAAAATCGACCTTGACGCCCGAAAAGAGCGAACAGAGAAAATTTCCCTTGAGCTGAAACACATTTTTGGCGTCGCGGTAAAAATAACTCTTGGCCATACCGAGCTCAAATTTGTCAAATTTGATTTTTTCGGCCAGAAGCGTTCCCGGCCGGTCCTGATCGGCATTCAGGGGAAGCGAGAGCGACATGTCCTCCACCTTGAGTTTGCCGTTGATCCCGGTCGCCGTGAGCTTGTTGCCGCTCACCAAAAATTGGCCGTTGTCAAGTTTGGCAAAGCGCAGCAACGGCGCATTGATGTCAAAATCATAGGCCTTGATCTTGACATCCTCCAAGTAACCCGTGACTTCGTCCAGCGAAAAATCGCTGGGGGAAGCAGAAAAGACCGCCTTAAAGTTAACCGGAGACTGCGGCGAAATCGAAATCAAATCCTTGTTGGCCAAAATCCGGTCGATTTTCATCTGCCCGGTGGTGATCGCGTGCAAAAGTTTGGTGGTCAAAGAGTACTTGACCTTGAGCTCCTGCTCGATGACGCTCTCGCCCGCAGTGCGCACCGGCCACTCGCCGGAAATCTCGTTGAGTTTGGTGGTGATTTTGCCCGAGCCGGTGATCTCGTCGGTCAAAAAGTCGATGTCAAAGACGATGCGATTGTCGATCCCGCCCTCCAGCGGCAATTTGATGATATCGCGGAAGTTGCGCAAATCGCCCTCCAAATCGGAGCCGATCTTGACCCGTTTGGTATTGCCGTTGTAAAGGACGGTGAGGCGCACCGGCTCGCCGCGAAAGAAGCCTTTGAGCTTGAGCTCCAAGACACTCCAGTCGGGCTCCAAGACCTTGAGCTCGGCCTCGACCGGCAGCTGATAAAGCTTGTCATTGATTTCGAGATTAAAATTGGCGCGCCGGAGAATGACCGAGTTAAGCTTGACCCAGCTTACGCTTTTATCGGGTGAAATCTTGAGAGTTTTGTCCTTTGCCTCGGATTTGAAGCTTCCGGCGATGCGCTCCAAATCGACGCCGCCAATGAAAAGCTTGCCGTTGCGCAAGGTAAGCGTCATATCCAGATCGTTGACCGTGATTTGGGTGACTTCCAAAACTTCCTGATTGCTGCCCGGAAATTTGACCTGATAATCAAGGCGCAAAGAGTCGATGCCGAGTTTGCCGCTGTCGCGGCCAATGACCCGGATATTCTCAATATCGGTCCCGTCAAAGCCGATGCGGCGAATGTTGAAGCGCAGATTGTCAAAGCCGTACTTGGCCGCGTACTCGGGCACCAAGCGCTCGGAGATCATCCCCGGCAGCAGCCAAAACCACGCCCACAAGCCGACCACCGAAAAAATCAGCAGTAAAACCACCAGCGTCAACGCCAGATATTTCCCGAGGCCGGTAAAAACTTTTTTGAAACTCAACTTCATCCCTATTTCCCGATACAAAAACGGCTGAAAATATGATCCAACACATCCGGATCGACATTTTTGCCCAAAATCTGATTAATGGACTGGATCACCAGCCGCAAATTTAATGCGGCAAGCTCAAAATCGCCGGCATTAAAACACGTGACCGCCTCGGCCAACGCCAGCGACGACTGCTCCAAAAGCCCGGCATGGCGCAAATTGACCGCCACGTCGGTCTCGCGGATGCCGAGCTGCGAAAATACTTTTTCGGCAAAAACGTCCAGCAAAGCCTCGATGTTTTCGTCATTTTTGACCGAAATATTAACCGCTCCGGCAATTTCCGGCAGCGGCAATACGGCCGCATCCATTTTGTTCCACACCGCAATGCAGTTGGGAGGGTTGAGCCGCGTCATCTCGGCAACTTCCCCTGCCCGGTCAACTGCGGACGCGTCAAGGAGCCAAAACGTCACCTCGGCCTGCCGGATGGAGACAAAGCTGCGCTCGATGCCGATTTTTTCGATCACATCCAAACTCTCGCGGAGTCCGGCGGTATCGGTCAACACCACCGGAAACCCGCGCAAAACGGTCGGCTCGCGCACGGTATCGCGGGTCGTCCCCGCTATCTCGGTCACAATCGCCCGGTCATACCCCAAGAGGCGGTTAAACAAACTTGATTTGCCGGCATTGGGCCGCCCGGCGATCACTATATTGACCCCCTCTTTGAGCGACTGCCCGATGTCGCGCGTCGCCAACAAAGAGTCAAGCTCCGTCTTAACGGCCAAAATTTTACCGTCCAAATCGTTATCCCAGTCGAGCTCCTCCTCCGGGAAATCCAACCGCGACTCGCACTCGGCCAAAATCGCCAATGTGCGGTCAACCAGTTGTTGCAACCGGTTGCTCAGGATGCCCGAGAGCTGATTTTCGGCAATTTCCAGCGCCCGGTTGCCCGAGGCACTGATCACATCCGCCACCGCCTCGGCCTGGACCAAATCGAGTTTGCCGTTGACAAACGCGCGAAAAGTGAATTCGCCCGGCTCGGCCATCCGGCACCCGGCGGTCATAGCCTGCTGCAAAACATTGCGCGCCGCCGCCGCGCCGCCGTGACAGTGGATCTCCACCACGTCATCACCGGTATAACTGGCGGGCTTTTGCATATAAACGGCCAAACATTGATCCATCCCAACCTTGCCCAAAAGCATTTTGCGGAGATTGCCGCCGTCAAGCCGCTGACCACCGTGCCAAATCCGATGCGCTATCCCGAGCGCATCCGGCCCGGAAATACGGATGATGGAGACCGCGCCGCCCACTGCGCTCGCGGGAGCCGCAATGTTTTCAAACGTGTTCATGCAAATTTCGCAACCTTGACCCACGCGCCGGTCTCACTGGAGCGGTAGACCGCCATCACCAGTGCGGCGGTTGAGGCCGCCTGCACGGTGTCCACCTCCAGCTTGGCCTCACCGCGAATGGCCTTGACCACATTGTGCAGCTGGGCGGTATGCCCCTGCCCGTAATATGCTTTGCCGACGGTTTCAGCAGCGGTTTTTTCGCTCAAGAGTTGCTCGACACGCGTACGCAATTCCTCATTTTCGCTCTTGATAAAGCTCGGCTTCTCATTGGCATACTCCAAATAAAGCTTGGTACCGCTGATCACCAGAATATTGCGCCAGTCGGCGATGCTGCCGTTGGTCGCGGTCACCGCGGCCATCACGCCGGAGGTAAATTTCATCACAAAAACCGCGGTATCCTCGACCTCGATCACCCCCTGGTGAGCGAGATTGCCGCACTTGGCGCAAACTTCCTCTACATCGCCGAACAAAAACCGCAGCTGGTCAAGGTAATGGATCGCCTGATTGATGAGGACGCCGCCGCCCTCGCCGGCCAAGGTGCCGCGCCAGGAGTCACCGCGATAATAATCATTGGTCCGGAGACAGTTGAATGCAAGGTTGACCGTCAGAATTTTGCCGAAATCGCCGTCGGCAATCAAGTTTTTAAGATTGCAGTTGGAGTCCTCAAAGCGGTGCTGAAAGATGCCGCCTGCGACCAAATCCGGGTGACGGCGCGCCGCCGCCACCATTTGCTCCAAATCGGCCGCCGTGCGCCCCAGTGACTTCTCGCAAATCACGTGTTTGCCGGCGGTCAGCGCATCGACAAAAATCGCCGCATGGCTCGCGTGATCGGTGCAAATCGACACCAAATCAATCTCCGGGTCGGCCAAGAGCTCATGATAATCACGGTAAACTTTGGTAACATGATGCTTGGCGGCCAATTGCTCGGCTTTCTCCAATTTGATATCGCACAAAGCGACCACTTCCGACTCGGGGATTTCCTCCAAAGCCGAAATATGCGTCGGCGCGATTACTCCGCACCCGATAATCCCACACTTAACCATCATCCATCCTCAAACTATAATTTTTACCATCCGGCGCTTGAGCCAGCCAATCTCCGGAGCGTCTCACGAGTTTTTTATACCATCGGCCGATAAACAAAAAGGAGCCCCTTGTCAGAGCTCCTTTTGAATAGTAACCGTATCATATCGATTAGGGAACAAATACGATCTGGCCGCTCTTGAGTTTGCCGGATTTGTCCAAATCCTGATTGAGCGAGCGGATCTTATCAACCGTGGTCTTTTGCTCGGCGGCAAATTCTTCGATCGTCATATCTTTGGTGAGCTGCACCGGGGTCGACGGATCGCCGGCATCAATCGCAGCACCGGCCGCGGGAGCAGCGGGAGTCGCAGTGGCGGCAGTCGCGGCAGTCGCGGCAGCGGGAGCGGCAGAAGTCGAAGTGGCAACCGGAGCCGGAGCGGAAGTTTCAGCAACCGGGGCGGTCACGGCAGCTGTATCAGCAGCGCCTTCTTTGCCCGGGATTACGAGCTTTTGACCGATCTTGAGCTGTTTGGTGGCGGCATCGGAGAGATTGTTGACTTTTTTAAGATCGGCTTCTTTGACGCCGAGAGATTTGGCAATCTTGGGAATCGAGTCGCCGGCTTTGACGGTGTAAGTGTTGCCGCTGTCTTTAGCTGCAACGGTCGAAGCGGCTTCAGCGCCTTTGGCAGCCGGAGCTTTGACGGAGACTTTGTCATCGCCTTTGGCCGGAACGGCGGCGGATTTGCCGGGAATCACAAGCTTTTGACCGATCTTAAGTTTGCCCGCGCTTTCTTTGGTCAGGTTGTTGGCCTTGAGCAAAGCAGCCATGCTGACGCCGTGAGCATTGGCAATCTTACCGATGGTGTCGCCGGATTTGACTTCATAAGTACCGCCCGCGGCAGTGGCGGAAGAATGGGAGGCGCCGGCCGCAGAGGTCACCGGCTTGCTGCTGCCCGAATACTTCATGGACTCATATTCTTTTTTGGCGACCGGGGCCTTGTCAACCGCTTTGTCGTCAGCCTTGGGAGCTTCGGCAACCGGAGCCGGAGCCATCGGAGTTACTTGGGGAGCGCCGGTTTTGGGAGCGACCATCGGGGCTTCGCCGCCGGCGGACGGGACAAACTTGCGCTCGCCCATTACTTCATTTTTGGCACAGCCGCTGGAAACAAAAAGAGCACTGAAAACCGCCACGTGCATAACCGTAACGCCAACCAAGATCATCCAAATATTCTTTTTCACGTTAAAATCTCCCAAGTATGGTGAATTCAAATAATACATAACTGAGATATAATATATTGACTGTCTTGATTATTTCAATAGCAGTTTTTAAAAAAAAGTCAAAAATTATTAAGTTTTGGAGTGCAAACACAATTTCGTCGCCATCTGCGCCGAAATCGCTTGACTTTTAGCAAAAACGGTATATATTGATTATGGGTTAATTGCCCATAACCGGGGGTGTTCTGGATTCGAGCGGTCTGGTTAGGTGTTGACGGCATGTCGAGGATGATCGTTGGCCTCGTAAAAAATCGATTAAAATAATAACTGCGAACGAACAGTTTGCTTTAGCGGCTTAAGCCCGCTACGTCGCTTTGTCTGAGGGATGCTAGGGCATCGCGGCGTCAATCAGCGTTCTGGCTTTGCACCTCGGTCATTCGGGACAAAGTAAGATTATAGAGTGAATAGTCCGGAGACAGGCCTGGCAGTCGGCTTCGTCAAAGGACGATAAAAATCAATGATTGCATAAACATGTAGAAGTCCTCGCTATTACCTCGTCGTGACGAGGGTTCAATTCCCTCCACCTCCACCAGTCTTCAAAAAATCGGTTATCGGACCGATTTTTTTTCGCCTTGGCAAGCCGTCCGCGAATGCGGCGCAGTGACAAGCGAACCCGCAGGGGAAGACTGCCGCGGCGAAGAGTAACGAAGCCGGGCCAAAACCATTCGCGCGGTAAAATCATCCAGTTATCCACAGGGCGGAACCTTTGGCTTTGCCAAAAGGAACGCCAAACGTCTCACGTGCGATCTATAAGTTGGTATCGTCTATCACCTTGCTCTGTAAAAAAATAATATCGTCGATGCTTACACTGCAAAATATTTTTTTATTTACATAATTTATATTGCTGCACTACTTGTAAAACAATATACCGTGAATTATTATTAGACATCATTATTTTTTGGTAAAATAGTGGTTATATAAAAAAAATACCCTCCATTTCATATGGAGCAAACAGAGGTTGCCATGGAAACCAATGTCGATCATGGGACAGAGGCAGAGAATTTTATTGACTATTTATGTCAAAAAACTTTCTTTAAAGATTTTACTGTAAGAAGCCCTTTATATAAAAAGCTAGGAGTTGATAAAGAAATTTCTGACGTACTGGTTCTTTTTCATGAAATCATACTCAATTTCCAAGTGAAATCGAAAATTGAGCAAAAGCCAGTATCACAAAAAAGTGATGTCGATATAAAAAGAATAGAAAAGAAAATAAACGCTGCCATTGAACAATTCAAAGAACTTCAAAGTGTGGAAAAATCTGGAATTCTCAAAACAGTTTGCACCACACGCGGAATTGAAATTCTTTATCCTTTGGTGATAAAGAAACATATCGGTATTGTTTGTCTCAATCTAAAAGGAGAGGAACATTTTACGGAAGAAGAACAAACACAGTTAAAAATGATATTTACTGAACAATACGGGCATGAAATACATATATTCAAAAATGAAATTTTTGAGACACTGACAAAAGAACTCACAACTTTGCCAGACTTCCTGATGTATTTAGACGCACGGAAGACTCTGCTACAACAATGTCAATCTATTTCATACAATAGGGAACTTGATTTCTTAGCGCTATTCAAGGGCGCACATCCGAAATGCATGAAATTGCTTGAATCAATAAAAGAAAACAAATATACTCATGTTGTTTTACCAGATGGAGAATGGGAAAATTATACCAGTCATACTGAATTAATGAAACAGAGAGAGGAAGATAATCGCTTTTCATATATGATTGATGAAATAATCGAAAGACGCTTCATGGGAATTGGTTACAAGGCAGCAGAGAATGTCACCCCTGCAACTATTCAGGAATATTTTTATATAACAACACAGCTATCTAGGCTGCACCGTTTGCAAAGGAGGATGTTGGGACAAGGACTATATGAAAAAGCAACAAAGGCGATTAGCGACCCTAAAGGATTCAGCTTTGCAGCGCTTCATTTGGATGATTTGAAGATGGGATTTCTAGTAATGGCATATCGCGGAAGTGATAGAGAACAGAGAATTACTATTTTGCATAATCTTATGAGTGCAGCAGCTTTGTACTTTACGAGACAAAACTTCAATCTAGAAATAATGATAGGCATTGCTACTGAGCCCGCAAATGTTATTCATCGCTCAGAAGATACCTTACTATTTCACATTAAGGATATGCTGCCTTATCTTGAAAAAGATGAGATAATAGTTCGACTTTCAAAACAAATATTTCAGGCACCACGCTCGGATAAACAGACAGAATTCAGAGAAGATTAAGCTGAAATCATTGATAAAGAACAAAACATTGACTCGATAAAAAAGTAATATTTTATTGATTAGTTCTATGTTGTTTTATTAAAAAAGTAAAATCATTAAGCCTAAACAAATAAGGAATGTCAGTTGCGCCCCGCAGTTCACAAATCTTTGACGTTATCCAAGTCCGCAAGGCTTTTCTCCGCCTCCTCGCTACTATGTTTGAGTCGCAAGTGGTAGTAAATCCCGAAAAGAACGCCCGGCACCGCGCCGCCGAGGTGGGCCATGTAGGCGACGCCGGACTGCCCCGATTTGGCCAGAGACGCCATCAAAATTTGAAAGCCGATCCAAAGCGCAAACACGCACCATGCGGGCATCGCCAGCCAACTGACCTGACTGGAAATGCTGAAATAACTCCGCTGCCGGATCATAAACGACATTCTGACATTGGGAAAGCAAACTGCGTAACAGGCGATCACCCCCGAGATAAAACCGCTGGCGCCGACGCAAGGGATCATTGAGCCGGAGTTAAACAACGTATACAGCAATACCGCGCTCAGGCCGGAAATGACCAAAAGGATGACATATTTGAAGCGGCTCAACTCGTCCTCGACATTGTCTCCCAAAATCAATAAAAAATAAAGATTGCCGAGCAAATGCAGCACCCCGCCGTGGAGAAACATCGAGGTAAAAATCGTCAATCCGCCGTGCCGCGACCACTCGGCGGGAATATACCCCCAAACGTCGATTACCGTTTGCAAATTTTTATAACTCAAAGCAAAGACCGCAACGCATACCACTGCAATCAGCCAGGTCACCCACGGCAGGCGGCGGCACTTGGGCGCGTCCAATTCGACCGGCACCCCCAGCATCCCGAGAAGATATTTCCACGCTTCATCCGGCTCGTTGTCCGAATCAACAGCCCGAAACTCCCGGTTGATCCTGACCTCCGCAGCAGCAGCCTGCTCCAAGGCAATCGCCTCACGCGCTTTGAGCGGCAATTCATCCGGCACCTCCGGCTCGGGGAACGGGATTTGCTCAAGCTCGCTGGGGTCAAACCAAACAAGTTGGCAACTGCAGCAAACATCAAGCTCAAGCGTCAATCGCGAAACCGGCAAAGTCACCCGCCGCATCGGTGCTTGACAGCCCGGACAAACCGCCCCGGCCGACCAATTGCCGTTTTGGGCGGTTGCCCACAAGCGGTTTACCAGCGTCCGGTCGGCACTGAGACTCCGGAGGCCGCCAACGGTAATCAACCGCCCGACGCAGGCGGGGCAGCGGTAAACCACAATTTTTTGATAAAACTCCTGAGACAACTCGACATCACAGCACGGGCACTTCATAATTTAACGACCTCATTAAGGTTACTCCGCTTTAAAATATCATACCCGATCCTTGATTGCAACACTCCAGAGGCAAAAATAACTGCAAAAGCGACTAAAAAAATTTGTATTGTCAAAAACCTATATTATAGTAAACAAAGTGTCAGTATAAATCCCAAATTCAGGAGGATTTCATCATGCTTAAAGACTATGCTTCGTCGACTACCGGTCACATTTCGCTGGGCACCCCGCTGCGCGCGGCGGCTTTTCTGATCCCGACCATCGTGGCGGCACTGGTGATTTTGGCACAAAATTACTGGAAAATGCCGGGCGCTTTTGTCGTCGGCACTTATATTTTGGCGGCAATCGTTTACTTCATCATTGTCTCGGGCATCCGAGTCGCCGCCCAGTGGGAGCGCGCGGTCGTGCTTAAATTCGGGCGCTTTAAGGAAATCACCGGCCCCGGCGTATTTTACGTCGTACCTTTTGTCGAAGCGGCAATTTTTATCGATCAACGGTTATTGACGCTCAACATCCCCAGCCAGCAGGTCATCACCCGCGACAATGTCCCGGCGGCGGTGGACGGCGTCCTCTTCTTTAAAGTTTGCGATCCCGAAAAAGCGGTGGTGAGCGTCCAAAACTTCCGCTTTGCCGTCGCCCAATACGCCCAGTCGGCGCTGCGCGATGTGATCGGCAATCTGGCACTCGATCAATTGCTCTCCGAGCGCGAACACATTCAAGCGAGCATCGGCGAAATCGTCGACAAACACATCACCGACTGGGGGCTCAAGCTTGACTCCATCCGTTTGCAGGACATTGAGATGCCGGAGGACTTAAAGCGCATCATGAGCCGTCAGGCCTCCGCCGAGCGCGAAAAACGCGCCACCATCACCAAGGCCGAGGGCGACAAAATCGCCGCCGACAACCTTGCCGCAGCGGCCGCCATCATGGCCAGCACCGAAGGGGCGATGATGCTCCGGACGCTGCAAACCATTGACGGACTCGGCGCATCGACCTCCAACACCGTGATTCTTTTCCCGACCGAGCTCAACGTCGCCTTGCAAAAGGTGGCGGACGCCCTCAAAAAGAATTAAGCGATGGATTTTGCCGACCGACTGACCCGCCGACAGCTTTACAGCCATGTGCTGCATAATGAGGCGGGTCTTTGCTTGCTGGATTACTTGTGCCGCCGTTATCCGCGTCACGACCGCGACGGCTGGTATAACGCGATACTTGAGCGGCAAGTCGAGGTCAACGGGCAAAGCGCCGCCCCGGAAACCGTCCTCAAAGAGCATGACCGGGTGAGTTTCTACCCCGGAGAAACCGCGGAACCGGCGGCCGATCTCAATTACCGGATCGCTTACGAAGATGAGCATCTCCTCGTCATTGACAAGCCCGCCCATCTCTGTGTCCACCCGACCGGGCCCTTTTTTCGCCACACCCTCTGGCACTTGGCCGGGAGCAAATACGGCCCGGTTTACTTTGTTAACCGCCTCGACCGCGAAACCTCCGGCTTGCTGCTTGCCGCGCGCAATGCCGAAACTGCGGCAAAGATGGACCCCAAAGTTTTCCCCGTACATAAGGAGTATCTGGCGCTGGTTTGGGGCAATTTCACCGGAAGTCTCCGGGCGCGCGGCATTTTAGTACGGGATACGGCCAGCACCGTCGCCAAAAAGAAACGCTTTATTTTGAACGGTTCGCCGTCAAATGACGCCGAGTCCGCCGACACCGAGTTAATGTTTGAGAAAAAAGTGGAGCCCGATATGACCTTGGTACGGGCAATTTTGCACACCGGGCGGCAACACCAAATCCGGGCGACTTTGTACTCGCTCGGCTACCCGGTGGTCGGAGACAAACTTTACGGTCCCGACGAGCAATTGTTTCACAAAATCAAGACGCAAACGTTGTCGGCGGCCGACCGGCAAACCTTGCGCCTCAACCGTCAGGCTTTGCACTCGGCCAAGCTCTCGTTTGTCCACCCGGTGACCGGCAAAGTCATCTGCTGCGAGTCGCCGGTCGATTTTAAATTGCTTTAATCCTTGCGGACTTCGGTTTTGTGCTCGTAGACAAAACAGGTGTCGGCAAAGGTGTAAGGATAATCCGGACGGCAGTCGGCGACGCGCCCGAGCTGGGGCCGGAGATTGCCGAAAGCACGGTAGACCAAGGGATACGGCTGATCTTTAAACTCGGCTAAAATATCGCGCCACATTCGCGGCTGTTGGCGGATAAAGTCGGCCATGCGCCGGGTGAGCTCGGCTTCGGTCAAGACTTTTGCGTTTTCGGCGACCCCGGTCAGCGGCTCCGAGACCGTGGATTTGACGAACGAAAAGCGGTCAAAGTCGCCCACCAAGGGCACCGTGCAATCGATTCCGATTTTGGCCGTGTTGACCGGCGGGTGATTGGTTTGTGCCATCGGATCCAAGGGCAAAATATTGAGCTGCGGGATGATCACAAGGTCAATTTGGGGGTTGAAGCGCCACGACATCGCCCATTTGACTTGCTCGTCATCGTAAATGTCGATGTCCTCGTCAAAAACATAGGCCCACTTGGGGAACCACTGCCGCGAGCAAGTGAGCATCAAGCCCAAGGTCTGCTTGGCGTCGCCACCCCCGGAGGTGCGGATGCGCGCATATACCATATTGTGACTGCCGCCCTCGGGGGCATAGACATCCAAAACCCGAATCCCCGCCGCCTTGAGGGCCGAGTAAATATCCGCCTCGATGATCGGGTTAAAGATATTTAAGTCGGTGCGCCCGGGGTGAAGTCCGCCGATGGTCGCATACTGATAAATCCCCCCTTTGCGGTAAGTGATGCAATCAACGACAAACCGGCAGTTGCGGGGCAATCCGCCGCCGTAGGTCCCGGTGTATTCGCCGTAGGGCCCCTCGTCATAAATCCAGCCCTCGGAGGTCATCATCCGGCCCTCAATGACGATTTCGGCATTGGCCGGGACGGTGAGATCGCTGGTCTCGCACTTGACCACCTTGGCCGACTCCCCGTAAAAACCGCCCAAAACATCCCAGTCATCGACGCCCGGAAAGGAAAACATCGAGGCAATCTTGTCCAGCGTCGGCCCGCCGATGACCACCGCAATCGGCATGTCGATGCCTTTGTCGAGATATTTTTTGGCCTGAATGCGCCCGTTGTGGCTGTCGTTGCGCATATCGACGTTGGTTTCATTTTTGGAGCGGTACATAAAGCGGTAAATCCCCCAATTGATCAAATTGGTCTCCAAATCGCGCGACACCACGCTCGCATCCTGAATGAATGCGTGGCCATCATAGGGGTGATACAAAAAGAGCGGAAATTTGGTCAAATCAACTTCGTCGCCCTTAAGGATGACTTCTTTGCAGGGCGCGGTCGCGACAAGCTGCGGCGGTAAGCGTTTGACATTGAGTTCGGCAATCTTGGGCCCGAGTTCGCGCTCGGTGCAATTTAAGGCATACGCGTATTGTTTACGCGTACAATACCCGCCGGATAAAAACTGAAATTCGCAGTCTTTGACTTTTTCGATCAACACGGCTTTGTCATGCACGCTGTCCATGACAGCCGGGATCTCATCCACGCGCTTAGGCTCTTTGATCCTGACAAGTTGGCCGATTTGCTCAAGATCCCGGACGAAGTCAGTCATGTTTTGCTGCCGCATATTTTCCTCCGCAATTGGTGTTTTAACCCGGTTGTCCGCAATTACAATACGATGACAAAAAGATATTGTCAAACCGGCCATTTCAAATAATGCAAAAATTTTTGATGGCACGTGACATACGTTAAAAAATTATCAATATTTTAACCGATGCCCGCTTGACTTTAAAATTGGCGGTGTTACTGTATCGGCAAGTACACTGCATTTTGGCTCAAAATTAACTGATTTTTTAAGTTTGGAGGCGAAACATGGCGGCATTGGCAAGAAAGTATCCCGATTTGTACGAACATCTGGCGCGGCTTGACAAATACGGTTTGCTCTACACCGTAGACATTGAGGTCAACAAGGACCGCCATCTCCACCCCTTGGTCCGCTGGAGCTACGTCTCCAACATTGAGGCCAAGGACCGCAAGGGCTTTTACTTTACCAACGTCACCGACAGCAACGGCCGCAAATATCAGGGCGACTGCGATGTCTGCGTCGCCACCACCGCCGGCAACGAAAAAATCTACGCCGTCGCCCTCGGGCTCGACAGCGAGTTTGACGTCACCGCCGACACCATCGACCGCAAAAAATTGCGCGAATGCGTCGCCGCCAAGTGGAAGCAGGCCGTCGCCCACCCGATTGCCGCCGTCGAGATACCCTCGGAGGAGGCCCCGGTGCACCAGATTGTGCTCACCGGCAAAGATATCATCGGCGAAAACAAAGGGCTCGACGCCCTGCCGATCCCCAACAACACTCCCGGTTTTGATACCGCCCCTTATTTTTCCGCCGGGTTGTGGGTAACCAAGGATTTGGACACGGGGAGACAAAATTTTTCGCAAAACCGCGTCAATGTCAAAGCCGCCGACCGAATGAACGGGATGTGGCTCATCCAAACCGGCGGCGACGCCCACCGCAATTGGCTCAAATACAAGGAGCGCGGCGAAAAAATGCCGGTTGCCTTGATCGTCGGCGCACCTCCCGCGGTGCAAGTCATCGGCCCGCAAAAAACCCCCAACGATATTGAGGATATGGACATTGCCGGCGGCTTGGCCGGAGCCCCGATGCGGCAGGTCAAGGCCAAGACCGTACCGTTGATGGTCCCCGCTGACGCGAGCATCGTCATCGAGGGCTGGCTCGACCCCAATGAGTTGGAGATGGAGGCCCCCTTCGGCGAATCCCACGGCTATATGTCCACCGAGGAGTACAACCACTGTATCCATCTCACCGCCATCACCCGGCAAAAGCATGCGATCATCACCTCGATGATTTCACAATTGACTCCGTCGGAGTCGGGCGTCATCAAGTCTTTGGGCTACAACGCAGTAATGTACGAGTTTCTCAAAAAGACGCTCAAAAATGATTTCGTCAAAGATGTCGTCTTGTATGACCATTTGATCGGGGTGGCGCGCTTTACCACCATCGTTTTGGCGCGCAACACGCCGCGCACCGAGGTCTGGCGGGCGATGCGCGCCTCTACCGTAATGATGCGCTCGGTCGGCAAAATCACCGTCGCCGTGGATGAGGACATCGACCCCGACAGCATGGAGGAAATCATGTGGGCGGTCGCCTACCGCTGCAACCCGACCACCGATATCCAGATTTGCGATTATCAGGCCAACGGACACGCGCCCAAGCTGCGCGGCGGCCGCGAGTGGGAGTCGCAAATTTTGATCGACGCCACCATCAAATACCCGATGCCCCCGGTGTCACTGCCCAAAAAGCAATACATGGAAGAGGCCAAAGAGCTGTGGGCCAAGGCCGGACTGCCGCCCATCCGCCCGGTGCGCAAGTGGTTCGGCTACAGCCTCGGCGACTGGAGCGACGAGTGGGACGCATGCGCCGAGCGCGCGGTGGCAGGCAAATGGCTCCTCAACGGCTTGCGCACCGCCAAACTGGTAGCCACCGACAGCGTCGGCGGCCCGACCGCCGGGGTGCCGCGCAACGGCACGGTCAAATTTGACGAGGATACCTTAAGCGTCGAGTACCCGGAGGGATTCCCCTGTGTCGATGACTTCGGGACGGATCAATAATGCGCCAACCCGAGACTTTTGGCGTCACCGGCGGGAGCGGCAAGTACCGTCTCTCCGCCCTGATCGCCCCGACCGGCGCGGACTGGGTCGTCGTCATCACCGGCGGCGACCAGCCGCACGTCGGCGCGGTGGCGGCGGCCTGCAGCACGCCCGGAGTCAATCAGCCGGAGCACACCGCATACTCCGCCTCGGTCATCACGCTTCCCGGCCACAAAGAGGACGAAATCGCCAGACATACGGCGTTGGCGCTCGCCAAAGCCCTCGGCGGCAACGTCGTCGTCTCGGCAGGGATGCACTGGGACAACATTACACCGCAAGGCATCCAAGCCGTCCTCAAAAACAGTGAATTATTGACCCAGGCGGTGATTGCCGCCGTCAAAGCCAATTTGCCGATCAATATGGAGAATTTTGATGCCAAATCTTAATCAACGCGCCTACCGCGACTTGCAAGAGCACCTCGCCGAGCTCGACCGCGCCGGTCTGCTTTGCCGGGTGGACCGCCCGATCAACAAAGATACCGAGATGCACCCCCTTGTCCGCTGGCAGTTTTGCGGCGGCCTCCGCGAAGAGGAGCGCAAGGGTTTTGTCTTTACCAACGTCACCGACAGCAAAAACCGCACCTACCCCGATTTTGAGGTGGCGGTCGGCGCCTTGTCGTCCAACCCCGCCATTTACAGCATCGGGATGAATTGTTTGCAAGCGGACATCGGCAAACGCTGGCTGCATGCGATCGCCAACCCCATCCCGACTCAAACGGTGACCGAGGCAGTGTGTCAGGAGGTCATTTTGACCGGCGACGAAATCACCGCCCCCGAAAAAGGGCTGGCGGCCCTCCCGATCCCGGTTTCGACGCCGGGGTTTGACACCGCGCCTTATTTCACCGCCGGATTGTGGATTACCCGCAACCCCGACAACGGCATCCAAAATATGGGAATTTACCGCGGCAACCTCAAGGCCCCCGACCGACTTTGCGTGATGACCGAAAAAGCCACGCTTGCGGGGGCCTACGTCCATTGGAAACGTTACCGTGAGCTCAAGCAGCCGATGCCGGTCGCCATTGTCCTCGGGGCGCCGCCCGTGGTCGAGTACACCGGCCCGCAAAAACTGCCCATTGATGTCGATGAATTGACGGTGGCGGGAGCCTTGGCGGGCGAGCCCATCCGTGTGGTCAAATGCGTCACCTCGGATTTGCTGGTCCCGGCGGAGGCCAATGTGGTGATTGAGGGCTTGATCGATCTGGAAAACATGGAGCCCGAGGGGCCCTTCGGCGAATCGCACGGCTATATCCAGGTCGAGGAGTACAATTTTATCGTCAAAGTCACCGCCATCACCCGGCGCAAACACGCCGTCATCAGCTCCATTATCTCACAGGTCACCCCCTCGGAGTCGAGCGTGATTAAGCGCCTCGCCTACGAGCCATTGTACTTGGAGCACCTCCGCGACACCCTCGGCTTCAAGGGTGTCAAGCGCGTTTGCATGCATGAGCCGTTGACCAATTTGCGCAAAGTCGTTACCGTGGTGGTGGACCGCCAAATGCCCAAAACCGAAATCTGGCGGATGTTTGCCGGGGTCTCCTCGCTGCAACCGGCCGTCGGCAAAATCTGCATCGCCGTCAACGAGGACATCGACCCCGTGAATGCCGACGCTCTCCTCTGGGCAATCGCCTACCGCTGCAACCCGGTGGAGGATGTGCACATCACCCCCTACCGTTCGCCCGGCCACGCTCCCCATACCGACGGCCCGGCAATCGAGTCAACCATGTTTATCGATGCCACGCTCAAGTGCGATATGCCGCCGTTGGCGCTGCCCAAAAAAGAGTTTATGGACAACGCCCGCAAGATATGGGAGGAGCTCAAGTTGCCGCGTCTGACGCCGCAAGCGCCATGGTTCGGCTACTCTTTGGGGTTGTGGTGCGACGCTTGGGACGAGTGCGCCCGACGCGCCACAGTTGGCGACTGGCAGGCCAACGGCAAACGCTCGGCCGCCGCGACCCGGCCCATGAACGAGCCGCAGACCTTTATCAGCATTGAGCAGGCACAAAAATTTTGACCCGGCAAGGAGTTATTATGTCAAACACCCCCGTAAGAATTGTCGTCGGCATCACCGGCGCCTCGGGCAGCATTTATGCCGTTAAATTGTTGGAAGAACTCAAATTATCCGGTGTCGAGACCCATTTGGTGATCTCGCGCGCCGCATCACAAGTGATCCCGATGGAGACCAATTTAACCGCGGCCCAAGTCTCCGAACTCGCGGATTTTGTCTATCAACCCGAAGACATTGCCGCCGCCATCTCCTCCGGCTCGTTTCGCACCGCCGGGATGATTGTGGTCCCCTGCTCGATGCGGACAATGTCCGAGATCGCGAGCGGAGTCACGAGCTCACTCCTGAGCCGCGCCGCCGATGTGACCCTCAAGGAACGCCGGCCGCTGGTCCTGGCCATCCGCGAAACGCCGCTTCACTTGGGGCACTTGCGCTCCTTGACCAGCCTCGCCGAAATGGGGGCCGTAATCGCGCCGCCGGTGCCCTCCATGTATGCGCGCCCGGCGACCATCGAGGACATCGTCCGCCAAAGCGTCGGGCGGTTGCTGGATTTGCTCAAAATCGAGACGGATGAAGTCTTTCGCTGGCAGGGAAAACCGCCGCAATAAGTTTACGACTCAAACTTGTCGGCGTGCTGCTTAAAAAATTCATAAAATATCCGGGGGTTCTCCAGCTCAAACCACTCTCTGGTCTGAAACACCCGGTCGATTTCATAAATTTTAGCCCCCGGCATCGCCAACAATAATGGCGAATGAGTGGCAATGATCAACTGGCAACCGCCCCTGGCGGCGTTGTGCAAAAGATCGACCAGCTCCAACTGAAAGGCCGGGGACATGCTGTTTTCCGGCTCGTCCAATAAATTGATTGCGTTGTCGCTCAAGGCCGAGCAAAAATAGCGGATGGCGCTCTCGCCGTTGGAATACTCACGGCGGTTATCGTCGACAAAGGTGCGGACAAACTCCGAGCAGGATTTCTTGCGCGCCTCCACCCGGCGGCTCAGCTGCTCATAAGCCCCCTCCTTGTTGGAGTCAAACTGAAACGACTGATCGTGCGTGTCGGTGTAATACCGCTCCATCGTCTTGTCGCGCTGACGGTCGATTTTGTCGTTAAACTCGCGCAAGTCCAAAATATGGCGGAAAACATCATCGCTGGTAATAATCCGGCTCCCGTGCGGGACGCGGTATGGCAATCCGTCCTCGTCGTCCGCCATGACAATCCGGCATTGCCGGACATAGGACTCCCAAAACGACGACTGGTTAAACGCGCTTTCGCGCGACAGTTGCAATATGGCGGCAATGATATTCAACAACGTACTTTTGCCGCTCCCGTTGCCGCCGTATAATATAGTGACGGGCGCAAATACGAGCTCGCCGCCGTCGGCAAACAGTTTGTACGGATAAAACGTGGTGTAGCAGGTCTTTCTTACATTGCCGACAAAATTTTCCTGCCCCTGCGGCAATTGTAAATGTTTCAAAAAAACCGTCATATTAAACCATTCTCTCGGCACCCAAACGCCAACGCAGTATCCATCCCATTTATCCTCGATATTGATAAACCGACACCACCAATTTTATCAAAATTTAAACTTGGTTAAATACGAATCCATACCCGACGAATTGAAAGCTTCATCTCTCCAAGAATTTATTAAATTATGTGTAAATGATTCACATCTACATTTTATCAATTTTCTTTTGTATTTGCCTTCAATATCTCCTGATAAACAAAGCAATCGGTGGTGTGGTCGTTGACCATGCCGACGGCTTGCATAAAGGAGTAGATGATGGTCGAGCCGACAAATTTAAAGCCGAGTTTTTTGAGGTCTTTGCTGATTTGATCGGACAAGGGAGTGCTGACCGGGGCATCGGCGATACAATGCCAATGACCGACCACCGGGGTATGGTTGACGTATTTCCACAAAAAATGGTCAAAACTCTCGTGTTTGGTGATTTCCAGAAACAACTTGGCATTGATGATCGCCGCCTGAATCTTGAGCCGGTTGCGGATGATGCCGGGGTTGTTCATGAGTTCGGCGACCTTGGCCTCGTCGTAACGGGCGATTTTTACGGGATCAAAGTGATCAAACGCGGCGCGGTAGGATTCACGCTTGTTTAAAACGGTAATCCATGACAGTCCCGCCTGTGCCCCCTCTAAAATCAGCATCTCAAAGAGCTTGCGGTCGTCATGCAGCGGCCGCCCCCACTCCCTGTCATGATAATCGATATAAATTTGGCTCTCCCCCACCCAAGCGCATCGTGTTTTGGTCATATCTATCCTCTTTTTCATCATTATTCATACCGAATCAATGCCACCGGCAAATACCATACCGGCTCACCCAAGTGCTCCAGATTGACCAAATCGGCGGCGCGCGCGGCAACATCAGCAGTTTGATATAATCCCAAACGATTGAGAGATACCCCAAGCCTTTTGGCGATATTACCCTCATCGCAACGAAAATCAGGAATCTTGCACCTACGTGTTTTTTTTAAAATTAAATATTAATTCATAAATTTTTCATAAATATTTGATTGATAAACTTTATTATTATACCCAGATTCATTAATAGCATTTTTCATTACTAATGCTGTTTCTCTATCTATCCATGGATTGATTTTTATTTCTTCGAAGCAATCGTTTATATCAATATTTACAAAGAAAAAATCATCTGCAAGACGCCAAGGGTTCTTTGCATTTTTTTCTATATAGTCTTTACTTGGACGCATAAAAATGAAACGGACCTCCTTTTCATACGAAAAGGCTTTTCGTTTCATTAAAAGTGTTTTTATAAATGTATCAGTAATCTCTTTGTCGGAAAAAGAATGATCAAAGATATTTTGCTTTAAAAGCTTTATGAAACGAGAATCATTATGATAAGTTACCGCTCCACAATAATAAAAAAGATTTGGAGCACCAACTCCTAAATCATAAAAAAATTGCATTATTCTTCTAACTGAACTTTTTACTTGTACAGATAACGCTCGTGTATTATCAGAATAGGCTCGCCATAACCCATCGCATTCTCTATTTTTCGACCAACATTGAGCAAAAAATTTATCTTCAATTTTTTCAAAACTTAAAATAGTATCGTCCACCGTAATTGAACGGCGTAAATAAAAATTTTCATTGGGATCACCCCAAATTCTAGGTCGTACGAAACAAAGTTTTTTCTCATTAATTGCTTGCATTATTCTATTATACGGAAAAATTCTGTATATTGGCTCATCGATATCTATATTACAGGTATTTGCGCGAATGCATTCCTCAAACTCTATCTTCGATAATTCGGAAAATCGTTCAAAATATTTATTTCCGACTTCCACATTATCAAATAGCATTGTACTCTCCTAAAAGCAGCAAGTTTTTTTGTTCTCACGGTATTCCGTATTATTCAACAACATCACCATAAAAGACCCTTGAAATCTAATATATTACCCTTAAATAAAAAAGCAATCAAGTTAATTGATAAAAAGGAAAAAACACCGGACGAGTTATTGAAGTTGGGAAAAAGTCATAATATGGCGACAAAACGTATTTTACGCAGAGGCGCGTGAAAAGGTCGCGTTTTGTCGAGGAGGAGCGAGGGAGCATACCGTTGTATGTGACCGAGAGTACGACGACTCACAAGGCGCGAGATTTGCCGCGCATCAAAGTAAAATTGGTAGCGGGGGCAGGAATCGAACCTACGGCCTTCAGGTTATGAGCCTGACGAGCTACCACTGCTCCACCCCGCATCGTTAACATTTCTTAATATATACCCCCATCGCATAAAAGCAAGCACAAAACCATACTTTTTCTTTACTTTTTTTTAACTTTATTCAAAAAAAACGGTTTTTCAATTTGGAATATCGACAAAATTATGTATATTATATAATGATGGGAACCAGTAGCTATCATGCAACCTGATAACCTAAATATAAGAAAATAACATCATGACAACGTCAGCTTTGAAAATTAAGTTCGGGAAAACCCTCAAGCATTATATGCAGCGGGCCGACGTAAAACAGCGCGACATCGCCGAGCTCATCGGCGTCACTTGCTCCGCCGTTTCCCAAGTGCTGCACGGAAAAATTACCATTAAGCAAGAGCAGCTCGACATGATTTGCGACCGCCTCGGCCTCAATGTCGCTCATGCGCATGAATTGAGCTCTATGCTTACTCAAATCCGCACCGGGAGCACCATGGCCCGGTCGCCGTTTAACCGCATGGTCTTTTCTCTCCGCTGCCAGCGTAATCTGTCTCCGATCCAGTTGGCCAACCTTTCCGGCATCTCCAGCACCAAAATCGAAGCGTTTGAGAACAATTTTGATGTCATCCCGGTGCTGGCCGACATCATCAAGGTGGCCGAAGTTCTGGAGTGCTCCCCCGAGGAGCTGGGCCAAGCCGCCGGCATTCGCCTCACCCCAGAGGGCGATGTCGCCCCGCAGGAAGTCAGGGAGAGTAAAAATCAGTACATGAACGGAATCGAGATTCCGTGCGTCGATCTCATTTTGCTCGACAATGCCAATGACCGCGAAACCGTCTTAAGTTTGTGTGAAAACAAAGCCAAAGAGACGATTTACCGCAGCGATATGCCCGAGCACGACATCATCGCCGTACGCTGCTCGCCGCGCGACCTCTCGCTCGGCATGCCGGGATATTTGACCGTCTACCTCTCCAAGGAGCGCCCCAAAGGCTTTAAGGAAATCGACTTTGTCAAGTCCAAAAGCGGCAAATACTCCATTTTTGAAGTCAAAAACGGCAAGTACCGCGAGTACAAACTCTCCGGCACCCGCAGATATGCCGAAGAAAGCGATTTCTTTTGGGCGTTTCCGGTGGTCGAGATTGTGGTAAGACCGGTCGGCGCCGACAAAAAGGCCGCCAAACATGTCAAATAACGCGTTTGGCTGCTGCATGGGGATGGTATTCGGGTGTCTGCTCGTAATTTTCCTGATGATTTTAGCCGTGTTGGGAGTAATTTACCTTTGCTCGGATACGTTTCGCGAACAAAGCACCAAGGCCATTGAGTCCTCCTGGGTGGAAGTCAAAACCAGTGTTGAAGGCACTGTCAACAAAGTAAAAGAATAATTTTATGAATATCGGTTATTGCTGCGCGATTTGCCCGTCCGCAATGATTTGTCAGGTGGTAAAAAATGTATGATCTCTTATTTATCGGAGCGGGCAAGATGGCGACTGCCATCGCTGCCGGCATGACCGCCAAAGGATTTGACGCCAACCGCATCGCCGCCTTTGACGTCGACCAAAAAAACGCCGACGCTTTCTTCAAAAAAACAAAAATCGAGTGCTTTACCAACAGCTTTACCAGCATCGTCGAGCAGTCTCGCGCCGTCCTGATCGCTGTCAAACCCCAAAATTTGAGCGATGCCGTGAACAGCGCCATGCGCGACAAGCTCGTAATCTCCATCGTCGCCGGCGTCTCGATTGCCAAGCTTAACAATCTATCCAAGTCGCAGCATATCATCCGTGTCATGCCCAATACGCCCGCTTTGATCGGCGAAGGCGCTACCGCCTATGCCATGACCGCCAGCGTATCCGACACCGAGCGGCAGTTTGCGCAAAAAATTCTCAACACCATCGGTCTTGCCATCGAACTTGATGAGAAACACCTCGATACGGTCACCGCCCTCTCGGGGAGCGGTCCGGCGTATGTGTTTGAATTTATCCAGGCGCTGACCGACGGCGCCGTCGCCGAAGGTTTGCCGCGCGACATCGCCCTCACGCTCGCCGTACAAACCATCATCGGCTCGGCTAAAATGGTCAAGGAGACCAAGACCCACCCGACCGTTTTGCGCGATCAGGTCACCAGCCCGGGCGGCACCACCATCCGCGCCCTTGAGGCTTTGGCCGAAAACAACTTTGCCAACAGTGTCATCAAAGCAGTCCGCGCCGCCGCGGAGCGCTCCAGAGAATTGGGAAAAATTTAAGGAAAATTTGTATGAACTTCACCCTCACCGTAGTTATGCCGGCTTACAACGAAGAAGCCACCATCGACGTCATCATCAACCGGGTTTTGGCGCGGCCGGAAGTTACCGAGCTTATTATCATCAACGACGCCTCCAAGGACAATACCTGGGAGCGGCTGCAAAATTTTAAAGACAACCCGCGAATCAAACTTTTGAATCAGGAAGTCAATCAGGGCAAAGGAGCCGCCATCATCCGCGGCTTTAAAGAAGCATCCGGCGACTTTGTGCTGGTGCAGGATGCCGACTTTGAGTACAACCCCGAGGACTACCCGCTGGTGCTTGATCCCTTGATCCGCGGCAAAGCCGAAGCGGTCTACGGCTCGCGCTTTATGTGCACGGCCGGTCAGGTGCGGTATTTCCGCCATGAAATGGGCAACAAATTTTTGACCTTTTTGTCCAACGTTTTCTCCGACATCCATTTGTCGGATATGGAGACCTGCTACAAGGCGTTCCGCCGCGAAGTGATCCAAAACCTCAAGCTTGAATCGCAACGCTTCGGCATCGAGGTCGAGCTCACCGCCAAACTCGCCCGCTCCCGCCGGTTGCGGATTTGGGAAGTGCCGATCTCCTACAACCCGCGCCGCTATGACGAGGGCAAAAAGATCACATGGCGCGACGGTGTGGCCGCACTGTGTCACATCATCCACTACAACGTCTTTAACTCAGACGAAAAAAGCTTTGTCAAACCGTGGGACGATATCCTCGGCAAACAACAATAAAAAACCGCTGAATTTTGCGGCCATATTCACCCCGATACGCCGCAAGCGATTTCGGCGGTCCGGGACGCAAAACTCTGATGTTTTTGTTTCGCAATCAAATTTACTGGATCGTATTTGCACTTGCCGCATTGGCCCGCATCGGGCTTTTGTGGCAAGTTCTGTCTTCGCCGCTGCGTTATTTCCATAAAGTGCCCGGACTGGATATGATGCTCCTTTTGGAGTTCTGCGAGTGGGGCAACGGCAAATTTCCACCGTTTTTCACCGTCCACCGTGCATTTGGGGCATTGATTTGGAGTCTCAACGGTCATCAGCACGCGGTGAACGCTTTTTTTATTTTACAAAACATCCTCGGGATTTTGTCGGCGCTGCTGGTGACATGGATCGTCTTAACGTTGTCCGGCAAACGCCTCTGGGCGTTGCTGGCCGGAATGTTGGCCGCATGGTACGGCCCGGCATTGCTGTACGAAAATACTGTCTTGCAGGAGAGCATCGTCTGCTTTACGCTCCTGTTGAGCTTTGCCGCGTTTATTTGGGCACTGCGGCACCGCTTCGGCTGGCAGTACAGTCTTGCAGCCGGGGCGCTGCTCGCGGTAGCTTGTCTCGGGCGGCCGACCGCGGCATTGTGGGCGGTGGCGGCAATCATTTGGAGCATCGTTTACCTCTACCGGCGCAAACGCTTTGCATGGAGCTGCGCGATCGGCTTTGCCGGTTTTTTGCTGGCATTGAGCGCCTTGAGTTATCTCACCGTCCACCACGGCCGATTGTTTTATACGGTTTTACCCTATGCTTCGGAGGTCAATCAGGTCAATCAAGTGAGCTACGAGGAGAGTACGGTCAGCACCAACAAGCTCACTGCCCTCGCCCAAATCGGGGTCAAGGCATTGCAGCGCTCGCCGTTATTGTGGAGTGCTCACGAAATTCCGGAAAACATCAATTATTACTTTTTAAAGCAGCAATTTACCGTCCTCTTTGCCGCCGTCGGCCCGGCATTGTTACTCCCTTTGGCGCTCGCGGGAGCGCTGCTGTTGCTGTTTCGCCGCCAGGCGTTTGACGGCAAATCGCTGATTTTGCTCCTGATACTCTGCATGCTTTTGCCGCTGTCGGCCAATTACCCGATCGGCCGCTACCGCTTGAGCTTGTACCCCTATTTTTGCATGACCGCCGCCTATCTCGCGATCGGACTGCAAAGCAAAAACCGGCGGCGGCAATTGCTGACGCTCGGGCTCATCGTTTTGACCTTTGTCGTCAACCGGCCCCCCGCGCAATTGTTGCGCAGCAGCGATTATATCAGTTGGGGTCATGCCCTCGCGGCCACTCCCAACGCCGGGGAGAAACCGCTCGACTATTATTATCTCGCTTACCAATTAAGCAACGGCAATCAACCGGCGGCGGTCAACATTTTGAGCATCCTGATCCCGGCGGGAGAGCTCAAAGATGCCGAAACCTTGCTGGATGATGCGCTCACCAGACCCAATATCAGCCGGTCGCTCATGTATTATTATTACGGTTTGGTACGACTGTTGCAAAAACGGCCGGCCGAAGCGGAAAAATTTTTCGAAAAAGTGCACCCCGAGGATTTGCATTCTCTACAAAAGAAATATATCTTTTATTATGAACAAAGTAAAAAGTTGCAACTTAACAATGGGGAATCAAATGAAAAACCGTCTGACTTCCGGTGACGGCTGCCATATTTTTTTAATGATTTTGGCAGTGCTCTCTTTCGCATTGTTTGGCGGCCAACCGCTGACCGGCGGCGAAATTGCCTTAACCGGCGCCCAATTTGACTCATCCGACACCACATATGAGCTCAAACATCGCGCCATATTGATCCATTTTAACAATCTGGAAAAATTCCCGACCTTTACCATCCGCAAAAAATTTGATTTTTCGGAGTATGACTATCTGATTTTTAAAATCCGCAACCTTGGCGTGCAAAAAATCAATTTAAACATCCGTCTTGACAATCCCGGCGGCGACGGTCAAAAAAATTCGCTCAACGACTCCTATTGGCTTGCGCCGGGAGAAACCCGCGATCTCCGCTTTGAGCTTGTAAAAAAGGGAAGCAAAGACGACCCGCTGACGATCAAGGGTATGCGCAAAGGCCCCCCCGGCGTACCGGCGACCAACGGACTGGAGCTGGCGGACATCGTCCGGATACTGCTTTTTGTCAAACATTCGGAGCAATTGTACAAAATTGAGCTTCTGGGCATCTCCGGCGAAACGCACATCCCCAAAGTCGAAGCCAAAAACAAATTTCCGTTGCTCGACCCCTTCGGCCAAAACAAACACGAAAACTGGCCCGGCAAAATCACTTCGACAAGCGAGCTTGAAAATGCCTCCCTGAATGAAGCGTGTTACGACGCCATCCCCGGACGCGATCAATACGGCGGCTGGGCGGACGGTCCCAAATTTACCCCTACCGGCTACTTCCGGACGGGCAAATACAAAAACAAGTGGTATCTGATTGACCCCGAGGGCAATTTATTTTTTTCCTTTGGCGCAAATTGCGTGGGCTCTGCCTCCGGTACTGTCATTACCGACCGCGAAAACTACTTTGAGTCACTGCCCAGCCGCGAGGAATTTCCGCAATTTTACAGCAAAACCAGCAGCATTATCGGCGATTTTGCCGGGCGCGAAGTCGATGTCTTTTTGTTTGAAAACTACAATTTATATTTAAAATACGGCAAAAACTGGGAAAAACGCGCCGTCGAAACCGCGCACAAACGCATCCCCGGCTTTGGCATGAATACCATCGGCAACTGGAGCAACCTCGTTTACACCAAAGCCGGCAAGACCCCTTATGTCGTCTACACCGGGCTGTGGGGACCCAACTTTGTGCGAATCGCCGGCTCCAAGGGCTACTGGGGGCAGTTCCCCGACCCATTTGACGAAAATTTTGCCAAGATTTACGAGCGCAGCGTCGAAAAGGTCAATAAATATACCTCCTTTATCAACGACCCGTGGTGCATCGGCGCGTTTGCCGACAACGAGCTATCCTGGGGCAATGAGTATGATTTGGCGCTCGCAGCGTTGAGCTCGCCGCCCGCACAGCCCGCCCGCAAGGCGTTTCAAAATATGCTGTTCAAAAAATACCCAGAAATCGAAGCACTCAATCAGGCGTGGGGAACTCATTTTAAAAGCTACGCCGAGATGGCAAATCTTGAGTCGATCGAGTTGAAAGGCGAAAAAAGCACCGCCTTAAAAGAAGATTTGCGGGATTTCACCCGCCTCACCGCCGAATCGTATTTTTCGCAAATCCGTGAAGTTCTGCGGCGACTGGCCCCCAACCAATTGTATCTGGGATGCCGCTTTGCCTGGGTCAACCCGGTGGTGTTTCACGAGGCACTGCAATACTGCGATATTGTGTCTTTTAACATTTATGAGCGCGATTTGAGTCAATACAAGTTCCCGGAGGAGGACATTGACAAACCGGTCATCATCGGCGAATTTCATTTCGGCGCCACCGACCGCGGCATGTGGCACCCCGGGTTGGTCAAAACCGACAATCAGCTTGAGCGCGCCCGGCTCGCCCAGGAGTATGTCATTACCGCCCTTAAGCATCCCAATATTGTCGGCTGTCATTACTTTCAATACCGCGACCAATCCACCACCGGCCGGCCCTTGGACGGCGAAAATTACAGCATCGGCTTGGTGTCGGTGGCCGATGTACCCTACCCCGAGCTGACCCGTGCCCTGCGCGAAACCGGCGAAAAGATGTATGATATCAGAGCCAACAGTCCGGCTCCCGAAGTGCCGCGCTAAAGTTGAAACAAGCGCTTGGCATTGCTGTAAAACACATCCTCATGGTGCGCCTCGGGGATCATCCGGCGCATCAGCTCGATGTAATCAGCGAGATTCACAAGCGGCCAATCCGAGCCGTACATAACCTTTCGGTAATCGGAGAGATAAGCAAGCCACGTCTGCAAAACGCCGAGATAGCCCGCGTATTGCTTCATAAAGTCATCGACCTCAAAGCGGCCGACTACCAGTCCTGACAAATCCAAGTAAACATTGGGATTTTTGGCCGCCACCGCCGCCGCGTCGGCAAACCACGGGTTGCCGCAATGCGCCATCACAAAATTGACCTCCGGGAAACGCGAGGCGACATCATCCACCGTCAGCGGATGGGCATACTTTAAGCGCCCGTGATGCCCGGCGGTTTCACCTGTATGGATCACCACCGGCTTGTTGAGCGACTGAGCAAGCTCAAACAACGGGTCGTGGCGCGGGTCATCGATATAGACCGCGTTGTACCCCATGTAAAATTTGAGTCCGCAGCAATTCTCCTCCCGGAGCACCGGCTCAAACAAGGCGGCTGACTTATCGCGATTCTCCATCGTAAGTTTGCCGGAGTCCACTCCGGCGCAAAAATGCATAAAATCAGGCAAGTCCTCCGGCAAGCCGGGCATGCTCAAAATACTGTCCTCGCGCCAGCGCGTCCCCATCACGACCGCCGTCTCAATCCGGTTGGCGGCAAATACTTCACGCAAATGCGCCGCGGTGTTTTGGTGACCGCTCGCCAACGCGCTCTCGGTAAAGTATTCGTGTCCGGCAAAATGGAAATGGCAGTCGATGATTTTCATGGCAACAACCCATTTCTTTAGAGAAACGCCCCTTGTTTGACCAGCGCGGCGCGGACTTTGACCCCGTCGAGCTTTTGCACCGGGCACTTGCAGTCCAAGGCCATCGCCGCTCCCATCCCGGCCGCCTGACCGAGCGAGGTCACGCTGGGCATCACGCGCAGACTGCTGAAAATTTCGTGGCTGACCGAAATCGAGCGACCGCCGATCAGCAAATTATCAATGGACAAAGGGACAATGCAGCCAAAGGGAATCTCATAATACTCGGTCTCGTCCATAAACTTGAGCACCGTGCCGGAACCGGAGGGATTATGAATGTCAATCGGGTAATTGCAGCGGCAAATCGCATCGGCAAAATGTTTGCGCTCAATGAATGCACTCTCGTCAATGTAAGACAAACCAAGGACGCGGCGGCTTTCGCGCACGCCGACCTGAGATGCCATCGACAAAAGCTGCGCTTTTTCGAACCCCGGGATCTCGGTACGGAGCCAATGCAAAATTTGACGCAGCTGACGGCGGGCGATTTTGATCGCCTCGGAGTAGCTGACCCCGTCGCGGACATCATGCTTAATGACGCGCGTGGTGTTAAAGTGAATGACATCCTGGTCAAAAAATTGGAACATCAAGACATCCTCGCGCGGACAATCGATCTTGCCCGCCGCTTTGGCCTCCTGATAGCGCTTTTGCAGCGCCTCATGCCACGGTTGCCGCCGGAAGTCATGACGCAGCTCCGGCACGTGGACGTTGGACAATTTGAAACACAGTGTCATCGGCTGACAAAAGCCCTCGCTGTTGCCGTACTCGTAGGCGCAATTGGCTTTGGCGGCCAAATCGCCGTTACCGCTGGCATCGATGAATTGTTTGCCCTTGACGGCAACCAGACGGCTCTGGGAGTTGAGAATCAAGGCCGTGATTTTTCCATTTTCGACCACGGCATCGACGAGCTCGTGAAAATATAAGGTTTGGACCTTGAGATCATCCAGCAAATCTTCGGCGGCCAACGCCGCATATTCCTTGTTGATAAAGAGTCGGCCGTAAGCCTCGCCGACGCGGCCGCCCATTTCGGTCATCGCGCCGTCGGCCTGATAAGCGGCCATCCGGTCCAGCCACTCGGTGTAAACCGGCCGGTCCATGGGTTGACCGTTGTGGTGATTGCGCATAAAGGGGCAAACTTCGCCCACAGCCGCCATGCCGCCCGGGACTCCGGCTTTTTCGATCCCGATCACACTTTTTCCGCACTTGGCCGCCGTGGCGGCCGCGCCGATGCCGCCGGGCCCGAGTCCCAAAACAATGACTTCCGCCGAAGCGATGACCGGGACCTCTTTATCGACCGCATACTTGATCGTTTCCATCATATTCTCCATCGAGTTAAACTTTAAGTGACATACTATACTCTCCGCCAAAGGTTTTTTCAACAAATTTTCACAAAAAAACCGGTTGGAATCATTTGCCTCAACTCCGTTTCGGCGGTATATTGTTGAGCAAACCGCAAGTTAAGGAAACCATGACAATGAAAATACCGCAGTGGCTCGACGATTGTGTTTTTTATGAAATTTACCCTCCGAGTTTTTACGACACCGACGGCGACGGCATCGGCGACATTGCGGGGATGATTGCCAAACTGGACTACATCAGAGACTCCGGCTTTAACGCCATTTGGCTCAACCCGTGGTTTGACTCGCCGTTTCGCGACGGCGGATATGACATCATTGACTTTTTTAAGGTCGCCCCGCGCTACGGCAGCAATGAAGACGCCAAACGCTTTTTTGCCGAGGCGCACCGCCGGGGGTTGCGCGTCATTCTTGATATGGTCATTTGCCACGTTGCTATTGAGCACCCGTGGTTTGCCGAGTCGGGCAAGGCCGAACCAAATGAATACTCCGACCTCTTTATCTGGTGTCCGCAACTCTCCTATCGCGGCGCCAAAGACGAGAGCAATGATTATTATGTGAGCGGCTGGTCGCCGCGCGGCGCCTTTAAGGCCAGCTTTTTCGCCGTCCAACCGGCAATCAACTACGGCTTTGCCAAGGCCAGATTTCCGTGGGAAATGCCCTACCATCACCCGAGCTGCGTCAAAAACCGCGAGTTGGCCAAAAACATCATGCGCTTTTGGCTGGATTTGGGCTGCGACGGCTTCCGTGTCGATATGGCCCACAGTGTGATCAAGCGCGACCCCGGGCTCAAAATGACCGGAAAATTCTGGCGCGAAGTCCGTCAAATGTTTGACACCGAGTACCCAGAGGCGGTATTGGTTTCGGAGTGGTTCAATCCAAAACTCTCGATCAAGTCCGGGTTTCACATCGACTTTTACAACGGGATGAATTTCCGCAACGACGACTGGATGCGCCTCACGCCGCCGACCGAAAAAATCGTTTTTGCCGCCCACGACCACGGCGATCTCAAAAAATGGGTGCGTGACTACCTCGACAATTATCAAAGCTGCGGCCGCAAGGGATACATGGGGATGTTTTCCGGCAACCACGATGTCTGGCGCTTGGCTTATTACGGCACCGACCGCAACATCAATGTCAAAATGGCGTTGCTGTTGACCGTGCCCGGCTGTCCGTTTGTCTACTACGGCGACGAAATCGGCATGCGCTATCAGAGCGGTCTGGCGCTGGAGGGCGGTGCCTCGCGCACCGGCTCCCGGACACCGATGCAGTGGGATCACTCGGTCAACCTCGGCTTCTCCCAAGCAGCAGCCGGTCAACTTTATCTCCCCGTCGACAGCACTGCCGATGCGCCGACGGTCAGTGACGCGCTGGCCGGACGCAATTTGGTTTATACCAACACCCAAAAATTGCTGGCGCTCCGCCATCAGACGCCCGCCTTGCAAAGCCGCGGCAAAATCGAGTTTTTGCACGGTCAAAACGGCAAATTTCCACTCGTCTACCGCCGGACACAGGGAAAGCAAAGTGTTATCGTGGCGCTTAACCCGACCGCCGAAAATCAAAGTTTGCCCTGGCGGCAAAAGATCAAACAAATCTTGCTGGCCGACGGTGCGACGGCGGCAGACGGCAAACTGGAGCTGGGCCCCGAGAGCTTTGTTATTTTTGCCGAATCGTTATCGACCAAGGCGTGAAGCGGCGTTTTTTATCACGAAAAAGCAAAATTTCTCCCGAACCGATTTGAAATTTAGTACTTGTGAGATTACCTTAAAGTACAGTAGATGGGGGAGCCGCCCGCCAAACGGACGGCAAAATACAGCCGGCCATGTCAAACGTGGCAAGCGGCCGTTTTCCCGAGTTGAGTTGACAGCAAATTGGAGTAATGATGGATCATCACGATGCAGTCCGGCTGACGGATTACTATCTGGATAAATACCAACGCTACGGCTACAGTCCGGCGGCGCTGGGATGGGATAAAGGCAAGCAGGGCATCCGGTTCGACATATTGACGCAAGCCTGCGATTTGAGAGGCAAAAAGATTTTGGACATTGGCTGCGGGTTCGGCGATCTTAATCTGATTTTGCAGCAAAAACTCGGCATGGGCAATTACGAATATTGCGGTGTCGACATGGTCGATGACTTTTTGACCGAGGGGCGCAAACGCTACGGCGGTGCGGGTATCCGGTTTGTCAAGGGTAATTTTTTGGAAACCGAGCTTGCCGGGGAGTTCGACTTTGCCGTCGCCTCCGGGACATTCAATCTCAAGCTTGAGGGAATCAAGGACAATTACACGTTTATCCGCGAAACCATGCAAAAGGCCCTTAATTTGTGCAGCATAGGGTTTGCGTTTGATTTTTTGTCGGACCGGGTAGATTACCAGTATGAGCACACCTTTCACAGCAACCCGGTCAAAGTGCTGGAAATGGCCTACGGTTTTTCGCGCCGCTGCGTGTTGCGCAATGACTATATGCCGTTTGAGTTTGCCCTTTATGTGTTAAAAAACGACTCTTTTAATAAGGCGGACACGCTCTTTTGCGAATACCAAAAGAACAATCCGCAAATCAAGTAAAAGAGGAGAAAACCGCGTTTGGACGTTTTCGCAAGTCATCACATGCCAAAATCCTTCGCCGGAGGCAATTTTTTTGTCTTCGGCGCGGTGTTTTTATTTGCGCTATTGTGGACGCTCCCGGCCACCATGCTGATCGAAAACCAAGTCTACAATCTCTGGGACCCTGCCACCCACTTTAACAACCAAATCCGGATTTTGCATGGGGCCGGGACCGGCCATGCCTGGTGTTTTTTGTCGGATTTTTTGGGAGCGCTGTGGCTGGCGCTTTGTCCTGTTAAAGCGATTTACTGGTGGTTTTATTTTGGCGGAGCAGTGATCAATGCCGTCACTTGCGCCTTGTTTGCAGTCTTATGCCGCACTCTCTTTGGCTCCGACAGCTGGACGGCGATTATCTGCGGCATTTTTGGCTCGATGACGCCGCCGGTCCAGTTTTTTCTCCACATCAGTTACAATTTTGTGCCGCGGCTTTTGTTTGTCGTACTCTTGATGCTGAGCTGTATGTTATTCACCCGCCGCCGCAAATTTTGGCCGATCTTCGCCATCGGAGCGTGCAATTTGCTCCTGATTTGCGCCCGGTTGACCACCTTGACCCTGCTGGCAATCCCGGCGCTGCTTTTGGCGTACACCGCCATTCTCAATCATTGGCACCGCCACCCTGGTTGGAGCTCGCTTTGGAGAAGCGTATTCGGCCTTAAAAAGTTGCTCCGAAGCCGTCAATGCCATCGATGGCTCATTGGCTGGGCGGCGGGTTTTACCGCCGCATTTATGCTAATGGCCGCATTGTATGCATATTACGGCGTCCATATTTTTGATGTTGCCGAGACTCAGGCCAGCGGCAGCATGATGGATACACTTTTTGATTTTTTGATCGATGCCGGCGGGAAAAGCTGTTTTTTGGGAATTTTACTTGCCTTGTGGATTGTCTGGCAAAGCAAACGCCGAAACCGTACGGCGCACTATCTCTCCAACGCCTTAATCGTCACCGTTGCAATCAGCGCCTTGCTGATAATCTACCGCTACAGCAACGCCGAATACATCGAGTATCTTTATGAGAGCGCCAACCCGCTGCTGGCGGCGGCAGCCATGCTCATTGTCTACGGTTGGATCAAACACAAAGCATTTGTCAAACGGTTTGATTTCACCGGCGGCTCCCGGCTGGGCTTCGCGCTTATGGCGCTCATTTTTTGGGTAAGCACCATCGGTGCCGGAAGCTTCATCATGTATTGGATGCAATCCAATACGACATTTGCACAAGGAATTTTCTTTTGCCAAACCTTGTTTCTGGTGATTGACGGCGCCGACAAACGCTTGAGCCGCGGCAGCATTTTACTGGCGCTGGCGACGGTCGCGGTGTTGAGTTATCTCATGTTTTCGCTGCCGACATTTGCCGATATCAAAAACCTCAAACGTTTTCAATCACCGGAGATGGGATTCTTTTTTCACAGCAACCCCAAAGCCATCGAAGAATATGATAATGCGATTGCACTCTTGCGCGACCAGATCCATCCCGGCGACCGCGTCTATGAATATATTCCCTCCTTTGCCTCACGGATGACTGGAGTCACCTCCGCGATGGGCGGCATCCCGGCGTTTTCTTACTGGCGCGACGTCAAAGCGCCGGAGCCGGGACAAATCTACGCCGATCATTTGCTGATTTGGCACCGCAGCTCCAACCTCCATTGCGACCCGACGCAAAATTATTTTTTCCCGCTGGACAGCATCAACAATGCTCTGCTGATGACCGGCAAATATCAGCTCCAAGTATACAATTCGGCCTTTTCCTTATATTCATCCACCCAAAAAACGGGAAACAATCCTTAAGATCATGAAAACCATTGCCGTCATCGGAGCCAGCTATCTCCAGCTGCCGCTTATTCAAAAAATCAAAGAGATGAATCACCGTGCCATATGCTTTGCCTGGGAGCAAGGCGCGGACGCGGCACCTTACGCCGACCGTTTTTACCCGGTTTCGATCATCGAAAAAGAGGAAATTTTGGAAATCTGCCGTCAGGAAAAAATCGAAGGCATCGCCAGCATCGCCTCCGACGCCGCCGTACCGACCGTCTGCTATGTCGCCGAAAAGCTGGACTTGATCGCCAACTCGATCGAGTCGGCAACATACTCGACCAACAAATTTTTGATGCGTCAGCGCCTGTGCGAGGCTGGAGTCAACACCCCCAAATTCTGCAAAGTCAACGCTGCGACGGCGCTGTCAAACGTCGAACTCAATTACCCGGTCATTGTAAAACCCTGCGATCGCTCTGGAAGTTTGGGCGTCACCAAGGTCAACTCGTCCAAAGATTTGGCCAAAGCGGTCAATGCGGCCATCGGTCTGGCCTTTTGCAAAGAAGCAATCGTCGAGGAATTCGTCAGCGGCCGTGAAATCAGCGTCGAAACCCTCTCCGGCAACGGCAATCACTGCATTTTAACCATGACTGACAAAATTACCAGCGGCGAGCCGCATTTTGTCGAGTTGGCGCATCACCAGCCGGCACAGCTTGACGAAGAAACCGAAATTGAGATCCGTCGCCAGACACAAATCGGGCTGGATGCCTTGATGATCCGCCACGGCGCTTCGCACTCGGAGTTTTTGATCACTGCCGACAATAAAGTATACATCACCGAAATCGGCGGCCGGATGGGCGGTGATTTCATCGGATCGGATCTGGTGCGGCTCTCGACCAACTACGACTTTGTCCGCGGCGTAATTGAGGTGGCATTGGGCGAATTCCGCGAGCCGATCATCCAAAACTACCGTTGCTCCGGGATCTGGTTTTACAGCGTCCACACGCCGCAGGTCAAAGATTACATCCGCGAGAGCCGCAAATATCCGTACATCGTCCAAGCCGAATTATTTCGCAGCGATGTGGTTTCGCCATTGACCCGCAGCGCCGACCGCTCGGGATACTTTATTTATGTCGCAGCGCAACGGCTGGAGGTTTAACCATGGATTTGTCGGTAATCGTGCCGGTGTACCACGGCGAACAGACCGTCGGTGTGCTGACCGACCAACTCAAAGCCGCGCTTAACGGCAAAATCGATTGGGAGCTCATTTTTATTTATGACTGCGGGCCTGACCGCTCTTGGGAAGAGTTGTGCCGTCTGGTCGATCAAAATCACGGCCTGGTCACCGCCATAGCGTTGCAGAAAAATTGCGGTCAGCACGCCGCCACCAGCTGTGCTATGAGCTACAGCCGCGGTGACTGGGTGCTCACGATGGATGAGGATTTGCAGCACTCGCCCGGCGATATCGAGAAACTGCTGGAGCAAAAAAATGTCACCGGCGCCGACGCCGTTTACGGCAACTACGATACTGATAAAAAGCATGATTTTTTGCGCTCGTTTCCGTCATTGCTGGTCAAAGTTTTGATCGGCATCGCCGTCCCCGGGGTGCCGCATTATGTTTCGGCGTTTCGCCTGATTAATGGCGACAGCGCGCGTAAACTTAACAACCTCAAAAACTCGGGGATATTTTTGGATGGAGCGCTCAGCTCATATATCAGCAAATATCAGTGCTGCAAAGTCGAACACCAAGAGCGGCTTGCAGGCGAAAGCGGTTACTCGTGGAGCAAACTCATCCGCTATGCGTTGATGATCTTTGTCAACTATTCGATTTACCCCTATCTTTTGAGCGGCATCGGCATCGTCCTTTTGGCCGGAGCATACGTCGGACAAAACTGGTGGGCGCTCCCCGGCGGTTTAACGCTGGCGCTGGGCCTCGGCATGCTGTCGCTCCGTTACCGGACGCAGCGTCACACCAACGCCACCAATTGCCCGGTCCGGGAAATCCGGCGCTGACCGCTACTCAAAAAACTTTTTGGCTTTTGAGTCGGACTTGCCGTCCGATTTTTTAAGTTTGACCGCGCTGCCGGTCGCTGAACGGTCCTGCCGCCAGAGGATAAAAAGGGTATAATAGAGCCCGATGTGGCGGGTATCGCTGATTTTGACATCCTCGACCTCGTCAGCTCCCAAAAATTTGGCCCACTTGTAGAGCATCACATACATGTCATCCCGAGAGAGATCATCGCTGAAAGTATTGTACTGACGGCGGTTGGGCTCACTCGGAGAGCCCGAATAAATCGGGATCAGGTCAAACAAAAAGATACCGCTGTTGGATACCTCCAAATTGGCCACCACCGGATGCTTTTTGGTCGTCAACTGATCCGGCACCGGGTCGGAGTGTTTCGCCTCCGACGTCGCGCAACCGGCCAACAACATAAAACTAACGCCGAATAAAACGGCCAAATATTTTTTCACCGTACACCTCCCAGGCATTTGCGGCCATCACTGCCATAAAAATCAGCGCCGGCAATTGATAACGCGGCGCACCGATCGGCCCCGGCAAAAAGAAATAATACTCCGCCAGCGCCAAAAAACATAAAATCATAAACCAACTGCGTTTCCAGTCGAGCAACCAACCGCCCAAAATCCACGCCGCCAGCAAATACAATATCCCGGTCGCCACCAAGAGAGGCAACACCAGCAGCAATAAATAAGCCCTGCCGTCAAAATAATGGTTGACCGCAGCCCAGACGCCGGATTTTTTCATCACATTCATCGTGCCTTTGTCGCCCTTGGTGATGCCCAACACCTCAAAGAAGCTCGGAGCATCCGGCAGCAGTACCCGGTAATTAAAATGCTGCTTGATCCAAATCACCGGATGCGCATAGATAATTTCTTTGAATTTGGCAAGCTTGTAATCAGTTTGCTTAGCGACTGAGTCATAGGTAACTTTGTCGGCAAACACCTGATCGAGGTGACCCAAAATTTTTTGCTTTTCCGCTTCGTAATCGGTCTTGCCGGCTTCGGCCAAAATCATCGCGCCATTTTGGTAATACATCGCCCCGGTGTTGGTGTCGATGCAAAAACCGCTGCCGATTTCGCGGTTGCGCGCCATCCACGGAAACAATACGGCGTAAAATAAAAGCAAGGCAAACAACGCATTTTTGAGCTTAATCTGCCAACTCAGACCGGAGCTTGCCAACAAAAGTATCAGCGCCGGGTAAATCCACACCATATTGATCGGGCGCACCAGCGCCGCCAGTCCGCCCCACAGGGCAGCAAACAAAAAGTGATTGACCTTTTTGCTTTGATAAAACTCCCCCAGCTGCCAGACGGCCAAACCGACGATCACTGCAAACAATGAGTCGCTCAGCAGCAACGGTGCCTGAGCAATTGCGGTCAAATTAAGCGCCAAGAGTACAGCGGCGATCAAGCCCGCTTTTTCGTCCAAAAATGCCCGGCCGGCCAGATACCCCGTGACCGGCAACAGACTGTTGATCAAAATCAGCACCAAGACCAGCGCAGAGATGTTGTTATGGCCAAAAACAGCATACACTCCTGCCGTCAAAAAACCCATCCCCGGTGCCCGGGTGGCCGTCGATCCGCCCGCCGGATCGTCGCCAAAGAATCCATGCTCCAGCAAAGTGACGCCGGGATTGACATACCCCGACGAGTCGAGCCGCCAAAACACCGTTTCGGGATCGTGCATGAGCCCGGGAATTGAAATTGCCAGCCGGATAACCAATCCGACGGCCCAAATCAAAATGATCCAACGATAACGCTTAATCAAAGATTTCATCAAAATCAAACTCCTCCGCCAAAACAGTCATCACCCGCCGCTCGCATGCGCGCATGCGTTTTCGAGTTTTTTCCTCCAAATCATCCTCTCCGGCGCTGTGCAACAAACCGTGGACAATGTACAATACCGCCTCCCCGGCATACGAGGAGTCGCGTCGCGCCTCCCCTTCTCGCTTGGCGGCGTCAAGGCAAATAATCAACTCGATTGCCGGGTCGCCCGGAAAGAGTGACGACAAATCATCAAAATAACTGAAAGTAATCACATCGGTCGTCCCCTCGTGGCCGACAAACTCCCAATTGGCCGCCGCCATCGTCCGGTCGCCGACAAAACGGATGTTGAGCGCCCAGTCAAAATCGACCGGCAATTTAACCAAATCGATTGCCCGCAAAATCAACGCTTTCAGTTTTGCCCGGTCGGGGCGACGGTAACGGCGGGTCTCAAAACTGTAATCAATATTTATCACGGGTGCCTTCCTTTTGATAAGAGATGCGGCCATGCTTCATGCTGATCAAAGTATTGATAAAGCTTTCTTCGATCTTGGCTAGTTCCTCGAGTGTCACATTGGCATTGCATAACTGACCGTCCTTAAAGCGGCGGAAAAAGATCTCCTTGACCTGCGACTCGATGCGCGTCGGCGACGGTTTTTCGAGCGACCGGCAGGCGGCCTCGCAGGCATCGGCCAAACTCACAATGGCCATCTCTTTGCTTTGGGGCGGGATGCCTTGATAGCGAAATGCCGACTCCAACACCGGTACGCCGGTCTTCTTGCCCTCTTCCAAAGCTTTGTTATAAAAGAAGTGTACCAAATCGTTGCCGTGATGCTGCGAAATCGCTTCGCGGACAGTGCGGCACAAGCGGTATTTGTGAGCCAAGGCCAACCCCTCTTTGACGTGGTCGCGGATAATCATGCTGCTCATCTGCGGGTTCAAATCAGTGTGCTGATTGGCGCTTCCCAAGTTGTTTTCGGTAAAATATTGCGGCATGGCGAGTTTGCCGATGTCGTGAAACAAGGCGCCCGCCTTGGCCCGCAGCGGATTGGCACCGATGCAATTGGCGGCATCCTCGGCCAGCGTCGCCACCATCAAACTATGAAAAAAGGTACCGGGGGCCTCACGCTTGAGCCGCTCCAGCAACGGGTGGCTGTAGTCGCAGAGCACCATCAATGACATATTGGTGCTGACGTTAAAAATGAGCTCAAAGCAAAAGGTCAGGATCAAGGCGATGATCGCGGTTAAAAAACCGTTGGCCAGAGACAGGGCGCCTGACATCAAAATAAACTGCGAAATGTCGGAGCGGTCGATCTCCAGCAAATTCATATTCATGATCCACGTCAATGGAAACACCGACAGCACGATACGGATAAAAAACGAGCGGTAGTTGGTCGCCGACCGCACGCAAATTGCGCTCAAAGAGCAAATCACCATCCCCTTGATGGCCAAGTCAAACGAACGGTCCGGGACCACCATCATCGCCGTCACCGAGGAGACGAAAAACCCGGCGCACAATGCCACGCGGTACCCCATCATCACCGACAGCAGTACCGCCACCAGCGAAATCGGGATGGCGTTGATCATCAAAATCGAGCCAAAAGCAATTTTGTCGGCGTCAAACAACGCGCCGATGCCGTATAAAAAGTCAAATAAAATGATGCTGTTGTAGTTGATCACCACCGAGATGCAGCCGATTAAGCCAAGCATAAAAATGCGCTTGTTGCTGTTGACCAAATCGCGGTGCACATGATAAAGGTAAAACCCGGCAAAAGTGATCAAAATCAAGCTCCACACCATGTTGTGAATCAGCTGCTTGACCGCGGTGTTGCGCCGCTGCTGCTCGAGCTCGGAGTAAGTTTTAAGCATCCCGAGCGAGCCCTCGGTGATCTTTTGATCCTGTGTGAGGAGGACTTCGCCCTTATGTTTGTATTGCTTGACCGGCGCGACCTGATTTGCCGCCTGGTCGCGGTTGGCGTCGGTACGCTTGGTGTCATAGGTCATGTTGCCCTTGATTCCAAATAATTCGGCGGCCACTTCGCCAAAAGTGTCGATAAATTTTTGATTGACCTGGATAAATGATGAAGCGGTCTTGGCCAGCAGCAATCCTGCCTCATGATTGTCCGGCTGCTCGGAAATGGTTTTGGCGCGCAAATTTTCGCGCCCTTGCGCGTCAACAATGCGAATCGTGTCTTTGATCTGAAACGTCGCCTTGTCCTTGGGGTCGATGATCCCCCGTCCCAAAATTTGATCGAGCTCCTTTTGCAATGAGCTGTAAGCAATCGGATGGGCCAAAATTGCGCCCAGCTGCCGGACCAGCTCCGGACTCAACTGACTTACCAGCCGCGACGGCTCGGAGCCGGCGGGGATGTATTTGCGGTTGTTTTTCTCTTCCTCAATCCGGTTGGAGAGCTGCAAAAAGAAATCATTGAAGCGGTTTTTAACGGCCTCAGAGTCCTCGGCGCTGATCTTATAGTACAAAGGCTGACTCTCGCGCACCTTGTTTTTTTCGTTGTTCGTTAAGTCAAGATCCTGATACTCAAAATCAAATTTGGAGACTATCAACCGCGGAGAATACTGCCCGACCTCAAATTGCCGGAACCCGGTCTGCTGCTGCATACTCGACGTAAGCAGCACCGAGCAGGTCGCCCAGACCATCACCACCATAAAAATGCTCGGCGCGGGCGAGCTGTCAAACAAATCAAACAACCCCTTAAAGTCCACCACCGGCTTGGACACTTGCGTTTTGCGGCGCAACTCACGCTCGTGACGGAGCTCGGCGAAATAACTTTTGATTTTGTCAATCATGGGCATGTTCCCCCTTTTGATAGGCGGTAATGATCTTTTCGAGCAAGGCGTGGCGGACGACGTCGCAGGTGTCAAAGAAACAAAACTCGATTTCACGGATCGGCCGCAACGCATGGATGGCGTGGCGAAGCCCGGATTTTTCACCCGACTTGAGGTCGGCCTGCGTCGGGTCGCCGGTAATAATGCAGCGTGAGTTAAAGCCCATCCGGGTCAAAAACATCAGCATTTGCTCCTCGGTGGTATTTTGCGCCTCGTCCAAAATGATAAAGGCGTTGTTTAAAGTCCGCCCGCGCATAAAAGCCAACGGAGCGACCTCAATGATATCTTTTTCGATCAAAGCCTTGGCCTCGTCAAAGCTGAGCATTTCGTACAACGCATCATACAAAGGCCGCAGATACGGCATGATTTTTTCCTCGAGACTGCCGGGCAAAAAACCGAGGTTTTCGCCCGACTCCCGCGCCGGGCGCGTGAGCACGATCCGGCTGAAGTTGCCTTGCAAGTACTCGGAGATCGCCATCGCCATCGCGAGATACGTCTTGCCCGTCCCGGCGGGCCCAATGCCGAACACCATATCCTTGGTCCGCATCGCCCGCACATACTCGTACTGGCGCAGCGAGCGCGGCAAAATATCGCGCTTCTTGGGGCTGACCGAAATCTTTTCGCTCCACAATTTGCGCAAATCCTGCTCACGGTTATCGCGAAACGAGCGAGCCAGCATTTCAAAATCACGCTGGTCAATCTGACGGCGGCGAATGATGAAAAAGTGGGTTAGCTCCTCAAAGAAACTCAGCATGCGCTCGACTTGCGGCGGCTCGCCCTCGATGGCGACGCCGCCGTCGCGGGCGGTGAGCTTGACCTCAAAAACCGATTGCAAATACCGCAGATTGGCGACTTCATTTTTGGCAAACGCTTCGTGGAGCGAGAGACCGTTGTCAAAATAAAATCTGCTCTCAATCATAGGATTTCACCCACCAGTTTGTTATAGTGGTAGCCGAGCACCAGCAAGGCGATGCTCAAAAGCAGCGTGGCTATCACCAGCAAAATCAAAACATTGCGGCTGATAAACAATCCGGCGTGTTTCAAAGGCGACGCATTCTCAGCCTTGGGCACATGCCCGGTCTGAAACGCAAAGATGTCCTCCCGCAGCTCCGACACCCGATGATACCGCTCTCTGGGCTCAACCATCATCGCCTTGCGGCAAATCGCTCCCAAAGCGGACGGGATGTCGTCGTGTTTCCCTTTGTTGACACTTTCGACATCGGGGATATCGCCGGTAACAGTGCGCATTAAAATATCATCGACCGGGTTTTCGCTCAACGGGCTCGACAAGGCAAGCATCGTATAGAGCAAACACCCCAAAGCATAAATATCCGAGCGCTCATCGACCACTCCCCCCGCACGGATCTGCTCGGGGGCCATGAACCCCGGCGTTCCCTTGATCCGTTTGTCGGAAATTTCGACAAAGCCGATGGGCGGCAATGTGCCGTCGGCGGCCTCGGGGTGCATCGCCCGCGCCAACCCCCAGTCGAGGACGAGCACTTCGCCGAATTCGCCGATGTTGACATTTTCCGGCTTCAGGTCAAGGTGGCAGATGCCCTGCGAGTGGGCAAACTCGATGGCGTTGCAAATCCGGATAAAAATCTGCAAAAGCCGCTTCATGGTAAACTCTTCGACAATCGCCGGTTCTTTTTTCTTGAGCCGGCGCAGCAGCGAGCCCAAAGACTGCCCGCGCAAAAACTTCATCACAAAATACGGCGAGCCTGAGGAATCCACCCCGATATCGTGCACCGGGACGATGTTGGGATGCTCCAAATGGGCGGTCAGCTTGGCTTCGCGCAAAAAGCGCTCCAAGTCGGACTGCGGACGCTCCTTAAAGTCGGGCATGATCGCCATGGCGACCTCGCGCCCGGTATCGGAGTCAAAGACCAAGAGCACCGTCTTCATCCCGCCGAAGCCGATGGTGCGGATAAATTTATAGCGGGCCTGCGGCTTGGCGGCCATCTGCGAGATAAAACTCGTCGTCGAGGAATGCCGTGCCGCGGAGGGATTGACTTCCCATTCTTTGAGCTCAACCGTGTCGCTCATTTTCAGCTTTTCACCATGCGTGCCTTACTTTCGCCGCGAACGACGGCGCCGTCGATGATGCACTTGCCGACATCGCGTCGGCCGGGGGCATCATACATGACATCGAGCATCAAATTTTCGAGCAACGCCCTGAGCCCGCGCGCACCGGTGCCGCGAATCACCGCTTTGTCGGCCAGAGCCTCCAAGGCGTCGTCGGTGAACTCAAGCGTCACTTTTTCCATCGCGAGCAACCGCTGATATTGGCGGATGAGCGCGTTTTTGGGTTCGCGCAAAATCCGGATCAGGTCATCGCGCTCCAAGGGGTTGAGCGCCACCGACACCGGCAGACGGCCGACAAACTCGGGGATCAATCCAAAATGGATCAGGTCCTCCGGCTCGCACAAGCTCACCGGGTTTTGCTGCAGCAGCTCGGCCTGGACTTCATCGGCGGTCGAAACTTCATCGGCGCCATGCTTGAAGCCGAGCATTTTTTTGCCGCAGCGGCGGCGGATGATTTTATCAAGCCCGACAAAGGCCCCGCCGCAGATAAACAAAATATTGGTGGTATCGATTTTTAAAAGCTCCTGCTGCGGGTGTTTGCGACCGCCCTGCGGCGGTACACTGGCAACCGTGCCCTCCAAAATCTTGAGCAAAGCCTGCTGCACGCCCTCGCCCGACACATCGCGGGTAATCGACACGTTTTCGGTCTTGCGGGCGATTTTATCGATCTCATCGACATAGACGATCCCAATCTGGGTGCGGTCGATGTCGCCGTCGGCGGCCTGATAAAGACGCAGCAAAATGTTTTCCACATCCTCGCCGACGTAACCGGCCTCGGTCAAGGTAGTGGCGTCGCAAATGGCGAACGGCACATCCAACAACCTTGCCAGCGTCCGGGCAAGCAACGTTTTACCGCTGCCGGTGGGCCCGAGAAGCAAGACATTGCTTTTGTCCAATTCAACATCGGCAAACGGGTCGGCCTTTTTGGCCTCGTCGGCCGCCGCCAACTGCGTCTGCAACCGTTTATAGTGATTGTGCACCGCGACCGCCAAGACTTTTTTGGCACGCTCCTGCCCGATGACATAAGAGTCGAGCTCGGCCTTGATCTGGGTCGGGGACGGCACTTTTAATTGGGCTACCAAGCCTTTGAAACCCGTGCTTTTGCCGGGCTTGGCCAACAATTCATTTCCATTTTTAAGGCAAGTTTCGCAAATGCCGATCCCGTCAAATCCGCTCGGGACCATTACCAACGACGGCTCCTGCGACTGAAAGCGTCCGCAAAAGCCGCATTGGATATCCTTGCCGTTTCCTTTTTTCGCCATCTTATTTTCCTTTTTCGATCTTGGCTACGACTTTGTCCACCAAACCGTAGGCGACCGCTTCGTCCGCGCTCATAAAGAAGTCGCGGTCGGTATCTTTTTCGATCTTTTTGAGTGATTGGTTGCAATGCTTGGCAATGATGTTGTTGAGCATCGACTTGAGGCGCTGGATTTCCTTGGCCTGGATGTCAATGTCCGAGGCCGTCCCCTGCGCGCCGCCCCAGGGTTGATGGATCATGATCCGGCTGTTGGGCAGCGCAAAACGCTTGCCCGCCGCTCCGGCGCACAACAGCACCGCGCCCATCGAGGCGCATTGTCCGAGGCAATAGGTCTTGACATCGCAAGATAAAATCTGCATCGTGTCATAAATCGCCAAACCGGCCGTGACCGAGCCGCCGGGACTGTTGATGTATACATCAATGTCCTTTTTGGGATCCTCGGCCTGCAAAAAGAGCAATTGGGCAATCACCAGATTGGCCACATCGTCATCAATGGGAGTCCCCAGCAAAATGATACGGTCTTTTAACAGACGGCTGTATATATCAAACGCGCGCTCCCCTTGACCGGTTTGCTCCACGACCATCGGCACCAGATAAGATTTTGTTTTCATAATAAATTTCTCCTTAGCTATATTATAAAGCCAAAACCCGGATATTTCAAGCAAACTTGAAACATCCGGGTCAAAAATAAACGATCAAAAATTACGCAAGGGCAATTTTAACCAGATGATTCAACACCTTGTTATTCAAAATGTCAAGCTGCACCTCATTGATATTGCCGTTTTTCTCCAGCATGGCGCGGAATTCTTTGGGATTGTAACCGTAATAACGGCTCATCTCCGCGAGCTGCTGATCGACTTCGGCGGACTCCAACTGAATGTTTTCGGCCTTGGCTACGGCGCGCAAAATGAAGGTGCGGCGCAATTTATCCAAAGCGTTCTTTTCGGCAGTCTTTTTGTGCTCGTCGATCGCCGCTTTGAACTTCTCGGCGTCTTCCTCGTTTTTGACGTTTTCACGCAGCAAAACTTGGAGCTCGGATTGGATTTCCGACTGCAAAGCGCCTTCGGGCAACGCAAAGTCGCCGATCAAAGCGGACAATTTTTCGTAAACCAGTTTACCGGCTTCGCCGCTGCGCTTGGACTCGTTTTCGGTCTCCATCGATTTGCGGAGCATGGTGCGGAACTCGTCGAGCGAGGCCACGCGGGCTTTTTCCGCCAAAGCTTCGTCATTGAGCTCTTCGCGACGCTGAACTTCCAAAACTTTGACCGTGTAGTTGACAGTTTTGCCCGCCAACGCGGCTTCGCGGTAATCGGCCGGGTAAACGGCGGCAAATTTGTACTCTTTACCGGCTTCGGCGCCGGTCAACGCGGCGATGCAGCCGGGAATGCTCTCGGGCTGACTCAGCCAAATGTAGCTGTTTTCGGCGGCGGCCTGACGTTTCACCGCAGCGTTGGCATCCTCGGCGGCGGCAAAGTCGCTGGTGTAGTCAACCTTGAGCATATCTTCGGCCTTGGCGGCACCTTCAACCTTGGCATAGTTGCCGTACATCGTGCGATAAAACTTGATGCGCTCTTCAACTTGCTCGTCGGTAACGGCATCCAGCGGGAGCTCGACCTTCAACGACTTGTAATCGCCGAGAGAAAACGACGGGGCGACCTCCACCACGAGGGTGAATTTGACATCCTCGCCCTGCTTAACTTCGGGATCTTTGCCACCCTCAAAGTTGCAGTTAAGCACATCCAACTCTTTGTCGGTCATTAATTTATCATAGGAGCCGTAAATCACGCGGCGTTTGAGTTCTTCGCTGATTTCGCTCTCATACTTGCTCTTGACCATGCCGACGGGAGCCTTGCCCTGACGGAAGCCGGGGATGTTAACCATGCCGACAAACTCGTTGACCACGCTTTTGACTTCGTTGGCAATCACCTCTTTGGGCACAACAAAATCGAACTCCACTTTGCAGCCGTTGGCCGGGCGTTTTGACATTTGAATCGAATCAGCTAATTTCGCCATTTTTATATAACACCTTTCTTAGTATCTGGTAAAACAAGCAAATAATATATCACCTGTTTGACGAAATTCAAGCCCCGGCGGGACAAAAAACATCAATTAAACCAACGCGTTGCGCACGCATCCGGGAAATCGCGGGGCGAACGTCGTCTTTGGCGGCATAACGGGAGAAAAACTCCTGTTGACACCGCAAATTTTCGTCCAGTCCGGCCAACAGCTGTTGTTTTTGCGCCAAAGTCATTTCACCAAGGGTATACCCGGGGCGCACTACGGCATTGACTGCCGCCACCGCCAGCACGGCGGAGTTTCCGGCATTGCGAAAAACGATTTTGCGCACCTTTTGAGTCGGCTCGGGGTTGCGGATCTCCGAGAGATATAGCCAGGCGCTCATCGTGTCCTCGACCAGAAACATCTTGTAGGGGATCACATTTTTGCCCAAGCGGTAATTGCCCCACCAGTCGCAGACGTCAATCCCGCCAATCACCGGGACCGTGCACTTGCGCTCGTCCTCATAATAAATGTCGAGATACGCCGCCGTTTCGCCGTCGGCAATGTAATACCCGTAGCTCAAAAGATCAAAACCGGTCGCATAGTCATCCACCTTGATCTCAAACTCGGGCAATTCGCGCCGCGTACTGACCACATGCGCAGGATCGGCATAAAACTGGTATTCACCCCACTTGAGCTCGCCCCGGGTCAAGGGCAAGGAGCCGGCGTCGCCGTAAAAAACCTCATCGACGCTGCAGGAGTTGTCCAGAAGACACAGCTGCCTGATCTTGGAGGCATGCGGCATGGCAAGATAACGCGACAAGGCAAAATTGAGAATTTCGCGGTCGAGGTTGCCCAGCTGGATATTAAGCTTCATCTTTTGATAATACTCGTCGGCAAAACTCCCCGGCGGCAGCTCCAAGTCGGCCACACACTGGGGATTGTAATTTTTTTTCATCGCGAGATACTCGTGATAAAGATGGTCTCCCTCCACAACAAGATTGATATTTTTGTCGAAAAAACGGGTTTCAAACTCGCGGGCAAAGTGACCCGGCGTTTCACTGCGCGGGTGCCAGGAAAAGTCGGCCGATGCGTAAATCGCCGGCCATGCCGAGCCAACGGAAGTGCTGTCGCTCCAATAAGTATTCATAAGTCCCAGCGATTGATTGTCGCGCAACGCAAGCGCCATCCCGATTTGATTGTTGATCCGGGACTCTTGCTGCGGCACCAGATAGCCACCCGCCAGCGAGGAAGCGGTTGCACCGATGACGGCAAAACCCTTTTCCGAAAAAAAGCGGACAAACGGGTACGGCTCATAGGCCCCCGGCTTGCCCCAATAAGGAGCAAACAAGGCCTCGCGCTCTTTGCTGACCACGCCCTCCGGGTTTTTATGCATCAAACGAAAATTCCACGACGGCGCCGAACTCCCCAGATAACACCACTCGGTGATCACCACATCGCGCGGGAAATCATCGATTGTCTCGGGGTACTTGAGCAGCATATCGCCCCAAATCACCGGGATTTTGCCCTGCTTGATGATCCAGCGCGAAAGCTTGGTGTAGTACTCAAGATAAAGTCTTGCCAATTCGCCTTTTTGAGCGCGCTTGTCGCACTCGGGGCAAAAGCCGCCCATGCGAAAGACTTCGTCGCCGGTAATATGGGCATAGCGGCTGTCGGCATGGAGCTCCAAAACCTCCGACCACAGCTCTTCGATAAATTTGAGCGTCGCCGGATTGGAAGCGCACATCTCATTGATGCGGCCGGGAAGCTCCTTTAAGTGAGCGTACTCGGGGTGCATCAAGTATTGCTCGGCATGCCCGAGCGAGTCCAAAAGGGGCATGATCTCAATAAAATTCTCTTTGGCCAACGCGATCAATTCACGCAGCTCGGCCTTGGTAAATGCGTGCTTGTTGACCAGCTTGGGGTGTTTTTCCCACGGGAAACGATCGTCGTACTCCCAAACCATCATATTGATTTTGAGCGAGGCGAGCTCCAAAATGAAATGCTTAAAGTAATCAAACGTCGGGCAAAAGCCGCTTCCCAAAGTCAAGTGAAACGAGCGCAGCGCCAGCACCGGGTGGTCGACTATGTAGCAGTGCCGAACAATTTTGGCGGACAAAATCTGTGCCAAGGTACAGACGCCGTAATACGCCCCGGCCGCCGAGCCGGCAATGATCTCGACGCCAAAGGAGTCGACATTGAGGATATACCCCTCGGGAGAAGCAAACGGCAGACTCCCCGACTGATTTTTGACGATTCTGAGCTCCGGCGTTTCGGCATGCGAAAAACCGAGCGCGGTCAATTTTTTGGCGATTCCGGCTTCGGCAAAATCCGACGAAAAGCTGAGACTCCCAAACTGGTAAACGCCGCTCTTGACCTCCATCTTATGAGGTTTCGGAAAAATCCTCAAATCAGCCATGATAACCATCCTCCCGATTATTGATCTAATTGCTTTTTTGTGCCGTAATTACCAAATGCCGTAAATCACTCTGGTCATTATCGACCGTTACATTTTTACAATGGTTGCGCTTGAAACACTCAATCCACTCGGCACGGGTCAACCCGGAGTAGTCAAACGAGACCCCGGCCATTTCCCCCGAAACCATTTCCCCGCCGGGTGCGCCGTCCCCCGCGGTAAACAATACGATCCCATCCTTTTTGAGCCAGCCGGCAATTTTTTTGACCATCCGCCGGTGCTGACTCATATTGAGGTGAAACATCGAGTCCCACGCCAATACGCCGTCAAATTTTTGCGCCGTCTCAAACTGCAAAGCGTCCGCGCAAATCAACTCCGCCTCCGGGCAAGATTGCCGGGCCAACCCGATCATTTCCTCAGATACATCCACTCCCGTGACCGCGATTTTTCGGTCAAGCAAAAGCCGGGTGTGCCGCCCGAAACCGCACCCGAGCTCCAGCACCCGAGCTCCCGGCGGCAGCTGACCGGCAAACGTTAAAACATATTTTTGACCGTAATCGGCCGGGCAATTGTCCCGAAACCAAGCAGCGATGCGGTCGTACTTTTGCCCGACTTCAAGTGGCGTATTGAATTTTTTACGTTGCCTTGCAATTTTAAAAAACCGGTTTAACAACTCGCCACAAGCATCATTCAAAACAGACTCAACTTGGATTTTCCATAACAAACCGGGGGCTTCGTGCAAACCGAAACGGCTGAAGCCCCCCGCCTCCGGGTCGGCCAAGCCGTAAACCACGCGATGCACCCGGGCATTGACCAACGCCCCGGCGCACATCACGCAGGGCTCCTTGGTGACATAAAGCGTGACATCCTCCATCCGCCAGTCGCCGCGCGCAAGCCCCGCTTGCTGCAACGCCTCGATTTCGGCATGGGCAAAGACGCTTTGCCGCTCAATCGTGCGGTTGCGGCCGCGGCCAATGACTTGGCCGTCGGCCACCGCCACGGCGCCGACGGGAACTTCGCCCGCCTCACCGGCGGCGACCGCCTCGGCGAGAGCAAGCTGCATATAATCATGGCTACTTTTCGATGACATCAGTACGCACCACCAAGTTGTCATAGCGGTAAAAAATGATCCGGACGTAGCGGTTTTCGTAACGATAGTTAAAAGTGATGGTGTGATTGATCTTGCGCGGGTCGTCGACATAGGCGTCGGGATAATAAAAAATATTGTCGACAGTGTCAATGTTGCGGGTATAGCTGAAGTCGACGTGGTCAATGAGATATTTGGCGGCCTCATATTTTTCTTTGCCGTTGGTCGGGAGTTTCGGGTCTTTTAACGTCGTAATTTGCTCCTTGTAGAGAGTGACCACCTCCAAATCCTCGGACGGTAATTTTTCGGTCGCGCACCCGGCCAACATCAGCAATCCGACGCCGCTCAACAACAACAGCCAAATTTTTTTCATTATCTTATACTCCCCAGCCTTGAAATTTTAAATAGTCCGTGTATATTATGAAAACAAAACCAATGCGGGTGTAGCAAAACGGTCATGCTCCAGCTTCCCAAGCTGGCGACGCCGGTTCGACTCCGGTCACCCGCTCCATTTTACTCCGCAATCAATTTCTCCGGAATTTTGCCCATATTTTTAACAATCACGCAGTCGGCGAACACGGTATCGACAAAATCGCCCAACAGCATGAATTTCCCTTGTTTGTTGAGCTGCCGGTTGCCCCAAATGTACAATGTGACCAAACTCTCCAAGTCAAAGTGCGGCAATTGTTTTTTATTGGCCCGCTCCATGTGCGCCGAAACATCGCAGAACCCGCTGGTCGCATGGACAAACATCAAGCTCTTGTCCGACCGGCGAATCACTTTGCGAAACTGCCGCTCAAAGACCGGACTTGCTGCACAAAAACCGTGGGGTTTGCCGTGAAACTCACGCAATGCCGCCGGATCCTGCGGCCACTTGGCAATGTCAATCTTTTGCTCGGCCGCAACCGTTGCGGCCTTGCCGTCACTCCACGCTATGATATTTTTAAACCGCCACGGGCGGCGCTCCACCGCGGCATCGGCGGCAAAGGCAAAAATCTGACGCTTAAAAGTCACCGTCTGCGCATTACCCGTGAGGATAAATTTGCCGTTGGTCCCTCCCTGGTGGCGCCACAAGTCACTGCCGCAGGCAAACTCGACTTGTTTGCCGTCGGCGGCGGTTAAACGCACCATGACAATCAAACTGGCCGACTCGACGGCAAAGGTTTCATCGGTCAAGTCCACGCTGACAAAACAATCGCCGTCAATCGTCAAATACTCAAGACGCGACCACGGGCCGGCAAAAAACACATCCTCGAGCTCCAGAGTACGCACCACGCCGTGACCGTTGGCCCAAATGTCGTTGGTCAAAGTGGCAATATTGCCGCAAACGGTCATTTGCTTGCGGATCGTATATTCGCAGCCAAACGGGATCACCGCCTCGCTCTCAAAGTTGGCCTTGAAACCGTCCTCGGTGTCATGACGGCGAAATTTGCTGTACAGGGCCGTCGCCTCGGTAAAGCCGTCGCAGCGGATGCGCCCCAGCTGGAGGCTGCCGTTAAAATCAAAGCCGGTTTCGCCGCCCACTTTGGCGGAGAGCTTAAAATCGGAGGAGATGATCTGGATATTTTCCATTACTGAACTTTCTTGCAATTTTGCACTGCTTGTTTGATGCCCGGCGCGGCATTGGCGATGACCTTGGTGTCAACGCAAAAGGCCAACCGGAAATATCCGGGACAGCCGAAGCCGCGCCCCGGCACCGCCAAAACGCGCTCGGCGAGCAAAGCGTTGATAAACACGCTCTCGTCCGCCATCGGCGACTTGGGGAAAAAATAAAATGCGCCGCGCGGCATGGTAAACTCGATCCCGGCCTCGGTCAGCACCCGGGCCATCAAGTCGCGTCGCTCGCGGTAAACATTAAGATCAACCTGAGCATCGATGCAGCCGCTCAAAATCTGCTGCGCCACACTGGGCGCATTGACAAAGCCCAAAATCCGGTTGGCCATGATCAACCCGGCCACCAGCTCTTTAACGCTCTCGCCGTTGGGCGTCACCGCCAAAAAGCCGATGCGGGCCCCGGCCAGCGACAGACTCTTGGAGTAAGAGCCGATGACGACGGCGTGACGGAACATATGAAAGACGCCGGGGATTTCCGCCCCGTCAAAATTTAAGAAGCGGTACGGCTCATCAGAGACGATAAAAATCGGGCGGCCGAAACGATCTTCGGCGGCGTTGACCACCTTGGCCAAAGCCTCCAGCTGATCGCGGCTGTAAATCTGGCCGGTCGGGTTGTTAGGCGAATTGATGATGATCGCCCGTGTTTCCGCAGTGATCGCCTCCTCGAAAGCGGCGGGATCCAGCTCAAAAGTGAATTCTTTGGTCTTAACCGGCCTGAGTTTGCCGCCAAAGTTGCCGGCATAAAAATCATACTCGACAAAATACGGCGCGGGCGCCAGCACGACATCGCCACGCTGCAAAATCGTGCGAAACAACAAATTGATCGCCCCGGCCGCGCCGCAGGTCAAAATCACGTTGTCAGCCGGGACGGTGCAAGCTTGCTCGACGGAAATTTTGGCCGCCACTTTGGCGCGGAGCTCGGGGAACCCGGCATTGGGCATGTAGCCCAAGGCAAAGGGTTTGTCGGCATTTTGGGCAATCGCGGCGAGTTGCGCCTTAACTTCGGGGGGGGGCGGCAAATCCGGGTTGCCCAGACTGAAATCGTAAACGTTGTCGCTGCCGTATTGTTTTTTCAACTCCAAGCCGGTCTCAAACATCCGGCGAATCCAGGAGGAATTGGCAATGTAACTTTTTATCTCATCAGTGACCAATTGCATCTTTATTATCTCCAAACTCTAGTGTTTGTTATAAAGTAACATCGGCCGCGGCAAATGTCAAACCTAAATCTTGCCTTTCGCCAATTTTAACGCGCTCTCGAGGCGGCGGCAGGTACCGACCTTGAGTTGATATTTGCGGATGGCGACGTTGACCTGCGAGCGTTTGTCAAGACCGGACAAAATGAGTTTGATGTCATTTTTTTTGCATTTTTTGAGCAGGTCGGACAATTGCTCCAAACCGGCGACGTCAATGGCGGTCACGTTGTCCATCTGTAAAATAATGACTTTTTTGTTGATCCGGCTGACGTCCAGCACATTTTTAAATTTGTCGATGACGCCGAAAAACAAGGGCCCGGAGAAGTCAAAAATCGCCACTTGGGGCGGGATCTCATGCCGGGTATTTTCGGGAGAGTCGTCCTGCGACAAGGGAGCGATACGCCCCTCCTCGGACATCCGGCGCAAAAAGAGAAACGCCGCCAGCATCACCCCCAGCTGGACCGCCAGCACCAGGTCAAAGATCACCGTCACCAAAAAGGTGACCAGCATCACCACCCAGTCGCTTTTGGGAGCGTAAAACATGCGAATAAAGGTGTGATACTCGCTCATATTGTAGCAAATCACGATCATGATCCCCGACAGCGCCGCCAAGGGGATCGACTTGGCCTGCGGGGCAAAGATGGCGAGCACCAGGAGCAGCACCACCGCGTGAATCATCCCGGCCACGGGAGTCTGTGCGCCGGATTTAATGTTGGTCGCCGTCCGGGCAATCGCGCCGGTGGCGGGGATGCCGCCAAAAATCACCGAGCCGATGTTGCCGATCCCCTGCGCGGTCAACTCGGTATTGGGGCGGTGGCGGTCGCCGGTCATACTGTCGGCGACGGTGGCGCTCAAGAGTGACTCAATCCCGGCCAGCAAAGCAATGGTGCACGCGGGCATGATAAGCTGACCCAAGTCGTGAAAACTCGGAAAAAGCAATTTGGGCACCGGTAGCGAGCGCGGCAATTCGCCGAAGCGTTCGCCGATGGTCTCCACCGGGAGCTTGAGCACAATGGCAACCACGCTCGAAACAATCATCCCGATCAGCAAGGCGGGCAGTTTGGGCGCCGATTGTTTGCAAGTGATAATCACCGCCACGGTGAGCAAACTTACCACCAGCGCCCACGGGTTGAAGCGGTCGAGGTGCTCGTAGTAATGTTGCATTTTGAGCAAAAATTCACCTGGGGCATCGGTAATTTTGAGCCCCAAAATATCGTTGATCTGGGTGCTCAAAATCACCACCGCGATCCCGGAGGTAAAGCCGACCACCACCGGGAACGGGATGTACTTAATAAGATTGCCCATCTTAAAGAACCCCATCACGATCAGGAGCGCCCCGGCAAGCAAGGTCGAGGCCATCAGCCCCGAGTCGCCGTATTTGAGGTAGATGGAGGCAATAATGACGATAAACGCCCCCGTCGGCCCGCCGATCTGCAACCGGCTGCCGCTAAAAGTGGAGATCAGAAATCCGGCGATTATCGCCGTGTATATCCCGCGCTCGGGCGAAATCCCGCAGGCAATCGCAAATGCCATCGCCAACGGCAAAGCCACAATCCCGACGGTAACTCCGGCAAACAAATCCGCTTTAAACTTGGCAAGCGAATACGTCTTAACTTCATCAAAAAATACTGGTTTAAACATACGCTATCAATCAAAACATGACATTTTTTTGCAGACGGCACGCCGCCCGATTGTTTTTTTGCCGCCTCCCCCCGTGGGAAACGGTACCTTTTTTCGCATTCTCCAGCGCAGTTACAACCACTCACAAGCACATTTCAAAAAAAGAAAAAGCGACTTCCCCAAGCCAAAGCCCGGAAAGCCGGAAATTTTATTTTTTTAAGTGCGGATGAAATAATATCGAACCGGTCAACCGGTGCCGTGCCAAGCGGATGCCTGACCGCGCCGGAGAGAGTTCCGTAGCGAGTTATAAAAACTCCATGCGGGATCTTGCGGTTATATAAAATACAACGTTTTGGTCAAAAAATCAAATGCCCGTCGCAATTTTTTACGATATTTTTGCAACCGGGCTAAACATTTTTGCGATTGTAACGCTGCCGGACATTATCCGGGTGAATGCATCTGGTCAGCAAAGTATCGTAGCCGATGATCCCGCGCTCGTAGAGGGTGCTCAACGAACTGTCCATCGTGCACATGCCGCGTTTGCTGCCGGTTTCGATCTGGGTGTAAAGCTTATGCGGCTCGTTTTCGCGGATGATGTTGCGGCAGGCGAGATCAACCAATAAAAACTCATAAGCCAGCGCCCGGCCATTGTTGCCCACCGTGGGCAATAATTGCTGGGTCATCACTCCCTGCAGGGTATTGGCCAGCTGCAATACAATCTGCGGCTGTTGCGAGGGCGGAAAGACGCCGACGATCCGCTCAATGGTGTTGACCACGCTTGAGGTATGCAAAGTGGCGATCACCAGGTGACCGGTTTCCGCCGCGGTCAAGGCGGTGGCGATGGTGTCGTAATTGCGCATTTCACCGATGCCGATCACGTCGGGGTCCTGCCGCAAGATGTGGATCAAACCTGCCTCAAAACTCACCACATCGGTGTACAGCTCCTGCTGAACGATCAACGATTGTTTATGAGGATGCACATACTCAATCGGGTCCTCAATCGTGATAATTTTGCAACGGCGGCGGCTGTTGATCTGGTCGATCATATAGTTTAAGGTGGTGGTCTTGCCCGTCCCGGTCGCGCCGGTGATCAAGATCAACCCGGACGGCCGCTCCAAAAGGTCGTCGATTTCGGCCGGTATCCCCAGCTCTTCGCGGGTCTTGATCTCGGTTGAGCACAACCGGATCGCCAGCTCCGGCGACCCGTTGCGCAAATAAATCGATACGCGAAACCGACCCAAGCCGGGGACGGTTTGCGAGTAACATAACGACATATCTTGGTGCAAATTTTTGAGCTGTGCCTCATTGAGCGGTTTCTCCGCCAATAAACGCAACTCATCCGGACTAAAGGGCTCGGCCTCGGCCAGCACAATGTCGCCGTTGATGCGCCACGCCGGCGGCAATCCGGCCAGCAAATGGATGTCCGACGCCCCATACTTGCGCGCCGTATACAAGATTTGCGTCAACGAAACTTTCGTCATTTAAACATACCTCCCAACCAGCCCCAAAAACCTCTTTTTATCAATTGCGACCTCAATTGAGGTGCAACCCTGAGCTCGGACTTGAGCGCCACCGCCTCGTCCAAAGCGATATTGGCTTCGCGGTTGCGGCCGAGAGCCAGATTGACCTTGGCAAGCATGAGATAAAGTTCACTGCGCTGCGGCTCGCGGTCGAGCGCAGTTTTTACATACTTGAGCGCAATCATCGAGCCCTGACGACGGCGCGAAAACAAACAACCTTGAGCGATCAGCAAAGCGGTCTTCCAATTGGGACTCAAGGTGTAGGCCTGCTCAAAACAGTACTCTCCGTTGCGTTTGCAGTAGAGAAACAACTCGCCGCGGACGATCAACGGCAGCGGCGAACACCCGGAGCTCTCCATCGCCGCATCGGAGTAACCGCAGGCCCGGTCAAAGTCGCCGGTCCGCCCGCAAACCAAAGCTTGTATGGCCAAAAAATCGGCGTTTTCGCCGACAAGCTCAATTGCTTTTTTAAGCCACAACTCCACTTCGCGGTACTCCTCCAGAGCCAACAGACACAGCAACTGACCGCGCCACGCCTCCTGAGCGCCGCCGTCGATGCGGACCGCCGCCGAGTAATCCTTGAGCGCCTGCTCATACTCCAACTGGTAAAAGTGATCTTCCCCCAAATCGATAAAATACCGGGCGTCTTTCAGCATTTCGCCAAAATTGGATTTTTTGGTCTTGGCCTGCTGCGCCTCATTCAGCTCCAGTGCGTCAAATCTGCCCATGCTGCCTCATATAAGTTATAATGTTTTGCGCTGCCACAGCGGAAAAACAATTTTCGAGATTTTACACTCAATATCACTGTCTGTGACAATCGGCCGCAAGTCGACCTCGCGCAAACCGTAAACACCGGTAAACCACGACCGAAATAAGGCATATTCGCCTTTTTGCAATTTAATTTCCATATCCGATGCGTGCCATGCAGGATTGAGCGGTGTCATTAAGTTAACCTCGCCATTGTCAAAAATCAAACGGTTTTGCTTAATTTTTAAGGTATTTTCGCCTTTGACAAGCAGCCGGTCAATGATCTGATAATCGCCGCGATTGAGATATCCGCGCTCACGCCGCCAATAGCTTCTCAGAAGCACAATATCCCCTGCCTGATATTGCGCCGGGCGCTCAATCCGGACAACCATCCCATTAATGAGCTCGCCGCCAAGATAATATCGCGGGATCATCATGAGATCATACGTCTGGAGTACCCGGTAAAGAGCGCGAGTCTCGACGTCAAACAACCCGTAAAATAAAGTCATGCTGACAATCAGCGAAATTACGATCCGCCGCGTCATGCTCCAATAGCGGATCGTAATCAAATCGCAAAATGAGCAAGTCTGCGCCATTACCATCAAATAAAAGCCCAACAGATAAAACCGTGTCCCCATCAATAAAACAATCGCCGCCGCCCCGGACAGCGCTATCAGCAAAAAAAACGCCCCCCGGTATTTGCGCCCGAGCATAAACTGTACCGACGAGGGCAGCAGCAAACTCAACGGCAAAAACAATATTGTCAGCAGCAGTGGCTCATTCTGCAACCGCTCAAAAGATATTCTGCCGCGGCCGAAATGCCGCTGCCACCAGTTTTCGGGGACACTGCCATCTTTTAGCCAATGAAATCCCCAGGCGCGCAAGCGGCCATACCACCAGTTGCGAATACGATGGCGCGACTTGGCGCGCGGCACGTCACTGTCGACGACCGTCTGCTGCATCAATAACACCTGACAGCGCACGCACTTGACGGCGCGGTCGAAATTTTCAAATCCGCAAGCCGGGCATTTCATAATCAATTATACTTATTGTGAATATCCACATCCTCGTCCTGCGACGCTTCGTAATACTCTGAGCTCGGCTCAAAAGAGAGCTCCAGCCCGAGCAACTCGCGCAACTCCTCCAAATACTGTTTGCACCCGGGCCCCTTGACGCCGGAGACGTCGGCCCTCACCACCCCGTCCTTGCCAATCTCAATGATGATTTCGCGCGGCATTTTTTACTCCTCATAACTGCGTAACTTGATGCGGATCGTCTCGTCCTCATCGACACTCTGCTCGACCAGCGACACTCCGCTTTTTTGTCCCATCGAGTTGATGATCCGGTCGTAGGCAAACTGTTGGATGACTTTGCCCGCGTACTCGTAGCCGAGCTCTTCGAGCTCCGCCTTGGGCAAATCCCCCTCGACGCAGACGGTCAGCCGGCCGCGGACATCGCGGGTAAATTTGACCGTAAGCCCGTCGCGCACAAACTCCAGCGACTGGTCGCGCCCGACGCTCTGCCCGACTTCCTCCGAGTTGGACAACTCAAGCTCCACTTTATTGAGCTCGGTGACCGCGGCCTGCTCCTGCTGGACTTGCATTTCGTTATTGACGGCGGCAAATCCCATCGCCACCATCACCGTCGACGCCGCCGTCACCACCACCGGCCAGGCGGCGGCTGCGACGATCGGCATAATTACAATGACTCCGCTCATTTTGCTAAATCTCCAATTTTAAACTGCCACGACCGGATACGGCAACCCCGGATGCCGGCCGCGCGCGGCCGGTGCACCACTCCCGGAGCCGGGTAATTTCTTCGCCCAGCGTACGGGACAAGGGTACGGTATTAATGATCGCCTGCTCGATCTCGGCTTGCGCCAAATCGTGCCCGGCGTAATAACTGTCATAGAGCCCCGAGATCACCGCCTCGGCGATTTCCGCGCCGCTGAAACCGTCCGAGAGGACCGCCAGTTTCTCCAGATCAAAGTCGGCCGGCGACCGGCCGGCGGCAGTAATCTTGATCTTAAAAATTTCCTTGCGCTCGGCCAACTCCGGCAAATCGACAAAAAAGATTTCATCAAAACGCCCTTTGCGCAATAATTCGGGGGGCAGCCGCGAAATGTTGTTGGCGGTGGCAATGACAAACACCGAGGCGGTCTTTTCGGCCAACCAGGTGAGCAAGGTGCCAAAAATACGCGCCGAAGTGCCGCCGTCGGTGTTGCCCGACGAGTTGGCGCCGCCAAAGGCTTTTTCAATTTCGTCGATCCACAAAATGCACGGTGAAACCGACTCGGCAATGCTCAATGACCGCCGTAAATTGGCCTCGGTCGAGCCCAATGCGCTCTCAAACAACCGCCCGGCGTCAAACCGTAACAACGGCATATTCCACGCCGCGGCGACGGCTTTGGCACACAAACTTTTGCCGCAGCCCTGGACCCCCAAAAAGAGCGCCCCCTTGGGCGGCGGGAGGCCAAACGCGCGGGCGTTTTCGGTAAAGGCAAACGAGCGCTTCCACAGCCAGTCCTTAAGAAGCTTGAGCCCGCCGATGGAGTCAAAGCTCTCCGATACTTCGTAATACTCCAACACGCCCGACTTGCGGATGATCTGGCGCTTTTCGTCCAACACCACCGACACGCTTTTTTCGGATAATCCGCCATGCAGCACCAAGGCGCGGGCAAAGACGTTTTCCGCCTCATTTAGCGTCAACCCCAAGGCAGCGTGAACCAACCGCTCGCGGGCATTTTGATCAAGCTTGATCTTGATCTGGGGATTGTCCTTGACATCTTCCAAAATTTGATCCAAAAGACAGGAAATCCGCCCGGCATCCGGCAAAGCATAGTCGATGACCGTAATATCCTTTTCCAAATCCGGTGAGAGCTCCATGGCGGGAGTGACGATGATCAAGGTCTTGTAACTGTTTTTGAGCGCCAGCGCAGCTTCGCGCAGCCGCCGGATCACCGAGTAGTTGCGGTTGGTCATAAACGGGTGAAAGTCAAAAAACACAAAAATTGCCGGCTCAATGTTGGCAATCACCCGGTCGAGCGCCTGCAGCGGATCGCGGGTGGCAGCATCGGCTTTTTTGGCGGACTGGTCGGTGAGACCGCAGGGGACGATCCCGGTATTAAAACTCCAGGTATAAATCTTTTTATTGCGCCGGTTGGCAATGTCATTGAGGTGCGACAAAATGCGCTGCTCCTCATATGAAATAATGTTGATGACCGGGTAACGCGCCCGGATCAGCATCTCGAGCTCATCGTAAGTTTTCTCGGATTCCGCCATGTTTCACCTCTATTTGAACTCAATAAAATGTATTTTATCCGGTTTGGAGAGAGACCGCAAAGAGATATTCTCCAACAACCGCATCACCCAGTAACCGCTGCAAACCGCCGCCAAATCCAAAAAAACGCCCGACCAGGCACCCGCCATGACCATCGGCAAAAAATACAATAACATAAAAATTGTCAAAAGCAAACGCGCTTTGACCGGCAAAAACAAAAATTGCCACTCTTCTTTGCGGCTCAAATGCCAGACCGCCCCCGCGACGGGCAGCACCAACAGCTCCGGGTAATACCCGCCCAGCTTCATAACCATCGCGCCGAGCAACGAAAAAATGACAATATGCCCCAGTAAGAACAGCCAGAAAAATGCATTTTTCAGCGACTTATCCACCATGTTGGTCAAAAACAGCGTACCGCAGAGAATCATAATCAAAAACATAACATTGGGGATCACCAAAACATTGACCAGCCAAGTCCAAGGCTGCAACCACGAAACACGGCCGTAAATTGCCGATCCCGGAAAAGTCAGCAGCAGTACAAAGGCGGCGGCCTCAAACAAGAGCAGCATTTTGATTTTACCCGACATCGAAAATCGCGGCATCAAATTGACCGTGTATTCTTCACGTTGCTGATTCATCCTGTACTTCCCGTTAGCAAGGTTTTCAACACATCACGGACGGGCTCAGGGACGTCCTGCACCACCACCGAGCCGTCTTTGCGAATTAAAATTTCACCCGAAAACTGCCCGGCGGCCGGAGCGGCCGGGGATGCCAGATTGTACTCGGAATAAAGGCGCCTGAGGTTAAAATCACCAACGGTTTGATCCAGCCGCCGCTTCTCGGCGGCGGTCAATGCCTTGCAGACCCCGGCCCGGTCGGGCATCAGCTCGTGAAACGCGGTCAAGACCTCCGGGAAACGGTCGCGCAAATACTTTAATACGGGCAAGGTACAGCATTCCCAGTGCCCGCCCAACGGCAAATGGCGGATTAACAGCCGTCCCGGCGGCACCAGCTCGAGATTGCGCTTGACGACTGCCATATAATCGGGCACGGCGGCCAGCCGGGAAGCACACTCATCATTGCCGAATTTGAGGTCGGCGACGTAAAAATCGACAAATGTTTCCAATCTTTGAAAGGTTTCGAGGGTGTGATAAAAATTACTGTTCCACACAACCGGGACGCCGGAAGAAAGTTTCTCGACAACTTGCAGCGCGCCATAGAGCGAAACGGTCGGCTCGCCGCCCAAAATCTGCAATACCTTAATTTTTCCGGCGATAAAAGCGTCGTCGATTTTGCGGACGATCTCCTGCGGGAGAAATGGTGAGCCGGAGTGAAAATCATCGGCGATAAACTCGTGATTGGAGCAATAGGCGCAACGCAAATTACAATACGGGAAATAAAGCATATAAGCCGGGTTGAGCATTGCCTCCTCGCCGAAACTGACAAAAAATTTGCTCGGCGCCGAAGTCGCCGGGGCGGCGCAAAAGCCGAGCTCACCCGCGATGCGGTCCACCTTGCAGCGGCGCTCGCACAATTCACAGTGTTGTAAAAATTCTCCGGCCATGAGTGACCTCCCGGCATTTATTTTGACGAATTTGCTCCCGACAATTTTTTAATCTGGTCGCGCAAATCGGCAGCACGCTCAAACTCCAAGGCCTCGGCGGCATTGAGCATTTCTCCCGTCAGCTCGCCGATCAGCTCCTCCAATTCGTTGGCGGTCAAGCCGCACTCGGATAAATCCACTTCGCCGTCCAGCATATTTTCGGCCAATTGCGGCAGTTTGCGCGTTTTCTTTTTGGGCGACCCCACCGCATCGGCGATGGTGATGTTGGGCGGGCGGACAATGGTCGTCGGCGTAATGTGATGAATTTGATTGTACTCCATCTGGCGCTCGCGGCGTCGCTCGGTGGTGGCCATCAAAGCCTTCATGCTCGGCGTCAGTTGGTCGGCATACAAAATCACCCGCCCCGCGGCGTTGCGCGCCGCGCGCCCGGCGGTCTGGACCAAAGAGCGCTCCGAGCGCAAAAATCCCTCCTTGTCGGCGTCCAAAATGGCGACCAAAGCGACTTCGGGTAAATCGATCCCCTCGCGCAAAAGGTTGATCCCGATGATGCAATCGACATGCCCCGCTTTCAGCTGATTGAGGACGCGGACGCGCTCCAAAGCATCCAGCTCGGAGTGGAGATAGCTTACTTTGATCCCGATTTCGGACAAATAATCGGCCAACCGCTCCGAGCTCTTTTTGGTTAACGTGGTGACCAACGTTCGCTCGCCCTTGGCGGCCGCCTTGCGGATTTCGGCAATCACATCATCGATCTGCCCCTCCAAGGGGCGGATTTCGACCGGGGGGTCCAGCAAACCGGTGGGCCGGACCACAAGCTCGACGACTTCGGTGCTCTTGTTTAACTCATAGGGCCCCGGCGTCGCCGAGACAAACACGGTGTCGCCGCAAAGCTCCTCAAATTCGTCAAACTTGAGCGGCCGGTTTTGCAGCGCCGAGGGCAAGCGGAAACCGTGGTCGATCAAGGTTTGCTTGCGGCTGCGGTCGGCCTTGTACATCGCCTGCAACTGGGGCAAGGTCACGTGCGACTCGTCAATCACCATCAAAAAATCGTCCGGAAAAAAGTCAAAGAGACAGTACGGTCGTGAGTCATACGGCCGGTTGGAGAGATACACCGAGTAATTTTCAATCCCGCTGCAATAGCCGATTTCGGTAATCATCTCCATATCATAAGTTACCCGCTGCTGCAAACGCTGGGCCTCGACCAATAAATTGTTTTGCTCAAAATAAGCCACGCGCTCCCTGAGCTCGGCCATGATCTTGGCCTTGGCGGCGGCGATCCGGTCGGGCGGCAAAACAAAGTGTTTGCAGGGAAACAACGTCAACGTCGTCGGTTTGCTCTTGATTTTGCCGGTGGTGACGTCGCGCCTTTCGATGCGCTCAATTTCGTCGCCAAAAAAGGACAAACGCAGAAAGTCGTCGCGCTGCGGCTCAAAAACGTCCACAATGTCGCCCCGGACACGGAATTCGCCTTTTTCGGGCGAAGTATCGTTGCGCTCATACTGGATGTCGACCAAGCGGCGCAAAATTTCGTCGCGCTCAATGCTCTGGCCAACCTCGACGCGGACGCACAAATCGGCGTAATCGTCGGGCGAACCCAAGCCGTAAATGCATGACACGCTGGCGACCACAATCACATCACGCCGCTCGACCAAACTCGCGGTGGCCGACAAACGGAGTTTCTCAATATTTTCGTTAATCGATGCATCTTTGGCGATGTAAGTATCGGTCTGCGGGATGTAGGACTCAGGGAGATAATAATCGTAATAACTGATAAAGTACTCGACCGCGTTGTCGGGAAAAAAGCCCTTAAACTCGCTGTAAAGCTGTGCCGCCAACGTTTTGTTGTGCGACAAAACGAGCACCGGGCGGTCGAGCTTGGCAATCGCGTTGGCCAAAGTAAAGGTCTTGCCGGAGCCGGTCACCCCGAGCAACGTTTGGTACTGATCGCCCTTTTCGATGTTGTCCACCAGTCGGGCGATGGCCTGCGGCTGGTCGCCCGAGGGTTGATAGCTCGATTTTAAGGTAAACAAACTCATTGTTTCACATATTGGGCAAACAATTCACCGCGCTCCTTGTAGTCTTTAAACATATCCATGCTCGCACAGGCGGGCGAGAGCAATACCGCGTCGCCGGGCTTGGCCGCCAATTTGGCGGTGCCGACGGCGAGCTTGAAATCATTGCCAACGTCAATGAAATCAATCTTGTTCGCAATCGCCGCTTTGATCTTGTCGCGGCACTGGCCAAACACGACCGCGAGGCGGATTTGCTTGGCAAAGTCGTTGAGAAGCGAGAAATCCATCTCCTTGTCCAGCCCGCCGAGTAAAATCACCACCGGCCGCTTGACCGTCCGCAGCGCCGCCGCGACCGAAGCCGGGTTGGTGGCCTTGGAGTCGTTGATGTAGATAATATTATTATCCTCCCACACCGTCTCCATCCGGTGCCGCCCGGTATGGAACGATTTCACCGCGTCGGCAAACGCGCGCGAGTCCATTTGTTTGTCGCTCGCCACGCGCGACACCAATTCGGCGGCGCAGCAAAGATTTTCGCAGTTATGGGGGGCCCCTAAACTCGTTTCGGCCAAGTTGACAAGGGGTTTTCCCTTATAAAAGAGCTTGCCGTCGGCAATTTCGACATACTGGACGAAATTCTTTTTCATCGAGATGCCGTAAATCTGATTGTCTTTGGCGACATGATCAAAGATTTTGTACTTCATTTGTTGATACTCGGCAAAGCCGCCCGCGTAACGGTCGACGTGATCGGACTCAATGTTGAGGATCGCCGCCGCCAACGGGGCAAAGGTGAAACAGCGCTCGAGCTGAAAGGAGCTCACCTCGACCACCGGCAGCGCGGCGGCGGGTAGTTTTCCTTCCAGGCAGTCGGCGGCGATGTCGCACAAGGGTACTCCGATGTTGCCCGCCTCGACGGCCGCAAAACCCAACGCTTTGAGCAAATGCACTGTGAGCTCGGTGGTGGTGGTTTTGCCGTTGGTGCCGGTAACGGCAAGCATCGGACCCTTGAAATTGCGGCTGCCGAACTCCATCTCGCTAATAAACTCTTTTTTGCTCGCCGACGCCGCCTGATACCACGGCGAAACCAAGGGTTTCATCCCGGGGCTGCAAACGATCAAATCGGCCCGGTCAATCAGCGCCGGATCGACCGGCTGCTGATCGCTCACAATTAAACTCTCAAAATCGAGCAGTCCCGCCAACCGGGCGGCCGCCTTGCCGGAGATGCCGCCCCCTAAAATCAGACAAAATTTCATCAAAAAAATAACTCCCTGTCGTCAATGCAGAAAAATTTACTTCATTCTTTTCTGCTGAAAATACTTGATTCAAAATCTAAAGTAGCGCCGCAATCGGATTTTTCAAGTCGGTTTCCGATCAAGTTTAATTAATCAACAAAAAACCCCGGCCAAGCCGTTGCAATTGCGGAAAAAACGGTGTATATTAAAATATTCTCAAACCAACCGCAAACGGACGCATTTTTTTTGCTCGGGGTAATTGGAAACTTATGAAAGTACTTTTTGTCTGCACCGGAAACAGCTGCCGCAGCCCGATGGCCGAGTTGTACTTTGACCACTACTGCAAATCGCTCGGCAAAAATGTTTACTCCGGTTCGGCCGGAATTTACGCTTATGACGGGAGCCCGATCTCCATCCCCGCCGAAGCGGTGATGCGCCAGCTCGGCATCGAAGGCGGCAAATTCCGCTCGCGGCGCTTTACACCCGAGCTGGCCGCCGAGTTTGATCTCATTGTTGCCATGACCCGCGGCCACCTCGAGGCCATCAAAGCGATCGCCCCCTCGGCAAGCGACAAGTGCCGGCTGCTTTTGGACAGTCAAGACGTCCCCGATCCCTATGGCGGATCGGTCAAGGACTATCTCAATATTTTTAATACCATGAAATCATCACTCGAAAAGTTAGGAGACTCGATCAATGTTTAAAGTTCAGGATTTTTACGGCAAGCAACTCATCGTCGCCGTCGGCACCGACCACGGCGGCTTTGCTCAAAAGGCGGAGCTGATCGCCTTTTTGGAGTCCAAATCAATCAAGGTTGTCGATTGCGGACCCTTTGCGTTTGACGCCGAGGACGACTACCCCGATTTCGGCGCTCCGGCGGCTCAGGCCGTCGCCCGCGGCGAAGCCGACTGCGCCATACTGATCTGCCGCTCCGGCGTCGGCATGGGGATTGTCGCCAACCGTTTCCACGGTGCCCGCGCGGTCGTCGCCTCCTGCCCCGACCTGGCCCAAAAGAGCCGCGAGCACAACGCCTCCAACGTTTTGGTCCTCCCCGGCGACAAACTGGATTTTGCGGGGATGAAGCCAGTCATCGAGCGCTTTTTGTCCACTCCCTTTTCCAACGACGCGCGCCATGTCCGCCGGTTGATGAAAATTGAGATCGACTCCTATGACGAAATCGCCGCCATCCGCCACGCCGACCCCGAAATCGCCAAAATCATCGATCACGAAGTCGAGCGCGAACATGACGGCATCGAGCTCATTGCCAGCGAAAACTTCACCAGTTGCGCCGTGCGCGCCGCCCAAGGCTCGATTTTGACCAACAAATACGCCGAGGGCTACCCCGGCAAACGTTATTACAACGGCTGCGAATTTGTCGACCAAATCGAGCAGCTGGCCATCGACCGCGCCTGCAAGCTCTTCGGCGCCGAGGCGGCCAACGTCCAGCCCCACGCCGGGAGCCCGGCCAATCAGGCCGTGTATCTTGCTTTGTGCAATCCCGGCGACACGGTGCTCGCCATGAGCCTCGATCACGGCGGCCATTTGACCCACGGTCACCCGCTCAACTTTTCAGGAATGCTTTTTAACATTGTTCCTTACGGCGTCAACCGCGAGACCGAGATGATCGATTATGACGAAGTCGAGCGCCTCGCCGTCGAGAGCAAGCCCAAAATGATCATCGCCGGGGCCAGCGCCTATCCGCGCATTTTGGATTTCCCGCGGCTGCGCGCCATTGCCGATTTGGTCGGCGCCAAGCTTTTTACCGACATGGCGCACGTCGCCGGTCTGGTGGCGGCGGGCGAGCACCCCAACCCGGTGCCGTACTGCGACGTGGTCACGACCACCACCCACAAAACCTTGCGCGGCCCCCGCTCGGGCTTGATCCTCTGCAAAGAAGAGTACATCAAAGCCATCAACTCCCGAATTTTCCCGGGGCTTCAGGGCGGCCCCTTGGAGCACGTGATCGCCGCCAAGGCGATCTGCTTTGCCGAGGCGATGACCCCCGAGTTTAAAGCCTATCAAAAGCAAGTCAGAGTCAATGCCTCCACCTTGGCCGCGGAGCTGGCCAAACGCGGCTTCCGGATCGTTTCGGGCGGCACCGACAACCACTTGATGCTGATTGATCTGCGGCCCAAAGGCGCTACCGGAAAAGTCGTCGCCAACGCGCTTGATCTGGCCCGCATCACGGTCAACAAAAACATGATCCCGTTTGACCCCGAGAAGCCGTTTGTCACCAGCGGTATCCGTGTCGGCACCCCGGCAATCACCACCCGCGGGCTCAAAGAGGCCGAGATGGTCAAAGTCGCCGAATTCATTGAGCGCGGCGTCGCCTTGCGCGAAGACGAAGCGGCCTTGCGCAGCTTGGGCAACGAGGTCAAAGAGTTTATGAGCGCATTTCCGCTCCCCCAATTCTAAAACATCATTGAGGTAACATCATGATTGATTTAAAATTTATCCGTGACAATCAGCAGGCCGTCAAAGACAATTGCGTGCGCCGCGGCTTTGCGGTCGATGTCGACACCTTGCTCACCATCGACGCCGAAGCCCGCCAGCTCGGTCAGGAAGCCGAAGCCATGCGCGCCGAGCGCAACCGCCTCAGCAAAGAGTGCAAGGACAATCCGGCCGCCCGCGATCAGGTCAAGCAGCTTAAAGAAGTTTTGGCCGTCAAAGAGGAGCGTTTGGAGAAACTCCAAAAAGACATCTTTGAGATCGTAGCCCGGATGCCCAACATGCTCGCCGACGATGTGCCGGACGGCAAAGAGGACACCGACAACGTTGAGCTGCGCAAAGTCGGCAAAGTCCCGCAATTTGACTTCAAGGTCCGCGACCATCAGGAGTTGGGCGAAATCCTCGACATCCTCGACACCCAGCGCGGCGCCAAAGTCGCCCAGTCGGGCTTTTATTATTGGAAAGGCAAAGGGGCGCAGCTCGCCCAAGCCTTGTTCTTTTGGACGCAGCAGGAGCTGGCCCGCCGCGGCTTCACCATCTTTATGACCCCCTGCGTGGCCAAAGAGCACACCTTGTTCGGCACCGGCTATCTGCCGTTTTTCGCCGACCAGACCTACAATCTCGCCAATGAGGATCTGGCCTTGATCGGCACCTCCGAGCAGACTTTGATCGGCTACCATGCCGACGATGTCTTGGACGCCAAGGATTTCCCGTTGTGCTACACTGCCTTTACCCCCTGCTTCCGCACCGAGTCAGGCAGCTACGGCAAGGCGAGCCGCGGGATTTTCCGCGTGCACCAGTTTCACAAAGTCGAGCAGATCGTCTTTTGCAAACCCGCCGACTCAGTCAAGTACCATGAGTTTTGCCTCAAAAACGAGGAGGAAATCCTCCAATTGCTCGGTATCCCTTACCGCGTCGTCAACGTCTGCGTCGGCGACTTGGGCGCGCCCGGCTTTAAAAAGTACGACATTGAGGCTTATTTTGCCGGCTTCGGCGGTTACCGCGAAGTCACCAGCAATACCAATTTAACCAGCTTCCAGAGCCGCCGGCTCAACATCCGCTACAAAGACAGCGCCAACGATGAGCGCGACTTTGTGCACACCATCAGCGCCACCGCGGTTACCGACCGCGTGGTGATCGCGATTTTGGAGAACAATCAGCAACCCGACGGCAGTGTCGTGATCCCCGAAGTTTTGCGTCCCTTTACCACCTTTGACAAAATCGAGCCCAAAAAGAAATAATTTTTGACTCGGCAAGCGAACGGGTGTTTGAGCAATCAAGCACCCGTTTTTGTTTTTGGAGGAGCGACCGGCTGATGTTTGTCCGGTGGCGGCAGAGCCACCACCCAAGCCCGCATCGGTCGCCCCCTACCCCCCCCCACACAAATAATCACAATATTTTTATTTCATCGCTTGATTTTTGTCGGCGACAATCTATATTAATTTCAAGATTGAATAACAACTTTTCAAATATGAAAAAAGAAAACACCATCCCCGCTGTTGACAGCACGCTGTCCGCCCTCGAGTTTATGAGTCTGGCGGATCACCCGCTCTCCCAAAATGAGATCAGTCAGGCAATCGATGTTTCGGCCACCACCGGCTACCGGATCATCCAAACATTGATGAAGCACAATTGGGTGCGCAAAAATACCAACAACACGTTTTCGCTCTCGCTGGGTTTGCTCCCTTTGGTGCGCAAACAGAGCGTCTTTTTCGGCAACTTGCAACCCTTACTGGAGGAGCTCTCGCAGACAAGCAAATTGAGCTGCAAGCTCTCCATCCGCCAAGGCGGCGAGCAAGTCTCCGTGCTGCGCGCCGAGTCCCCCGAGCCGTTTGCGGTGTCGGGCAAAATCGGCGCCCGCTTTCCAATCATCGAGGGGTCGGTCGGCGCGGCGCTGCTGTCCGGTGAGAGTGAAAAAGATATTTTGACGTTGGCGCAGCATTGCGCGGTGGAGTTGCCCGAAAAGGCCGCCCCCGAGCTCATTTTTAAACGCATCGAGTCCATCCGCAAGCTCGGGTATGTCTTTAACAAGGGCAACAACCGCTGGCGCATCGATGCCTTATCGATGCCGATTGTCACTTCCGCCAAAAGTGTCGCCGGGGCGTTGACCTTGATCGGCACCGAAGAAGATTTCAGCAGCGGCAACCTCCCCCAAAGGGTCAAGCTGCTCCAAAAAACCGTCCGCAAAATCGAGTCCGAGTTATAATCATTGAGAGGAAGTCATGAGCTCAAAAATCAATCCCGCCACCCTCAAAATCACCGACATGCGCTTTGCCGAAATCGACGGCGCGCCCAAACGCTGCACCCTGGTCAAACTCTACACCAACCAGGGGTTGATCGGCTACGGCGAAGTGCGTGACGCCTCCAGTTGCACTTATGCCGCGATGCTCAAAAGCCGCATTTTGGGCGAAAACCCGTGCAACGTCGAAAAAATCTTCCGCCGCATCAAACAATTTGGCGGCGACTCAAGACAAGCAGGCGGCGTCTGCGCGATTGAAGTCGCCTGCTGGGACTTGGCGGGCAAGGCGTGGGGGGTTCCCGTCTGGCAACTTTTGGGCGGCAAATACCGCGATGAGATCCGCTGCTACTGCGATACCGACAGCGAGGGCGGCGGCCGCGACATGGGCAAGGCGCTCAAAGAGCGCATGGATATGGGCTTTACCTTTTTAAAAATGGATTTGGGAATCGAGCTCTTGATGGACGTCCCCGGCGCGCTGTCGGCCCCGCTGGGCTTTTTGCAAAAAATGCGCGAGTACAAAAAGACCGTCTTCAGCACTCCCCACGGCTCGATCGACCCGCGGGCGATGCGCGGCGAAGCTTATGATTTGTTTAACACCGCCCATCCGTTTACCGGGATTCATTTGACCGAGGTCGGTCTTGATTATTTGGAAAAGTACATGGCCGACGTCCGCGAAGTCATCGGTTATGAAATCCCGCTGGCCATCGACCACCTGGGCCACATCCCGTTGGAGGACTGCATCAAGTTGAGCAAACGCCTCGAGAAATACAACTTGGCATGGATGGAGGACCCGGTCCCGTGGCAAATGACCGATCAGTATGTCCGCTTGGCCAATGCCACCGTCACCCCCATCGGCACCGGCGAGGATATTTATCTCAAGGAGGGCTTTGAGCCTTTGTTGAAATCGGGCGCATTGGCGGTGGTGCACCCCGATGTGTTGACCGCAGGCGGGATTTTGGAGACCAAAAAAATCGGCGACATGGCCGAAACTTACGGGGCGCAGATGAATATTCACATGGCCGAGAGTCCGATTGCCTGCCTTGCCGCCGTGCATGTGGCCGCCGCCACGCGCAATTTTATGGCGCTCGAGCTGCACTCGATTGATGTACCGTGGTGGGGCGACCTTGTGAAGCCCGCTTTGCGTTACGACCAGGGGCGGATCATTGTCCCGGACACGCCGGGGCTCGGCATCGAGTCGCTTAACGAAGAGTTGATCAAAGAGCATCTGCACCGCGACTTCCCGGAAGCGTGGGCACCGACAACCGAGTGGGACAAAGAGTGGGCCAACGACCGCCAGTGGTCTTAATTGTTTAAGGAAAAATCAAATGGAAACCTTGTTTTTTAAAGGCGTCAGCTTTGGCTTTATGGCCAAGCGCAACTATTACCGCAGCGAAGCCGGACAGCGCGAAATTGAGCGGATTTGCGAGCTCAAGCCCGATGCGGTCGCGTTGATCGTCACCATGACACAGGAGAGTTATCAGTCGACCAAAATGTTTTGCGACTTTTATTACTCCCCTGACGACATCGAGCTTGCCGAGGCCATCCAAAAATTTCACGACCACGGCATCCGGGTGATGCTCAAACCGATGATCGAGTGTCTCGACAGCATCTGGCGCGGCAAAATCGAGTTTCCCGCGCCGCAGCGGATGATTGAGGGCATCCATGTCGATTACTGGGGCCAATGGTTTGCCAACTACACCAACGCGATTACCCACTACGCCCGTTTGGCCGAGCGGACAAATGTCGAACTCTATTGCATCGGCTGCGAGCTGATGGGGTGCGAGCCGCAGGAGGATTACTGGCCCGCCGTCGTCGCCGAGGTGCGCAAAGTCTACTCGGGGCCAATTACTTACAATGCCAACCAATACGTCCGCGGCCTCCCCTTTGCCCGCAAATGGTACCGTTTGCTCGATATGCTGGGGGTGAGCTTCTATACCGGGACCCAAATTGCCGACCCGACCTTGGCCGAGCTCTCGGCCGATTTGGAAATCGGCGCCGATATTTTGGAAGATGTGGTCAAAGAGACCGGCATCCCCCTGTTTTTTGCCGAATGCGGCGCGCGCTCGGTCGAGGGGGGATTGCTCCAGCCGTGGGATTACTTGCTGGACAATGAGTACAACGGCGAAGTTCAGGCGCTTTACCTTGAGGCGGTCATCCAAACCTTTGGCCGCCGCCCATGGTGGCGCGGGCTGATGTGGTGGAAATGGGAGGAGCAGCAAAACCGCCCGTTTCATCATAAAAAAGGCGGCAACACCGGTTTTACCCTCTACGGCAAACCGGCGATGCAAGTGATGAAAAACTGGTGCCAAAAATAAAGGATCGGCCCATCATGAAATTAGCACTGATGCTCCCCGTCAAACCGGACAACAAATGGACATTGGCCAAACAAATCGGCGTCAATTACGCGATCACCAAAGCGGCTCCCGAATTGTCCGGGGACTTGCCGCCGTGGGATTTCGACTCACTCGCGGCCACCGTGCAAAACTTCAAGACTGCCGGGCTCACCCTCGCCGGGCTGGAGGGCGACCAGTTTGACATGAGTAAAATCAAGCTCAATTTGCCGGGGCGCGACGAGGACATCGACAAATACCGGCAAATGCTGCAAAATATGGGAAAACTCAACGTCCCGTTGTTGTGCTACAACTTTATGGCCGGGGTGGGCTGGTTTCGCACCAGCTTCACCGTCCCGGAGCGCGGCGGCGCGCTGACCAGCGAATTCAATTTTGCCGAGCTCCCGCCCGAACCGGCGATGCCGGTGATTACTCAAGACGAATTGTGGGCCAACTACAAGTACTTTATTGATGCGGTGATGCCGGTCGCCGAGGCTTCCGGTGTGGCGATGGGACTTCACCCCGACGACCCGCCGATCCCGCAACTCAAAGGTTTCGGGCGCATCTTGATCAATGCCGACGCCTACCGCCGGGCGATGAGCCTCTCGGCGAGCCCGAGCCACGGCATCACCTTTTGTCAGGCGACGTTTCGCGCCATGGGCGAGGATGTGACCAAGCTCATCCCGGAGTTCGCCTCCCGGATCAAGTTTTTCCACTTCCGCGACGTCACCGGCGACAAAAATTGTTTTCGCGAGACTTTTCACGACAACGGCCCCACCGACATGCCCGCCCTCATGGCGCTCCTCAAGGCCAATCATGTCGATTGCGTGTTGCGCCCCGACCACACCCCGGCACTGGCGGGCGAAGGGCATGGTACGCCCGGCTATGAGATGCTCGGCAATCTGTTTGCCGTCGGCTATATCAAGGGCATCCTTGATACTCTTAATATAACGTATTAACCGGAGGAAATCCGATCATGAACCAACTGGCAAAAGAGCTGAGTCAATATTTGACGCAGCCGGACGACGAAGTCGATTTTCGCATCCAGAGCGGCATTGAGATGTACCGCAAAGGCTGGGCCAAGCTGAATATCGTTGACGCCAAAGGCCAACCGGTCAAAAATGCAACCGTCAAATTCAAGCAACTCGGCCACGACTACTTATTCGGCTGCAACGCTTTTATGATCAATCAGTTTAAAAGCATAGAGCAAAACCGTCAATATGAGGAAACCTTTGCCAAAGTATTCAACCACGCCGTCATTCCGTTTTACTGGTCCGATCTGGAGCCGGAGGACGGCAAGGTGCGTTTCGCTGCCGGGAGCAGACCCGACATCTACCGGCGGCCGCCGCCCGACGAGGTACTCGACTTTTGCACGCGTAAAGGCATCACACCCAAGGGGCACCCGTTGTGCTGGCACTTGTACCACCCCGTCTGGGCGCCGCGGGACAGCGCCCGATTGATGGAACGACTTGAGCAAAGGATCAGCGAAATTGCCGCGCGTTACGGCAAAAGCATCAAAATCTGGGACTGTGTCAATGAGACCTTGACCCGTTACCCTTTGGCGCGTAACGATGTACCCGCCTACCCAGACGATTATGCCGAGCAGGCGTTTCACATCGCCCAACGGTATTTGCCCCATGCCAAACTCATCTGCAATGATGACAACAAGTGGTGGAATTTTCAGGGGGATTATTCGCCGGTGTACATGCTGGTCGACCGCCTCAAAGAGCACGGCTGCAACGTGGGCGGATTGGGGTTGCAGTACCACATGTTTCAGCACCTCCTCGCCGAGGCCAATTTATTCATGAATCCGCGCGTCATCTTAAAAATGCTTGATTTGTATGCAAAACTCAAGGTGCCCGTCAACTTCTCCGAGGTGAGCATCATCAGCCGCCGTGACTTGGGCGACGGGGATTTGTTTCAAGAGCTCGTGACGGAGAAACTCTACAAGCTATGGTTCAGCCACTCCGTCACCGACTCGATTGTCTGGTGGAATCTGGTGGACGGCACCGCCGCCGGAGCCCCTGCCGGGAGCGAAGACGGCGAAAACTCGCTGCGGGCCGGGTTGGTCAACTATGACTTTACCCCCAAGGCCGCCTACCGGGCGCTCGACAAACTCATCAATCACGAGTGGCGGACAAACGGCAAACTCGAGTATGCGGATGGCGCGGCCAACCAAATTCACGGCTTTTTCGGCCGCTACGAGCTCGAAGTTGTGACCAATGCGGGCAAGGTAAAGACCGAAATCGATTTGCGTAAAAATTCACCCAATATATTCACAGTAACCGTAAAGTGAGGTAAAAAATGCCATCGTTACAGGACATGAGAAGCAAGACCAAGGAAGCCGGGCTGATGAAGCTTGACAAACTCATCACCAACCGTCAGCACATTCCCACCAACACTTTGCCGATCCCGATCGAGGAGCTCTGCCAACGCTATGAGAAACTTTACACCGGGTGCATCAATGACGTAATGCGCGAATTTTGTCTGTTAAACCAGAATCTTCCCAACGACATCATGCCGCTGCGCGACGAGATGACCGTCTGCGGTGAAGCCTTTACCGTTAAAAGCGCGCCCAACTGCATGATTGAAGGAGAAATGACCTTCCGAGCCCAGATGCTCGATGATTTCCAGCCCAACGGCGTGGTGGTGTGGGACACTTCCAACGATACACAGGCCTCCTTGTGGGGCGGCGTGATGACCGCGACGGCCATCACCAAGGGCATCCGGGGCGCGGTAATCGCCGGCGGCATCCGCGACACCAAACAGATTTTGGAGCAGCCGTTTCCGGTGTTTTACAAATACCGCACCAGCAACGGCTCACTGGGCCGCTGCATGATCACCCATTATCAGGTGCCGATCAAGCTCGGTCACGTCACCATCCGCCCCGGCGACATCATTTTTGGCGACATTGACGGCGTCTTGTGCATCCCGCGCGAAATTGCCTATGAGGTTTTGCTGCGGGCCGAGGGCATCGAGCGCAATGAAGTGGATATTTTTTCGTGGGTGCGTCAGGGCGACACCATTTCTGAAATCATCGACAAAGGCGGGTACTTTTAATCATGAAACACTTCAACATTGAGGAGTGTTACAAGGCGATGTCCCCCGGCTATCACGCCTTGTGGAGCAATCAGGTACAAGCCAAAATCGATGCCGATATTGAGCAAAACCGCAAAGCCGACGGGGTATTCCGCCCCGCCGGATTGCCGCCGGAAGCGGAGGTTGAAGTCACCCAGCTCCGCCACTCGTTTGTCTTTGGCGCCCATATCTTTAACTTTGACCAACTCGGGAGCCGCGAGCGCAACGCTAAATACAAGGAATTGTACGGTACTTTTTTCAACTCGGCCACCATCGCTTTTTACTGGAAGCAACTGGAGCTCGACGAGGGGAAACCCCGCTTTGCCGGAGAATACCGCGACACAGCCAAATTTTGGAATGAGTGCCCCGACCCGCAGCGCGAGCCCCACTGGCGGCGCCCGGCGGTGGACCCGGTGGTGGATTTTTGCCTCACCAGAAATGTGCGTCTCCACGGCCACACCCTCGTCTGGGGCAACAACCGCTGGCAGATTCCCAATTGGCTGATCCAAAAATTGCCGCCCGAGTGCCTCAAATTGGCCGACCTGACGCGCAACCCCAAGGACGGGACGCTGCTCTCGGAGGCGACCGGCAAGGTATATGGCGACCTCACAGCCGAGGAATTTGCGCAAAAGTACCCCGAGTATGTTTCTTTGATTAATGAGCTCATGGCCAAACGCATCGCCCAAATTGCCGTGCGCTACGGCGATAAAATCGACAGCTGGGACATTGTCAACGAGAGTGCGCACGATTTTGCTCTCGGGCGGATGATTCCCGGCGCCAAGGTCTGTAAAAGCTGGTACGGGCCGATGCCCGGCGACTACACCTATCGCGGGTTCAAAATCGCCGAGGGCTTTTTACCCGATGAGGCGCTCTTAAACATCAACGATTACAATATGAGCGAGGATTACCTCAAGCAAATCCTCGACCTCAAAGGGCGCGGCTGCAAAATCGATGTCGCGGGAGCGCAAATGCATCTCTTTGACCCGCAAACGTGCCTTGACATCGCCGACGGCAAATCGCTCACCGAGTCGCCGCAAATGGTCTACGACAAATTTGCCCTCCTGAGTCAGGCCGGCATCCCGATCCACCTGAGCGAAATCACCATCACCGCTCCCGGCAACGATGCGCGGGGTCAGGCGATTCAGGCGGTGATTGCCCGCAATCTTTACCGCTTGTGGTTCAGCCTCAAACCGATGATGGGCATCACGTGGTGGAATGTGGTGGACGGTTGCGGCGCCCCCGGCGAACCCTCGGTCTCGGGGTTGTTCAGCCGCGACATGGAGCCGAAACCGGCATTTCACGCCCTCAACGACCTCATCTACCGCGAGTGGACGACTAAAACGAACGTCAAAGCGGATCAAAACGGCGAAGTCGCCTTTCGCGGTTTCCGCGGCGACTACCGCCTCACCTGGCAGGACGCTCAGGGCAAAACTCAAAGCGTCGAGGTCACGTTATAGAAAGGATCAATCATGTCCAAAATCAACTTTGATCTCACCGGCAAAACCGCGCTCGTGACCGGCTCCAGCCGGGGCATCGGGCGGGCGATCGGCCTTGCCTTGGCAGCCAATGGCGCCAAAGTGATCTTTCACGGGGTCAAACCCTCCGACAATCTGGCTTCGACGGTGGCCGAGGCGGGGGGAGAGGCCCAAAGCGTCACCGCCGACCTTGGCAATGTTGGTGAGGTAAAAAACCTCCTAGCCGAGCTTGACGCCATTGATATTTTGGTCCTCAACAGCTCGGTGCAAAGCTACATGGGGATCGGTAATTTTGCGGAGGAGGAGTTCACCCGTCAAATGACCACCAATGTGGAGAGCGCCTTTCTGCTCTTGCAGGCCTTGGCCCCCAAAATGGCCGCGCGCAACTGGGGCCGGATCATCGGGGTCGGCAGCATCAATCAGCTGCGCCCCGCCCCGCGCCTCGCCTTGTACGGTGCGACCAAAGGGGCTTTGTCCAATTTGATCAAATCAGCGGCCAAGGAGTATGCTCCCTTTGGCGTCACCGCCAACACCATCGTCCCCGGAGTCATCACCACCGACCGCAACGCGGAAGTCCTGAAAAACGAGGAATTCGCGGCCAACCTCAAGGCCGACATCCCGATGCACCGCTTCGGGACGCCCGATGAGTGCGCGGCCTTGGTCGCCTATCTTGTCTCCGACATGGCCTCTTATGTCACCGGAGCCGAAATCCCGATTGCCGGGGGGTGGCAGCTGTGAAACACTTTTTTTTGGCAAGCAAGACAGGACTGTCGGAGTGTACGTTAAGTGATGCCAACGAGATCGCCGTCATCGGGCAAACACCGTGCGAGGCCTTAAATTACTTTTGCGGCTCGCGTAACCAAAAGTATCTCTTTGCCACCGCACGCGAGCGGGTTTACGCCTTTGACATCTCCGCGCGGCCGGTCAAGATCACAAGCGATGTGTCATGCGAGGGCAAAGTCGCCTGTCACTTGACCCTCTCGCCGGACGAAAAGTTTTTATATGTCGCCAATTATGTCTCGGGCGATGTCGCCGTATTTATGGTTGATGACGGCAAGCTCTCGTTTGTCCAACTTGTTAAAAGTCCCGGCCTCTGCGGCCCCAATCCGGCACGGCAGGAGGCCCCCCATGCCCACTGTACGTTGATAATGCCCGATGGCCGACACCTCGCGGTAGCGGACTTGGGCTGCGATGCGGTGTGGGTTTACCCCTTGACCGGCGCCGGTCTCGGCAAACTCGCCGCCAAGCTCATTACCCCGCCCGGCAGCGGCCCGCGCCACCTCGCCTGGGCGAGCGCGACGCAGGGCTTTTTATTCACCGAGCTCAGCAATGAGCTCTACCGCCTCAATATCAACGGCAAAGAGCTTGCCGTCGATACGGCAGTCTCCACCACTGCCCGCGGCTTTGTCAAACACAGCCAAGGCTCGGCGATCAAAATTTCGCCGGATCAAAAGACAGTGGCGGTGGCCAACCGCGGCGAGGACACGATTGCCTTTTTTGATGTCGAAACCATGCATGAAGCGTGGCGCATCCCCGCGGGCGGCACCTGGCCGCGCGACTTTGAGTTTGTCGACCGCGACCGTATTTTGGTCTGCAACCAAAACAGCGATACACTTACCGTCATCAACTTGCGCAACATGAGCACCCAAACACTTTCGGTCGAGGAGCCGTTGTCGACGCTGTGCGTGTAAGGTTGGCGACCCAAGCGGGCTTGTCCGGTGGCCATAGAGCAACCTTTGGGTGAAGGTATGGACGATATGGACGGGGGGGTGCCTTGGGGCAGCGACCAAACGCCCCCTGAGATCACCCGCCACAAAAAATGCGGGCGTTTGATTGACTCAAACGCCCGCTTGGTATTGCTGAAAGCATTACTTTTTAAGCTCGGCCTGCAACTCGGCATCGGCCTTTAAGACCTGCGCGGTTTGCTCGGCGCGAAACGCATGCAGTTTGGCCGCCAGATCTTTGTCGCTCACGGCGAGGATCGAGATCGCGTACAACGCCGCATTTTTGCCGCCCGCTTTGCCCGCGGTGACGGCTGCCACCGGGATCCCCGGCGGCATTTGGACGATCGAAAACAAGGCGTCAAGCCCGTTAAAGGGCTCGCTCGCCACCGGAATCCCGATCACCGGCAAAATCGTATGCGCGGCCACGACGCCGCCCAAATGGGCAGCCATCCCGGCGGCGCAAATGATGACTTTGAGGCCCTCTTTTTCCGCATTGGCGGCAAACTCAATGGCCTGTGCCGGGGTGCGGTGGGCGGAAATTGCGCGGGCGGTGTACTCGACGCCAAAGTCGTCAAACACCTTAAACGCGCCTTGCAAAATCGGCAGATCGTTTTTACTGCCCATCAAAACGGCAACGGTCGGTTTTCCCATTTTAGTCCCCCGATTATTCGGTTGCCTGAGTTTCTTGGGTGCCTTCGGCAGCCGCTTCGACGGCGACGTCATCGACGCCGATTTCAAAGGTCAAGAGACCTTCGGCAATTTCCAGCAAAGCGACATCCAGATAATTTTCGGAGTCGCACTTGATCATCGGGCGGGCGCCGAAGGCCAATTGCTTGGCGCGCTTGGCGGAAACCACCGACAAAATTTGCGGATCCGGGATCATCTTTTTGGCTCTGGCTAAGTAACTGTTGTTCATAGTAATTATTATTCTCCTTTTTGGGTTTTTCTCTATAAAAACCAATGGCATTTGCCGTTGCGGACGACCGCTCGCGGCAAATGCTAAATAGTTTATTATTATACTTTTATAACTTTATCAATAGTCAATGATATCGCGGTGATTTTCGATCAAAGTAACATCACCGGAAGTCACGACCATAAAGCGCTTGTGAAACTCGGCAATGGAGTCCAAAACATAACGCTCGGCCAACGGCACACGATCCTCGCATTTGGCGGCGTCGCGCAACATCAAAAGCCCGACGAAAATATAGGTCTCCATCTCCACCAAGCTGCGGGCGCGCAAATCGTGATAGGCCTGATCCTTCTTTTCGGCGATGTATTTAACGGCCTCGAGCTGCTTTTGATACAGCTCTTTGACCCGGTCGCGCAAGCGGGCGAGTTTGCCGTCCAGCGGGAGGGCAAACAACTCGGCGATCCTGACGTCATTGTCACGCTGGATCACCCCGCCGATGGCCGCGACGACCTGCAGCTGGGTGGTGCCTTCGTAAATGTTGGTGATGCGGGCGTCGCGATAGAAACGCTCGACGTTGAAATCTTTCATAAACCCGGTACCGCCGTGAATCTGGATGGAGTCGTAGGAGACCGAGTTGGCAATTTCGGTCGCCAACGCTTTGCACATCGGAGTCAATACGGCGGAAACCTTGTTGTAATACTTTTGCTTGGCGCGGATTTCGGCGCTCGGGTTCTCGGTATGCTCGACCAAGTGGTTGTAACCGTTGCGCAAATCGACCGCGCGGGTGGTCTCGTACAACAAAGTGCGGGCGGCGGTGACGCGAACTTTCATGCTTGAGAGCATGTCGTAAATCGCCGGAAACCGGTCGATGGTCTGCTTGAATTGCTCACGCTCCGACGCATATTTGCGCGCTTCGCGGTAGGCCGCCTCGGCAATCCCGAGGGCCTGGGCGCTGATCGCCACGCGGGCGCCATTCATCAAACTCATCACATAGCGGATCAACCCCATGCGGCGTTTACCGCAGAGCTGGGCCGGGACGTCATTGTACTGCAATTCGCAAGTCGCCACCCCATGGATCCCAAGCTTGTGCTCAATCCGGCGCACGATCAGCTGCGGGCACGCTTCGGCGACAAACATCGAGAGGCCGCGGCCGTCGCTGGTCCCGTCCTCGGAGCGGGCAAGCACCAGGTGCACCTTGGCGCAGCCGTTGGTGATAAAGCGCTTCATCCCGTTGAGGTACCACTGGCCGGTCTTCTCGTCCTGCCAGGCGCGGAGGCGGACCGACTGCAAGTCGGAGCCGAAGTCGGGCTCGGTCAAGTCCATCGAGCCGTCAAATTCGCCGGTGGCGAAACCGGGGAGATACTGGTCTTTTTGCTCATCGCTGCCGAACTCGCTGATGGTTTCGGCAATGTCCTGCAAGCCGAAAATATTTTGCAGCGAAGCATCGGCGCGCGATACCATCTCGGTCATCATCGTGTACACGGAGACCGGGAAATTGAGGCCGCCGTATTTATGGCCGAGCATCACGCCCATCACGTCGGACTGGCGCAAATCCTCCAAATTTTGGACGGTCAATGGGTGATACGTTACTTTGTTGTTGGCAAAATGCGGCCCCTCGGCGTCCACTGTGCGCGATCTGGGCTCGATGCGCTCGGCGCAGATTTCGCCAATCACATCCAGTACACGGTTGTAGTTGTCCATCGCATCGGCGAAATCCACCGGCGCGTTGTCATAGGTTTTGGCAAATTTATAATCATCCTCCCGGAGCGCCACCGCCTCTGCCAAATCAAGCTCGTTGAGCGAAAAAAGCAAATCCGGATTATCTTTGAAAAAGTTCGGCATAGTATCTTTATCCTCTCTTACGCTTTGGCCTTAAAGGCTTTGATCATTTGCGGGATGACCTGATTGAGGTCGCCGACAATCGCATAGTGTGCGACCGAAAAAATCGGCGAACCCGGGTCGGTGTTGATGGCGATGATCTTTTTGGACTCGCTCATCCCGGCGCGGTGCTGGATGGATCCGGAGATCCCGCAGGCGATGTAAAGGCGCGGCCGCACGGTCACCCCGGTCTGGCCGACCTGATGGTCGTGGTCGATCCACCCGGCATCCACCGCGGCGCGCGAGGCGCCGACTTCGCCGCCCAAGGCTTCGGCTAAATCGTAGATCAGCTTAAAGTTTTCCTTGCTCCCGACCCCGTAGCCGCCGGCGACGATAATCTGGGCGCCCTTGAGATCCACATCCTTGTCGGCTCGGACGCGCTCAATGACTTTGACCACGGTTTCGGCATCGCTCAAATTGGCCTTGACCTTGACGAGCTGGCCTTTGCGGCTCTTGTCGGGGGTATCCATTTTCATCACGCCCTCGCGCACGGTCACCATCTGGGGGTCATCCCAGGTGTTGACGATGGTGGCGATGATGTTGCCGCCGAAAGCAGGACGGATCTGCATGAGTTTATTTTTATAGGACTGCTTGTTTTTGAGGTCCTCAAAATCGTCGATCTTGAGGTCGGTGCAGTCGGCGGTCAAGCCGGCCAGCTTCTCGGAAGCCACGCGGGGGGCCAGCTCGCGGCCCTTCATCGTCGCCCCAAAGAGCAAAATATTGGGTTTGTGGGCCAAAATCAAATCGATGATCACTTTGGCATACGGCAACACGGTAAAGGGCTCCAAGCGGGGGTCCTCCACCAGATAAACGGTTTCGCAGCCGTAACTGTACAATGTGTCAACACAGGACTCGACTTTGTTGCCGAGCAAAATTGCCTCGGTTTTGACGCCGAGTTTGGCGGCAAGCTCGCGGCCTTTGCACACCAACTCCAAACTTACATCGGCAATTTTGCCGCCTTCCTGCTCAATAAAAATCCAGACGTTTCCAAGTTTTTCCGACATGTTTTCACCCTAAAGTATGATCGCTGATGAGTTCGTGAATCAACTGACTGATGCCCGCGGCGTTGGCCGGGACCGATTTGGCTTCGCCGGCGGTGAGCACCACGCTCATCACCTGCTTGACCTTGGTCGGCGAACCGGCAAAGCCGACGCGGCCGGGGTCTGCTCCGATGTCGGCGGCGGACCACTCTTTGATCAGGAGGCCGCGACTTTCGAGCGACTCAATCTCGGTGGCGATCGCTTCGGCGTCGGTGTAATTGGCGTTGGCATGGGCCTTGGCAACCTCGGAGGGGGTCTTGGCCCGTTTGTACTTCATGATCTTTTTGCCGGCCATCGGGCGCGGCTCGTTGGCTTCGATGACGGTCAGCAAGGCGGGGAGCGGCGACTCCAGAATTTCATGGCCGCCCTCAATCGCGCGCTTGACCGTTACTTTTTTATGAGTAAGCTCAATTACGTCCTCGACGTAGCAGAGCTGGGGAGCTTTGAGTTTTTCGGCCAGCTGGGGACCGACCTGGGCGGTGTCGCCGTCGATGGCTTGGCGTCCGCAAAGGATGAGATCGATCTTGCCAAGTTTTTTCACGCAGCAGCTCAGCGTGTAACTGGTCGCCAGTGTGTCGGCGCCGGCCAAAACCCGGTCGGTGATCAAAACGCACTCGTCGGCGCCGCGATACAGCGACTGACGCAGCACTTCGGCGGCGGCGGGCATACCCATCGTACCGACAATCACCTTGGCTCCGTAGCGGTCCTTGAGCTGCAATGCCAATTCCAATGCATTCAAATCCTCCGGATTGAAAATTGCCGGAAGAGCGGCACGATTCACTGTCCCCTCCGGCGTCATCGCTTCGCCGGAAATATTTTGGGTATCAGGAACCTGTTTGACAAACACGAGCACGTTATAACTCACTGTTTCGACTCCCCATTTGATTGGTTAATATGACAACAAGATCTGAAACGTAATATAACGCATGGTTATTAAATAGCAAATGATTTCCGCCAAATTTTTATTGATTTTTTGACAATGCGGATATATCTTATAATATAGGACATCCAACCACAGATAAGGAACCAACTCCATGAAGAATGTTTTAGTCACCGGCGGCGCCGGATACATCGGCAGCGCATGCACCGAGTATCTGCTCAACAAGGGGTATCAGGTCACTGTTTTTGACGCTTTGTTTACCGGCCACCGCGATGCGGTCGACCCCCGCGCCAAGTTTGTGCAGGGCGACCTCGCCGACCGCGAACACATCATCAACGTTTGCCGCGAGGGCGGTTTTGACGCCATTATGCACTTTGCCGCCTTTTCACTCGTGGGCGAGTCGATGAAAGACCCTTCCAAATATTTCCGCAACAATCTTGCATCGGGCATCAACCTGGCCGACGCCGCGGTGGCGGGCGGAGTCAAAAACTTTGTATTCTCCAGCACCGCCGCCACGTTCGGACAGCCCGAGGCGATTCCGATCCGCGAATTTGACCGCCAGATCCCGATCAACCCCTACGGCGAATCCAAGCTTTGTTTCGAAAAGGTGCTCAAATGGTATTACGAAATTTTCGGCATCAAATACGCCGCGTTGCGTTACTTTAACGCCGCCGGTGCAAGCGAAAACTTTGGCGAAGACCATCGCCCCGAGAGCCACTTGATCCCGATCATTTTGCAAGTGGCCCGCGGCAAGCGCGACAAGATGATGCTCTACGGCGACGATTACGAGACGCCGGACGGCACCTGCGTACGCGACTATATCCATATTTTGGACTTGGCGCAGGCGCATGAGCTGGCCCTCTCCGCCCCCGAGCCCGGGCACTACAACCTCGGGACCGGCAACGGTCTCAGCGTCAAAGAGATCATCGCCGCCGCCGAAGCCGTTTCCGGCGTCAAAATCAAGTACGACATCGCCCCCCGCCGCGCCGGCGACCCGGCCAAGCTCATCGCTTGCTCCGACCGCGCAAAAAAGCTGCTCGGCTGGCAGCCCAAATACGAATCGGCCATGCCGATCATCGAGTCGGCCTGGAAATGGCAGCTCAAACACCCCGAGGGTTACGCCAATTGAGTTACCACCATCTGGGGCCCTTTACCGTCTTTGATTTGGAGACGACCGGCATGAGTCCGGTGCGCGACCGGATCGTCGAGCTGGCCGCCTTGCGCGTCGAGCTTGACGGGTCGATTGCCCGGATGCAAACGCTGGTCAACCCCAAAACGCTGATCCCCGCCGCGGCGTCAAACGTCCACGGGATCACTGATGAAATGGTCCAAGGCGCCCCGGATTTTGTCGCGGTGGGGAAAGACTTTCTCCAATTTGCCGACGGCAGTACGCTGGTCGCCCACAATGCCCGCTTTGACCTCGGCTTTTTGCAGGAGAGCTGCGCGAGGTCAGGGTTGCCGCTGTGGCGCGGCCGGACCATTGACACCATCCGCCTTTTAAAAACCACCCACAGCAATTTACCCTCGTACAGTCTTCAAAATCTGCGGCAGATTTTTCAGCTCGACGATCCGTTTGAGGGCATGTGCGCCCACCGGGCTGCCGCCGATGTCGAGTGGACGTTTCAACTGTTGGAAATCGCTTTAATGGAAGCTTTGCGGCTTTCGGGAGCCAAGCACCATGTCTGATCAAGTTTTGTTTTCGGCCGAGGACCTCAATCTCACGATCGGCCGCCAAGTCATTTACCAGGACGCCCAGTTTGCCATCAATGAGGGCGAGCGCATCGGCCTCATCGGCCGCAACGGCTGCGGCAAATCAACCTTATTGCGCATCATCACCGGCGAAGAATTGCCCTCCTCTGGCAACATCACGCGCGCCCGCAATCTGCGCTGCGGCTGTCTGCCGCAGGATTTTGAGCTCGACAACGACCGCACCGTCCGGCAAAACGTCCACGACGGGCTGCATTATTTTGAGGACCTCATCAAAAAATTTGAGTCGGTCCCGCTCAACTCGCCCGAGCACGGCATTATTGAGCACGAGCTCATGCTCCACGACGCGTGGAATATGGAGAGTAAGCTGCAAATCATCCTCGACAAGCTCGACTTGGGCGACGGGAGTAAAGTCTGCCATCACCTCTCCGGCGGCGAAAAACGCCGCGTCGCCCTCGCCCGGGCGATCATCGCCGAGCCGGATTTGCTCCTCTTGGACGAGCCGACCAACCACCTCGACGTGAGCACGATTGAGTGGATCGAGAATTTTTTGGCGTCGTACGCAGGAAGCTGCCTTTTTGTCACCCACGACCGCTATTTCCTTGACCGCATCTCGACCAAGATTGTCGAACTCAATAACGGCAAATTTTTCTCCTATCAGGGGACTTACGCCGACTTTTTGGAGGCCCGTGCCGAAAAAGACTACAATGAGGACGTTTTGGAAAATAAACGCAAGAGTTTTTTGCGCTCCGAGATCGAGTGGGTCCGCCGCTCGCCCAAAGCCAGGCTCAAGCGCAACGTCGGGCGCGTCAAGCGCTTTGAGGAAGTCGCCGCCGTCAACGCTCCCGTCAAACAAAGCGAAATGGAGCTCCTGCTGCCGCCCCCGCCCCGTTTGGGCAACAAGACGGTAGAACTCAAAAACGTCAAATTATCCTTGGGCGGCAAACCGATCATCGGCGATTTTTCGTTTGAATTCGCGCCCGGGGTCAAGGTCGGCATCGTCGGACCTAACGGCATCGGCAAGAGCTCCTTAATCCGGATCATCACCGGCCAGATCGTCCCCGACGCGGGCAAGGTCGAGGTGGCATCCACGGTCGAGTTTAACTATATCGACCAATCGCGCATCGCGTTGGACAACGAAAAAACGGTGTATGAGGAGATCAGTCAGGGCGTCGATCACGTCAAAATCGGCGCAGATAAGATCACCATTTGGAGTTACCTCAAGCGCTTTTTGTTTGAGGACGAGAGGATCAATACCCAGATCAAATACCTCTCAGGCGGCGAAAAAGCCCGATTGATTTTGGCCAAAGTCCTGAAAAACGGCGGCAACTTTTTGATCCTCGACGAGCCGACCAACGATTTGGATTTATCGACCTTGCGCGTGCTGGAGGAGTCGCTCGCCAACTTTACAGGGTGCGTGATTGCGGTGAGCCACGACCGCTACTTTTTAAACCGCATCTCCGACACCATCCTCGGTTTTGAAGGTGACGGCGTGATTACAAGTCAGGTCGGCGACTACGATTATTATTTGGAGAAGCGCGCGAGTCGCCAAGCCGCTCTCGAAGTAGCAAAACCCGTTGCTCCGGTCGCCAAACCGGCCGTGGCCGCAACCAAAGCCGCGCCCAAAAAATTGAGCTTTAACGAGCAGCGCGAGCTCGACAATATGGAGCAAAACATCGAAGCGGCGGAAAACATCATCAGCGGCATCGAGGCCAAATTCGGCGACCCTGACTTTTTCAGCAAGCACGGAAATCAGGCCGCGCAACTTCAAGAGGAGCTCGAGGCCGCCAAAGCGGCGGCGGCCAAACTCTACGCGAGATGGGAAGAATTGGAGAGTAAAAGAGAGCTGCTGGCCGGGAAATAACTACTCCCATTTGACGAAAATGGCGTCAAAGAGTCGGTTGCCGGTCGCGGTTTTGACCATTGATGCGCGGTATTGCGTCAATTTGTCGGGAGGGAAATACCCCTCGAGGAAATTGACGATCAAATCTGCTTCAAACAATGGCAAAAAGTGATGCTCGACGGCTTTATTGAGCTTGTGGTGCGTTCCCACTACATTGGCCAAGTAAGCAATTTCATCTTTGCTTAAATCCAACGGGTCGGCGGCAAAGTACTCGTTGACGATCCGCCGCCCCTCGTCCTCCTGATACACCGGCTCGGCTTTGCCGTGCTTAATGCGCGCCGCCGGGCAGCCGATGTCGTGCAACAATGCCGCCAGTTTGAGCAAATAAACCTGCCGCGCCGGGAGGCCCTCCCCCTCGGCGATGCGCACGGTATAATCGACCACACTCTGGGTATGGGCAATCTGCAACGGATTTTCGGCGGCAAACTCGGCCACCATCTTATCCCATAACGTTTGATAATATGACATAAAAAGCACTCTTTCGTTTTTTTGAAGTAATATATAACTCCGGCGGCAATTTGCAAACCGCCGCATAAAAAAACCGGCCGGATTTTTCCGGCCGGTCCCCCTTTACCAGCGCTTGAGGCGATAAGGGTTAAACGGCAGCTTGCCGTCGGTATACGGGTAATCGCTCGCACTGCGGATCTGGATCGACGGATCCGGACCGATGATGCCGCCATACATATAATTGTCAAAGACTTTGACGACAACAGAGTTGCCCTGCCCGTAACGCACCAGCTCCGCCGGGATCAGATACGAGCGCTTGACCGCCCAGTAATCTTTGACATTGCTGCTGGTGGAGCCGATTTCGACGCCGTTAAAAAAGACCTTGTCCATGTCGTCAATGACCCCCAAATTGAGATAAAGTTTGCGCCCTTTGCACGACTCAGGGATCTCCACATGACAGCGGTACCACGCATAGCCGTCATACGGCTTTTTAGCCTCGGGAAACATGGGATTGGGATCAACAACACCCTGGTTTTCCCAATTGCCGGGGACCTTGAGATCGCGCCATGCACGGTCGTCAAAGTCAGTTTTGGAGAAACCTTTGGCAAAGCCGCTGTTAGCCGGATCAATGGCAAATTTCCAAACTTCCGGCAAAGTGATCGGCATGGCGGCGCCTCCCTGCGCGGCTTTTTCGGCAAGCAGTGTAAACTCCGTATTTTCGCCATTTAAGAGCATCGCCACCGCCCGGCCCAAACGGACCGCGGCGCGGGTGTTGCGCTCCGGCGAGAGCTTTTGGTTGCGGAATGTCTCCGGGTTGACCGCGATCAAAAAGACCTTGCCTTTGCCCAAGTCAACCTCGGCAAACAGCCCCGGTTCACTCAGGAGTTTCACTCCCGGCGCGGCCTCGATCAGCGGCATTTTGAGCAAGCTTTTGACAAACAGCTCGGAGTAGCCGATGCCGTATTGGTTCTCCAGTTCCGCCGACGGCGCGGCGCGGTAGGCTTCGACGGTCTTGCAGTTAACCGTCGTATTGCCGATCTTAAGGGTGGCGGGCAACGGCCCCAAGACAAATACTTTGCCGCCGTCCATTGCTTTTTGCCACACGGCATCGGTCAATGCATCCGCATCGACCAAAACAAGACTGCTGTCGGCGGCAATTTTCACGCCGAGGCGTTCGGCCAAAGCGAGCGCATTTTTGCCGATGCACTGCAACGGCTGCGGCGCTTGACCGGTCACAGGTTGCCAATCGGCCAAACGGCGCAACAGCATGGTCGCCACCGGGTCACTCCCGGCACGTTCGTCAAGATCGAGCTGACAAAAGAGAATATCCCCTTTGCCCTCGGCGATTTCCGAAAGCAAGGCAAAATTGAGATCAAATTCACCCTCAAGCAAATGCTGAAAGCGGCCGGCATGCGGCTTCTCGATCATCATTGATGCCACCGAGCCGCGGTTGCCGCGACGGAAAGGCTCCTCCGGGTACTCGCCCGATTTGTCTTCGGAGTACTTGGGACTGGGCTCAAGGAAAGAGAAGTCCCCTTGCCAATCGGACAAATCCTTGCTGTCCAAGCCCTTTAACAAGGGATCGTCACCGACCGCAAACATCTGCCGCACGCCGCGCGGAAACAAGCGAATGCCGAAAATCGACAAGTCGCGCTGCGCCATCACAATCATCCGGTTACCGTCGCGGACAAACGCAAGACATTTGGCCAAATCGGCATACGGCATCTCTTTTAAGCTGTCACGGCCGATCACGATCACCTCGCCGGGGGCGAGTTTGGCGGTGTCCAAAGGTGTGTAGGCGATCTTTAATCTTTGAAACGCCTTGGCAGTCACACCAGCCGGGTCAAAAAGCAAAAGCTTTTGCTGCGCCATCGGTTGATCCGCCGGAAAGACTTGCAAATCAAAATTTTGCACGTCAAAATTTTTGGCCGTCAGGCCGTCGGCACCTAACGTAAGAGTCAACGCCGTCTTTTGCGTCACCTCGGGCATGGTAAGTGCGAAGGGTATAAACAAGCGGCGGCCGGCGGCTACTTTGACCGGGATTTTCCCCGATGTTTTGCCCAAAGTCCAGGCGACCGAGAAATCAAGATCATGACGGCTGTCATTGACGACCACCAGTTGTTTCTCGATTTTTTCCCCGGCGTAATAAGCATGACTCTGGCTGGAGAATCCTTCTTTGACGCTGCCGCCGACAAAAATCAGGATATCGGCGAAACTTTTTGCATAGGCTTTGCCGGTATCACAGAGCTCAAGGTCGGCGGGCGTGCGGTAGTTACCGAGCGCCTTGGGCCCCGGCAAAGTCCAGTCATCAATCACAAAATCGGACTTGACCCCCTGCTTCCAGTACTCAAAATCAGTGCCGCAAATATCGCGCTCGCCGACCCACGGGCAAAAGCCGTTGACCCCGTAAGCGCGCCAGATCCGGGTATAAAACGGCGACACTTTTTGCTGCACCAGATTGACCGGGGCGTGATCGACCATATTGTAATTCCAGACATAGGGGCGGTCGGTCTTATAAAAATCGCAGTTGCTGTAGACCTCCCCGGTCGCATTGCCATCAATGATTTTAAGATATTTGTCCTCTTGAAGTTTGTACGCGTCGCGCCCCAGATAAGGAGTCGAATACTCCGCCTCCATCGGCTCGGAGCCGGTCATGGTCATCCAGTTGCCGTCGCGGCAGCGCATATAATCCATCCAGTTGGGGAACCCGAGCTCCACCGCGTTAAACGGCCGGACGCCGCGCTGACTCCACGGCTCCAAATAATCGGCGCGCTCCTGCAAGGGCGGCCAGGAGATATAAAAGTTGGAGGTCAAAATATCGCCGTAGTTGCCCCCCGCATGGTGATAGACCAGCCGGGTGTCGTCGATATTGCGGATCATTTTTTCCGACTCGCCCGCCTCTTTGCGGCGACGCCCCAAGTCATTGATCTTGTCAGCCGGGCGGAAATCATCGGCCCACGCGTAAGGATTGAGATCCCATGGGTAACCGAGCAAATTAAAATTCATCGAGAGAAATACCAAGGACGGGCAATTTTGGTACCGCTCAATCAATTCACGGTTGAGTTTGAGCCAGACGGCGCGCTCGGCGGGAGAATTCCAATTAATGTCATACGTCCGCAGCAAGGGCAGTGAAACCAGCCAGCCGTGTGTATCGGTATACTCCAACAATTGATCATAGCTTTGAGCACATCCGCCCGCGCGCCATGCGTACTCGTTGGAGATCATCACCGAGTTGAAATTGGCCTTTTTATAGAGCTCCAAGACCGGAATCAAATGGGTCAAAGAAGCCGTGGCAAACGCATCGCGAATCGGCGCACTCAGCGTAATCACCCGAAACGGTTTGCCGTTAAGCATCGTCTCTTTGCCGTCAATCCACAGCTCGCGAAAGCCGAAGCGGCGGGGGAGCGAGCGGTCGGCGAGCTTGCCGTCAGCGGTAACTGCGGCCAAAACCTGATATAAGTAAGGTGCATCGGTTTCCCACAGCACCGGGTCGCTCCAGTCAAAGGTATTGCTCACCTTTTGTGTTTCGCTGCCGTCAAGAGTGACGGCGGCCTCAAAGGTTTTGACGGTTTCGGTCTTTTGATAAGGCTGGATCCGATAGGAAATCGTCACGGTTTTTTGAAGCTTGTCAGGATTGGCCAACACGGTATCAAACGTGATCTTATGCTGTCTTACCGAAGTTTTGACAAAAATATCATCAACCCGCAATCCGGACGGACGGACGAGGAGACGCACATCGCCGGTGAGTCCGCGCAAGGTGGCTTTGCGTTTGACATCGACGGTCATTTCGGCGCCCATGTACATTTTTTCGCCGCCGTCCAAATTGGCATCAACCAAGATCACCAGCTCATTTTCGCCCGGTTTAACGAGTTTGGTAATGTCATAGAGCCCCGGGAAACGCTCCATGGTGTCACCCAGTTTTTGACCGTTGAGATACACGGTCCCTTTGATGGTGACGCGATCGACAGCCAGCATGAGCTGCTGATCCGCCTTGACTTGGGAAGCGACAAATTTACGCAGATAAAAAGCGTGATTATACTCCTCCATTTTGCGCCCCTTGTACGTCGAGTCGCCGCCCCATTTGCCGCGTACAAACTCCGGCGAGTCAATCGGAAAGTCGGCGGCAAACATCCACGACGACGGCACCGCCACCGGCGCATAGGCACTGTCGGCGGGGAGCTGATCTTTGGCCGCGTCAAGAGCGATTTGCCAAATGCCGTTCAAATAAATCACCTGATTGCAGTCATTGGCTTGTCGGTAACTTTGGGTCAGCTCAGGCGGCGACACCGTCAAGGCCGCCAGACTCCCGGCAGCCAGCAAAAGCAACAGTAAAAAAATTCGTTTCATCGGCATATTTCCTTATCAACTTTTTACGGGACAAACTCGTACAACGCCTTGACTTCGGCGGGTGTCATTGCTTTACTATAGATGCGCAGTTCGTCAATTGCACCATTAAGCGCCTCTTTTTCACTGTTTTCGCTGCAAATTTGAAAACGCCAAGCAGTGCCGGCGGGGGCTTCGCGCATCGGGTCGGCGGGAGTTTTATAGGATATTTCGACACCATTCATATACACGCGAATGGCCGGCCCCTGCCAGGTAACAACCAAGTGCTGCCACTCGTTTGCCGGATAAGGCATCCCGTTGGGAGAAAGCACAATATTGCGTTTTTTATCCCGGTCAAACTGCGTTACCGAAAGCTCATCCCACTTGGTGGCGGCGATGTATAAGCCGTCCTGATTCCACTCTTTTCCGGCCACGGCGCGCAAAATCATATAACCGCGCTTTTCGCTCCACGGCTTGTCCCGCTTAATCCAAAGCGCAAAAGAGCCCTCATTAAGATCAAGATTGCCTTTGCCGGGATAATAAAGCTTGGCCGCGTTTTCCATCCGGGCCGCTTTGCCGAATTTTCCCTCGGTAAGCGCGACATCTTTGGCTTCGGCTGTTTTGGCAACACCGACCGTCGCATCGCAGCCGTTGTCAAACGGCGCATACAGCAAAAGATTGTCGTCCACTCCGGCCGCCAACGTATAACATACCCCGGCCGCCAATAACAAAGCTGAAAACTTCATCCTGTCACCTGCTTATTTGAGTGCCGAGTTGGAGGAGCCGCGCAACGAACCCGGAAACATCTTTTTCATCGCGTCATCGGAGTCGCCGTACAGCCGCACCTGATCGGTATGACCGTCCAAAAATGAGGTGTTAAAGCGATCCAGACTGTGACGGGTCGACATGCGCGGCACGCCGTTGGTATTGAGCCAGTCACTGGCCCCCCACCAAGCGAATGCGGTATTGCCCATCCGGCCGTTGCAGCTGCGGCCGTCGTAACTCATTAAAGAGTCGCAAAACGCGACCTTTTGTGACGGCTCTTTGAATAAATTGATTTTGGGAAGCATCCCGGCTTTGCCTTGCGTGGTGCTCAATGAGCCCGAAATTGAGGACCCCAGCACATAACCGGCGACACCGTAGCTGCCGTAAACCAATTTAGCGCGGGCATTGTCGTTGTACGCTTCACCGCGCCAGTTCACGGGATCGGTCAATTCGCGTTTTTCGGCGCCGGTGGCCGGGCAAAAGAAAATGGTCTTGGTGGTCATCTCGGTCAATTTTTGCATGTCATAATACCCCGCCTGCGCCATTTTCCAAAACGGCACGCTGGAGTCGCTGGTATTGCCGGATAAATCGATATAAGTGACGCCCGGAGTATAACTCTGCCAGTCGTTGGCATACATGCCGACCAACACGCCGATTTGTTTTAAATTGCTGTGACAGGAAATGCTTTTGGCCTTATCGCGCGCCTGATTCAATGCAGGAAGCAGCATGGACGCCAAAATGGCGATGATTGCGATCACGACCAGCAACTCAATGAGAGTAAAAATTTTCTTCATGTTTTGATCTCCTTTACGGTTTTACGGGTTCTTTTTTATCGGTTCAATTTCGCAAAAATCATATCAATATACAATGTGGCGCTCCAGCCGTAGTCCATAAACACCTGATTGTAGGGGCTCCGGTACGGGTCGCAACAGCCCTTGCGCAGCAACTCCTTGGGGCCGCATTCGCACTTGTCGTCGTAAAACTCAAAAAAGGTACCGTCGGCAAAATAATGTTTCTCTAGCTCAACACAAGTACGGTCGAGCAATTGCGCCGCTTGCGCCGGATAACCGTAACGCTCCAGCCCCATCGCAATCAAATAATTGATGTTGATCCATACCGGGCCGCGCCACATGTCTTTTTGGTAAAACTCGGCCTGACTGTTGCTGATCGAGGGGACGCCGAAGGGGGTGCCGAAGGTCGCCGGGTCGCTCAAATGCCGGACCATCCGCGCCGCCATCGCCGCATCGGGGGCGCCGCAAATCAGGGGCAAAAAGCCCGCCGAGCTCATCATGGTGCTCTGTTGCTTGCCGACGACGTCGTAATCCATATACAAAGCGGCATCGCCGCTCCACAAATATTGATTCATCAAATCATTGAGTTTTTGATGTTTCTCTTGCCACGCTTTGGCCTCGCCCGCCAAACCGAGCTCGGCGGCAAACTCCGCCATCAACTCGCACTCAAGCGACAAATAAGCGTTGAAATCCGGGGCGTCAAGCTGGATCGCGCCGTCAAACCGGGGCGAATTGTCCATCCCGCTCTCGCCGCAGCGGCAGTTGTGAAACTCCTCAATGTACCACTCAACCAAGCCGCCGCCGTCGGTGTCGCGATGGGCAAAAATCCAGTTGAGAAATTTGCCGTTTTTGTAATAGCATTGCTCCAGCCAGGCGCGGTCGGGAGCGGTTTTTTGCAGCATCTTAACGCCGAAACCCAATACCGGCGGCTGGGTGACACCGCTGATCCGGTCGGGGTAAATCATGTGCGGGATAAAGCCGTCGGGCTGCTGCGCATCAAACACCGCATCCAACGTTTCGCGGGCGGCGGCGATATCAATATGACGCAATGCCACGGCATGAAACACGCTATCCCACAACCACATCAGGCGGTGCGGCCAGCGGTCGGGGGTCGTCCAGCGGTGCCTAATGTTGCCGACCGGCGAATTCAGCTGCGTTTTAAGCTGCGAGCAGGCTTTGTACAAAGGGCGAATGAACTCTTCCTTGAGATACGGCGTCAATAAATCATCCAGCCATTTGGCGCGCTCGCGGACAATCCGGTCAAAGTCGGCCTTGAGGTAATCCGGGTTGATTTTGGCGCGGGGTGCAAGCAAGGTTAGATTGTTGCCAAACATCGCCCGGTAATCCTCGGTAAGACCGACGACCTCGCAAAAGCCGCGGATCAACACGTTGCACGCATCCGCAAACACCAGCTCCGACACCCCGTGCGCAGTTTCGACAATGACGAAATCGCCGGCCACATGGCAGCGAAGCGGGCGGGCGCAGTCAAACACAACGGCGCCACCAATTTTCGGGAGCTTGATCTCTAAGATTGCGCTCTCGGTTGAGCGCAGCACCAGCCCGTGCTCAAAGTCGGTTTCGCCGTCAAAGGCGGAAAAGGCGAAGAGCTGGCCCTTGCCCCATACTGTCTTTTGATTGAAAAAATTGATCATTTTTTATTTTTGCCACTTGCTTGTTTCAGTTTCGGTACATATATTATACCACAAATAAAAGCAACAAACAACCGTAAAAATATCGTTTTACATGTAATATCCTATCAAAAACATTACATATCATACAGAAGGCCAAAAAATGAGTGAAATTCCGGAAAACCGGCCCGTAAAAATGATCATCGACAATCAGTTCTCCAAGCTCGGGGGACGCAATGTCGGGCAATATCCCTTGCATCACTTTGCCTTTGACTACAAGCCTTTGCCGCTCAAAAACTGGCCGCTCAAAATCGCCTTTTGCGGCAATGACGAGTGGAAGCAAGGCTGCTGGCGTTTTCGCAAACACTCGGAAACCTTTGCGGTCGAGTTCGTCACTCAGGGCACTTTTGAATTTACCCAAAACAAGGAAAAATTTCTCATCAAACAAAATGAAATCTTTTTTGTCCAAGCCGGGGCCGACTCCGACATCCGTCTCCCCGCCGACTGTAAATATGCGACCAAACGGACGATCTCAATTACCGGTCCTCTGCTGCAAACATTGTTGAGTCAGTTGGAGCTCAATGAGGTCAACGTGATGACACCCAACGATCCCGGAGTGATCCATCAGTTTTGCGACCGTACCTATGAGCTCTTAAGCGGCAATGACAGCGAAAAGTACTTTAAGAGCTCACTCATCGCTTATGAGTTTTTGCTGACCTTGAGCGAGCACCGCAAACACTCCGGCCAGCCCTTGGTGTTGCAGCAAATATTGCAACTCATGGACAGCCAGCTCGACCGGCCGCTCAAAGTCAATGATCTCGCGCGCGGTTTTCAGATGAGCCCGGCCAGTTTGCATCGGTTGTTCAAGACCCACTTAAAGGATACGCCGATTAATGTCTTTATCCGGAAACGCATGGAGATGGCAATGAGTTTACTCAAGCAAACCACACATAACATCAAAGAAATCGCCTACCGTACCGGCTACTCGGATGCGCTGTATTTCTCCAGCCAATTTAAAAAGCACTGCGGTGAATCCCCCTCCGATTACCGCCGCCGGCAGCAATTTGAGCGCGACTTCCACCACTACTCCTGAGCCTTGGGCGTTCGCGGACAATTTTTTTGCCGAAATTGTCTTTGCAAAGTTTGCATAACACCGTTTGCGGTGATATTTTTTATCAAAGATATTTACTTTATATAAGGAATTTACATCATGTCGCCCAAAACCGTCGAAAAAGAAATCACCCATCTCATTGATCAAATGACCGTCGCCGAAAAAGTCAACATGTGCCATGCCGTCACCAAATTCAGCTCGGGCGGTGTTTCCCGGCTCGGAATCCCCGAGCTCACCATGTCCGACGGCCCCCACGGCGTCCGCGAGGAGATCGCGGCCGACAGCTGGGACGCGGTGGGCGGCGACGCCGATTTTGCCACCTATCTCCCCACCGGCACCGCGCTGGCGGCGACGTGGAGCAAAGAGTGTGCCCGCGCTTTCGGCGAAGTTTTGGGGGCGGAGGCAAGAGAACGGTGCAAAGACGTCATCCTCGGCCCCGGTGTCAACATGGTCCGCAGCCCGTTGTGCGGACGCAACTTTGAGTATTACAGCGAGGACCCGTATCTCGCCGGTAGCATCGGCGTTGCGAGCATCAAGGGCATCCAGACGCAGGGCACCGCCGCTTGCGTCAAACATTATGCTCTCAACAGTCAGGAGCTCCGACGCTTTGACGTCAACGCCAATTGCGACGAACGGACCTTGCGTGAAATCTACCTCCCGGCCTTTGAAATGACCGTCAAAGAGGGAAAAGTCATGACCCTGATGGGTGCCTACAACCTTTTCCGCGGGCAGAAATGCTGCCAGCACGATTACCTTTTAAATCAGATTCTCAAAAAGGAGTGGGGGTTTGACGGCGTGGTTATTTCCGACTGGGCCGGGGTCACCGAGACCTTTCAGGCCGCCCGCAACGGGATGGACATTGAAATGGGGACCGGCCGGCCCTACGCTGATTATCATTTGGCAGGCCCCTTTGAGCGCGCGGTCAACAACGGCGAAATCGAGGAAGCATTGCTCGATGACAAAGTCCGCCGGATTTTGCGCTTGATGTTTAAACTCGGCATCCTCGGCCATGCCAAGCGCCCCAAAGGCGCGCGCAACACTACCAAACATCAACAAACCGCCGCCGCCATCGCCGAAGAGGCGATCACGCTCCTCAAAAACGAGAAAAATCTGCTCCCGTTGGATGCCCAAAAAGTCAAAAAACTCTTGGTTGTCGGTGACAATGCCAAGCGCAAACACCACTTGGGCGGCCACAGCTCGGCGGTCAAAGCGCTGTACGAAGTTTCCCCGCTGGAGGGACTGGAAAAGCTGCTTCAAAATACCGGGGTTGAAATCTCCTATTTTCAGGGTTACCCCCAGTCGCACACCGGCGGCCAGGCCATCCCGACCAAGCTCTTGGGCATTGCCGACGCCGGCGCCGGTACCCGCGGCTGGATTTGTGAAATCTACGACACCCATCACCGCAACACGCCGCCCGTCTTGACCATGCCCGCCGAGACGGTGGACTTCGACTATACCAAAGATCTCCCCGAGTCGCTCAAAGGCAAAGATTTCGGTGTCCGCTATACCGCCAAATTCACGCCCGAAAAAACCGAGCTCTGGAACTTTTTCCTCGACGGCACCCCCCAAAGCTGCCTCGTGTTTGACCGCGAAAACATCATCGAAAACTGCAAAAGCGAGGAAAACATCTGCGGCACCGCCGCCGTTACTTTGGAAGCGGGCAAAACCTATGATGTCACCGTCACCATCAATCACCATATGCATATGCCGATTTTTCCGGTGAAGCTCACCGCCGCAATCGGCGAACTCAAAAACAGCAAAGACGGTGACAAAAAGCTCATCGCCGAGGCGCAAAAAGCCGATGCGATTCTTTTCTTCGGCGGGCTCAATCACACCTTTGACGCCGAAGGCTGTGACCGCAAGGATATGGCGTTGCACGACGGCCAAAACGAGCTGATTGCAAAATTGGCCCAAATCAACCCCAAGCTGGCGGTGATTTTGGTCGGCGGCTCGCCGATGGAGATGCCGTGGGCCGATCAAGTCCCGGCGATTGTCCAAATGTGGTACTCTGGCATGGCGTGCGGCAACGCGATTGCCAAAATCCTCTTTGGCGAAGTCAACCCCTCGGGAAAACTTCCCTTTACCTTCCCCGTTGCACTGGCCGACTCCCCGGCGCATGCCCTTCATGACTATGCCCCCCTCAACTGCAATTATGCCGAGGGCGTGCTGATGGGCTACCGCTGGTTTGACACCAAAAAATTGCCGGTGTTGTTCTCTTTTGGCCACGGCTTGAGCTACACCACGTTTGCCTACAGCGATCTCAAATTTAAGCAGCTCAAGGACACCATCAAAGTCAGCGTCAAGGTCAAAAATACCGGCAAAGTCAAGGGCAAAGAGGTCGTCCAGCTCTATGTTTCCCCCAAAAATCCGGAGTTCGTCCGCCCCTTGCAGGAGCTCAAAGGCTTTGCCAAGTGCGAGCTTGCCCCCGGCAAGAGCAAAGTGGTAAGTTTCACCCTTGACTTCCGCAGCTTTGCCTACTACCACCCGAACGAGCGCGAGTGGACGGTGGACGCCGGACTCTACCAGATCCGCGTCGGCTCCGGCTCGCGCGACATCCGGCTCAAACAAACGGTGAAAATTTCATAATGTTTGTCCCCGCTCAAATTGCCAAAATCGAGCAAACCAACCGTGCCATGGTGGAAGTCATTGAGCACTTTGCACCGTGGCGCGTCGCCGATTTTATCGTCAAACCATTGGGCTACAAGACCAATATTTTTGGCGAAAAATCAATTATTGAGGAGCACCAACGGCCCAATTATGAGCTCGCGGTGCAATTTTACGGCCAAAGCATGACGCGGATCGACGGCCGCAAACTTGAGATCGCCGATGACAATACGGGGGGCTTGATCTATCTTCCGATGCAGCTCCACGAACACCTGATTCAGCCGGACACCGCGATTTTTTCACTGTTTTTCAACTGCGAACCGGTCAACAAAAACGGAGTGAGACAGCTCGGGCACCTCAACAATCTCATCAAAAAACAAAAGTACCGCGTCCGGTTGCCCGGCGATTTTATGACCGATTATGATTTTATTTCACGTCATGCGGTCAAAAAAACCGAGCTCGGATTTGACATTGTCCGTTCGCGGCTGCGGGAAATGCTCTGCAAACTTTTGGAGCTCAATTTCGATCCCGGATCATTTCATCTTGAGGCCGATGAAATCGCCGTCGATCACACCGCCAATCTGGTCGCCGAGATCAAACAGATCATTGAGCATTTTATCAACCGCCCGATCCCCAAGGGCGAATTTGAAACCCGCTTTCACCTCGGCATGCACCGGCTCAATGAGCTTTTTAAAAGCGTCGAGCATAAAACCATCGGCCAATACCTGACCCACGCCCGGCTCGAGCGCGCCCTGCATTTGTTGACCAACAGCGACTCGGAAATCACGGATATTGCGATATTCACCGGCTTTGGCTCGTTGCAGCAATTTTCCATGGCGTTTAAACGAAAATACGGCAAAAGCCCCCGCGAGTTGCGGCAGCATCGCCCGGCGGCCGACAACTTCACAATCGATACAAATATTTAACAATTCATACATCAATATTGTTAACTATTATCCATATTGTTAAATTTTAACTATTGTCTCCCGACCGTTTCCCGAGTATAATATTAACAGAAACAACGTAAATCCGGCGGCGCCGTCCGCCCCAACTCAGGGAAAACAGTTTTATGAACAATCTCAACCGTTTTTTTACGCTGATCGAGCTCCTCGTCGTGATCGCCATCATCGCGATTTTGGCTTCGATGCTTTTACCCGCCTTAAACAACGCGCGGGAAGTCGCCAAGCAGAGCAACTGCATCAATAATATGAAGCAACTCGGCATCGGCTTTATGCAATACAATGACGACCAGCAAGGATTGGTGATTTCGCGCCGCTACAGCGCCGGAGGCGTCACCTATTACTGGCCGGGCGTCCTTTGTTTCAACAAATATGCCAACTACAAGTCACTCCAGTGCCCGAGCTCGATGACCGCCTTGTTTAACTCCAACTCCGCAAGCACTCCCGGCCCGACCAATATCGAGGATTGGCGCTCCGGAGCCATCGGCAACCGTGCCGCCACCGACCCGAGTTGGCAATACGCCAGCTACGGGATCAACGGCTCGTCCGCCTTTAACGATTTTAATGATTACCCCAACAACCGCCTTAAAAACTCGCAAGTCAAAAAACCGTCGCAGTTTGTCGCCTTTGCCGAGACCAAGGATTTGGGTTCCAATGCCAACAACAGCGGCAAAGGAACACCGAGCTATCTCGCCCGCCCGGTCCTGTGGACGGGAGCCACTTTTGCCTACCCGTGGCACCGCAGCGGCGGCTCGCTTAACATATTGTATTTTGACGGCCACGTCGACTCGCTGCGCGCACCCGTCCCCGAGTATTTGGGAACCCAAGCCATGTACGCGTTGGGCGGCGCCCTGACCGCTTCCGGCAACCCCTACAGCCCGTGGGATAACAAATAAGAGGATGTCATGCAAGTTTCCGCTCCCATAATTTTAAACCCGGATCAATCGTTTGCCGAAAAATACCGTTTTTGGCAGGGCTGCCCGACTGTGATGACTTCGCCCAAGGGCCGGCTCTATGTCGGCTGGTATACGGGCGGCACCAATGAGCCCTCACAGTTTAACTACAATTTATTAGTTAAAAGTGACGACGGCGGCCAAAGCTGGAGTGCCCCGCTGCTGGTCATCGACAGTCTTCCCGCGCAAAAAATCCGGGCGATTGACATCCAGCTGTGGCTCGACCCCACCGGCCGTGCCTGGGTCTTTTGGGTCCAGCGTGACGACAATTTTTTGGACAAAGACCACCGTCATTTGAGTGTGTGGGCAATCACGTCGGATAACATTGACGACGACAAGCCGACGTGGAGCAAGCCGCGCTATATCAGCGAAGGCTTCCTCCGCTGTCAACCGACGGTGCTCAAAGACGGGCGGTATCTGCTCTTTGCCTATGACTGGACCAATGCTTATTATATGTACTCCGAGTCCAAAGATCAGGGGCAAACCTGGCAGCGGCGGCAGGGCGGCAAAAAACTCGCAACCCCGTTTGACGAGGGAATGGCCGTCGAGCTCAACGACGGACGCTTGCAATTCCTTTCACGCTCGACATCGGGAAAAATCGCCGAGTCCTTTTCCGCCGATGGCGGCAAAACATGGACCGACGGCCAAGCCTCGCAAATTACCGCCCCCTCGGCAAGGCTCTTTTTGAAACGTCTCAAGTCGGGCAATCTCTTATTGGTTCACAACGATCACCCCGAGCTCCGGACCAACATGACCGCGCGCCTCTCCGCGGACGACGGCAAAAGTTGGCCGTACCAACTCGTCATCGACCCCGCCGAGCCGGTCTCCTACCCCGACGGCGCGGAGGGAGCGGACGGTGAAATCTACCTCGTCCATGATCTCGGGCGCATCACCGACAAAGTCATCAAGCTCTCACGGATTTGTGAGGAGGACATCATCGCGGGCAAACTCGTCAACCGCCAATCATTTGTCAATCGCGTCATCAGTCAGGCCCCGGCCAAACCGTATGATGAAACGATCTACCATCATCAAAAAGCTTTGGAAAAAGAAAGGTTTTGCTGCTGATTATGAAAAAACTCTTTGGTTTACTGGCAATATTGTCGCTCGGGGTGGCCGCAACCATGCCAGGCTGGATTTTGATCGCGCCCGGCGACGGAGGAACTTACAATCTCTCCTCCGGCGAACGGGAAGCCTTTGCCATCACGCTCAAGCGCAACGGGGCCGACGCCCCGGCGCGCGTCCAATGTTGTCTCGACATCAAGCAAAATGTGCACTCGCAAAACAAGCTTGCTTTTTCGTACCGCCTCACCGGCGACAAGCCGTTGGTGATGCAGCCACTTTTAAGCTATCTTGACAACGGCAAAAATGTGATGGGGTTCGGCCCCAAAATCAATGTCACGGAGCGCGACTTTAAAGAAATGGTGCTACCTTTGGACGGGACGTTCCGCCTGGCTGACGCGCCCTATTTCATCAATCAGCTCAAATTCTCCTTTGATATCTCCGGCTCATCCGAGGGCACGCAAACCGGGGTCGAGCTCAAAAATATCCGCCTCGTGTCGGCCAGCGATTTGTCCAGCGCAGCGGGTGAAATCAAGGTTAAAATTATGCCGCCGCCGACCGCCAGCCAAGCGATCAATCCGGATGCGGTCAAGGTCTATTTTTCGTTTGACAACGAAGACTATGCCACCATGTTTGAGGGGCGCGGGCGTTACCCCAAGACGCCGGACCGTTTTCAATACCCCGGGTTTCGCGACATGCTCATTGAGACGGTGCGCGGGCAAGTCGCGCTTGCCGCCACGGTTGCCGACGCCGACGTGATCGTCTACTCGCGGACGAGGCCGGAGGCCGCCGAGGCACAAATCATTGCCGCCAAAGTCAAAGCCGGGACGCCATTAATCGCCTTTGCCGCCATCCCCGACCCGGAGGTAGCCGCCTTGCTCCCCGTCCTCATCCGTCCACTCGCCGGTAACGGCATCCCGGCGCGGCAAACGCTGCAACCGGTCAACCCGCAAGACCCGCTTTTTACCGGGCTCAATCCGGCCGCCTTTGGGGTTTACAATCAATTGACTTTGCAAGCTGACGCTACCATTCATCTCCGCTACGCCGACGGCACTCCGGCCGTGGTCGGCAAAGAAAAAATCCTTTACAGCACCCTCACCGTCGGCGCCGACCTGATCCCGGGCAAAGCCGCCCACGACCCCTTTTTGCTGCGCGCCATCGCCCGCTTGACCGGCAAAAGCATTGCCGAAAAAGATCTTGCGCAACCGCTCACCGATGACGGTTATATGGCCGGGGCGGGCGATCAAAATTTCGGCCGCTTTGGCTTCCTGATCGGCGACGGACTTTTGACCGAAAACATGAGCAACACCTTTGGCGTCACCAACGGCTCGCAGGAGTACGGTCTGAGCTCACGCGCCACTCCCAAAATCCCGTTCGAAAAGTGGAGCTTCCAATACTTGACCGGCCCCGCCCCCGGCAATGAACGCGTCATCGACTGGTTTTACCAGTGGCCCAATGTCGGCACAGTCGAACTCACGGCAAGCTGCCAAATCCCGGCGGACTGGCGCAATCAAAGCGTTTATTTTTCCGCCCCGGCGGGGATTGACGACACGGCGGAAGTGTTTTTTAACAATCAAAGCATCGGCAAAGTCACCGCCGATATGCCCAACTACTGGATGCGGCCCCATAAATATCCGATCAAGCCCGAGTGGATCAAATTTGGCGAAAGCAACCAAATCCGCATTGTGAGCGAAAATTTGCGCGGCGCAGGCGGCTTCGGCGCCTGTCCCGAGCTGCTGGCCGCGTCGGAAACCGCCCCGGAGCCGTGGCAGCTGGTCATCGACCGGATCAACTGGATCGGCAAAGGCGGCGTCATCACCGAGCCCGACGGAAGCAAGCGACGCTTTGACACGAGTCTGGCCTTTCCGGGCATCCGCTGGGAATTTTTCGGCAACCACATCGACATGGCGCTTTATCATCTGGCCGAATATGCCTCTTATTTTAAGGACGGCAAAGTCGTCACCGTCGATCTCGCCCAAAATAATACCATCCCGACCGACTGGTCGGAGCCGTGGCTCTTATTGCACCGCACCGGGAGCACCCGGCCGCTGCTGCTGGTTTTCAACCGCCGTCCGGCCGTGATCGAAGTCAAGCGCACCGGCACCACGGTCAACGGGATTGTCATCAATCACCCCCAAAGCATCGGCGTCATGACGCCGGTATGGATCACCGGGAGAGTCAATGTCGATTGCAGCAATTGGAGGAAAGATCTTCCCGCCGCCACCCTCAAGGACATCGACTTTTGGACCAAGCGCGCCTTTGCCTATCCGGTCGGCGCAAGTGAATATTTTAAGATCGACGAGACCGCCAAACGCGTATTGATCAAGACCGCCTACCAATACCTCATCAGCCCCAATGACTGGGGCAAGACGCCGGTAAAAATGGCTCCCGTTTCACCGCTGGCCTACTTTACTAAAAACTTGTTGTTTGCCTCCGACGAAGTCACCGACATGGGGTTGGTGACCAGTTACGGCAACTATGCGGCAAAAGACAACGCCGATGTTGTCCACTGGAGTCTGCCGCTTCCCACCGAGGATTTGTCGGTCACCCCCGCCGTCAATATTTACCCTGAGTATCAAACCAGGCTCAATGAGCTCTTTCGCCAAAGCATCCAATACTCCGCCGGGGGCGGCGTGAAACAATCCGACTGGACAGCCGCCTACCCGACCTCAAACAAGCTCGCCAACTGTCTCAATTACAGCATGCATGCGGCCCTTTTCGGCATCCCGCAAGTGTTGACTGCGCCCTTTGAGCTCGATCAGGCGAGCAAAGCGGCGTTTGACCGGCGGCTCAACGAGCGATTGTACCAACCGATCGAGCAATATCAGTTTAAATGCGCGACGCGCTGGCGCGAGGAGCCGTACAGCAAAATCCGCTACTCGATTTATTTTAACAGCCGTCACCCGATCCACCTCGATTTTGCGGAGAATTTCGGAAGTTTGATCGATTACGGCGACCAAAACGAAACCATCTTTATGCTGCTTGGCACCATGCAAATGCTGGCCGACCGCGAGGGGCAGCGCGATTTGGTGTTGGCCAACGGCAAATTCATCCGCCAGGTCGTCAAACTGGGCCTCGTCAGCGACGACTGGGGCTATATGGCCTGCCATTGCCGCGAATCGGGGCTGTCAGCCACCATTGACATGCTTAATTGCGAATACGGCACGATGATCAAGCTCGCACGGCTGGCAGACATCCTCGGCGACAAGGCACTGCATCAGCAGGCCCACTACCGGGCGGCGCGGCGGATGGTGCCCACGGTGGCGCGCTTTTACTTTAAGGATTACGCGGTCAAAAACGGCTTGCTGCTCTACCCCGAGAGCGTAAGTTTCTGCGCCGGTTTCTCTGAGGACGGCATGCATTTTCGCAACAAAGGGGCGACGCCGCAGGACATTGACTTGTACGACATGTCGCAGGGCATCCCGACCGACTTGGTGAAACTCTATCAAACGTATGTCAAAGAGCGTCAGGAAGCATATTTTACCAGCACGGTCTACCCGGCAATGTTTGATCAAAGCGGCAAATATCAGCTGGATATGATTTTGTTAAACATCATTGCCCGCGGCTCGGCACTCGACCGCGCCAAAATCGGGCAGGCGCTCCAATCGTATATGGGCAACCCGGTGTTATCCGGCTACACCGGCAAACTCAAGGATTTAAGCACCGACTGGCCGGGCATGACAGTGTTGTCTTATTACTCGGGAGTGATCAATTGTTTGTACGGCAAAGTTATCATCAGCTGCGCCAAGGATGTCAATATTTTGTCGGCCGTCTACGATCCGGCGCAAAAAACCTTTGCCGTTGACTTCATCCCGGGGGGCGCCGAGCCGGAAATTTTGCTCCAAAGCGAATTGCGGCCGGTGGCTGCTCCGCAAATTTGGGAAGCCGACCACAGCCAAATCAAGCTTAAAATCAAGGGCAAGGAGCGCCAAAGCGTCACCGTGCATTTTGAGTAACATTACCAGCGGCGAAACTGAATGTGCTCAAAGCGGATGTTGCCGGTCTGCCAATCTTTGGCGATGAGCAGTACTTGCACCAGATGCGACCCGAGATCCGGGTACTCGGCCAAGTCTTTGGGGAGCGTAAACTCAATTTCGCGGTGCCGCCACTCCGGGGTGAGATGCAAGGGTTTACGGACAAAAAAATGTTTGCCCTGATGCACATTACCAGGCGGCAAAAGGTTAACGAGCGCTGTCACGTTAATGTCACGGTCGCTCTTGGCCCAAAAGGATACCGTGTACCCCTTGCCGGGCACGGCAGGCAAGTTCAGGACCTCGACGCCGCAATTGCCGTCCAGCCAATCGTTGACCGGATCGTTGATGAAATCGGTCTCGCCGGCATACGTTTTTTTCCACCAGTCGGCGAATAATTTTCCGTCCTCAAATCCGGCGGCAAAAATGAGATTATGGGTCAGCATGGCGGGCGTCATCGCCTCCAGCGTCACGGCTCTCAATTTGACCTCCCCGGCCGCAGCGGCAGCAAAGGTGATTTGCGCAACTGCGGAGGAGTCGTTGTAAAAATAAACTCTGGTCTTGGTCCAGTCATGGTCGGCCGGCCATTTGGTAACCAAAAGATTGCCGCCGGTATTGATCAGACAGTCGGCCAGCAGGGGTTCGCCCGCGGCGACTTGGGCCTCAAAGCTCAACTGATAATAAGTCTTGGGCTTGACCGCGACTTCGGCGACACTCTGCGACACGCCCAAAGATAATTTTGTTTCATAAATGCCCGTTTCCCCCGCTGACGGCAAATCAATCGACAAAGGGATGCTGTCGGCGCTCACCGCCGACACACCGAGCAAAACCAGGCCCGTCAAAAATTGTTTTATCATCCTATCCATTCCCGATATTATTTTTGGTGAAACTCAATGTGGTCAAACCGGATACCGCCGGATACTCCGCGATCGGTAATCAGTAAAATTTGCAGCAGACGCGATGCCAGATCGGGGTATTCTTGAAAATTGTCCGGGATCGAAAAATCAATTTTGTGCGTCCGCCACTCGTTGGAGAGCATGATCCGGCGACTCAGCAAAAAGTGCTTGCCCTGATGGATATCGTTGGGAGGACGCAAACTCATTATGACAAGGATCTCCATATCCCGCTGCGCCAGCGCCCAAAAACTCAGCTCATAACTTTTTCCGGGGACGACCGGCATGTAAAACGACTCAATGCCGCACTCGCCGGTCAGCCAGTCCAAACTGTCGTCACCGACCATCGCTTTTTCGGAGAAGTACGTTTTTTTCCAAAATGCGGCGATGCGCCCGCCGTCCTCGATTCCGGAGTCAAACAACAAATTATCGGTGAGCATCTCGGGAAACATTTCCTCAAAATCAAGGTCGCGGAGGCGCAAGTGGACGTTGCCCGCGACCTCCGGGTAAAAGGCAATTTTGGCGGTGGAGGCATCCTCATTGTAAAAATAAATGCGGCTCTTGGTCCACTCGGCAGCGGCCCGCCACGGGTAAATCAGTGTTTCTTTGCCCAGCGTGACCGAGGCCTTTAAAAACGGGGCATCGGCGGGCTGCGATGCGGCACTCCAAGTCAATTGATAAAATGTTTTGGGCCGGACGGGAATTTCCGCGGTGAGCTGCGGAGAGCCGCTGTTTTGGTAATAAATCTCATAAATCCCCGGCTCGTCGCCCGTTTGCCAAGGCGCATTGATCGCCATATTGACATCATCGGCCGACAACGCCAGACACCCGGACAGGATCATCAAACCCCAAATTATTTTCATCGCGCCTCCGTGCTTTTGGGATAATATAATCTGAAATCCCGCAAAAGCAAGAAGGACGGCAATATTTATAACCCTTTCAGCACTCTGGCGGCGCATGCACACCCGGCGGCGCAAGCGATGGCAAGCGACGAGCCGATCAACCAATGGTACAAAAATCCGGACGCAAAGGCATCGCCCGCGCCGACGGTATTGACCACATGCGCCACCTCGGGAGCGGCAAAACGCAGTTGCTCCGCCGCCGTCCAGGCAAAGCCGCCCTCCGGCCCCTCGGTAATCAGGATGACTTGCAGGCTAAATTTCTGCGCCAGAGGGGGGCAAAACTCCTCATTGTTGACAGAAAGTTGATACAGCTTGGCCACTTCAATTTTTTCGTCGGCGCTCAATTTCAAACAATCGGCCAAGTTGAGTGACAAATCGACGATCTCCGGCGTCCAAAAGGGTTGGCGTAAATTGAGATCGCAGAAAAATTTGGCGGCGGTCTTTTGCCGCAAACGTTGCAGTGTTTGGAGATTGCTCAAATTACGCTGTGCCAAGGTGCCAAAGGCGACGGCATCCCAGTCGCCGTCAAAATTTTCCGGTTCGGCAATGTGATCATATGCCGTGTCCGCCGCGAGGACAAAAGCGGGGACTTTGTGTTCATCAAGCGTAATTTCGGCAACTCCGGTCGGGTAAGTATTGACCGAAACATATTTGGCAAGCTCATTTCCCAACTCCGCCAATGCTTCGCGGCCGAGTTCGTCGTCACCGACCGCACTCAGCATCGCGCTCCCGCCGCCCAATGTTTGAATGGTGCGGGCGAGGTTGAGCGGGGCTCCGGCCAGTTTGCGGTAATCGGAGAAACAGTCAAACAATACTTCGCCAAAACACAACACGTTGGCACGCGGGACCGCCGTCGAGACACCGCAAAAGGTTTCGCCGTCATTGACAAAGACTTCCACCGAGCCGGTATCGATGATTATCTGATTATTGCCCTTTAACTCAAAGGCTTTACCGGCAATATTCAAGCGACCCGTGTACTTGACGGCAAACATGCCCGGAACTTCAACCGCAGAAGCGGTCTTAAGGACGTTGTTTTCCAAACGCAATTCAACCGGGATCGATAATTGCTGATTAAAACCTAGGTGACGAAACAATCCCTGATCGCGCAGCCAAAAGAGCATGACCCGGCGGTCAAGGTGGTTAAAACTCTGCCCGGCATAGAGATCGCCCGCGAGAAATTTACGGGTCAACGTTTGCGGGATAAAATTGACTCCGTCAAAGTCGCCGACGCTGTAAGTGCCGTCCGCCGCTAGCAATACCCAGCGTCCGTTGAGTTGAAAAAACTCGGGGCACTCGTAAAAGCCGTGAATTTTGCTTAAAAACGTCCAGTCACGCAAATTGTGCGAGCGGTAAAAGGCGATGAAATTAACCTCCTCATAAACCGCCATCAAAAAGCCGTCGCCCGCCGGGTCGGCAATCACCTTGGGGTCACGGCCTGCGTGGCTAACGACCGGGTTGCCGGAGTATTCCGTAAAAGTGACGCCGCCGTCAAGGCTGGATACCAGACACTCGCCGCGCCCGGTGCTGGTAAAATAAGCCAACACGGGAGCAATGCCGTCGCGGCCGAGGCCGGAAACATTGTTGCGGTCAAGGAAAGCGCTCCCGGAGAAACAAAGATCGTCGGGACTTTTGGGGACCAATGCCAAAGGGAGCTCACGCCAGTGGAGCAAATCCTCCGAAACCGCATGTCCCCAGTGCATATTGTCCCAACCGGTATCGGCCGGGTTGTGCTGAAAATAAAGTTGATAATGTTTGCCGTCAAAAAACAGCCCGTTGGGGTCGTTGATCCAGCCCCGTTGAGCGGTAAAGTGATAACGCGGCCGTTGCATGATTTGGTTTGCCATATAAATAATCCCTTTGATATTGCGTTAGTTTGTAATATAACTTGTTTTATTTTTAAAACAACTGCAATAAAAAGCAAAAAAAGTGCGATTATATGACAAACTAGTGAATTTCACGATATTTCCCGGGTGACAACCCGGTCAATTTTTTAAACGCATGATAAAAATAATGCACATCCTCGTGGCCAAGCGCGGCGGCGATTTCACCGATGCTTAAATCAGTGTGCAGCAACAGCTCCGCCGCTTTTTGGAGATAGCGCTCCTGCAAGTATTGTTTGAGCGCTTTGCCGGTCCGGCGCTTAAAGTATTTGGAGAGATGATTGGCCGACATCCCCATCGCCTCGGCGAGCTCGGAAACCCGCGGCGCACCGGCCGGAGAGCGGTCAATGAGCTCCAGCATCGGAGCAAAGCTCAAATACAAATCATGACGCGCAGCCAGTTGGTCGAGTTCGCGGTCAAGCCCGTGGTTAATCACATACGCAATGGCACTCCCGGCCAAAAAGCGATCGTTGACAGCGAAACTTTGCCGCAGACACGCGGCCAAAGCCGCATCGCCAAAGGCAATCAGCCCGGGACGCCCGGCAAAGACCGGAGAGTTGGCAATGTCGCTCAACTTAAAATGTGCAAAAATAAGACAGGAGTCTTTTTCATACGTTACCTCAAACGGATGCTCTGCATTCAGGATATAAACGGTTCCGGCGGCAAACCGGTGCACCGCGCCGTCCATTTTAATCTCGCCGGTCGGCCCCGGCATAAAGCAAAACATCCGGCAAAAGGGCGGCGACGGGTGGACAAAGTGCTGAATCGTTTGACGCACATCGCAACCAAAGTGAAACACTTCCAAGCGCACCGACACCGGTTTTCCCTGATGAAAAAAGTCAAATTTGGCGCTGAAGGGCTGTTTCTTAAAATCGTCCTCCTCATAATTGCGACTGATGACCTGCGGCTCCATAATCTTACCTCCCGGCGAGCAAGCGGCTGATTGCCGCCGCCGCGTCTTTGACATAGACAGTGAACTCTTGCTGACGCGCTTTTAAAAACGCCTCCGCCCCCGAGATACTCACCGCCGCCACCGGTTTATGCTCGCTGTTAAACACTGCCGAGGCGATGCAAAAGACCCCCGGCTCATGCTCGCAGTCATCGATCGCCACCCCGGTTTCGCGGATCTCCGCCAGCTGCTTTTTGAGCTCGGTCAAATTTTTGACGGTACTCGGAGTAAAGAGGGCGAACTCGATGTCCGCCATCGCCGATTGCCGCTCACTTTCGGGCAAAAAGGCCAACAATGCCTTACCGACTCCGGTACAATACAGCGGGTTTTGCTTGCCGATCATTGAGGCCATCCGCACCGAGCGCGCCCCCTCGACTTTGTCAATATAAAAGACCATATTGTTTTTGAGCTCGGCCAGATGCACGGTTTCAAGCGTCCGGTCGGAGAGCTCCTCCAAGATCGGGTGGGCAAGCTTGGCGAGTGAATTTTGCTGATACGCCGCCTCCCCCAGCCGCACCAATGCATTGCCCAAACAATAGCGATTGTCGCGGACGCATAAATAATTGCGCCCGACCAAAAACTTGAGCATGCGAAAAACCGTGCTCAGGGGCATTTGCACCTCGTCACTCAACTCCTTGGCTTTGATCCCGTGGCGGTAACGCCCGATGGTCTCAATCAGCTCAAATATTTTATGAAAACTTTTTTCCCCGTTTTTCATCATTGGCTCCCTTGCAAAGTGTTTGTTGTTAATATATATTAATTTTATGAGATTACAATCTCACAATGTAAGAAAATAGGAGTTTTTTTTATGAAAAATGGATCCATTGCCGGTTTCGGCGAAGTGATGTTGCGGCTCTGTCCGCCCGGGAAAAAACGGTTTGCCCAAAGTCTGCCCGGCTCGTTAGAAGCCACCTTTGGCGGCGGCGAGGCCAATTTTTGCGCCTCGATTGCCATTTTGGGCCACCCGAGCTGTTATTTGACCGCCCTCCCCGATCACCCGGTGTCGCGCGCCTTTGCCGCCCAGTTGACCGGCCTCGGCTGCGATACGGCCAAGATCAAATACGCCAAACAGGGGCGCATGGGCGTCTACTTTGCCGAGCACGGCTCCAATATGCGCGGGAGCAACGTGATTTACGACCGGGACAACTCCACGATTTCACTCTTGGCCCCCGCCGACTACGATTTTGCGGCAATGCTGCAAAATGTGAAACACCTCCACCTCACCGGCATCACCCCCTCGTTGAGCGAAAACGCATACTTAACTACCCTCGCCCTCGCTCAAGCCGCTGCGGCGCAAAACATCACCGTCTCCGTTGACCTCAATTACCGCAAAAAATTGTGGAACTGGCGGCCCGGCACCGCCAAAAACGCGCTCGCCAACGAGTGCATGACCCAAATATTGCAATTTGCCGACATCATCATCGGCAACGAGGAGGACGCCTCCGACGTCTTCGGCATCCACGCACCCGGCAGCTCTCTGGATGAGGGCAAGCTTAATATCGAGGGGTATATCACGGTCGCGGCGGCGCTGGCGGCCAAATTCCCCCGCGCCAAACTCATTGCGACCACGTTACGGGAGAGCATCTCCGCCGACCACAACAACTGGGGCGGCATGCTCTACGACACGGCAAAGAAACAAGCGCATTTCGCCCCGCTTAACGGTCAGGGTAAGTATCAGCCTTATGAAATCACCGACATTGTAGACCGTTTCGGCGGCGGCGACTCGTTTTGCGCAGGGCTGATTTTTGCCCTCAATCACGCCGATTATGCGCAACCGGAGCAGGCTATCAAATTTGCGGTGGCGGCCAGCGCGCTCAAGCATACCGTGTCGGGCGACTACAATTACACCAACTTTGACGAAGTCGTTTCCCTCGTCAAGGGCAATACCGGCGGCCGGGTCAAACGCTAATTAAGGAGAGTTATGATGAATTTTGCCGAAACCATGAAAGAAACACCGGTCATCGCCATTTTGCGCGGCATCACCCCGGCGGAAGTGATTAATGTCTGCGATGTTTTGTATGCCAAAAACATCAAGCTTTTGGAAATTACGTTAAATACCCCCAATGCCTTGGAGTCGATCGCGATTGCCGCCAAGCATTGTCAGGGCCGCCAAAAGGTCGGCGCAGGCACGGTGACGGAGGTCGCGCAAGTCGCCGCCGTCAAAGCCGCGGGCGGGGAATTCATCATCTCCCCCAACACCGACCCGGCGGTGATCAAAGCAACCAAACAGCAAGGCTTGATCTCGATCCCCGGCTTTTTTACGCCGAGTGAAGCCTTTGCAGCCATGGCGGCAGGGGCGGATTATTTGAAACTCTTCCCGGCCGGGCCCTTGGGCGTCGGCTTTATCAAGGACTTAAAAGCGGTGATCGCCAAACCGATCCTGGCAGTGGGCGGCGTCGATGCCAACAACATCGGCGACTTCCTCAAAGTCTGCCCCGGCGTCGGCATCGGGAGCGCCATCTACAAGCCCGGTAAAACCTTGGAGCAGCTCAGCGTTGATATCGAGTTGCTGCTGAAAAATATCTAACAACATCGTCCGCGCGGCACCCCCAAACCGCGCGACGTTATCAGCCATATAACAACGTCTCCTCTCGAATTAATAGCGCGGGTTAGCGCCGCGAGGCCGTCCGCATAACAAAAGTCTTCTCACAATGCCAATCCACATAACGATGTCTACTCGCACGTATAGCGCGGTTAGCGCCGCGAGCGCATGTGAGGGCATTGCCGCTTGCGAAGCAACGGCAACGACGGCGAGAAATCGCCGAAGCCGAACGGAGTCGAGCGAAGCCCCCACCGGCATAGCGGACGCGAAGCCGTCCGCGTTGAGGTGGCGTGACGGGGCAGCGCAGCATGCCCCGGCCGGTTACGGGCGGAAGTCTGTAGCGTTGCGTGGCCGCCAGACATGATCTGTACCAGCGGCCACCTAAACGTGAGGTCGCCGGTCTTTTCCTCCCGAGCCAATCCCCTCTTGTTATGCTCTATCGGCTAAATCTTGTCACTCCTCACTCGGGCGAGTCAGTGCCAGTGGTATTAAAACCTTTTCTTGTCTTTGTTGCGTTGTCTATCTCTATCGCCTCATATTCAACGCGTAAGGAGTTATCTATACATGGCCTTGGTGTTAAAGGTGACTGGGGTTTAATGCTTTGGCACGACAATGCTTAGACTACTTGCAACGCTACAGACTTCACCTGTTAGCCGGCCGGGGCATGCTGCGCTGCCCCGTCACGCCACCTCATCGCGGACGGCTGCGCGCCCGCTATGGCGGTGGAGCCTTCGCTCGACTACGTTCGGCTTCGGCGATTTCTCGCCGTCGTTGCCGGTGCTTCGCAAGCGGCAATGCCCTCACATGCGCTCGCGGCGCTAACCGCGCTATACGTGCGAGTAGACATTGTTATGTGGTTTGGTTTGGTAAGTAGGCATTGCCGCGCGAATTGCCTTATCCCGCAAAATCGCGCATTTTTTTTTGCAAAACCCGGACGGCGGTGATACATTATACAAAAAGCACCGTGGAGATATCTTATGAAACAATCTTTGCCGACCTGGGACTTGAGCCCGATGTATCAAAATATTGACGAGTGGGAGCGTGATTTTGCCCAAATTAAGCCGATGACCGAGAAGTTTCTGGCGTTTAAGGGCAAACTCGCGGAGTCGCCCGAGACCCTCAAGGCCGCCATCGAGTGCATGGACGAGTTTGAGCGTTTGGGCGAAAAAGTCTATGTTTACGCCCACTTGAAGTCCGATGAAGACACCACCATTAACGCCAATCGCTCGCGCCTCAACCGCGTTGAGAGCTTGTTTGCCTCGCTGTCGGCCAACAGCGCGTGGTTTGACCCCGAAATCATGGCGATCCCGGAAGCAAGGATGGACGAGCTCATTAATTCCCCCGTATTGGCCTTTTACAAACGCAGTTTATTGGAGCTCTTGCGCGAGCGCGCCCATACCTTAAGCGAAAAAGAGGAGCAGCTCCTCGGCAACTTTGGCGATGTGTTGGGCAACCCCGACAAAACGTTTGAGATTTTAAGCGACGCCGATCTCGATTTGGGCAAAGTCAAAAACCATGAGGGCAAGACTGTCCAACTCACCCACGGCAACTACCGGACGTTTCTCGAGGATGCCGACCGCGAGGTGCGCAAACGCGCCTTCAAAAAAATGTTCGGCTCCTTCCATAAATTTCGCAACACCTTTGCCGCCACCCTTGACGGCGCGGTCAAGCGCCACGTGGTCAGCGCCAAAGTGCGCAACTACCCCTCGGCACTGGAGATGTCGCTCCACGGCGACAATGTCCCCAAGGAGGTTTATCTCAACTTGATCGCCAGCGTCCGCAACCACCTGGGGCCGCTCCATCAATACATCGCCTTGCGTCAGAAAGTGCTGAAACTTGACGCGATTAACATGTACGATCTCTACTGCCCTTTGTTTCCGGAGTGCAAAAAGTCATATACTTTTGATCAGGCCGTCACCATGGTCAAGGCCGCCATCCATCCCCTGGGCAAAGAGTATCTCAAGGATGTCGAAACCGCTTTTGCTCAGCGCTGGGCCGACGTCCCGGAGCGCAAGGGCAAACGCTCGGGCGCTTACTCAAGCGGCTGCTATGACAGCTACCCCTATATGCTCTTAAACTTTAACCACACCTTAAACGACGTTTTTACCCTCGCCCATGAGCTCGGGCACTCGATGCACAGCTTTTACTCGCACAAGCATCAGCACTATCATTACGCAAGCTACAGCATTTTTGTCGCCGAAGTCGCCAGCACCACCAACGAGATTTTGCTCTTTGAGGAGATGATGCGTACTTGCAAGGACAAGACGCTCAAGGCCTTTTTGCTGAGCCATTTGATCGACGAAATCCGCACCACCATCTACCGGCAGACCATGTTTGCCGAGTTTGAGCTCAAAATTCACGAGACCGCCGCCGCCGGAACCCCGCTCTCGGCCGATTTATTAAGTGAAATGTATTACCAACTCAATGCGGAATACTACGGACCCGGCCTCCAGGCCGACCAGTTGATCGAGGTCGAGTGGGCGCGCATCCCCCACTTTTATTACAATTTTTATGTTTACAAGTATGCAACCGGTCTCTCCGCCGCCATCCAGTTGGCCGAAAACCTCCTGTCGGGCGACCCGGCCAAACGCGAAGCCTATTTGGGCTTCCTCAAAGCGGGCGACAGCAAGGATGTATTGGACATTATGCGCGACGCCGGCGTGGATCTCTCGCAGCCGGCGCCGATCAATGCCGCCTTGGCGTATTTCGAGGCCACGGTTGAGCATCTGCAAAAATTGGTGGGTTAACTTATGGCCTTTGAATTACTCAAAAAAGATTCGCAAAGCGCCGCCCGGCGCGGCCGCATCACCACCCGTCACGGGGTCGTCAACACCCCCGTATTTATGCCCGTCGGCACCCGTGCCACGGTCAAAGCCCTGTCCCCCGCCGAATTGGAGGAGCTCAATGCCGAAATCATTTTGGGCAACACCTATCACCTTTTTTTAAGGCCCGGGATGGACATTATGGCCATGGCGGGCGGCCTTCACAAATTCAGCAACTGGCAGCGGTCGATTTTGACCGACTCGGGGGGCTTTCAGGTCTTCAGCTTGTCCAAGCTCCGCAAAGTCACACCCGACGGGGTCAAATTTGCCTCGCACATCGACGGCAGCAAATTTTTTCTCGGGCCCGTCGAGTCGATGGCGATTCAGCGGACGCTCGACTCGGATATCGTGATGGCCTTTGACGAGTGCACTCCCTACCCGGCCACCTACGAGGAGGCTGAGAAATCGCTCAACCTCACCTTGCGCTGGGAGCGCATGTCCCGCGAGCAGCAGCTCAACGACGGCCAGCTCCGCTTCGGCATCGTCCAAGGGTCAATTTACGAGGACTTGCGGCAGCGCTGCGCCCGCGAGCTCGTGGAGATCGGCTTTGACGGCTATGCCATTGGCGGCGTGTCGGTAGGCGAGAGCGAGCCCGAGATGCTCCATGCCGTGGACTCGGCCGCGCCCTTTTTGCCCGAAAACGCGCCGCGCTATTTGATGGGCGTCGGCACCCCGCGCCAGATCGTCGAGAGCGTGGCCCGCGGCGTCGATATGTTTGACTGCGTAATGCCGACCCGGCTCGGACGCCACGGCTCGGCCTTTGTCGGCAACGGCGAAACCATCCCAGTCAAAGCAGGCAAATACGCCAAGGATTTTACGCCGATCGATGAAAATTGCGGCTGCTACGCCTGCCGCAACAAATTCACCAAAGCGTATATCCGCCACTTGTTTAACGTGGGCGAAATCCTCGGCGTGCGGCTGGTGACACTGCATAACGTCTATTATTTCCTCAATCTCGCGCGCCAAATCCGCGCCGCCATTGAGGACGGGACCTTTGCCGAGCTTCGCCGCCGTTTCCAATAAATTTTTAATATTTTTTCAATTTTGAGCTTGAAAAAAGCAAAAAACAGGATATCTTATATAACATATTAGGTGGCAGGATAGCTCAGTAGGTAGAGCAGAGGACTGAAAATCCTCGTGTCCCCGGTTCGATTCCGGGTCCGGCCACCATTTTTTTTGCTTTGATGCCCGGAAAATCTCGCGCCTTGCCAGTTGTCGTTCTCTCGGTCACATACCCAAGTATGCTCCCTCGCTCTTCCTTAGCAAACGACATTTTTACGTGCATCTGCGCAAAACGGCGACCATAGTTACAAAAAGTCATGATTTTTTATTACATGAAATCATGACTTTTATTTTTTTGCTTATTATCCCAAAAAACTCCAAATATTTTGAAATTGTCTATTGACTTTTAAATGTATCTGATGTATACTATAACTGCAAATGAATCAGATGTAAACATTGATCAAGGGTCAAGGAGGAAAATAAGTTGTCACCCATCCCTGAATACTTGCGGATCAGAGCATATATTATCAATTATATCAACAGCCATGACCGGAAAAGCATGCTTATCCCGCCGGAAAATGAGCTTTGCCGTATTTTTAACGTAACCCGGCCCACGGTAAGAAATGCGATCAAAGGACTGGTCAATGATAATTATTTGATCCCGCGCCGGGGAATGGGAACTTACATCAATCCCAATTTTGTCAACGACAAATGCTTATCCCCGCTGACGGTCGGAGTCATCCGCGGCGATGGACGGCATGTCAACAGTCCGACTTCACCGGAACTTGGATCGGTGATCAAAATGAACGGGATGGATTTCCAACCGCTCTACCTCTCCAACTCGGATGATCCGCAACGAATCGTGGAGTTTATCAAAAACGGCATTTCCGCAGTGATTTTCGAATATCCCAGCGGACAGGAAAAAATGATGGCGGCCATCAAAAATGCCGGAATTCCGTTACTGGACATCGGCGAAAACAAACATGACCACATTGATTGCATCCGATACCCGCAAAACATCGGTCAGGCGTTGGCTGAATATGCTTTCAATCTGGGGCACCGCAAAATGCTGTTTGTTCACAATCGCACGGAGATTGGCAGACACGCGGAAAAAGATTCATGGCTGAGTCAATTTTGCCGTAAAATGAACGAGCTCAGCGGCGAAAACCATACGCCGGAAGACTCTTTTGTATTTATCGGATCGCTTGCGGAAAAATTACAGAGTTGCAAGGAGAAGCACGAGTCCTATCCCTTAATTTACTCAGTGGCGTCCAACGCCCCAATGATTGCGCAAATACTGAGAGAAAAAAATATCAAGGTCCCGGAAGACCTCTCCTTGATTGCCTATGGGGAAGCAGAGCCGCGTTACTTCAACGTTAAAACCTGCGCTTATGTCGATTACTATCATCCGCTGCGGGACTGCTTTTTTAAATGGACCCAAAAAAGATTGGTCAACAAGGATCTTTCGGGAACTTTTTCCTGTGAGATTGATTCGGTATTTCGTTGGGGCGAAACGTTAAAAAATAAAACATCCAAAGAGGTAACAGTATGAAAAAGCACCTGTCCGGCCGCCAGAATCAGTTATTTACACTTATTGAGCTTTTGGTCGTGATTGCGATCATCGCCATTTTGGCCTCGATGTTGTTACCGGCACTCAATCAGGCCCGCAACAAGGCCAGAGGCATTACCTGCATCAATAATTTAAAGCAGCGGATATTTGCGGAAACCGCTTATCAGGATGATTATAAAGGGTTTGTCGGGGTGTCGTATAAGTCTGGCAGCTATACCATTGGCGGCACCGCCTTGGATTACGGGGTGTATCAGCCGATGTTTGTTGTTTTGCTGAAATATTTGCCGGGGTGGGACTCGGTTGTCTGCCCGGCCCGCCTGGGCGAAGTGAAAGCGTTCGGCAGTTACTCAAAAACCAATGTTTACTCGCTGAAATACAGTTACGGCATGGTCCCCTACGCGTCCGGCACGGATGAAAACGGAGTACAGTATCAGACTTTGCCCTGCATCAAAAAAGATCCCGAGGGAACGAAATGGTTTAACCCCGGCAAGATATCGAAGCCGACCTTAAAGGTGCTGTTTGCCGAAAGTGATCGCGTCGAAAACGGTCAAATTATACCGTCATCTGAGCTCAACGGCGGCAAAGGCATGTGGAGCAACACACTGGATCCGAGCAGCGCCGAGTTGCGTGCCTATCACAGCGGCAAAGGCGTACCCTCTGCTTTTATTGACGGCCATGCCGATTTCGCCGACTCGGCCGCGCTGAAGCTGAGCCGGATCAGAGCCTACCGCGATGAAAAATTTGTGACGGTTACGACTTGGTAAGGTTGTTATGCAGTTAAAAAATATATTATATGCAGTGGCCGGACTGACCGGCTTGGTGTTGTCAGGGGCGGAAAATCTGTTGCCCAACGCCGATTTCCGGTTGGGCACAGACGGATACTCCGTCATCCGCGATATCGACTTAAAATATCCATATTTGGCGGGACGACCCGAGGTAAAAATAATTACCCCCGACCAAGCGGAGCCCCAGCTCCAAGTCCGGACCAACGGCAACGATATGGGCTCGGTCTTTTTCACCTGCGTGCCGCTGGAAAAGAATACCGGGTATGAATTGTCATTTTTGGTCCAAACCGATGCGCCGCCAATTAAAATTCAAATTTCGCCTTACGTCAAAGTCGGGCTGAGTATCGGCTCGGTTGGGACGCAGGTGCGGGAAATCAACGACAAACAACCGGTTCGGATCGTATTTGCGTATCAAACCGGGGAGGAACAATTCAACCTTCACGGGTGGAGAATCAGCAGTGTCATTGATCACTCCGGCAAGGCCAGAGAATTTAAACTCTCGGCGCTGCAACTCAAAAAAAGCACCGACCCGGCACCGGTAACCCCGAAGCCTTGCGAAGGCTCTTTGAACGGCGAAAAATTTAGTTTGCTGCCCGGCGAAACCATGGCGTTGAAACTGCGTTGCCTGAACCGGACGTCGGAAGTCAGGACCGAAAATTATCAGCTCCAAATCATCAACCAATTGACCGGTAATTTGGCAGCCCAAAAAACCGGAGAAGTGGTGCTGAAACCCGGCGTGACGGAGATCGTCTGGCAATTGCCGTCGTTACCCAACGGCATCATGCAGGCCGGTGGCACGCTTGGCTCACAGGCGGTGTTGGCCCCGTACAAGTTTGCCGTGACGCCCCAAACATTGGTAAAACCGGGCGAACTTCCGATTGATATCGGGATTGACGGCATGTTGCGCTTCCGCCGCGACATTTGGTATGATGACCGCCGTCAGGAGAGCGAACAATTGCGCCCCAATTCCGATATCAACGACGATGTGCATTTCCTCGCCGGCTCCGGCGCTTCGACGATCCGGTACTGGTTCGACTGGGGTCTGATCGAGCCCGCCCCCGGAAAATTCGATTGGACGACAACCGACCGGCTGATCGAAGCAACCGTAAAAAACAATCTGCACCCGATGGTTACACTAGGCTGCGAGTTCTTTGTCTTCAACGATCTCAAGCAGCAGCGGGAAAAGCAGCGGTTACCGGAGTGGTTGGTGAAACGCTCGGTCATCCAAGACTGCGCCATGCCGCAATTTACCGCGCAGGGGCGCCAAACCGCGCTGCCGCCGATTGAACTGTGGGAGCGCATGATTGCCGAAGTGGCGACCCGGTACAAAGGAAAAATCGAAGGCTATGAGATTTTTAACGAGCCCAACCTTTATCTGAAACCGGAAGAAACGCTCCTTTATCTCAAATCGGCATATCAGACGATCAAACGCATTGATCCCGGGTGCAAGGTCATCGGTTTTTGCGTGACCGGCGACTTCAACGCCCATATTGTCGAATATGCCAAGACGTTGATGCGTCTGGGCGCCGGAAATTACTGTGATGTGATTTCCTTCCATCCGTACAACAATCTTTTTGAAGACAGTCCGGCCCCCGGGGATGCCATGGTGCTCGCGCTCAAAGACGAGATGAAACAAATAGGCGGCGCCGACAAAGAATTCCGAAATACCGAATTATACTTTTTAAATCCCAAAAGCAATGGCGGCAATGATTATGTCAATGGTCCGGTATATCATCCCGGTTACCTGATCCGCCGTTATTTGCTGGATGCGGCGTGCGGAGTGCAACAGAGCATCTGCGTTCCCACCCATACCATGTATTCGCCGTCGATGAACGAAGCGTTTTTGCGGGGGTTGCCCGTTTATTTCTTTACGCACGAATTGATTCCCTCCGGCAACTACATTGCGTCGGCCGTATTTGCTCAACAACTGAAAAATAAAAAGTTTTCCAAACGGCAAAAAATCGGAGAAAAATGCTCCGTCTGCGTCTATGTCTTTGAGGGAAAAGAGGAAATTTGCGCTACCTTCTTTGGGCTAAATGCCCAAGACAATGAGTTTAAACTGATTTTCCCCGAGCCGCCGACCGGAGCGATCTGGTCGGATGTCTTCGGCAATCCGATTGTCCCGGTCTTTAAAAACCAAAAATGGGAGTTGCCGGTCGGACCGATCCCGATTTATCTCAAGGTCAAAGATACCAAAGCCTTGGACGCCTTGATCCAACAATTGACGGTTCAGTACGCGGATGCGGTAAAATATTTGGGAGCCCGGGTCATGACCGGCCCGGACGGCAAAGAAGGCGTTGCCATTTTTACGGACAACCAGACAGCGGAGCCGCAACCGTTGAGAGTGGCATCCGGCCAAGGGGTGCAATTAACCGGGGCTCCTCCGGTTGTCCCCGGCGGGATTCACCGCGCGTTTATCCCCGCAATGTTCAGCACCGGCAAAACGGAACTCTTGATCAATGATAAGCCGTTCGCCTTTTACCGCAATGCATCGGCCCGGCTGCCGTTGCAATTCCGTCTGGACGACGGCAGTACCGGATCGCTGCGTTGTGTCGGCGAAGAGCTGCAACTTGAGTTAACCGTACCAGGGACGGCGATAACACGATTGGCGAAACGGCCGCTCTGGGAGGCCGACTCTGTCGAAGTATTTTTGGACGGGGCGCCGCAACTCGCCGCCGGCGATGTTAGCTATCGCGGCAATACTTACCAGTTGTTTTTTGCGCCGCCGGCAGCGGGCATTGATGCCGAATTCAGCACCAAAAGCGCGCGGCTCAAATCCGAGGTCAAGTGGCATTTCACCATTGACGATCAAGGCTGGCATTTTACCATGGCACTGCCGGTCAAGACATTCCAGATCGATCCGGCGTTTTTCGGATTTGACATTATCGTAAATCACCGCCAAGCGGACGGCAAAGTCACCTCGGCCATCTGGTCCGGCACCAAAGACAACTACAAAAACCGGCAATTGTTCGGAATTATAACCCAATAAAAAAATTAAGGAAAAAGGCAAATGAATAAAATAATGGCAGTTGCATTGTCAGGGATATTGTGGACCGGATTGACCGCCGGAGAAGCAAAAGCCGTGATCCATCTTTATTGCGATGGCGTTTTGGAGCCCCAAGAGCTCAACGGTGTAACTTTTGTCAAACAGGAGAAAGGACCGTATGCCATTGACAGCAAAGAAAAAATCGGCAGTGACAACTGGACGGATTTTTCCTTCACTTTTACGCCGAAGTTTACCGGCAACGTGAAAATTTATCCCGTCGGTATCTGGGAAAAATCACCGAATCAAAAAGAGATCAATCAGGTGTGGATGTATTATGACGCCTTTAAAGTAACCGGCAGCACTCTCAAAAACGGTTCCTTCGAGAACAATGGAGAGGGTTGGTCACTCTCCGGCGGGATGCCCAAGGCCGTCATTGTCAAAGACTCAACGTTGGCCGCCGACGGCGAATCGTTTCTCGCCGCCTGGCTCGGGAGTACCTGCTCCCAGACCGTCACGGTCGAAAAAGACGTACCGGTGACTGTCTCATTCAAAGCGCGTTACAACGAAACCGTGCCAGCACAAGAATAACTTATTATTTCATTAAATTGATCAACAGCATTAGGAGTTTTATATGTTTCACACCAGTCAGCCCGGAAAAAGTTTTATAAATGAGGCAGAGTACCGGGATAAAGTCTTGGGTTGCTGGACCGGCAAAAATATCGGTGGCACGCTGGGCGCGCCGTTTGAAGGCAAACGCGATATTTTTGACATCAAGTTTTATACGCAGGACCTTAACGGCACCCCCGCGCCCAACGACGACCTTGATTTGCAGTTGATCTGGCTCAAGGCGGTCGAAGATCATGGGATCTACCGCATCAACGAGCGTTTATTGGGCGAATACTGGCTGGCCTATATCACCGGACCGTGGAACGAATACGCCGTGGCCAAATATAACATGGCCTGCGGGCTGATGCCGCCCTTGTCCGGCTCCTGCGGCAATGACCAGTGGAAAAACAGCAACGGCGCGTGGATCCGCTCGGAAATCTGGGCCTGCCTGTTTCCCGGCGAACCGGATGAAGCGCTGCCGTTTGCCTGGGCCGATGCCTGCGTCGATCACACGGACGACGGGATCTACGCCGAATTGTTTACCACCGCCTTGGAATCCGCCGCGTTTGTCGAGACCGACTTGCGCAAACTCGTGGAATGCGCTCTTTGCCGCATCCCCGCTGATTGCCGGGTGGCAAAAAGTGTAAAGATCGCCATTGCGGAATATGATGCCGGTCACGACTGGCAGACCGCCCGCAACCGGATCGTCCAAGACAGTGCCGACCTCGGCTGGTTTCAGGCCCCTGCCAACGTTGCTTTTGTCATCCTCGGGCTGCTCTACGGCCAAGGGGACTTCGGCAAAAGCATCTGCATCGCGGTAAATTGCGGCGACGACACCGATTGCACCGCCGCCACCTGCGGCGCGGTACTCGGGATTATCCTCGGCCGCTCCGGCATCCCGGAGGAGTGGATCAAGCCGATCGGCGACTCGATCCAGACGGTGGCCATCGACCGCTTTCAGTCCAATCCCCCGGCAACGCTGACCGAGCTCACACGGCGGGTCATCCTGTGCAAAAAAGATGCGGATCAGGCCAACCCGACCTTATTGCGGTTGACCGCCGGCAAAACAGTCATTGACGCCTCATTACTTAAGCAACTCTCTGACGGCGATGACAGCAAAAAACGGTTATTGTCCCAGTCGTCCACCGCATTTGAAACCGAGTTGCCGATCGGCATGCTGCAAGTGGCGTTTGACCGCGCTCCGGAGTTGACTCCCGGAGAAACGATCGGGATCACATTGTCTTTTCGCGGCGCCATGACCAATTGCCGGGCAGTCACCTTTGACTGGCAGCTGCCGCAAAGTTGGAGCATTGCCGAAGGTCCGTCACAATCCGTCATGGGGATGATGGGCGCGAAATTTTCGACGACGGTCCACCTGACAATCGGGGAATTCGCCGAAATAATGGAATTCATCGTGCTGACCGTCCATATTGGCAACCGGATGACGCCGTATCATACAACGGTACCGTTTCGCCTGGCAAATACCACAGGGGCCAAAACCGGCACGGCCGACCAGCCGTACTGGGATGCCCGCAACCGGCGACTGGCCATGATTGCCGAGTCGGCCCAATAAACAGCATCGTTCCCTGACAAGTCAAGGATTGATTGGCCGGAGTCCTCTCCGGTCGGTCAATGACAACGTCTGTTTTGTAATCCGTCAACAAACAGACGTTCCCCATCGCCTCAATCAAAAAAGACGCTGAAAAACCGGGGATCATCCGAAATTGCGTTCCCGGCAGACGCGTAGTCGCAGACTTTGGTTTTTCGGCGCTGACCTTCGCCGGTGAGCTCCACTTCAAAAGCGCAACGGACCGTATCCAAAGCAAGCTGACGCAATATTTGAGCGGAAGTGATCGGCAACTCCGGGCCAAACATCTCAGCTTGCGTGTTTCCGATATATTGACTGCGTGCCAGCAATAACGGGCCGTAGACCAAAGACTTGGCGGGTTGATCGACCCGAAACATCCCCTCCATGCCGGGCTCTTCCCAGCGCTCCCGATACCATCGGTCATCCTCGACAACGTTGGGATGTAAACGCATTTCCAACTGACGCTCAAATTGCAGATCGACCTGACCGCGGCCGGGATGCGCCGCCAATTGAAACCACTCGCCAGTCACCGGAAACCGCTTGCCGTCAAACTCAACGCAAGTTGCCGTTGCCCAACCGGGAATGCGCACTTTGAGGTTGATTTCTCCCTGCGGCATCGCCTCATACGCGATTCTCACCTCTCCGGCTGCAAGGTAATTTCCTGAAATGGACAATTTGATCTTACCGCCGTCCTCGAGATCGATATCGGCCTCCAATTCGGTAAATAAATTGACCGAGACCGCATTGCCGTCCAGCGTCAGCGCCGTTTGCACCATATTCATAAATCCCCGCGGGATGTTATTGACGCAACAGTGGTTGCGGGTAAAGCCGGCCTGCTCCAGCGCCGTCAAATGACGGCCATGGCTGCGGACGCCGCGCGCTCCCCACTTGCCGTCGCGGTAGACCGCTGCCAAAAACGGGTTGTAAAACGCCATCTCAAAATCATCCAGATACGACTTTTCGCCCGTTTCCAAATGCAATTCATAAGCAAGACGCAGCCAGTGAATCACATCGCAGGGCTCGGTAATCGCATTGAGTTGCGCCGCGCCACCGGCAAAAATATCGTTAAATCCGACGCTGAACAATAAATTATACTCGCTTTGTTTTAACATCGCATAAAAGCGTTTGACCGACTCCAATAATTGCGGCTCGCCGGTTACACGGTAAAGCTCCAAAATGCCTTCAAAACAAGAGAGCATTTCATAAACTTTGGCCCACTTTGGGGGATTTTGATACCATTGGCACACCGGTTTACCGCTCATGGCGTTGGCAACCAAATTGGGGCACAAGCCATCGCTTCGGCGCCAATCCGCGACAATCTCCTGAGCAAAATCGAGAAAAATTTGCTTGCCGGTGGCGCGGTAAAGGATGACCATCGGCTTTAAAATGGACCCGCTCGGGATCCCGGCAAAGGTCCCGGTCGCGCCGAGACGGATCTCGTTTTGCCGCAACGATTGGATCAAGTGGCTTGCCAGACGCTCGGCGGAACTGAGGATCTCGGGGTCATTGAGGAGACGCCAGGCCTCCAATAACCCCCAAAGGGTGTATTTGCGGCACCAAATGTTCCAGTTCCAATCGCAGGGCCAGCCCAAAACGCGTTTGGTTTTTTCCGTATCGGCGGCAAAGACATTATTGGCATCGCGGTAAGTCCCGAGATATCCCGACGGCTGTTGCATGGAAATCATGGTTTGCACGCCATGCCGGATAAAATCTTTTAACTCCGCATTGCCGGAGTACTCACAGACCCGTACCGCACTGATGATCCATTTGCCCCAAAACTCCCCCTGCCATATCCCGTGTATCCCGGACGCGTCGTCAAGCCGGTTGCGAAAAGCATCTTCCGCCTCTTGGTAAACCATTGTGCGAGCTTCCGGAGAGTTGATCCGATTGGCGATAAACCGCTCCATTTGTTCGGCGACAGAACCTTTGAGTTGAATCCTCGACAGTGCGGGAGAGCTGATCTTTTTTTTGTGATTATGTATCATTTTAAATAAAATTCATCCTTGTATTTTTATTTATATTAAAGTATAATATAACAGTTAATGACAAAAATAAAATGGCAAATAATCCAAAAAAGATTTAAGATTGTATCAATATGCTGATTAAAAATAGCAACGAAGAAAATGATTTTGTGACCGGACATACGATCTGTACCGGGGAAAAATCGGTCTGGAGTCAACGATTGACCGCGTCCTACGGCCTGATCCTGACCCTTGCCGGCCAGGGGCAACTCTCGCTGGGCAAGGCCCAAATCGAGGTGTCTGCCGGCGACCTTTTGCTGCTGAAACCGCACTGGAAACATTTGTTTTGCGCCAATGGCCCATGGGATATTTTATGGTTTCACTTTTTACCCCGGCCCCACATCGCCCAAGCGCTGGAGTGGTTGGATATTATCCCGGGGACCGGCCACACCCGTCTCAAGGACGCCGAATTTGCCGCCGCGCGCGCCGCACTCTCGGAGGCGCACAATTTGGAATATCAGCGTCCGCACGGCTGGAGCTCTTTGGCTTATTTGTTGTTGGAGACGGTGGTTGTCCGCGGCTACAACCAGAGTATTTGCAAACCGGAAAGCATTAATGAGCGGATTACTCTGGCCCAAAAACTGCTGACCGAGACCAACGACGATATGGATGCCATCGCCTCGCGCTGCGGGATGTCGCGAGCCGCCTTTTATACAAAATTCAAAAAAACGTCGGGCGTATCCCCCCGGCAATACCGGGAATACGCGATCCTCCGGCGTGCCATACCGTTGCTGGAGAGTCAAGATCTCTCGATTGCCGAAATCGCCGAGCGCATCGGCCTCCCGGATCCTTACTATTTCTCCACGCGGTTTCGCAAATTCTCCGGACTTTCCCCCCGCGCATATCGTCAAAAATCAGAGAATTTTCCAGAGTAAAAATCTCCCTTTGATTACTTTCTCCGAATAACATCCGTACATCGGTTTTCCGTGCAGTTTAAAATTGATCAAACAGCAATTATCCCGCAAATATTGAAGAAATAATTGTAAACTGCATCAACTCAAAATATCCCGGATGATATCTGCCGGACTAAGATCCGCAATAGGTATTTGCATCCGGCCACAAAAAAACCGCAAGGAGCAACACCCCTTGCGGTTATGGTCAAACATCAACTTGACGCTCAGCCAAGCAGGACCTTTTTGGCCTTGTCGTCCAAAGCGTCGGTCATGTACGCGATGCCGGTCTCGGCCGCGGTTTCGCGGTTGGCGGCCATCAGATCGTCACGGGTAATCGTGCCCAGGTTGAATTTGCGCGCGCCCGCCATAAACTGCTGCAAACCGCAGGCGAGTTTGTCGGCGTAGCTGTACATCGCCACCGCGCCAAACGGAATTTTTTCCATTTCTTTGGCGCCGACTTTGTCCTTGACGGCCTCCCAGCCGGCAAAGATTTCCTCCGGCTGGTGGCCGATGGCGGTGACGGTCTGCGGCAATTCTTCCCAGTGGCCGTGCAACTTTTCGCGGCGCTCGGGGTGAAATACCCCCTCGATGTTGCTCCCGAGATACCCGGGGATCATCGGCGCGCGGCCAAGGCAGACCAATTTGGTAAAGGGGGCGCCAAGCGCAATCGCCTTAAACAAGTGATCTTCACGGGCGAAGCCGCCGGCAAAGGCGATGTCCGGTACTTTGATGCCCTTGTCGGCCAAAAGTTTGCAGTATTCATAAGCCTTGGCGTGGAGCGACAAGGAGGGGACGCCCCAATGCTCCATCATGTTCCACGGGCTCATGCCGGTGCCGCCGCCCGCACCGTCAATGGTCAGCAAGTCGAGTTTGGCATCGGCGGCGAAACGAATCGCCATTGCCAAAGCCTCCATGCCGTAAGCGCCGGTTTTGAGCGAAATACGCTTAAATCCGAGTTTGCGGAGGTAGGCAATCGAGGTCATGAAATCGTTGCGGACCTGATCGGCGCTGTCCAAATTGGTATTGCCGAGGCGGCTGTGGCGGGCAAATGATTTCACCGCGCGGTTGGCAAACGCCTTTTGGACCACCGGATCGTAGGGATCGGGATCGACGACGTAGCCGCGGTCTTTGAGGAATTGGGCGTATTCAATCGAGGAAACCTGAATTTCACCCCCGATGTCTTTGGCGCCCTGCCCCCATTTGAGCTCAAGGATGACCTTGTCGCCGTATTTGCCAAGGATGTACTCGGCGACGCCGTTGCGGGTGTCCTCGACATTCATCTGGACGATGATCGCGCCGTAACCGTCATAGTAGCGCATAAAAGTATCGATGCGGCGGTCAAGCTCGGGAGCCTTGATGATTTTGCCTTTTTCGAGCACCGCCTGTTTGTCAATGCCGACGACGTTTTCGCCGATGACAATCGGGATCCCGCAGAGCGCGGCCCCGGCGGCAAACGAGTCCCAGTAATGAGCGGCGATAAAGGTCGAGCCCAAAGCGCCGGTCATAATCGGCATGCGGCATTTGGTCTTGATTTCGCCGCCGAAGGAGGTTTCGATGTTGACATTGGGGAACACACAGTCGTCGGCGCTGTTGGTCAACCCTGACGGCAAGCCCTTGACGCCGTAAGCGTAGCCCTGAATGCGCAGCGCATGGTAGCCGACGCCCAGACTGGTAACATTGGCCGAACCGGCCGTGGTTTTGCTGTAATCGCGCGGGTAAAGCAGTTTTCTGCCGACGAGGCTCGAGGTCCAGGTTTCGCATTTCCCTTTGCAGTCGGCGCGGCACAAGGTACAGAGCCCGGATTCACAGGCGTTGCCGCGATTGGTGGTGCCCAGCGCATCATTGTTTTTCGGCCATTCAATCATAATTTTCTCCCTTATATGTTGTTTGGTGTCAAAAGATGTGTTATTTCGTAAAATTGTTGACGCTTTTGTCAAGCATCCGGTGCCGCGAACGGCATGAGTGATATCATTGATATTTTCTTGTCGGTGCCCCTCCTCCTTTGCTTGGGTTAAATCGCATTTTTCGCGGCCGTTACCGGTTTTTCGGCGCGGATGCCGCCCTCAAAACGTCATCCGCCGGAGCAAATTTTGCTCTCCCGAGACCCGGGCCAACGATTACAATAGCACCATTCGACGGATTGTCAACCCCGCCTCAAGGTATTATCCGGGCGCGAACTTTGAGCTCAAATACGTCAAAAAATCAGAGTTACGACGGCACCAGTTGCCATTAATTGCCGATCAACGCCAAACTTACACCCAAAGCAAAACATGCTATCTTTATCCGGCCGACGGAAAAAATCGGGAATAATTTTTTGAAATATTTTTGCTTGCAATCCATAAGCGGCATGATACATTAAAAGAGATTACCCCAAAGAGACCATTTTATGAAACACATCAATGTCCTGTTGTTTAATGATGTTACCGTGCTCGATGCCATGGGCCCGGCGGAAGTCCTGGCCCGCCTCAAGGAGGATTACCGCCTCGACTACTTTTCACTCACGGGCGGCGAAGTCACCGGCTCGGCCAATGTCAGGATCAATACCAAGCCGATTTCGGCCATCGCGCAGCATGATATTTTGCTTATTCCCGGCGGCTTCGGGACAAGGACGCTGGTCAACGATCCCTTTTTTATCCAAGCCATCCGGGAGCTTGCCCGACAAAGCGAAACCGTACTCACGGTCTGCACCGGCTCGGCGCTGCTTGCGAGAACGGGGTTGTTAAATAATGTCAGAGCCACGAGCAACAAAATCGCCTGGGACTGGGTGACAGAGCAAAACACACAAGTTTGCTGGATCAAAAAGGCACGCTGGGTTGCCGACGGCAAATTTTACACTTCGAGCGGCGTCAGCGCCGGGATCGACATGGCCCTCGGCTTTGTCGCCGACCGCTTCAGCCCCGACGTCGCCCGTCAAATCGCCCATTCGCTTGAGTATGTTTGGAACAGCGACAAAGACCATGATGTGTTTGGGTGATATTGTCTCCCCGACAGTTAAGCGCAAGTTTGCGAGGCTGTCCGCTCAACGTGTGTCTACTCACAAAACCAAGCCACATCACAATGTCTCCTCGCGGCGCGAACCGCGCTATTACCCGCGAGAAGACAACGTTATGGAAATTGCCTTGATTGATCTTACCGCAACTTTTCAACCACATTGACGGGTTTGGCGCTGTCAAAACGGCCGAGCTCGGCATCGTCGTAGGGGAACTTGATCACGCTGCGCCAGCCGGGGCCGTAGAGGCTCATTTCGTCGGTATAATACAAGTCATTCTTTTCGCGGAAGCTGTTAACTTCGAGCGTCCGGTAGGGCGACTCCTCGCCGGGCTTGAAAAATTCGGCCTTGACCGGGAAAAATTCCGCCTTGGCGATGTAAACTTTGACCGTCCCGGTATTTTCGGGCGCCTGCAAAAGCAATACCCGGCAGCTCAGCATCTTGACCGTGTCGCCGGGCAACTCCTGCAAAAACTTGTAAAACAAAAAACTCATGGTAAGGTCGCCCGGGTCGATCCCGCAAGCGGCCAAAGCGCCCGCGCTGCTGCCATTCATCGGTACCACCGAGTTTTTGATCTCGCCTTGATCGCGGAGCTGGCTCAGCAAGTACCCCTCTTTGTTGTCGATGATGATCTGCCCGGAAATTTCGTCGGGCATAATGATGACGCCAAAATAGAGCGGCTTCTCCACCGCAGTGCCGCCGCGACGCAGGTGTTTCACCGTGCCGTCGAGCTTGGCATAGGTCGGCACCGAGTTGGGGTTGCGCGCCTTGGCCAAAAAGGCCTCCGGCGACAGCTCGGCCGCGACGGCGGTCGCCGCCCAGGCCAAAAGCAACATCAGCGATACGGCAACTCTCATTTTTTCACCTTGGCGCGGATGGGCTCAATTAACTCTGCGGGCACATAGGGCTCAAAATTGCCGCCCAAAAGCGCCACCTCTTTGACCATGCGCGAGCTCACAAACGAGTAGTTAAGCGACGGCATCATAAAGATGGTTTCGCATTTATTCTGCAAGCTTTTATTCATCAACGCCAGCTGGAGCTCATACTCAAAGTCCGAAAAGGCGCGCAGCCCGCGCAACACCGCCTCGGCTTTAAGGTCGACAATCGCATCCACCAGCAAGCCGTCAAAGCTCAGGACTTCGGCATTTTTGATATGCTTGCAGCTTTGTCTGATCAACTCGCGGCGCTCGTCGATGGTAAACATCGGGTGTTTCTCCGAATTGATCGCCACCGCGACAATCACCCGGTCAAACAGCACCGAGGCGCGCTCGACCAAGTCCAAGTGACCGTTGGTAAACGGGTCAAAACTGCCCGGATATAAGATAGTTTTCATAAAATTCCTGCGATTTGATTTGAAATTAACTCTGTTTTAATATACTTTAATAACAGTACCAATGCAAGAAATAATTTTTGTAATATCATGTTTCAACTCGAAAATCTGAAAAAAAAACCGCTGTCGCTGGCCATCGGCGTCTTTGACGGAGTCCACCTCGGGCATCAGGAGATATTAAAGGCGATGCTGGTCAACTCGGCCGCGACCGGTGCCGTACCGACCGCGCTCACCTTTGATCCGCACCCGCGTCAAGTGCTCCGCCCGGACGAGCACCCGACGCTGCTGATCCCGTTGGCTGAGCGCATCCGTCTCCTTCGCGTTTACGGCGCCGAGGAAGTGGCGGTGGCTCCGTTTAACCAAACGCTGGCGACGTTGTCCCCGGAAGATTTCCTCCAACAACTTTGCCGCGAGCACCGCATCAAGGCGATTGCAGTCGGCGAAAACTGGCGCTTCGGGCGCAACGGCGCCGGCGACAGCAAAATATTGCGCGAATTTTGCGACCGAAACGATATCAAGCTCGCAGTCGTGCCGCTCCTCAAGCAAGGCGAAACACTGGTTTGCTCGAGCAACATCCGCCTTGCCCTCGCGGGAGGGCGCATCGAGTTTGCCGAGCAACTGTTGGGGCGCAAGTACCGCTTGTACGGGATCGTCACCAAGGGCTTCGGCGTCGCCGGACACGAGCTCGACTGCCCGACCGCCAATTTTGAAATCAATTGCGGGATCATCCCGCCGGATGGGGTATACGCCGCCCGAACTTTTTTGGACAATCAAACATATAACGCGATTGCCAACATCGGCGTTTCACCGACGTTTCAGCGCGCCAACCCCAAGCGCCGGATCGAGATCCATCTTTTGGGGTACCATGGCAATTTATACGGGAGCAGCCTCGGGCTGGAGTTTTTGCAGTATTTGCGCTCGGAGAAGACATTTCCGGGCTGCGAGGAACTGCGCCGCCAGATTGCCGAGGATTTAAAACAAGCCGGAGAAATTTTTCATCATGAGCAATAACGGATATTTGGCCAGCGATCTGGTGGACATCTTGGAGATGCCGCGCAGCACGATCAACGACTGGCTCACCGAGTACGCGGACTTTTTGGCGACCGAGATGCGCGGCAAACGCAAGGTCTACCCGGAGAAATCGCTGGCGATTTTAAAGGAAGTAAAGGAGTGGCGCAACCAAAAGTTGAGTTACCCGGAAATTCGCGAAAAATTGGCGCAAAAGTACGGCATCGCGCCCGAAATCCATCACGACCAAAGCGAGATCGCGCCGACGCCGGAGCAAGCGCCCGACACAGCCGGCGAGTCCGAAATGGAGCAGCATTTGCCCGAGGTCCAATTCAACGATTATCTGGGCAAATTTTTAACTCAGCTGGAGTCGGTCGAGAGTGAGCGCCGCGCCGCCGAAGCCAAGCGCCGCAAGCTCGTCAATGTAGCGGTCATTTCGGCAATTTTGCTCGTCTTGATCGCGCTCGGCGGATTTTTGCTCACCTTGCAGCGGCTTGACCGGCAGGCGCAAACGTTGCAAAATGACCGTGCAACCTTGAGTAACTCGTTGCAGACCAGTCAAGCGGAAATTGCCAAGATGAATGTGATTTTGGACCAGAGCCGCGGCGATTTCACCAAAAATCTCACGCAGCTCCAGCAGGACCTCGCCCGGCAGCGCAAAGAGTTTGAGCAACAGTTAACTTTGCTCGAAAAGAATGCGGCACAAGCCAAAGAGCTGGAGACGATCAAGCTCAAAGAGGAGTTTGCCCGCACCCAAAAGGCGCAACTTGAGGAGCTTGCCAAAACGTATGAAACCAAGCTGCAAACCCTCGACAGCGACCGCAAATCCGCCGTCCAAAAGGCGCAGCAACTAGAGCAGCAAACCGCCGCCTTAAAACAAACCAGCCAAAAAGAACAGGCCATCTCCCGCAAGGAGCTGGAAGAGCTGAAACAAAAAATCGCCGATTTGGAGCGCAACAAGGCCAAACCGGAAATACCAACAACCAAACCTACCGAAAACAAGGAGACCCCCTTATGATCACCGGAGTCGGCACCGATATTGTAGAAATCAACCGCATTCAAAAATCGCTGGAAAAATTTGAAGACAGCTTTTTGGAGCGCGTGTTTACCCCGGCGGAGATTTCCGCGGGCAAAAATCGCCACATGTCTGCCGAATTTTTCGCCGGCCGCTGGGCTGCCAAAGAAGCGTTTGCCAAGGCGCTCGGCTGCGGCATTGGCGAATATTGCGGTTTTTTGGACATCCAGATCGACAATTTGCCGAACGGGCAACCTGAAATCACATTGACCGGCAAAGCGTTGGAAGCGATGAAGAGCCGTCACCCGCAAAAAATCCACCTCTCCATCAGCCACGAGAAGCACTACGCGACAGCGGTGGTGATTTTGGAGAAGTAAGATAAACCATTTGCCGTCAAAAAGTTAATAAAACATATCCACCGGTGCCCCAGGGGCCGTTACAGCCCCCTGCCCGGTAAAAACTTTGGAAATAATTTGGCCCCGCAACTTGAAAAAGCAGCGTCCATAGATTATATTATTGCTCGGAAATCGGATCAGTTTAAATTTCTGGTCAATCAACCGCCAAATATGGATATCAACCAAATATAAGGTACGAAATATGTCGCTTTTCAGCAGTGGAAAATATTCTACATTACGCATCCCGCAGGGGACCAGCGCGGAGCGCAAAATGGTGATTCCCGACGGGTCATGGGTAAAGTGCAAATTTTGCGGGCAGACCCTTTATACCGACCGTCTGGCGGACAACTTACTCGTCTGCTGGTACTGCAACTGCCACTTGCCGATGACCGCCGCCGCCCGTATCGCCTCACTCACAGACGAAAAATCTTTTGTCGAACTGGACGCCTCTTTGCGCTCCGTTGACTCGCTTAACTTTACCGACTCCAAACCCTACCAGTCCCGCTTGGACGACAGTGTCAAAAAAACCGGCCTCAATGACGCCATTGTTTGCGGCGAAGCCACTTTGGAAGGCCGCAAATACATGCTTGGCGTAATGGATTTCCGCTTTATGGGAGCCTCCATGGGCTCGGTGGTGGGAGAGAAGATCGTCCGTCTGGTCGAAGCCGCCACCGCCGCCAAAGTGCCGGTGGTTTTGGTCACCGCCTCCGGCGGCGCCCGCATGCAGGAGGGGATTTTAAGCTTGATGCAAATGCCCAAGACCTGTGCCGCATTGGAGCGCCACGCCGAGGCAGGGCTCCCTTATTTCGCCATTTTGACCAACCCAACCTACGGCGGGGTCACCGCCTCGTTTGCCGCCATCGGCGACGTGATTTTGGCCGAGCCCGGGGCGATGATCGGTTTCGCCGGCCCGCGGGTGATTCAGGAAACGACCAACTCCAAACTGCCCGAGGGTTTCCAGACTGCCGAGTTCTTGCTCGACAAGGGTTTGGTGGACCGCGTGGTGGACCGCAAAAATTTACGCAGAGAATTAAGTTTGCTGCTTGAATTTTTCAAAAACTAGTGTATGTTATCATTACGACACCGACAAGATGGTCGGTAATGTGTTGAAACTATTTCGCCGGGTCGGATCCCGTGTGTTGTCAAAAGTGCTAACCGAGTCAGGTGGGGAACCAAGCAGCTCCGTGCGATATTTTGGCAGGCCGCGGTCAATCTGATCCGGCGTTTCTTGTTAATAGCCCCCTTTAGAGGAGTGATTTATGATCAGAAATGACGGACGCCGCCCCGATGAACTGCGTAAAATAAGCATCACCCCCAATTTTCTCTCGCACCCGATGGCGTCCGCCCTCATCAGCTGCGGCGGCACCCGCGTCATTTGCGCCGTCAGCGTCGACAATAACGTCCCCTCGTGGATGAAAGCGCAAAAGGTCACCGGCGGCTGGGTCACCGGCGAGTACGCCATGCTCCCCGCCTCCACCCATGAGCGCATGCGCCGCGAAATCAACTCCGGCAAACCCAGCGGCCGCAGCATGGAGATTCAGCGCTTAATCGGCCGCTCGCTGCGCAGCATGGTCAACCTTGAGCTTTTGGGCGAAAACACGGTCGCGGTGGATTGCGACGTCATCGACGCCGACGGCGGCACCCGCTGTGCCAGCATTACGGGAGCGGCTATCGCCTTGCGCCTCGCCTGTCAGAAATTTGCTCCGACGGCGTTTGTTTCCAATGTGGCGGCGGTCAGCGTCGGCATCATTGACGGGGTTCCCATGCTCGACTTGTGCTACGAGGAGGATTCCCGCGCCGAGGTGGATATGAATGTGATTATGAATGACCGCGGCGAATTGATCGAGATTCAGGGCACTGCCGAGCATGCGCCCTTTTCACGCAAACAGTTGAATGAACTCGTTGATTTGGCCGAGCACGGTTTGCGCCAGATTTTCCAAATTCAGCAGGAAGTCACCATCTATGAGTGAGTATCAAGTCATCGCCCGCAAGTGGCGGCCGCAGAAATTCTCCGACGTCGTCGGTCAGGAGCATGTGGTGCGTACGCTAAAAAATGCGATCGTGAGCGACCGTACCGCTCACGCCTATTTGTTTGTCGGCCCGCGCGGCGTCGGCAAAACCACGTTGGCCCGTATTTTTGCCAAAGCGATGAATTGTCTCGACCCGCAGCAAGGGGAGCCTTGCTGCCGCTGCGCCTCGTGTCTCGCGATTGCCGATGAGAGCAGCCTTGATGTCATTGAGATCGACGCAGCCAGCCGCAACTCGGCCTCGGATATGCGTGAGTTGTCCGAGGACGTGATGCATCAGCCGGTCGCCGGCAAATACAAGATTTACATCATTGACGAAGTACATATGCTCTCCAAGCAGGCGTGGAATGCCCTCCTGAAAACCGTTGAGGAGCCGCCGCGGCACATCAAGTTTATCTTTGCCACCACCGAGGTGCATCAGGTGCTGCCGACGATTATTTCGCGCTGTCAGCGTTTTGATTTGCTGCCGATCCCGACCCGCTTGATCGCCGAGCGGTTGCGCCTCATCGCCGAGACCGAAAAAGTCAATATCGATGATGCCGCCATCAACGCGATTGCCCGCGCCGCCGAGGGCGGGATGCGCGACGCCCAGTCCTTGCTTGACCAGATGATCTCCTTTTTTGCCCAAGGGGAAAAAGAGGCGATCACCGGGGCGCAGGTATTGTCCCTTTTTGGTCTTACCGACCGTACCGATCTCGACCGGATGCTGTCGGCAATGCTGCATAACGAGCCCGGAGTTGTGGTTAAAACCATTGCCCAGTTGGCCAATAAGGGCAAAAATCTGGAGACGCTTTTTGACGATTTGTTGTCGGCGATCCGCGGCATCCAGCTTTGCACCATCATCGATCACCCAGAGGAAATTTTGGACGAGTCCGACGAGACGCTGGCGCGCTACCGCCAGCTGGCAAGCGAAACCCACCCGCGGGTGGCGCAAATTTTGCTCGAAACCATTGCGCCCGTGGGCCGGATTTTGCATGATGCGTTAAATAAACAGATCTTTTTGGAGACGATTTTGCTTAAAGCAATGCGTGAAGCCCACGCCGTCCAGATTGACGATTTGATCCACCGCCTCAATCAGTTGCGCAACGCCGGGGAGCTTCAATTTTTGGAGCAATTGCCCGCCGAAGCCAAAGCGGCAGCGCCACCGGTGGCGGTCAAAAAGGTCGAAGTCAAGCCTGAAATCAAGCCCGAGCCGGTCAAAGCCGAGGTCAAAACAGAAATCGCCCCCCCTATCCCGCCGCCGGTCGTTGAGACCGTAACGGCTGCCGCAGAGCCCGAGTCTATGCCGGAAGTCGCCCCTGAAGTTGTTTGGGAAGCGCCCGAAGAAACCGAAATCGCACCCCACCCGCAGGGGGTATTAACCGACGGAGCGCAAATACCCAAAGAGGAAATCAACTTTGCCGAGCCTGATCCGGTACTCGAGGAAGTATTGCCCCCCTTGATCCCGGCAGTGTCCCCCGCATCGGCGGCGGTCCCGCCCCCGTCTGAAAAAAATGAGCTCAAAGTCGGCGGTCGCAAACGCAAGAGCATTATCCATGACGACCCGGAAGCCGTGGAAAAAGCCCGCCAAAATCCAGTGGTACGTGAAATCGCCGATCTTTTTAACAGTGAAATCATTGACATACATCAATAATGTGAGGAGTCTATGCGCGTAATCAATCTTAAGGTGATATTGCCGGTGCTGACCTTGGCAGCTTTGGTCTTTGGCTGCGGCGACCCGGTGGTCATCAACGAAGTTTTGCAGCAGCAGGAGGGGCAAAAGATTTACACCAAATATAATATTTGGTTTGAAGACCCGACTAACATCAGTTGCCTCAATGTCCAAAAGGGTTCGCGCATCCCCGTCGGGACCGAGATCATCCCCGTCAAAACCACTTACAATGATTACCTTGTCTTTCAAATCGCCGGACACGATGAACAAATGTACTGGCTCAATTTTGACTCCGGTTACCGGCTTTGCGCCATGCGCGACTATGTCGAGATGACTTTTACCACCACGCCGCCGGATGAAATGCTTAAAGACGTGACTCCGGCTTACAAGGAGCGCATTTTGCGCGGCGAAGTCGTGCCGGGGATGAATCGGCAGGAGGTGATGTTTGCCTACGGCCCGCCGCCCACGGTGCGGACGCCGACACTCAAAAACGAGTCATGGATCTACTGGATCGGCGAAGCAAAAACCATCCGCGTCGTCTTCCGTGCCGACAAAGTACGCAATATCCTTAACATCAACGATTAAAAATGTTTACGGCAACAGAGCTCATCGCGGCGACCGGCGGTTGTTGGTCGGACAACGCCCCCGCATTGACGGTGGACGGCGTTTTTACTGACACCCGAGTGGACGGTAAGGGCAAGCTTTTCATTGCCTTGGCGGGCGAAAAATTTGACGCCCACGACTTTTTGGACAAAGCAATTGCAGCCAATGCCGCCATGCTGTGCATCCAAAAGGACAAAAAAGACAAACTTTCCGCCGCTTGCCCGATTCCGGTATTGCTCGTGAGTGACACCGTGGCGGCTTATCAAAATCTCGGTCGCTTTCACCGGTTGCGATTCCCGCAATTGAAAGTTGCCGCCGTCACCGGCAGCGTCGGAAAAACCAGCGCCAAAGAGATGCTGCGCGCGATTTTTGAAGCCGCTGCCGGAGCCGAGCATGTACTTTATACGTTGGGCAACACCAACAATCAAATCGGCGTCCCGCAAAATCTGCTGCGCCTCACCGCCAATCACCGCTACGCGGTCATTGAGTGTGGCACCAATCATCACGGTGAAATCGAGCCTTTGAGCCGTTGCGCGTGCCCGCAGGCGGCAGTGGTCAACTCGATCGCCCCTTGCCACTTGGAGTTTTTGGGCGACCTTGACGGCGTCGCCCGTGAGAAATCGCATATTTTTGACGGTCTCCCGGCTGTGATCGGGACGGCAATCATCCCCAGAGGTTGCGCCGGTCACGAGGTCTTGCTCGCGGCGGCTGAACCATATACGTTGCGTCAATTCGGCAACACCGCCGGTTGCGACGTGTGGAGCGTTTACCACGGCGGCAATCTCACCGGGAGCAGCTTTACCCTGCACTTTGCCGACGGCCAAAAACACTTGGTCAACTGGCAATTGACCGGCCGCCACCAGTCGGTCAACGCCGCCGGAGCCGCGGCAGCAGCATTGGCACTCGGGATATCTCCCGCCGACATCGCCAAAGGCTTGGCCAATACCACCTTGCCGGGGATGCGCATGAAGCAGACACGCTACCGCGACGCCGATATCATCAATGATGCTTATAATGCCAACCCGGGCAGCATGGCCGCTTCCATTGAGTGGCTGGCCGAGTTTGCCGACGAGAGCAAACTGTTGCTCGTCTTGGGCGAAATGCGCGAGCTTGGCGCAGCCGAAGCGGCCGGACACCGGGAGATTTACGAGCTTGCGGTCAAAAAATTTCCCAAAGCACGGATCGTTTTGATCGGCAAAGCGTTTGCCGGACACCACCACACTCACTTTACAGCGGCCAATGAAGCGTTTGCCAAAGTTGATGAGTTGATCCGGCCCGGCGATATTGTTTTTGCCAAGGGCTCACGCGGCATCGCCGTCGAACTCGCTCTCCCCGAGTGCGCGCGATAAAAAAAAGAAAATTGCGCAGCAATTGAAAAAGACATCACGAAATATCAGTTTTTATGCAGTCTTTTGCCAAAAAATTCGTGAATTTCACGCGCTTTGCAGATAAAGCTGAGCCCGAGGTAACCGATGCCGAAGAGCGTCAGCAAGGCCAAAAAGGCGGGAAATTCGCCGAAGAAGTTAAAGGTAAGTTTTTCGCGCAGCACCGGGTACAAAAAGTAAAGCCCGACGGCACACACCACTGCAATCACGACCGCCCGGACAAATGAAAAACACAATAATTTGGGCTGCAAATCAAATTGTTCGCGATACAGATAACGGAGCAAAATCGCGTTGTTGAGAAACGATGCCAAAACCGTCGAGAGGGCGATCCCGCCCTGCTGCAAATGCCACATCAAGCAAAGATTAAGCAAAATGTTGACCATGATCGCCATCAATGACGAACGCAATGGTACGGTCATAATTTTACGCGAATAAAACGCGGGCAAAATTACCTTTAAGGCGCAAAATGAGGGAATCCCCGCACCGTAAAAAATCGCCACGTAGCGCGTCGCCTCCAAATCGCTCTCGGTGTAATTGCCGCCCAGACAGAGCATCCGCAAAATCGGCTGCCAAAAGAAGATGACCAGCACCGCCATCGGCACACAGACAAAATACACATGGCGCAAGCTGAAAACAAGATCCGCCGCCAACTGTTGATAATCCCCCTTGGCCGCCGTCCGCGACATGTCGGCCATCAGCACCGAGCCGATGGCAATCGCAAAAATCCCAATCGGTAAATCAATGATCCGATCAACGTTGGTCAAGGCCGGCACCGCCTGCGGGCCGATGAATAAAGCCAAGCCGCGGTCGATCAAAAAACTTACTTGCAGCGCCGCCCCGCCGACCATGCCGGGGAGGACCAAGCGCCACAACTCGCTCAAAATCTTCCGGTTCTCCAACGCCGTTTTTTTTATGAGCGGAAAGCGTCCGCAAAAGCCGAGCATAATCAGCATCAATACGAGTTGCAGCGCGCCCGAAAAAAGGACGAGGTAAGACAACGCATGGACGAGGGCGATAAGGTCGCCACCTTTCCAATTCCAATAATAAGCGTACCCAAGCCCGCCGATTAAAAAAAAGTTTAAACTCAGTGCCCCCAAAGCGGGGATGACAAAGATCCGCCGGGTGTTGAGCACTGCGCCGATGGCGCCAATGAGGCAGATAAAAAACGCGTACGGCATCAATAGGGGCAAAATCCCCAGCGCCAATTGGATGCGCTCGGTACCCAATACCGGAAACACCTCCTGCGTCCACGGGTTAAAAGCAAAGTTGCGCAAAAAAATCGCAATCCCGGCCACCATCACCACGATCAACGCCAAAATAGCGCTCAACACCATCAAAATCAGCGCCAGATCGCGGCGAACCTTGTCCGGTCCCTCCTTGGCTTCTGCTTCGGAAATCAACGGAATCAACGCCGTTCCCAGCGCCCCCTCTCCCAAAATCCGGCGAAACAAATTGGGAATGGCAAAGGCAAAGTACCAGGCGCTGGCAATGCTGCCGCCACCCAATACCCGTGCCTCAAACATCACGCGCACCAAGCCCAGCACCCGGCTCAACAAGGTGGCAAAGGCAACACCCATCGAGCTTTTAAGGATTTTGGACTGGGATTTGGACATAGAAGTAATCTTATTTTAGTAGCGGTATTCGCGCATCTTGTCTACCATCTCGGCGACCGCGCGCTCAATGCCGACAAAGATCGAGCGGCAGACGATCGAGTACCCAATATTGAGCTCGCAAAGGTGGGGAATGCGCAAAATACCGGCAATGTTGACATAGTCGATCCCGTGACCGGCATTGACCTTGAGCTTGAGCTCATGAGCCAGTTTGGCCCCGGCGATCAAGCGTTCCAATTCCTGATTTTGCTCGATCCCGGCCTTGTTGGCGTAAGCGCCGGTGTGCATCTCAATATAATCCGCCCCGGTCTGACCGGCGGCGGCAATCTGCTCTTTTTCGGGGTCGATGAAAAGACTTACAATGATATTTTTGTTATGCAGCAGTTTCACCGCGTTGCGAATGCGCTCCAAGTTTCCGATCACGTCGAGCCCGCCCTCGGTGGTGAGCTCGGTGCGCTTCTCCGGCACCAGACAACAGCTGTGGGGCAATACTTTACCGGCAATTTCAAGCATTTCATCGGTGACGGCCATCTCAAAATTGAGGTTTTTGACCCGGCCCGACAAGTGAAACATATCATAATCATGGATATGACGGCGATCCTCGCGCAAGTGGGCGGTGATGCCCCAGGCTCCCGCTTTTTCGCACAACAAAGCCGCTTCCAAAGGAGCATCGTTGACCGCCTGGCGCGCTTGGCGCAAAGTGGCGATGTGATCGATATTAACGCCTAATTTTAACATAAATTGCTTCCTCTCAAACTTTGCGTAATCTCCGCCGTTTCCCCCTCAAGACTCGGCTGACTGCCGCACACCGGCGCAATCACAAAGCGCAGCGGCTGACGGCTGTCGGGGAGATGATCCGCGATTTTACGGATCAACACGTTACTGAAACGGTTTCCCTGCTCCGGCTCGTAAACAAACCGGAAGTTTCGGGTGTTGATCCCGATTTTTTTTAACAATGTCGCCCAGTCGGCATTGACAAACGCTTGCTCATGGATGTAAACATCAAATAAGAACTCGATCTCCGGGCTCATCACGCGGTGCATCAAGACATTGAGCGCCTCCAACCGTCCATCGGCAAGATCGGTCGGCAAACGCATGGAGAGGTAAAGTTTCATCTTTTCGGCCGCCAAAAATCCGGATATACTATTAAGAATCAGCCGCAAATTTTGCTTGTATTCTCCGTTGGTCAGCATTGCTTCCTGATCAAAACGCAACGTGACGCCGAAACAGTTAATCGCCCGCGCCGCTTTGGCCCGCTCGGTAAAAAGCCGGATAAACTCAAGACGCATCTTGATCGACTCGCCAGGCAAGAGCGAGCACAAATGACTGTCCATCAAATCGCGCGCCAAGAGCGGAAAAACACTGCGCTCGCGCCGCTTGAGGTTTTCCGAAAAAATCTCATAAAAGGCAAAAATATCCGGGATCTCCGGCAATTTGTAATCGGAGCCCAGACCAAACTCAATCACCCGACTCATAAAAACCCGTGCTCCATCAGTGTTTCCATCGTAATATTGGATTTGGCCGGAGCTTGCGAACTCTCCAAGCCCAGTTGACGCCGTACATATTTGCCGATCATGTCGCTCTCAAGATTAACCAAGTCGCCGATTTTGCGCGCCGCCAAAGCCGTATCCTTGAGCGTCACAGGGATCAAATGGACGGAAAAATAACTGTCAGAGAGTTCGACAATGGTCAGCGAAACGCCGTCAATGGCGATGCTTCCTTTGGGAATCAAGCCGGGGGCGAGTTCGCTATTGAGCGTAATTTTCAACTCGATATCGCCGTCGGTCAACGTCTTAAAGCCAAGGACTTTGCCGGTGGCGTCAACGTGCCCCGAAACAAGATGCCCGCCCAGCCGGTCGCCGATACGCAACGCGCGTTCCAAATTGACAGTTTTGACGTTGGCCAAATTGGTGCGCTTGAGCGTCTCCTGCAAGGTAAAAAATTCGAGCACATTGCCCGGCAGCTGCCGCTCAAAAGTAAGGCAGCAGCCGTTGACCGCGATGCTCTCGCCGTATTGTAAGTCGGCCAGCTCGCGGTGCGGCCGGATTTGCAAATGCTGCTCGGCGCGGCGTATGATTTCGCCGGTACTCTCGACCAAACCGGTAAACATAACTCACCCTTTCAGATAGCCGGTGACCGCGATGTCATCACCGTAATTGGTGACTTTGACGCGGCTCAGCATATTGGCATAAATCATCGCGTCGGGGTTAAGACCGCCCAAGACCGGCCGGCTGTCGCGCCCGCCCAAAAGCTTGGGGGCGATGTGAAACTCGATCATATCCACGGCATTGGCGTTGATAGCGCTCGCGGCCAACTCGCCGCCGCCCTCGATCAACAGCGTTAAAATCCGCCGTTTGCCCAAGTCGCGCAGCAATTTCTCCCAATCCTCGGTGCAATTGAGATCAACTTTTTCAAAATTTTTATCGGGGAAGAACTCGGAAAGTTCCTCGTCAGCCATCGTCCGGGTGGCAATCAGACGCAGCGGCTGGCAGGGCCAGTCCTCGGGCTCACGCACATTGAGAAACGGACGGTCCAAACGGACGGTCTCGCCGCCGACCATGATCGCGTCGGCCAGACGCCGGAGCTTTTGGACGCGCGAACGCGCCTCCACGCCGGTAATCCACTTGGAGTCACCGTCCTGAGTGGCGATTTTTCCGTCAAGCGTCATCGCCATTTTTAAAATCACAAACGGTTTGCCAGTCACAATCCACTTAAAAAAGTGCTGATTGATCTCGGTGCAGGCGTTTTTTTCGACTCCGACGGCAACTTCGATCCCGGATTGGCGGAGAATCTCAACCCCCTTGCCGGAGTGCACCGGATTGGGATCGGTGACGCCAATCACCACCCGGCTGATTTTAGCCTTTTTAATCGCATCGGTGCACGGCGGCGTTTTGCCGAAAGTGCAACACGGCTCCAACGTGACATACATGGTCGAACCGGTGCAATCGTGGCCGTGGCGGACGGCATCGCTCAAAGCGTTGATCTCGGCATGGGCCTCCCCGGCTTTGCTGTGATAGCCGCGACCAATGATTTCGCCGTCACGGACGATTACCGCGCCGACCATCGGATTCGGCGTGGTCAAACCCCAGCCCATGCGGGCCAAGGCAAGCGCCTCCAGCATAAACTCTTTGTCGCGATTGGCGGATTTAGTCATTTTGCTTTTCACCAAACAGTGCGGCGGCGTAATAATCGGCGTTAAAAGGCTGCAAATCGTCCGGCTGCTCGCCCAAGCCGACAAAAAACGTCGGAAGCTCAAACTCCTGATGCAGCGCCACCACCATCCCACCCTTGCCGGTGCCGTCAAGCTTGGTCAGCACCAAACCGGTCAAACCGGTGACCTTGGAGAACTCCTTGGCCTGATTAACGACATTGGAGCCCAACGAGGCGTCAACCGTGAGCCACACTTCGTGCGGGGCTCCGGGATAAACTTTATCGATCGAACGGCGGATTTTGGCCAGCTCGTCCATCAACCCTTTTTGATTGTGCTGCCGCCCGGCGGTATCGATCAAAAGGTAATCGGCGCTGCGGGCCACGGCGGCGCTGGCGGCGTCGTAGGCGACACTGGCCGGATCGGCGCCGTGACGGGCCGAAATCACCTGGCAATCGGTGCGCTCGCCCCACAATTGGAGCTGCTCGACGGCGGCTGCGCGAAAGGTGTCGCAGGCAGCCAAAATCACTTTTTTGCCGTCAGCCTTAAGCTTGGACGCGAGTTTGCCGACGGTAGTGGTTTTACCGCTCCCGTTGACGCCGACCATCAAAATCACCGTCGGCCCGGAGGTTTGAATGCGTATCGGCCGCTGGTGTTTGTACAAAATTTCGCGGACGCTCTCGGTGGCACAGCCGACCAAATCGGCATCGGTCGACAATACGCCGCGGTCATAACGGTCCTTGATGTCGTTGACAATTTTTAAGGTCGCGGGGACGCCGAAGTCGGCGCTGATCAACAGCGCCTCCAGCTCGTCAAAACTCTCGGCCTTATGCGCCTTGATCCCGGTAAACAAACCGCTGATCGAGCGGGTCACCTTGGTAGTGGTCTTCTCCAGCCCGCGTTTAAAAATCGAAAAAATGGACTTCATTTGACTCCGGTGCGCTCATCGCGCGATAACGTGCACTTGACGGTGTTAAGAACGCCGTTGATAAAGCCCCCCGACTGCGGGTCGGAGTAATCCATGGCGATCTCGACCGCTTCGTCAATGCTGACAATCGGCGGCACGTCCTCAAAATAAAACATTTCGGCAATCGCGACCCGCATAATGTTGCGATCGACAAGCGACATCCGGTCCCACGACCAGTTTTGCGAGCGCTTTTGGATCTCCGCGTCAATCTCGTCGCGGTGCAAGGCGACCTCGAGGTAAAGTTTCTCGGCATACTCGCGGACTTTGCGCCCGTAGCGGTTGTCCTTTAAATTGTGCTCATCCTTGACCGAGTCGTAAAACGCAGAGAAACGCTCGGCGTCCGGCAACTCGCCGGATACGTCGCAGCTGAATAAATATTGCATTGCCAGCTCACGGCCCAAACGCTTGGTGTGCGGCAAATTATTTTGGCTCAAAGACATTATTTACCCTTTACCGCTTTGCACAAATTGGCCATCTCGATGGCGGCCACGGCGGCATCAACGCCCTTGTTGCCGGCTTTGGTGCCGCTGCGCTCAATCGCCTGCTCGAGGTTTTCGGCGGTGATCATCCCATAGGTGACGGGAATGCCGAACTCCAACCCGAGCTGGGCGAGACACTTGGAGACTTCGGCATTGATGTAGCCCGCGTGGGCGGTCGCGCCCTGAATGACCACCCCGAGGGCGATCACCGCATCATACTCTTTGCGCTCAAGCAATTTTTTGACCGCAAACGGGATCTCGTAAGAGCCGGGCACATAGGCGACCGAAATATCGTCGGCCTTGCCGCCATGGCGGACAATCGCATCCACCGCACCGTCGAGGAGCTTGCTCACAAAAAATTCGTTGAAACGACCGCAGACGACTGCAAATTTCATGCCTTTGGCATCAAAATTTCCCTCGAAAACTTTAGAAATATTTTTTGACATAATGACTGATCTCCGCTATATTATACATATTATCACTTAATATACTCGAAATCAGGGACAATTTCAAATTTTTGATGAATATTTTTAAAGAATTGTGCAAATTGACCGCCAAAGCAGCGGTCGATTACCAAATGATCCGGCCCGGCGACCGCATTTTACTCGGCCTCTCCGGCGGCAAAGACAGCTTTGTCCTCGCCCATGCACTCCACGAGATGCGGCGGCGCGCTCCATTTGCGTTTGACATTGTCTTGGGGACGTTTGACCCCATGTTTCCCGAGTTCGGCATCGCTGAAATCAGCGAATACTGCCAAAAGCACAACTTTGAGCACCAAATCATCCGGCTCGACATCCCATCCGTTTTGGCCGAAAAAAATATTGACCAGAGTCCCTGCGTGCTGTGCTCACGGCTGCGCCGTGGCCACCTGTACAAACTTGCCGCGACGCAAAACTGCAACAAGCTTGCCTTGGGCCAGCACTTTGACGACATGGCCGCCTCCTTTATGATGAGCTTGTGCCGCGGCCAGGGGCTGAGCACGATGGCCCCGGTGGTCCGGTCGGAGAGCCGCGAAAAACTGACGATCATCCGCCCGTTGATCTACGTCGAGGAGGCGATGATTAAAGAGTGCACCAAGGAGTTTGAGCTCCCCGCGACCGGCAAATGCCGCTACGAGGAGACGGTGAAAACCGGCGACCGCTCTTATTTCCGGAGCCAGATCGAGGTCATCAAAGAGCGCATCCCCCACCTCAAGGGCAATATGCTTCAATCGCTTGCCAACGTCCAGCTGGAGCACTTGCTCGACAAGCGTTTCATTGATGCTCAATCACAGTAAGCTGTTCGGCAAAGTTGCTGATCTCGCGGTTAAAAAACTGCGGCTCGGCCCAGGCGGGGAAACGGTCCAAAAAGTTGTAATCGTGCCGCTGACCGGCGCACCAGCTTAAAAAGTAAATCATCCGCATCGCCCGGTAAATCTCAATATCGCGCCCGTCAAAATAATCGATGCAGCCGATGGACCGATAGCCGTCAAGCAAATACGCGAGCTCGTTGGGGCACTGGTCGCTGCGCCCCGGCAGCAGCAGCCACAAATCCTGCAACGGCGCACCGGTCATCATATCGTCAAAGTCGATCAGCATCAAGCCGTCGTCCAAATGCTCCAAAATATTGTTTTTATGACAGTCCCCGTGGATGCGAATAAATTCCTGCTGCCGGAAATGTTTGACAATGACTTTTAACAGCGCCTTCAACACTTGCTCAAACTCGCGGTACAAATGCGCCGGCACAATGCCGCAAGTGAGCAACTGGGCGACTTCGCCCAATGTCGTCACTCTGGGGTCGAGCCGCAAGCGGTGCGGAGCCTCGCGGCGACGCCCCGCCTGATGCACACGGGCAATCAACGCCCCCGCCCGACGGTAGGACTCGGGGGACTCAAGCTCCACCGCCCGACCCCAGCGCCGGGGAAAGGCGGCAAAATAAATCCCGCCCTCGGTCCGGTCGAGCGTCATGCGGTTGCAGAGCAGCAAAGGCGCCACCACCGGCAGCTCATCATTGCGGCAGTCGAGCAAAAAAATGTGCTCCTCCAGCAGCGCCTGATACGACCAGCGCCCCGGCCGGTAAAATTTAAAGACATAGCGGTGGCCGTGCAAGTCCTCGAGCTCATATACGCGGTTGATATAGCTCGGGTGCTGCATCATGACGCCCGAAAAACGGCAGCCGAAGGCGCGCTCGGCGGCGGCAAATACCGCATCAGGGGTAAGGCTCGAAAAATCATTCATGACATCCACCTGCAAAAAAAAAACGCGGAGAAGAAACTTCCTCTCCGCGCAATTAACCGGTAAAGCGGCTTAGACTTCGATCGGCTTGGTCTTGGGCAGACCGAGCACTTTGTCCTCGGGAATGCGGCCTGCGGCGCGAAGAGCATCAATGCGCTCATAACGTTTCATGACATTGCGACGTTTGCGGATTTTACCGCCGACTCTCAAGCTGGGATGCTGCGACATAATAATACCTCGTTATTTGTTATTATATAAATTTTACTTCAAAACGATTTCGTATTTTATTAATATGCCTCAACAATCGGTATTTTTCAAGGTTGAAACTCAAAAAAAAACGATTTTTTTTACATAAAAGAGCTTTCTTTTTGGCAAAAGCGAGCTATATTATAAAACACCGAAGCGGAGAGGTGGCTGAGTGGCCGAAGGCGACGGTCTCGAAAATCGTTATAGGGTTTACTCTATCGAGGGTTCGAATCCCTCCCTCTCCGCCATTCCTTACTCAACGTCAGTTGAGACGTTTTGGCGTAGCCGAAAGGAACGCCAGGCATCCCCGTAAGAGTACACGAGATGGTATCGTCTATTGCTTTGCGCCTTGCAAGTCGTCGGTCCCTCGGTCACGTACATATAGATAGGTACGTTCCCTCGCTCCTCCTTGGCAAAACCCGACATTTCCACCCGCGGTTGCGCAAAAATACGTGATGTGGCGAGTACGCGCCGATTGTCGCTTCGCGTCAACAATACGGTGCGATTCGAAACATTCACCCACCCACAGCTGTGTAGAAATGCCAAATCCCACAACAACGTCTCCTCGCATCAATAGCACGGGTTCGCTCCGCGAGGCCATTCGCGCAACATATGCTTACTCACAAAACCAAGCCAGTTAACAACGTCTACTCGCCGGTCTCTTTCCCAAATCCAAGCAACATTGGTTATACTCAATCAACCAAAACTTCTCACTCCCCATCAGGGCGAGTCAGTGCCACCGGTATTTTTTTGCTTTGCCGTGCGAGTAAGCTCGCACCTTGCCAAAGCGTCGATCCCTCGGTCATACACAATGCATATACTCCTATTTAACAACGCCTTAGGATAAATAAAACCGGTTCACCCGCTACTACTTAAAAATACTGATGCACCGGTTTTCTGCCTTCTCACAGTTATTCAACGTTTATACCATTCTCGTCCAATAAATGCTTGATGTCTTGCATTGATAAGCATATTAAAAAGCCCTTATCTACGACTCGTAATCTCCTCGCAGTTTCATCATAATCGAAAATTATTGGTCTGATATTTTTTTGTTATTGCTACTATAAAAATCAATAAAGACCTATTAACAAGCAGTCATATTTTAGGGCAAAAATTGAGAAAATTTAACAATTAATAGCTGAAATCAACAATAACTCACGACGCCATAAACGCTCCGCCGTTGAGATTGACGATTTCGCCGGACATAAACGAGGATTTGGCAAGGTCATAAACCGACTCGGCCACCTCCTCCGGGGTTGCGCCGCGCCCCAAGGGGATGCCCGCAAGCTCTTTTGCCAGCATTTCGGGCGAGAGGCGCGAAGTCAGCAAATCCGTCAGGATCAAGCCGGGCGCCAAGACGTTGGAGGTGATGTTATCAGCTGCGCCAAGCTTGGCAAAGCCGCGCGACAAGGCGTGCATCGCCGCTTTGCTGGCGGCATAAGAAAGCATCCTTTCGTTGGCGGGCTGATAGGCCCACAAACTCGAGATATGAACCATCCGGCCCCACTTCTTTTTTTGCATGTCCGCCAAGGCAAATTTACCGCACAAATACGCCCCCTTGAGATTGACCGCCATCACCGCGTCCCACCACTGGCCGTCGGTCATTTGCGGCGTGCGCTTGTATGGGTCCATCCGGGCGTTGTTGACCAAAATATCGACGCCGCCAATTTGGTGAAACATGGCCGCGACCTGCCCCTCGTCGGCGATGTCGCAACAGATGGCGTCGCCGCCGATTTGTTTGGCGACCGTTTCCGCCGCCTCGCGGCTCCCCGCATAATTGACGATCACCCGGCAGCCCGCTTGGGCGAACCGGCGGCAGACGGCTTCCCCGAGGCCGCGCGAGCCCCCGGTGACGAGGACGGTTTTGTTACAAAATTGATCCATGGTTTCACCAGTCGCAGACGGAGTTGTCGGCGCGAAACAGCCGGGGGGTCCCGGCGGTGATGCGCGAATGTTTTTTGCATAATTCAAGATCGAGCTCGATCCCCCACCCCGGCCCCTTGGGAAGCTCAAGAAAACCGTCTTTGACCTGCAAGGGTTGGGTAATCACCTCATTGCGCCAGTCGTTGAGAAACAACCGCTCCTGAATCAAAAAATTGGGCGCGACCGCATCCAAGTGGAGCGAAATGGCCGTAATCACCGGGCTCATCGGGCAATGCGGCGCGACAAAGCCGTCAAACGCTTCGGCCAAGTGCGCGACCTTGAGCCCCTCGTTAAACCCGTGGCAGTGGGCGAGATCGGGCTGCGCAACGGCAATCGCCTCTTTTTGAAAGAGCCGGCGAAACTCCTGCAATCTGGTCAGCCGTTCCCCGGCGGCAATCGGGATGTTGACATGCCGGGCGACCCGCGCCATTCCCTCCTCGTCCTCAGGCTGGACGGGCTCCTCAAAAAACATCAAATTCAAATCCTCCAGCGCCTGCCCGATCCGGACGGCGAGGTGTGAGTCATAGCGCCCGTGGCCGTCAAACATGATTTCGCAGTCGTCGCCGACCGCCAGCCGCACAGTTTCGGCAATCTTGCGGATTTGGCGCACCGCACTCAAATCACTCACCGGCCAACTCGGGATGGCGAGGCTGAATTTAAAGGCGCGGTAACCATACGCTTTAGCCTCTTGTGCTTTGTCGCGGACGATGGTGGGGTCGGTGGCGCCCCCCGACCAGCCGTTGGCATAGACGCGGATTTTGTCGCGTACCGCACCGCCCAAAAGCTCATACACGGGCTTGTTGACCGCCTTGCCGAGGATGTCCCAGCAGGCGAGCTCAATGCCGGAGATGGCGGAGGCTTTCACGACGCCCCCTTTCCAGAACCGCTGACGGATCAAGACTTGCATCAATTTGGCGACCTGAGCCGGGTCGGCGCCGACGACCAAGTCCGCCAAGTCTTTGAGCGCGCCCAAAATGGAATCATCGTGGCTCTCCAGCGTCGCTTCGCCCAAGCCGGTGATCCCCTCATCGGTGTGCAAAATAATGTAAAAATAATTGCGGTTGGACAACAAACCGCAGCCGGGGGTGGGCGCCCCCACCAGCAAGGGCTCGATTTCGGTAATTTTCATAAAATCTACTCCGTAAAGCGCCTTAAATTCCCTTGAGGCAGCCGTCAATGATTTGATCCAAATCACCAGTCGCCAGATTGACCGTCGTATCCGCGCCGCCATAATAGACGCGGAGCTGCCGGGTCTTGAGGTCGGCCAGCCCCCCGGTGGCAAACACCACCTCGGGGATCACCCCCTGCCGCTCGTAGCCGGTCTCCGGGGTCAGGATGTAGCGCTTCATCACGCCCAAAATTTTCTCCGGGTTGTCAAGATCAAGCAGCATCGCCCCCAAACTGTAACGCCAGCCGGCAAAGGTATTTTGCACACCGTGGATGATTTCGAGGTAGCCTTTCTCCGTCCAAATGGGGACGGTCGGGCCGATTTTAAGATTGTTCCAAGGCATAAAGTCACGTTGCAGCAAGGGGCGGTGTTTCCCCCAGTGGATCAAATCCGGCGAACGTGAAATCCACAAATGAGCAAAGGATTTTTCGTACGGCGCGCCGACGCTGTAGGGGCGGTCAAGCCGGACGTATTCGCCGTTGATTTTTTTGGGAAACAGACACGGCACGCGGTTGTGCGGCAAAGCAATGATCTCCAGCGTTTCCACGGTTTTGAAATCCTTTGTCCGATAAAGAAATGCGCAGCATCCCCACCCCGAGTTGCCGGGGCGCATGATGTAATAACACTTGTCCTCGGCAAAATACGTCACGCGGCAGTCGATCGGGTGGTAGTCAAGTGTGCCAAAGGGTTTTGCCTCATCGACCTTAAAAATCGGCTCGGGGTTGACCTCAAAATGGATGCCGTCGGTGCTCTCGGCCACGTGACAGCGCGCATATTTTTCGTTGCGAGAAATCACCGACAAGAGTAAAATCGTCCTCCCGTCGGGGGTCATCACCTGCCCCGGGTTAAATATCTGATCGGCGGTGCAATACGGAAAATCGGCGGGATCAAACAAAGGATTGTGCTCCGAGCGCGTCAACATTGATTTGAATTTCACTTGTGCCATATTTTGCTCCATGGTGTGTTTGCCAATATTATACCATGTTTGGCCCAAATGGCAAGAAGACAACGCGTCTTTATTGCGCAACAAAAAGCAACATTAACGCATTTTACGCAAAACTAAACCTTGGCGGGAAAACTGACGCTGCCGCGCTCGTGGAGCAAACAATCGACCAAAACATCGGCGGCAACGTGTTGGTGGTTTACCAGAGCCTCCAGCGTCCGAAACGCTTCCTCGGCCAGTTTTGAGAAATTTTGCTGCACCGTGGTAAGCGGCGGGTCCTGATATTTGCTCAGGCCGGGGAGCTCCCAGCAAATCAATGAAATATCCTCCGGCACGCGCTTCCCCGCCATGCGGACCGCGGCCAGCGCCTCGGCGGACTCGCTCTCGCCGCAGTTGATGACCGCGGTGACGCCGCTGTCAAGCAGCTCACGGACCGCGCCGTAAAAATACGGCACGCCGCCCTTGCCGCCCCGGTACCCGAGACTCGCCTGTGACACCGGATCAAGCGAATAAAGTTGGCGGCAGTGCTCAAAGGCGGCAAGTTGCGCTTTGGCCGCATCGGCAAACTCGTCGCCGTTGACCAGCATCCCGATTTTGCGGTGACCGTAGCCGACCAGCAAAGCCACCGCGCTTTGCACCCCCTGCGGGATGTTGGATTTGACGGAGTAGATATTGGCCGCGTTACAGGAGTAGTCGTTGACGCACACCACCGGCATGACCTCCTGCCACTTTTTAGCGACCCGGTAGGAGTAGTCCAAAGAAATCACCCCGGCGATGTACCGCTCGCGGAGAATATCGCTCTGGTCGGCAAAAACGATCTCGATTGGACAGCCGCGCTTGACCACCTCCTGCCGCAGGGCATTGAGCATATTAAGCGTGTACCAGGCCAGGTTTTGGGTGGACTCTGGCAACAAAATCGCGTAGACCGGGCGGCCGCTGTGATGGTAACCAAGCTCGCGGGCGACCTCGACAATGCGGGCCGAAACCGCGGCGGAGACGCCGGGCCGGTTGTTCAATGCCCGCGACACCGTCGAAATATGGTACCCGGAGAGCGCCGCGATTTCGCGGACTCCCCGTCCGGAGGCTTTTCTCATAAGTGATCCCGACCGTTATGCTTATTTTTGCGCGAAAACATATAAGCCCCGACGAGTACGGTAAACGGGGCGACCAGGACCAAGCCAAAGCTGCCGACGATGGTTTTGACCGTCTCGGAGGCGACATAAGGGTTGTTGATAAAGTCGGCGGGGGTGGTCCCCTGCGCGGCAAACATCATCATCAAGGTGAGGTAGCCGCCGGAGTACGCGAGCAACAGCGTCGTGGTCATCGTCCCCACCACCGCGCGGCCGATGCGCTGCCCGGAGTGCAATAATTGGCGAAAGGTGAGCTCGGGGTTGCGGTAACTGAGCTCCTCCTGCCCGGCGGCGATGTCCATCGCCAGATCCATCATCGCCCCCGAGCTGGCCAAAAAGATCCCGCCGATGTAAATATCCGGGAGCTTGAGAAACTCGTAACCGGAGAAAAGCAACGCCTGTGAGTACGGCATCACCGCCCCATTGATGCGAAAAAAGTGGGTAAAAGTATAAGCCAATACCGCGCTTGCCGTCACCCCTAAAATGGCCCCCGCCAAGGCGGTATTGCCCTTGCGGTTGACCCCGGCGACAAGATAAATGATGACCGCCGAGAGCACGCAGACGGTGCCCAGACTGAGCCAGATCGCGTTGACGCCGTCCAGAGTCAACGGGATCAAGACTTTCCAGAGAAATAGTCCGCTGAAAACGAAGGACAACAAGGCATTGACCCCCGTCCACCCGGCAAACACGATCAATAATACGGCAAACAACCCAAAGAGCAGCAATGTCCAGCCGATGCGGTCAAAATCCTGCGCATAAAGCGTGTCTTTTTCGGGATTCGCGCCATTGAGCACCGCGACGCGGATGGTATCGCCCGGATGAAAAATTTTATCGAGCTCCATCTGGGCGCGCAAGATATTGACCGCGCGAAAATGTTGGCCGCGGCGGTCGCCGCTCAAGAGCTCGACTTCCAAATTTTGCTCGCCGCGCTGCAGCAATCCGGTAACATACAAATTAGTATTATCAACCGTAAGCACTTTGGCCCGCTCCTTGGTCCCCGGCTCGGGGTTGCGCGCCGGGCGCAAGTCAAGGAGCAGCAAGCCGCCGCAGACCGCCAGCAAAACAACAATGGTGATCCACTCGCGGCGGCGCGCAATGGCGGCAAGCCGATGCATGGACTAGAGCTTCCCGACCAAGGGTTTGAGGCGCTTGGCGACGTCGGTATTGTCGATCATCCCCTTAAAAGCGTCGGCCCCGGCCCCGGCGGCGGTGGTCGCCACCGGCAATGCCGTATGGGCGCCGGAAGTCCACGCGAGTCCCGCCTTGTGGTTAAAAATGCTGATGACCTCGTTGACCAAGGCGGGATTTTTGGGATTGGCAACTTTCCCCTCCGGGAACTGGCGGTCAAAAGCCTGCTGCAAGCTCGCGAGCTCGGCCTCGGTGAGCCCCATGCCGTCCTTGTCCTTGTCTTTGTCGGCCGTAAAGCGCAAGCCGAAATTTTCGGTGATCAACGGTTTCACCGCGTCAAAGGTCAAGGGCGATGTTTGTTTGGCAAGTTTGTTGAGGCGGTCGTTAAAGACATCGCGCGAAATCTTCTGATTTTGCAAGCGCTCAATGTACGAGCTGTAGCCGGTCCCGGCAAAACCGAGGGTGAGCCCGCCGGTTTCATGGTCGCCGGTGACGACAATCAAGGTATCCTCGGGGTGAAGCTTGGCGAAATCGGCCGCGACTTTGACCGCCTTGTCAAAATCGATCACCTCATAAAGGGTGGTCCCGGCGTCGTTGGCGTGGCACATCCAGTCAATCTTGCCGCCCTCGACCATCAAAAAGAAGCCGGCGTCATTGTCCAAAAGCTCGATCGCCTGTCTGGTAAAGTCGGCAAGCTTGAGCTGCCCCGGCGCGGCGTCGATGGCATAGGGTAAATCGGCGGTGGCCCCGGTGGAAATCACCTTGCCGCAGCCGGGTTTCAATTTGGCAAAATCCGCGCCGTTGAGACTGACCTGATACCCGGCCTTTTGTGCCAAAGTATAAATATCGCCCTTGTAGCCGGGGGCGCTCTCTTTGTTAAAGTCCTGAACGCCGCCGCCGCCAAAATAGTCAAAATTGGAGTTGACCAGATCAAGCCCCAAAATATAATAATTGCCGCGCGATTTATCATGTCCGTAAAATGAGGCGGGAGTCGCATGGTTGAGCGTGACGCTGGTCACGATGCCGACTTTGCGGCCGTTGTCGCGGGCGACTTCGGCGACCGATTGCAGTTTGCGGCCGTCGGGGGCGACACCGATGTACCCGTTGTTGGTCTTTTCGCCGCAGGCGATCGCAGTCCCGGCGGCGGCGGAGTCGGTGATGAAACTGTTGGCCGCGCGGGTGGAGGTAATCGCCTGATGCGCCAACTGGTTGATCAACAAGGGCGGCTGCCCGGTTTTGTTGAGAAACTCATCGGCCATCATCCGCTGCGGGATCGACATGCCGTCACCGATAAAGAGAAACACATACTTTACCGGCTTGACCGTGCTCTGCGCCTCAGCGGCGCCAAGGACGACGCCCAAGGCCAATACCATCAACAGTAAAAAGGATCGGATTTTCATCATTGCAAATTCCCGGGGTTGGTCAAAAGATTGTCAAGATAACATATCACGTTTGCGGCAAAATTCAAACACACCGGAGAAAGAATTATTCATATCCCGTTTGATTTTCAATAAAAAAATGCCGCAAAGCATTCCAACGCCAAGGGCTAATATTCATCAATAACCAATGTTAATCATAAAATAATTGACATACCCGGATCAAATCTGCTTGCATTATTTTTGATGATGCGATACTGTAAATCAGATATATGATGAAGACCGGAACTGATCGACTGAAAAAGTTGGTTATCGTTAACAGATAATAAATTGAATCATGAAAAAATACACCCGCCCCATTTCGCTTAGTGACCCCGGTTATGACTTTGATCCTCAAGAGTTATCAAATATCATAAATAAAAAGGATGAAGAACTTGATATAAAAGATTTTATGTCAATATTTCAAATCTATCTTCCGGCAGGAAATTATGAAGAGTGTGTTTATTTTGTTGAAGTATTTCTTGCTTTTTTGCAAGATAAAATCAGTCGCGGAATCGATCGGGACGGTTTGAGCGATGCTCTATTCCATTTTTTGTTTTGGTGCAACGATAATATTGTTCAGCTGTGAAACGATAACATTGAAAAGAGTATTATAACATGTTTACAATCTAATATAATACCAATTTTTGACCGATTTGATTTGGTAAAACGTGGTGATGCTGGTTTGTGGCCACGTTATGGTACGCTTGTGACCGAGTTTGTAACCGGAGTTAATAACTATGCCTTTCTCAATTCATTAAAGGAGCAGATGCTTCAGAAGTTAGCATCAGATCGATCTTTTACAAACGCATCATGGATTATCTATATATGCATCAATACACAACATGACATAAATGGAGCTGAAATTTCCAGCATTTGGAGGCGTGATGAATTAATTAATTGCTTAAATATCGTAACCAAAGCAAAAAATATTTTTTGGGATTCTCCTTATATAAAATATTTATTAGAAGAATGGCGTGAAACTGTGCATCTTCCTGAAAATTAGACCATTTGCACCGGTATCAAACAACCATTGTCAACAAAAATGATCATTTGATAAAAATTGCATGACCGCAAATGGAAGCGCCGCATGGAGCATAAAAAAACCGGAGGCCTGACGGCGCTCCGGCGGAGAGAGCGTTGCAATTATTTGCGTTTCAGCTTGGCCGCGGCACGGATGAGCTCGGCGGTTTTGTCGGTCTTTTCCCACGGAAAGGCCGGGTTGCCGAAATGCCCGTAGGCGGTGGTGTCCTGATAGCGCCAGCCGTTTTTAAACGGGGTTTTGAGCTCCAAATAGGCGATGATGTCGGCGGGCTTCAAGGGAAACAACTCGCGGATCACCGGTACCAGAGCATTATCGTCATGAAACACCCCGGTATCATAGGTGTCAACATTGATCGACAGCGGCGAGGCAACGCCGATGGCATAGGAGAGCTGAACTTCGCATTTCTCCGCCAATTTGGCCGCCACGATGTTTTTGGCAATATAGCGACCGAGATATGCCGCCGAGCGGTCCACCTTGGAGGGGTCTTTGCCGGAAAACGCGCCGCCGCCGTGACTGCCGACGCCGCCGTAGGTGTCAACGATGATTTTGCGCCCGGTTACGCCGGTGTCACCGTCTGGGCCGCCGATTTCAAACCGGCCGGTGGGGTTGATGTAATACTCGACTTCACCTTTTAAGAGCTTGGCCGGGATCACTTTTTGCACCACCTCGCGGACCACGCGGTCCAGCCAGCCGTCCGGCAGCTCGGGGCTGTGCTGCTGCGAAACCACGATATTTTGGACGGCTTTGGGGTTGCCGTTGACATAGCGGATTGAAATCTGGCTTTTGGCGTCGGGCCGGAGATACGGATACTCTGCTTTTTCCTCGCGGCGCAGCCGGGCGAGCTCTTTGACGATCTGATGCGAGTACCAGAGCGTCGCCGGCAAATACGCCGGGGTCTCGTTGGTCGCGTAGCCGAACATAATCCCCTGATCGCCCGCGCCCTGCTCGGTAAACAGCCCCTGCCCGGCGGTTACCCCCTGCGAGATATCGGGCGACTGCCGGTGCAAGGCGATCAATACTTTGGCTTCCTGTGCGCTGAAGCCGAGCCGCGGGTCGTCATAGCCGATGTCGCGTACGGCGTCGAGGGCGATTTCCTGATAATTGAGTTTGGCCTTGGTGGTCAATTCGCCCGCCAAAACGATGAGATTGGTGGTGACCAAGGTTTCGGCGGCGACGCGCGACTCGGGGTCCTGTGCCAGCGCGGCGTCCAAAATGGCGTCCGAGATGCGGTCGCTGACTTTGTCGGGGTGCCCCTCGGAAACGGACTCGGAGGTGAAAACATGGGGGGTGGTAATCTTGCTCATAATATAAGCTCCTTAAATAAAAAAATTCTAGAGATATGACGAGAGCGTCACCACATCGGGTCCGCTCCAAGAGTAAAGCGCCAGCAACGGCTCGTCAAAGGTGCGCATCGCGTGCACCGCGTTGGAGTCATGCAAAATAAAACTTCCGGGCGCATGGCGCGTGACGTTCCCCGCCAGCGTCCACTCGGCCGTACCCGAGACCACCCAATAAAGCTCCGTCGCCGGATGGCGGTGCAAGGGATAAAAGCTGTGGGGCGCGATCAGGGTCAACCCGAGACAAAAACGGTCGCTCACAAACGGAGCCTCGGGCCCGATGATTTCGCCCCATGCCATTTTAAGTCCCAGATCCGGCAAATCCGCGCGCGGCTCGTAGTTGTATTTCCACGGCAAAAAGGGCAAAGCCGGGGCGACGGCGTCGAGAAACGGCCGGGTGACCGCATTGCTGTGCTTGAGCGCCTCGGCAATGTGGGCGGTGATCGGAAAATTGCTTGGCGGGAAATCTCCGGTCAACCCGGGTATTTTTTCGCGCAACAACTCGCCGGTCAACCGCCCGACGGGGTCAACCGCCCCGGCACGGCCGGAGTAAACCAGTTGCGCGGCGGCAATGACGTCAAAAATATGTTTTTCACTCATGATATTCTCGTTTATGATAAATTGACCGATTTGAGGACAGCCACCGTATGACCTATCTCGGCTCCGGCGCGCCAAGCTTGCCACGCACTCTCTGCATCGAGGCGAAGCGGCGCAAGTTTTTGCTCGATTTCCGCGGCGCGACCGCCCGACTCGGCGACCGGGACATTGGCAAAGGCGGCACGGAGGTCATCGGCATAATAAAAGTGAAACGGCCCATAGCCCGCTTTTTGATTGCGGGCATAGCCCTCAATGACTTCCCCCGCCTCTGCCTGAATTTTCCAGCCGTAGGTAAAGATTTCGGACGAAAATTCGGCCGATTGGCCGAGTTTCAAAAAAACATCCAGCTCGACCCGCCCACCCAAAGTGGAGAGCACCGCGCCGCCCGGAGCGAGATACTCCTTGGCCTGAAGCAAGGCGAGATAGTGCAAATCCAGCATCTGATGACGGATCAAAGGAGGGATATCCTCCTCGCGTTTATCCAAAAAGTGGCCGCTGTTGCGCTTAAAGTCAACATTGATGCCGTCGACGGCGGGGACATTGGGCAAATTTTCGTAAATTACCTCATAACGCGGGCGGTATTTTTGAAGCGGCGTCAGCAAATCGCCGGAGCCGTACTCCAGGATCACGCTTTGCGACGCGGCAAGATTATGCGCGACATTGGCGGCGGCGGTCTCGACCACCTCAAAATTGAGATCGGTAAATCCAACTCTGGCCGACTCTAAAAGCTCGACGGCGGCCAGCACATCCAGCCCCGAGCCGGTGCCGATCGAGCAAAACGAGCGCAAGGGTTGGCCGTGGTTGCGGCGAATGAGACGAAACGCCGGGGCGGCGATGTGCGCCACCCAGTCGCTTGCCAAATCCTCGATTTTGGGCAAATAAGCATAATCGGAGACGGCGATGTCCAGCTCCGGTTTGATCTTTTGGGGCGGCGCCGCCAGACCGAGGTATTTTTGGGTATTCACTGAAATATGGTTCATTTGGTGCCTCCTTTGCTTGCGTCCAACGCCTGAAGGAAATCATTGATAATATCACCCGCATCCTCGATCCCGACCGAGATGCGGATCATGTCGTCGGAGATCCCGGCGGCGTGCCGCTCCTCGGGCGAGAGCTGCGCGTGGGTGCTGCTGGCCGGGTGAAGCACACTCGTGCGGGCATCGCCCACATGGACCACCAGCGCCGCCACTTTGAGCGCCTTGACGAGCTTGCGGGCCGCCCGGGTGCCGCCTTTGATGCCGAAAGTTAGGACGCCGCTTGCGCCCTGATGCTCAAAATATTGAGCGATGCGCGTATGACTCGGGTGATCTTTAAGCCCCGGGTACACCACCCAATTAACTTGCGGATGACCGGCCAGAAATTGCGCCAGCGCCAACGCGTTTTCGCTGTGCCGGGGCATCCGCAAATGCAATGTCTCCAGCCCGAGATTGAGCAAAAAACCGTTGAACGGGCTCAGGCAGACCCCCAAGTCCCGGAGATACTGGGCGCGGGCTTTGGCGATGAAGGCCGCCTGACCGAATTTTTTGACATAAGAGGTGTTGGCGTACAAAGGATCAGGGTCCACGAGCTCGGGAAATTTACCGTTGCTCCAGTTGTAAGTGCCGCCGTCAATGACGACACCGCCCAGCGAAGTTGCGTGCCCATCGATGTATTTGGTGGCGGAGTGGATCACGATATCGGCGCCATGCTTCAAAGGCTTGCAGAGAAACGGCGTAGCCAGTGTATTGTCCACCAAAAACGGGACGTCAAAATGACGGGCGAGTTTGGCAAATTTGGCAAAATCGAGGATGCCCAAGGCCGGATTGCCGATGGTTTCGCCGAAAAAAAGCCGCGTGTTGGGACGAAAGGCTTTGCGCAGCTCTTTTTCGGGCGACTCCGGGTCGACAAAGGTGGTCTCGATGCCGAGTTTTTTGAGCGTCGAGGCAAAGAGGATGTAGCTCCCGCCGTAAATGGTATTGGTCGAGACGATGTGCTCATTGGCATGCAGCAAATTGGCGACGGCCAGCAGGACCGCCGCCTGCCCGGAGGCGGTGGCGACCGCGCCGACACCGCCCTCCAATAAGTTAATTTTTTGCTCCAGGGCATTGAGCGTCGGGTTGCCGGTGCGGGTGTACTTATAACCGCTCTCCTGCAATGCGAACAACCGCTCGACTTGTTCGAGATCCTCGTATTTGTAAGTGGTGGACTGGTAGATCGGCAAAATACGCGGTCCGCCGACCGAGGGAACAAACCCGGCTTGAATGCACTGAGTGCCGATCCCCCAGTTGTTTTGGGAAATATTACTGGTTGTTGAATTCTTTTTCATGACTGATGCCCGCCATTGAATTTAATGATTACTAATCTAGTTGTATTTAATTAAAATAACACCCCGGCGCTAAATTTCAAGTATCAAGCAATAAAAAATCACAAATTTTCTAAAATCGCTCTTGAAAAACAAATTTTTAGAGATATATTTTACAATACACTACCATATTGGTAATAAATAACAACACGCCGCATCTCAGGTTTTACAGGAGGAAAAAGTGAAAATAAAACCATGGCACCATCTGGTCGCGGTCATTGTCTTAACCTCCGCCGCCGGATGCGCCAAGCCCACAAATGACATTGACGCAAACGATGCACCGACGGAGAAATGCTGCGCCGGCGTCATATCAACCCAAAACACTCCCGAGCCCACCGCCTGAAAGGAAAAAACACTATGAATTTTAACCGAATCCGAAAACCCGCGGCCATTGCCGCCGTCACTTTATTTTCACTTTTCGCCCACGCTGCCGACAAACCGCTTTTGGTCGGCTATCAGCAGGGCAGCAGCTCCACCATCCCGATGTTGGCCAAAAACGAGGGCTATTTTGAAAAAGCCGGTGTCAATCCCGAGTTTGTCCTCTTCACGAGCTCCAGCGACGGGCTTAACGCGCTCAACGTCGGCAAACTCGATGTCGGCGTCTCTTTCGGCACCTCCGCCCCGCTTCTCTACCGCTCCAAGGGTTCCAAAATCGTCATCATCGGCGGCAACCTCTCCGGCGGCCACCCGATCGTAACCCGCGCGGGCGACGGCGGCAAATACAAAACCATCGCCGATTTTAAAGGCAAAACCGTCGGCACCCCCCGGATTTTCACCTCCGATGTGGTGTTTCGCGGCACCGCTCAAGCGGCCGGAATCGATCTCTCTAAAGATTTGACATTGATCGAGTTCAAGCGGCCGATCGATGTTTTGGAGGCGGTCAAGAGCGGCAAGGTCGACGTCGGCATCGGTGCCTCAAGCATCCTCGGTCAGGCCAAGGAGGCCGGGCTCGATATCCCGCTGTGGAGCAATGATTTGTTTCCCAACCACCCGTGCTGCCGCATTGTGGTAACTGAGGACGCGCTCAACACCCGCCGTCCCGAGCTGGTCAAGTTTTTGAAAGGCGAACTTTTGGCCGAAAAGAAATTTGTTGACGACCCCGAGTCCGGCGTCCGCGCCGGGATTGTCCAGCAGAAATTCTCCGAGCAGCTCGCCCGCGATCTGGTACTTGATCCGCATCAGGGTCTTACCGTTGATCCCAACCGCAAAGCGGTCGAGACGATGTGGGATTATATGAAAAAAATCGACTACGCCAAAAATGACATCGATCTGGACAAAACAATCGACACCACCTTGTATCTGGAGGCGTTGCAACAATTGGCCAAAGAGTCGCCGGACCCCTTTTGGGACAAACTTCTCGTCCGTTATCGGGAGCAAAATCAGTAAAATGACCGCCGCCGTCGAGTTTCAAAATGTTTCCTTTGCCTACACCGGGACCGTCATTCTTGACCGGATCGATCTCCAAATCGACCCAAACGATTTTATCGCGGTCATCGGCCCCTCCGGTTGCGGCAAAAGCACCTTGCTGCGGTTGATCGGCGGCCTGCTGCTGCCCACGGCGGGAAAAGTGTTGGCCAACGGCCGCGAAGTGACCGCCCCGGGATTGGACCGGGCCGTGGTCTTTCAGGATTACAGCTTGTTTCCGTGGTACACTTGTACAGAGAACCTGGTGCTGGCCTTGTCTCAGAGCAACCCTGGAGCGTCCAAACGGCATCACCGCAAAATCGCCGAGGAGTATCTCGCCATGGTCGGCTTGGCCGGCAACGGCGGCAAAGTACCCGGTGAGCTCTCCGGCGGCATGCGTCAGCGTGTCGCCATCGCCCGGGCGCTCGCCTTAAATTCACCCATTTTGCTGATGGATGAGCCTTTTGGCGCCTTGGATGCCATCACCCGCGCCCGGCAGCAGGAGATGCTGCTCGATATCTGGCAAACCTCCGGCGAGCGGCGAAAAACCGTCGTCTTTGTCACCCACGATGTCGATGAGGCCTTGATTTTGGCCAACCGCGTCATTGTGCTGGGGGTCAACCCCGGTCACATCGCCGCCGACATCAGCGTGGATTTGCCGCGGCCGCGCTCGCGCGGCAACTCGGTGGTGAGCAAACTATTTTCACAGTTGCGCGAGCAATTGATGCAAGAGCTGGACAAAGCGGTGCTCTCGCAGCTCGCCTTGACCAGCGAAAACAACGACGGAACGGGAATTTAGTCATGGACAATCAACAGTTTGAGCGCATTCAACAATACCGCAACACCCGCATCGGCATCATCGGCTCATCCGTCATCTTTTTGCTGTTGCTCGGGGCTTACGGCCTTTTGACCGACATTGGCGGCGTGCTTGATCCGCTGCTTTTTCCCGGCTGGCATGTCATCCTCCCGGAGATGTACCGCTCCTCGGGCGACCTCTTTAAGGGTTTTCTCTACTCCATGCGCCTTTTGATCCCGGCGTTTGCGGCGGCGGTTTTAGCCGGAGTCGCCATCGGCGTCGCGGTCGGGCTCCGCCCCAAGGTATTGCTGGTCCTGAAGCCGCTCTTTCGAGCGCTCAACCCGGTGCCGCCGACGATGCTCATCCCATACGCAATTGCTGTATTGCCGTCCTTTTGGCTCTCCTCTGCGGCGATTATTTTTATCGGCGTTTTTTGGCCGGTGCTGATGAGTACTTTGCACGGCATCGCTCTTTTGGAGCCGCGCTGGCTCGACAACGCCCGCTGCCTTGAGCTCACCGGGCGCAAACTCGTCTTTCAGGTAATTTTACCCGGCGCCATGCCGCAGATTTTTGCCGGGATCGGCTCCGGGCTTATTTTCAGCTTTATTCTTCTCACCGTCGCCGAAATGTTTGGCGCCAAGTCGGGGATGGGATTTTATGTCCAGTATCATGCGGATTTTGCCGAATACGGCAAAGTGATCGGCGGCATTCTCTTTTTATCGCTGGTGGTGATTGTCATCATGGCGGTCTTTGACCTGATCCAAAGCCGGGTCCTGTTTTGGACCCGGAAACGCTAAACAATAAAGGTTGCTATGAAAAATTCGGATGAAAAATATGACGTCAGACTCACGAAAAAAGTGGAAAAATTTGCACTGGAGCTCGGCTCGTCGCTGTTTGGCGTCGCCGACGCACAACTATTAAATGACGCCTTGGAGGAGGGATTCCGCCCCGAGGACAATCTCCCCGGCTGCCGCAGCGTGGTGGTAATGGCGCTCCACATCCCCGACGGTGCACTGGAAATCATGCGCCGCGGGAAGTCCAACTACAGCTATAATTTATTCGGCTACGCCTATTTAAACCGCGAGCTTGATTATTTAATTTACCGCATGACCATGTTTTTGGAAAATCTGGGTTATGCTGCCATGCCGATTCCCGCGCGCGGGATGATGTACGGCGAAACCAAGCCCTATTACGGCCCGTTGTCCTACCGCCACTGTGCGGTGGCGGCCGGGATCGCCACCTTTGGGCTCAACGGGCTTGCGTTGACCGAAAAATTCGGCAGCCGCCAACGTTTTGTCGGCGTACCCACCACCGCGCCGTTGAAACCGGCGAAGAAACTCCTCGACCAGTCGATTTGCGACGGATGTTTGGCCTGTCTTAAAAATTGCCCGGCCGCGGCGCTGAGTTTAAACCCGCCCCATCTCTGTCAAATGGGCGGTCAAACCTACCGTTACGCCAATGTGGACGGAAAAAAATGCACCCGGATGGGGCGTGGCTTAAGCACCAAAGTGTGGCCCGGTGCACGCTTCAACCCCAATGTCGATGTGCCGGAGGAGGCAAATCAGGATAAGTCCGGGCATTATGCCGACCTCTGGGAGCGGCGCGACGCGCGCATCCGCATCAGCGAACACGCCGAGGCGACCTACGGCGCGACGCTCTGCGGCCGCTGCATGGCTTTTTGCACCGCCGGGCATGAAGCGATGAACCGGCGACTGAAGCCCGGCCAGACCGCCTTTCAAAACGACGAAGTTCTGCTCCCCGACGGCACCGTCGGCGTACCGGCGCCCTCCAGGACCGTCAAAAAAACAAAAGCGGAGTAGTTGCCCTACTCTTTGGGGGCAAGATGAAACTCGGGGGCGATCACGTCCAAGGTGCCGCGATGGCCGGGGACGGAGCTCCATTTACCGGCGGCGGCGTCATAGCTTGCGGCCTCCGGGTACGGGTACACCGGAAACGGGGCCGACCAGACGTTGCCGTCTCGGAATTTGGCCTCGATTTCACCGGGAGCCACGCCCTTTTCGCGCCACTCGATCACTTTTAAAAGCATATTGGGGATCGCGGTGCCGTTGCCGTGCTTCATCCCCGGAATCAGATAAAAGCGGCAAAATTGACGCGTCGCATCCAAGGAGCCCTGATTGGCAATCAAACGCTCATAGTAATCAAGTGTGGCATGATAGGGGACAATCGAGTCCTGTGTCCCCGAAACGATGATGAGTTTGCCGCCCCGGGCTGCAAAAGGGGCCAAGTCGGCATTTTCCGCATCGAGATACGGCGACAAGGCAGCGAGATATTGATCGAAATCATCGCCGAAATCAATGTTCATCAAGTCTTTGTCCTTGCCGAACACCCATCGAAACAAATACAAGTGGCCATTGGCCAAATTGATTTCACTTCCCAAAGGGACGCCGTTAAAAATCCGATTGCCGGTCTTGGCGTGCACCGGCCCGGCAAAGATTTTCCGCAAAATATCGGCCTGACCGTCGGTGATCGACGGGTCTTTTTGCCGCGCGAGAGCGATGACATTGTCCGCGTCCGCCGCCGTGGCGCGCGGGTCGGAGATGACTTTACCGGCCAGCATGGGCGGCTCTTTGGCACTCATGTACTCAAGCCCGGCCGCCGCTACCGTATCAAGCTGGGACTGGGTAAAGTTGCCCTTTTTAAGCCACTGAAAATTCCACAAAAAGTAGGTGTGCAAGGGGGCGCGGCAATGGGCCGGGATCGAGGCAAGGATGCCGTCGTAATCCTCCGGGTAGCGCTGCGCCTCCTGCAAGGCCTGTTGGCCGCCGGTGGACCCGCCCGAAAAGTAGCAGAACTCGGCCGGCTTGCCATAATAAGCGGCAATCACCTGTTTGGTGACCGCTGTCATCAAATGGGTGGCGCGAAATCCGAAATCCTTCCACACCTCAGTGTTGCCGATCCCGGAGTCGGAGTTGGGCGCGGTGCCCATGTCGGTCGTCCCGGCCGCATACCCCTGATTGGCCCAGCCGAGCACCCCCCCCGGTGAAATCGAGCCCGCCGCGCCACCGTTGCCGAGGCCGACCATCCGCCCATTCCAGCCTTGGTCATCCGGCAGGTAAACGTGCACATTGATATTGGATTTAGGGGTCGGCTGCAGCAAAATTTTGACCACCGTGCGCGGCGCCAAGCTGGTGTATTTTTGCTCTTTACCCCACTGCATCACCGTGATTTCGGGGGCGGTTTCGCGCTCGACCGACAAGATTTTGCCATCTGCGAGCTGCAAGTTTTTTACCGCGTCCAAATTTCCGGCAACCGCCATCGAGGTACAACAAAGCACTCCGGCCAACACCGGCATTTTGAGATAAAACGGCATGATATTTTTTCCTTATTTGGTCAAATATATCATGCCAAGGTATTTTTTACAAGCAAAAAATCGCAATCAGTCGGCCAACGCCCACAAGAGGCCGCGGACGGTGATTTCCAACACCTCGGGGACGTTTTTAAAGTCGGCGAGATTGTGGCCCAAGGACGAGTAAAAGACTTTTCCCTTGCCGTAACGGCGCGTCCACACGACCGGCATCACGCACTTTTTGATCCACGGCGTGTGCTCGCGGACGATTTCAGTTTCGGCCAATACTTCGTTGCTCGGATCAACGTGCATATAGTATTGCTCACTGTGCATGGCAAAATCTTTAATCCCGGCGGTGATCGGGTGATTTTTGTCGGTGATTTTAACCGTGTAATCAATGATATTGCCGGGGTGTGCCACCCACTGGCCGCCGCACATAAACTGGTACTCGGTGTTGCTGCGAAAAGCGTCGCCCATGCCGCCGTGCCAGCCGCCGACGGCAACGCCGTTTTTGACCGCGTCCAGCAATGCTTTGGACTCGGCGTCACCCAGGGTTCCCATCGTCCACACCGGGACGATCAATTGATATTTTTCCTTAAGCGCCGAATCGAGAAGACAGCTTTGATCGTTAAAACAATCCACCGCGACCTTATGCCGGCGCAACGCTTCCGCGATAAAATCCGAAGTCGGGACGGGCTCATGCCCCTCCCAGCCGCCGCGAAACATCAATACCTTTTTCATCGTTATCTCTCCTTACTTGATTTCACCTGATTTTAAACCGATTGCCAAGGGTTGCGGCCGCTCGGCCGCACTCCGCACCGCGACCGCTTCGCCGCTTGCCGCGGATTCGACAATGGCGCACATCGCATCCAGCACATGAAACGCATTGTCGGCATTGGCGCGGTGCGGACGATTATTTTGGATGGCCGCGGCCATGTCGGCCAAGCCGATGCCGCGCATGTTGTCATTGTAAATAAACGCATTGGCCGCCGTCGCCCAGTCGGCGGTGAGCCCGGCCTGAAAAAATTGGACAGCACCGCCGAAGCAATTGGGGTCGGGGACATGCAAGGCACCGTTAACACCCTGCAGCTCGATGTTAAAATTGCACGAGTGCTTATAGACGTCAAAGCTGGTGGTAAGCGTGATAATCGCGCCTTGCCGGAAGCGGAGGACCGCCGCCAAGTGGGTATCGAGCTCAACTGCAAAGGTCTTGCCGACATTAACGCCGGTACCGACGCGCACACCGGTCTTGCGGTTGGCAAAGGCTGTCACCGACTCAATGCCGCCCAAAAGGTTCACAAGCGCGGTCAAATAATAAGGCCCCATGTCAAACAGAGGTCCGCCGCCCGTCTGATAATAAAACCCCGGCGCCGGATGCCACGACTCATGACCGGAGCACAGCATCACCGCCATACCGGAGGTGACTTTGCCGATCACCCCCGCGTCAACGAGCTGGCGGCAAGTCTGATGCGCGCCGCCTAAAAATGTGTCGGGAGCGCAGCCGACCCGGAGTTTCCGCTCTTTGGCCAGCTCCAGCACTTTGCGGCCGTCCTCCCGGTTGAGCGCAAAGGGTTTCTCGCTGTAGACGTGTTTGCCTGACTCAAGCGCCAAAAGATCGATCGCGGTATGCGATTGCGGCGTCGTCAAGTTGAGAATGATGTCAATCGCGGGATCGGCCAATATCTCCTCTACCGTGCAAGCCTTCAAGCCGTATTTCTCCGCCGTCGCCCGGGCGGCTTCGGGCCTCTGGTCGGCGCATTTGACGATTTGACAATGCGTTTGAAACACCGGATTGTTTTGCAGATATGCGCCACTGATATTGCCGCACCCGATCAAGCCCACATGAAGCATAATTTTCCCCTTTTGATTAAACTGCAATTTGAAAAATATTTCAGATATTACTATATTATATCACAAAAGGAAAAAATAAAAATGGATAATTACGCCAAATTGATGGAGAATACTGCCAGCCACTGCGGCCCGTTGCCCCGCCGCCACGCTTTGTTGCCCGCGGTAGAGTCGGCGGGCTGGCTGCCGCACAAACGCGACCGGGTCAATTTTTCGTTTCGGAGCTGCAACTTTTCGCTGATTCTCTCCGGTACGGGAAGTTACAGTTTGGGTGATCGGGTGTGGCAAGTCGCCGCTCCCTGCGTGCTGTTGCAGTGGCCGGAAACGGTGATGAATTACGGCCCCGACAGCGAGTGGACCGAGCTTTATTTGATTTACCCGGCGCGCGAACGGGCCAAACTCGAAGCCGCCAAAGTGTTTGACACCAATCAACCGGTGCGGCCGTTTCAGCGCACGCTGGAGTTTGAAACAATACTCAACACCGCCAAAGAGCGGTTGTTTTGTCGGCAGGACAACCCGCGCTATGCGGATTCGCTGGATTTGCTGTGCTGGACGCTCCTCGAGGCGACGTTTGCCGAGGAAAACACCAGTGCAAACGGCGACAATGCGATGAGCCCGATGGTATTAAACATGCTGGAGCAAAACCTGGCGGGCGGCATCGCCCCCGAAGTGTTGGCCCGTCAGGCCGGGATGTCGCTCTCAAGCTTGCGGCGGCGCTGGGCGAAAGTTTACGGCGGCATGACCTTTTCGGACTACCGCGACAAGGTATTTTTGCAAAAGAGCAAGCAGCTTTTAATCGAGAGCGGCGCCCCGGTCAAAGCCATTGCCGGAGAGCTCGGGTTTGCCGACCCGTATTACTTTTGCCGCAAATTTCGCCAACTGGCCGGAGAAACCGCCACCGAGTACCGCAAAAAGCATTTTTATCCGTTTAAATAACCGCTTCAGCCAATCACGCCTTTTTTGAGCAAAATATTGCCGTATTTGACGGTTTCGCCCCGGCAGAATTTTTGTCCGCCGAGCTCCTCGGTCACCGGCCGCTGGCATTTGTCCGCGACACCGACTCGCTGCGCGTGAATCTCCCCGACACGGTTGCCACAGGAACTCCTTGCGCGCTCAAATTCACTGTTCGATACTGAGCGATGAGTACTTTTGCTCGTCGGAGTGGTGCAAACGAAACTCCGACGGCGACATATTGCTCTCATTTTTAAAAAAGCGGGTAAACTCCGATTGGTTCTTAAAAAACAAGGCGGCAGCGACTTCCCCCACCGGGATGTGGGAGGTTAAAAGCATCGTTTTGGCCAACTCCAAGCGGCGCATCCGGTGCCAGGAATGGACGGTCATGCCGGTTTCGGCAACAAAAATCCGGTTGAGATGCTGCTCACTCACCGCAAAATATTTGGCGCAATTGCGCATCCGGCAGTTGCCGTTAAGCGAGCGCTCAATATAAGCTTTGACCGCCAGCACCCGGTTGGTCTGAAAAGCCAGCTGACCGTTGCCGCCGGGTTCACCGGGAGCCCCCAACAATTGCTGCAACAGCACGCGGACAAATAAATGGAGTAAACTTGCGGTCAGCCGGAGGTCGGCCTTTTGCCGCAGCGCAATTTGGAGGTCAATCAGGCGGCTCACCGCCAAGAGCCCCTCGTCGGCAGTGACATGATATTGCTTTTGCGCCAAAATCTCCGGCAAGCGCGCACATTGAGCGATCCCCTCCGGCGTCTCGGCGCGGAGGTCGCAAATAAAGGTATTGTTGATGTTGCTTGCCTCGGAGGCAAACACCCGCGAGTGCACCACCCCAGGGGGGATGATGAGGATATTGCCATTTTTGGGGGTACACTCAAATTTGCCCGCTGGGGTGGTCTGCGTGAGGCCGCCCCGGCGCACAAAGGCAATTTCGTAATACGGGTGCGAGTGGTCCAGCACCCGTAAATCCGGCTCGATCAAGCTAAAGTGAAAATTGTAGAGGACAAGCTCCGCCTCCCCCGCCGGTTGCGGCCGGATATCGGCCAGCGCCGCTTCGGCGAGGTGGTTAAACTCCAACAAGATATTGTTGGCCAAATTGAGTTTAAAGTCCATCACTCAAAAAATAGCCTGCTTTTGCGATTATTTCAAACAAAATATTCTAAATTGTCAAAAAATATTCATTTTTGCTATTTTTTTTGAATTGTGCCGGTGCAGTTTCGGAAGTATAATATGCACAAACATTTTATAACCCGCGAGAGAATCATCATGAAACAATTTTACGGCATCATCCCCCCGGCGGTCACTCCCCTGACCGCCGACAACCGCCTCGATCTCCCCGGCTTGGAGCGGCTCTTAAATCACATCATCCAAGGCGGGGTCCACGGCATTTTTATCCTCGGCACCACCGGCGAGGGCCCGGCCCTCAGCCACGCGCTGCAACGGCAGATGATTGTTGAGAGCGTCCGCGTCGTCAATGGCCGGGTGCCAGTGCTGGCCGGGATCACGGCGGCGGCGGCGGCCGACGCGGCCGAGCTGGGACACTTCGCCAAAGCGCACGGTTGCCAGGCGGCGGTGGCGGCGCCCCCCTGCTACTTTAAGTCGGGCGACGCCGAATTGGTCGATTATTACACTTATTTGACCAACTCGGTCAAGCTCCCCATATTTGTCTACAACATGCCGGGGATGACCAAAGTCAACATTTCCCCGTCGGCCATGGAGCAGCTGGCCAGGATCCCCGGGATTTGCGGCTGCAAGGACAGCTCGGGCGACATGGTCGCGCTGCACGATATTTTACAGCGGCTGGGCGGCCGCGACGATTTCGCCATCTTTACCGGCCCGGAGGAGCTCTTGGGCGAAGCCGTGCTCTTTGGGGCCGACGGCGGCGTCCCCGGCGGGGCCAACCTCAACCCGGAGCTCTTCGTCGCCATGTACCACGCGGCCAAAGCACAGGATGTCAAGTTAGTCCGCGCGTTGCAAGCCAAAATTTTTGTCCAGCGCCAACTTTACAGCCTCGGACGCTACCAGTCAAGCATGATCAAAGGCTTAAAGTCGGCCCTCCGGCAACGCGGGATTTGCGAGGATTATTTGAGTTTGCCGTTTCACCACTTTGAGGATGATTGCGCCAACCAAGTCGCCGCCATTTTAAAAACGTTATAAGAGAGGTAAAATCATGATTTACTCTGAGATCCGATATCAACCCGAAAAGGGGGGCGTCTTTTTGGGCAGCCCCTCCATTGTCCGCCTTGCCGACGGGGCCTTGATTGCCTCACACGATTACTTTGAGGGCTTGTACGAGAACCGCACGCCGCGCATCGCCGAAATTTACCGCTCGGAGGACAACGGGCAAAGCTGGCAGAATATTTACCATCTGTCCAACGCCTTTTGGGGAACGCTCTTTGTCTGTCAAAACGATCTTTATTTTTTGTGCTGCGAGTGCGAGTACGGCGCGGTGGTGATCCGCAAAAGTACCGACGGTGGCTACTCGTGGTCGCTCCCGCGCGACCGCAAGAGCGGCCGCTTGTACGAAGCGGGGCAGCAAATGGAGATGCCCAACTGGCACTTTGGCGGCGCGACGCCATTATTGCACTGGCACGGTCGGATTTACCACGCCTGCGAGAGCTTCGTTCCGCGCAACAGCGAGGGCTGGTGGTACGCCTCCTGCTTCGCCGCCACCGTAATTTCGGCTGCCGACAACGCCGACTTGCTGGATGCCGACAACTGGACGATGAGCAATGCCTTGCACCTTGATCCATCTTTGGTCAACGCCAAACACCCCGGCGCGGCCGATGCTGAGTCTGGATGGTTGGAGGGCAACGTGGTCGAGGCTCCGGACGGGAAATCGTTAAAAATGGTCATGCGCACCCATCTCAAAACCGTCAATCAAGTGGCATTGCTGGACGTGAGCAATGACGGCAAAAAGTTGTCATACAATGGGGAATTGATCGATTTCCCCGGCTGCCGCTCCAAATTCACCATCCGCCGCGACCCGGTGACCGGTCACTATGTCACCTTGAGCAACCCGGCTCCGTCCGCCGACTGCGAGTGGGCGCGTAATGTCCTCGTGTTTGCCGTTTCCAAGGATTTGCGGCATTGGCGCACGGTCAAAACCCTGCTCACGGACGAGAGCGGGTTGACTGGCGAGGAGTCGCGCAAATACACCGGATTTCAGTACACCGACTGGCAGTTTGACGGCGATGACATCATTTACATTGTCCGGATGGCCTACCGCGGCGCGCGCAACTTTCACGACTCCAACCGCATTACCTACCATGTATTAAAGGATTTCCGCCGACTCATTGCCCAATGACATTGTCCGGCGTTTTGTCTTTCAGCGATAAAGCGGGACGGCAGAGTAATCCTTGAGCTCACTGGGGCCGAGCCCGTGCACTTCAAGCGTGATTGCCGCCGTCTCCGCGGTGCCGACCAACGCCGCATCAACGGCTTTGCGGTCCGCCGACGGAACCACCCGGGCGACTAACGGCTCATTCGAGAGACTCGTTTCGCAAAGCGCAAACGGCAATGCGGAAACCGACTCAAGGCGGTAAGCCACCGCCGGTGCTTCCTCTCTCCAAAGCAGTAAAAAACTGGGTCTCAGGGCCAACTCCGCGCCAAGGCGCGCTTTGCCGATTTCCAAGGCAAGACTGCTTTGCCCGGCCGGAAACGCCGCCGGGTAAAAGAGCGCCCAACATTGCACCAGCCCGGGTTTCCCGCCCGACAGCGGCAACGGTTTCAAAACCAGATGCGGCAGAACCGGCTTGGCCGCGACCGGATGCGGAGCCGCCGGCTTGGCATTGACCGCGACCAGAGCAACCGGCGCGGCAAGTACCAAAGCGATCAATATTGCCGCCCACCGGCCGCATCTGCCTGGGTGCGAAACCCCGGCGGTCATACTTTGGATCCGGCGGGAGAGTTCGCGCGGCGACTCCGTCAAACCGACGGCGGGCGACGGTGCGGGAGTCGGCGGCGAAACAAAGCGCAACAGCAAATTGCCGTATTGGCACACCGCATGCGGGTGCCGGGCGAGAATCTTGCGGTCACACTCCATCTCGCAGCTGGCGCGCAGTTTCCGCCGCGCAATGAGCATAAAAGGATTGTACCAGGCAAGCGCCCACAACACCAGCGCCGCGATGTTGACAACGGGGTCCCCGGCTTTGCCGTGGTGATACTCGTGCTCCAAAAGCAACCCGAGTTCGCCGTCGGAAAGCCCTTGGAACGCCTCGACCGGCAGCAGCAACTTGCAGTTAAAACAGCCGAAGAGCGTCGGACCGAGACCGGGACCGCTCGAGTCAAGCAAAATCACCGGGCGCGGCAGCGGCCCGCACTCGGCAAGCACCCGGTTCCACGCATCCAGCACGCGGCGGTCGGTAACCGGCGGCAGCGGCCGGATCGTCCGGCGGCAGCGCCAATACCGGGCAAAAAGCAAAAACAGCGCCGGCAGCGGCAACAGCATAATTGCGCTAAATTCAAGCGCTTTGCGATGAAGCGCCAAGTGCCGCCAAAGTGCACGGACGGCGGCGGAACGGTCTTGCAAACATGACGCAACGTCCGTTTTGCCCGGGTCATTGACGGACTCTCCCGCGCAAATCACGGCACCGGCGGCGGAGTACCCCTGCCGCAGCTCCGAGAGATCAAGCCGAAACGGCGACGCCGAAAAATTCATCTGGGGGATCAGCATCAGCACGAGGCAAGTCAGCCAAAGCAGCCGGCGCAATCCCGGCGGCAGCCGGTCGCGCAGCAGCGATCCTGCGGCAAGCAAAAACAACACGGCAAGCGCGCCGCGCAAAACAGTGACGCAGAAATACAGCTCAAACGCAGTCATACGCGGCCCCCTCTTCCGTTATTCCCGCTTCAGGTCCGATTGCCCCGCTTTTTCGTCGAGCTGCCGCCGCAGCTCCTCCAGTTCGCCGGGACCAAACGCCTCGTTGCGCACCAGACAGGTAAGGAAGTTGCCGGCAAATCCGTCAAACACCCGGTCGATCACCGAGCGGCTGACGGAGTACTGATACTCATCGCGGCCGATCGTCGCCGAGTAGAGAAACGATTTCCCCTGGGATTGCCGTTTGACGGCCTTTTTGCGCAACAGCCGGAGCAAAAGCGTCTTGATGGTCGGCTCCCCCCACTGGGTACGGGCGCGCAAGCGGTCAACCAGCTGGCGCGAGGTAAGCGGGGACTCGACCCAGAGTTCCTTTAAAAGTTCCAATTCGGCATCGGATATATTGAGTTTTTTCATAAGATCATACTATAATTGTGTTTTGGATTATTTCAAGTCTTTGTAATTAAAAGTCAGCGTTGCCATCAATAAAAAACCGACCAGATAAAGCGACAGCGTGGAGAGGTTGACCAGCAGCTTATTAAGCGGCAGCGGCGACAGCCAGAGCAAAAACGAGTTATTCATCACCTCCGAGAGCAAATAGGGCCGCACGGTGTCGCTGAAGGGCAGCGCGCCGATCACATAACAAACGAAATAAAGTGAAATCACCGATACCGTCGCCGCACTCATCCGGTTAAAAACGGTGGAGAAAAAGAGCGTGATCGCCCCGAGCGCGGTCAGCGAAAATGAAAAATAGACCGTCGAGGCAAAGTAGCACAAGAGCGCATCCGGGATTCCCATGATTACCACGTCGGTGCCGAACACCTGATCGGTCAGCATCACCAGCTGCGTATTGGAAACGCCGAAAACCATGACCCCGATCAGCAAATTGACCGCCGAAAAATAGAGACTGTAAAGCAGCGTCGCCGTGTAAACCGCGAAAAACTTGGCCATGATGATCCGGTTGCGCGAGCGCGGCCGCGAAACATAAAGTTTGAGGCTGCCCTCCTGCATCTCGCCGGCGACACAATCCCCGGCCAACGTGGCAACGACGATCGGCATCAGCACTATAAACGTCGGCACCATCGCGATCCGGGCAAAAAAGAGGCCATCGAGATAGTTGTTAAGATCGGCGATGTGAAAATTCATCTTTTTGTCAAAATGGTTGAAAATCCCGCCCCGCGTCGAACAAAACGCCAGATAACAGAGCCCCAAAAACAGGATGTGACCGGCCAGCATGACGTAATTTTTTTTCTGAACGCGCAATTTGATCAGCTCATAAATCAATGATCTCAGCATGATTTACTCCCCTCCCCGGGTTTCCCGCAGGAAAAAACTTTCCAGCGTCTGCCGCTCAAGGGCAAGGTGCGATACACAAAAACCGGCCTCGACCAGCAGCCGGTTGACGCCGCCGGTGTACCCTGTTTCGACTTCGACAAAAATTTCTCCGGCGGCAACTTCGATGACCGCCACTTCGCGGCCGCGCAAAAATTCGGCGGCGGCGGCGGGGCGGTCGATCCGGATCCGCAGCCGCGGACGATCCGAGAGCAATTCGCCGATTTCTCCCCAAGCCTTGAGTTTGCCGTCGTCAATCAGGATCAATCGGTCGCAGATTTGCTCGACTTCGCTCAACAAATGACTGCTGACCATGACACTGACCCCAAAGCGCCGGTTGTACTCGCGGATGATCTCGCGGATTTCGACAATCCCGGCCGGATCCAGCCCGTTGGTCGGCTCGTCGAGGATGATGAATTCCGAGTCCGGCAGCAGCGCCAATGTGATCCCCAGCCGCTGCTTCATCCCGGTCGAAAACGTCCCGACTTTGCGGTCAAGCACGGACTCGAGCTCCATAAAGCGGAGGATTTCGTCCCGTTTGGCCCGGTATTGTTTGCCGTGACCGCCGGAAAAAATGTCCAGATTGACCCCCGCCGGCAAGTCCGGGATAAAGGCGGGCCACTCGATGATCGCCCCGATGCGGCGCATCGCTTTGACATGCTCGCGGTGGGCGTCGTACCCGTCCACCAAAACAAATCCCTCCGTCGGCCAAATGAGCCCGGTGATCAATTTAATCAGCGTACTCTTGCCGGCGCCGTTGGGGCCGATGAGACCGGTCACACCGCCGTCGTTGATTTCCAGAGAAACGTCATCCAGCGCGGTCTTGCGCCCGTAACGTTTGGTCAGACAAAAGCACTCGACGCTCATTTGACGACCTCCTTCATCGCATCGCGGCTGATCCGGAGCGTCAGATAAAGGTAATTGCAGGATGACGCCACCCCTTCCGGCCCGTGAAAAGTGAAGCCGTCATACACCAGCGGGATACGGTAGTCGAGCAGCCGGAGCTCCTTGTCGTCGGCGCGCTTGCCGTTGATGCCCCACTCCCGCCCCCAGATGTAGCTGCTGCCCTCGGTTTGAAACATCTCTTTGTTGTCGGAGGGGCAGCGAAATACCGTCCGGTTGCCGCCGAGATAAGGGGCCAGCGTTTCGACAATCCCCGGGAGATTTTCCTCCCCTTTTCCACTGCCGTAAGGCGTGATCCGGCAACACGGCAGAATATTGCGGCTGGCATTGAGGTACATTTCCAGCGCAGTGCCGATCTGGCGCAAATTGTTGATGCAAACGGTCCGGCGCCCCCGCTCGCGGGCTTCGTTAAGCGCGGGCATAAGCAACCCGGCAAGGATGGCGACAATCGCGATCACCGTAAGGAGCTCGATCAAAGTAAAATGATGTTTCATGGCGGCGCCTCCTTTACGGCACTTTGAGGGTCTGGACCCAGATATCGGTAATGGGGGCAAATTTGCGGCGCTCGTCCGGCGTCAACTCGCTGTGAATTGTCCGCGACACTTCGGCGTTAAAGGCTTTGCCCTCCTCCGAGTTGCGGATGCCCTCAATCATCTGGCGCTCCTCCGCGCTGCGGGACTCGGTACGCCATCTCTCCGCCTGCTTTTCGATCGCGTCAAACATATTGTCCTGCTCTTTGGCGGGCATGGCACGGATCTGCCGGAGCGTCTCGCCGACCGCACCGGTCAAAGCTTTGATCCGGATTTGTTGCTGTTTGTCCTCCGGGTACTGCTGCAGCTGGCGACGCAAATGCTCCAGCACCTGTTTGCGGCAATCGCGGTTGCTCTGCGGCGCAAAAGCGCGGGACAATGTCTCAATGAGCTCCTTTTCGCTCCACTGTTTTTTGGCCAGGATTTCATCCGAAGTCAACGGCTCCGGCTTGACTCCGATCAGCAGCCAGATCAGGACTGCCAGCAAAGGTACTCCGATCAGCGCCGGGTAGAGCAGCATCTTCCAACGCTCGACCGTGCGTTTCCTGGCCGGGCGGGCAACGGCTTTGGCTTTTGCATTCATTTGAGTTTCTCCCATATCAGCAACCGGTGTTTTTGATCCCACGCTATTAAAATTACACTTGTAATCGATAAAATGCAAGCGATATTTGCAACTTTTTTCGATTTTTCTTTTTCAAAAAGTTGCAAAGTCTTTAAAAACAATAAAATAAAACAACTACAAATGTAATCTATTCACCGTAAAATCTGTATTCAAAGGTAAGATATCTTCCGCATTCGGCGATACCCGCAACGCTTATCATCACTACCATTCAAAAAAAATTTCCGCCAATTGATCGGGTAACTCCGTCAACATTGAAAATACCCCGCCGCGCTCTCCGCGTTGCGGGGTATTTTTTTCTAAAATTGGATCAAAAACACTTGCAAATATTTGATTGTAATGCGATAGTAATGACACGTAACGATTAAAAGACTACCTTACAAAATATTAAATATTTTTCAATACCTAAGATCAATAATTATGATAACATTAATAAGGATTATAGGCTTCCCCCCTTAAAAAAACAAAGTGAATTTCTATTTTTTGTTTCTGAAAAACGTTTGAAATATATATAATGATGAGTACATTATAGTTAAAATATAAATGAAACACACAGAGAGTCCCATATGAGTTTAGGCTTTATGCTCAATAATGACGCTATTGCAATACCAGAAATTACACAATGGCTTCAACAATTTGCTCCCGAAGACAAAGACTTAGCCTTTGAATTCTTGAAATGCTTGGAATTCGTACCTGCAGATACATTCTCACGATATATACACGAAAAAATACTATCACAATTGTCAGGTCGGCATATTGCAGTTTTTGCTTGTAGAAAGCTCCCCATGGGCTGTTCTCTTTTTGATAGCGTTGGAAATATTATTTCATTACCAGCAATAGGACACGGGAGCGAAGATATTGTTTCATCGTCGATTCGAAATATTACACGAATTAATGGCAATATCTTGAATAATCCATCAATAACAGAAATGCGAAAAAATGGTGTGCAACAAATCATAATCGTTGATGATATTATTGGAAGCGGCGAACGCCTAAAAGATTTCATCAACGCATTTTTTATGCATTCTTCCATGAAATCATGGTTTTCATTGAAGCATTCAAGGATAAATATTATTTCCTATGCCTATGACATAAATTCAACAAAGCAATGGCATCAAGCAAAAATTGGGAAATTATGTTTTAATAAAAAAACTGATCGTCTTTCCAAGATTACACTATCACACGAAGTCACACTCGATAAAGGTAACGGATTTAAAAAATCGAGATTATTTTTTGATGATATTATTTCTCTGTGCATAAGATATGCAAATTTACCCATGTTTGCGCTTGGACATTTAGACAGTATTAGTCATGTCATTTTTTCACATTCATGTCCAGATAATGTACCTTGTATTGTTTGGGACGCAAATAGTTGGACGCCTCTATTTCGAGGTAGAGTGATACCCCCTGATTTATTTGCAAATATGAAAAATTATAGCGTATTATGGCAACCACACATAATTCAACAGATTAACGCCATTATTCCAACATTTATGAAAGACAAAATATTTTATGAGGTTTTTTTCTGTATAACCGAAACACCCCAACTTTTCTCTATTCCAGACCATATCTTGTTAAGATGTGCAACGATCTCCGGCTATTCCATTTCCACGGTAAAAGACATAGCACAAAAGGCTATAGCAGAAGGTTATTTTGACAAAGATCTTATATTGACGCCATCAGGAGAAGATTTATTGAAGTTTATAAAACGAAAGAAGAAGCATATTGAAATTCCCCCGTTAAGTGATATATTATATGTGCCGATTATTTGATTTTATGTGTTGGTCAAGGGAGATTTTAGACTTCCAATTCTTTTTGAATTGGACAAGCATATCTCTGCTTGGGGAAACCGTTGCTTATGGTTTTTCTGAAAGAGCGTTCGCCTTAAGACGTCGGCCTTGCCGTCGTCTATAAGAGAGCTGCTCTTGACTTTCGGATCTCATTAAGCAGCTCTCTTGTAGAAGACGTACTACGTAGTCAAAACAAAAAATTAGTAAATGACCCCTTGGCCAACACATATTTATAGAATAAAGAGCGCGCACTTGCATGAATCTAGACGTATTGCACTATTGCAACAGATTTCCGACACGAATCAGCATGGGCTGCCGCCAATCTTAACTTTAAAGCATTTGTCATTATTAACGCATACTAATTACCGGTTTTTAAGAGGGATTGTTGGAAGAAAAGTTCTTTGTTATAAAAGTATCAAAATCAAAAAAAAGAATTCTAGGGGAAAAAGAACTATTCACATCCCATTTTTTCAATTGGAAAAATTACAAAAATGGATTGATAGGTATTTATTGGCTAATATCCCAATCCATCATCGAGCATTTGCATATAGATCAGGGTATAGCATTAAAGATTGTGCGTTACAACATTGTGGTGCAAGGTGGATAGTAAAAATTGACATCAAGCATTTTTTTGAATCTATTTCTGAACCGATGGTATATAATATTTTTCGCGAATGTGGATACGGAGAGCTTATTAGTTTTGAACTTACACGCCTATGTACATATGCTGAATACAATGAAGATGATATTGCTTGTGACGCTAGTGAAAAATACTCAATATCGCTCTATAACTCCAATGCTACTGGTGTTGTTGTTCAAGGGGCATCATCAAGCCCAAGATTAAGTAATATCGTCATGCGAGATATCGATGAAAAAATTTTTCAATATTGCATACAAAATAATGTTGTTTATACACGCTATTCTGATGACTTAATTTTCTCATCATCTGATAACAATTTCTGTAGAGATTCCGCATTTCTCCTGAAAAAATATATCTATTCCATTCTGAAAGAACATAATTTTACCCCAAATGAAAATAAATTTAGTATTATCTCACCAGGAGGAAGAAAACTCGTTTTAGGCCTCCTGGTAGATAGAGAGCAACCACGGCTTACACCTGAATTTAAGGAAAAAATCAAGCAGCATTTGTATTTTTTGAATAAAAATGTCGATATACATCGAAAAAGAATGAAATTCAAAACAATTCCAGGATTAAAGAACCATATTGACGGGCTTATGAATTACATTCATGATATAGATGAAGATTTTCACAAAAAAATACTTGTAAAATACCAAGCAATTACTTGGCCTATCTAAAGAGAGCTATCTCTTGAGATAATTAGATAGTGCCACTTTTTAGCAAATTTTACTTTAGCATATGAATGACGATATTTTTTGTATCTTCACTGATAAAAATAGCCGTCAATGTCGATGCTGCGGCCGCCGAGGCTGGTGGTCATGTCGCGGTCGGTGAGGTCAAAGAGTTGAAGGCTGGAGCGGTTGCCCTCGGCGTCCACGGCCTGCAAGGCAAACGGGACACCGGTAAAGTTGCGCGGCAAAAGTTTATCCGGGAAGCCGACGACAAAGGTCTTAACTTCTTTGCCCGGACCGGGAAGCGCAAAGCCGACGCTTGACTCGTTGACAATCGCCGCCGGGTACAAGACCAATTGCTCGACCGTCGCCGCGGTGTCATCCGGCCCCTGATATTTTAATGTGATATCGATTGAGCCCGCCGTCTCCGGCGTCATTTTAAAATTGTGGAGCAATACGGCGCGCCAGCGGCTGCCGTCTTTGCCCGGCAGCACCGGCCCCGGCGCAATGGTCGATACGGGGGTATTCAATAACCGGAAGTTTCCGCCCTCAATTTGCCGCGGGTAATTCAAGGAGCAGACGATTTTGCCGTCGCCGGGCGCGCGGTATTTGATCCCCAGATACACCGGGCCGCAGCCGTCGGGCATGGCGGGCAGCGAGAGTGTGAGCTTCACCGGCGCATCCTTTTTCAGCTCAACCGCTTTGGCCTCGGGCGACGGACGGGGGCCGAAAAAGGTACAGTGATAAGTCAGCGGCTTGCTGGGCGCGAGATTGACATAAGCCAGAGGCGACGCGCTTACCTCGACGCGCACGGGCCCGGAAAAGTCATCAATTGCGTCCACCGCCAAATTGGCCTCGGAGACATGGTATCTTGCTCCAATAATCCGGGGCGGCGTGCGGTCGATCCGGTAAAGCGTGCTCCACAGCCACGGGTCGACAAACTCCTTGGGCGGCAGCGGCGGCTCGGCAAAGGTTTGGCGCTTCATCGCCGCAATCAAGCGGACCATCGCAAAGGGGTCGGGAGACTCATTGCCCCACGATGGCTCCAAGGTCGATTTCTCTTCGCGGTCGTTCCACGAGGAGAGATTGATCACCGCCGGGTCGACGACTTTCATCGCCGTATTGACGGTGCGGACAAAATAATCGCTGCGGTCAAACGAGCGCTCGGGGAGGACATCCGGGGTCTTGGCCCAGCGTCCGGCATTGTTAAAGCCGGGGTAAATCCAAATCGCCTGCTCCAGTTTGTTTTGGCGTTTTTGGTTGGCCTCGGCCACCAGTGCCGCACTTTTTTGCAAGCTCTCCTCCCACTTTTGCCAGTAGACTTTTTCGTCGGGGGCATCGGAGTCGGCCGTCCACTGGCCGCCGCCTACCCCAAAGACAAAAGTGCCCTCCTTGCGGGTATGCGACCAGGTGTTGGCCGGGTACTTGAGACAGTCCAAGGCCTCGATCTGGATCATTTTTTCGGCCGGGCCGCAGACCATCCAGTAGATTTTTTGGCCGGTTTTGGCCTCGACTTGGGTCATGATCTCCTGATGCTCGGCGACAGTATACGGCAAGGCAAAGGCTTCATACTGGTAAACGATCCCGCCGTTGCGGCGCAAAAACGCGTCCGGGTACTTTTTGGCCAAAGCGATGATCGAGCTGGCGCGCTCGATAAAGGCCTCGACCGACTTGGCCGGCTCGGGCATAAACTGGATTTCATCATGGATGCCGACGGCAAATTTGGCCGCTTGCGCTTCCTTGAGACAGAGCTCAAAGAATTCGAGATTGTTGAAAAACCGGCCGGTCTTTTGGTCCGGGTACATCTGGATGGTGACGCCGTTTAAACCGCTGTTTTTCATACACGCGAGCTGCCAGCGGATCACCTCCACGTTGCCCGCCCCGTAAAACCCCAAGTAGGGGTAAATCAAGTCCGCCCCGGCCCGCCGCCACAGCGGCCCGGCGGCGGTGCTGTATTCACTCCGGCCGTCGGCGTAACCCCACGTCTTAAAAAACGGGTCGCCCCCCTGCTCCGCCGTGTCGGCGTGAAACCACGAGTGCCACTCCTGAGCGATTAAAAAGGTTTTGCGCAAATCGGGAAGCGCCGCCATATCGGGGACCGCCGGGGTTTGCTGTTTCACCGGCACGGCCTTCAGCCTCGCATCCATCGTTTGCGCGGCTTCATTTGCCAGCGCCTCGACTTTAAGGTCGGCGACATCAGTGGGAGCGTAAACATGAAACCATACCGAGCCGTGGCCGCCGGGGACGGTCTCCTCGACTTCTTCGGCAAAGTCGCGCCACTCGCCGCCGGTGGCGGGCAAACGCTTCTCCAGGAGGGCATACGAGTCATTGCCGTGCTTGACAATAAAATGCAGCTGTCCGTCCGCCAAACGGTAGCGGAAACTGATGCGGTATTTGCCCTCCTCCAAGGGCAGCACCGGCCGCGTCCACATGCTGTTTTCCTTGCCGCTCCCGGGGGTGATCCGCCAAACGTTGTCAACGGTTTCCAGCTTGGTGCCGTCGCCGACGGCGGCCCACTTGGCGACCGGCGGCAGCTCGACGGCGGTGATTTGACCAGCAGACAGCAAAACCAAAGTCGCATACAACGCAAAATATTTCATCATTTGGTCACCCAGTATTTGGTTTTGGTCAAGGTGTAATCGTTGAGTTGCGATTGCGGCTCGGCGCCGACGCTGCCGTCAAAAAAGAGGGTCACACAATTCATGGCATGCCAGCCGACCACCGGTTTGTTGTAGACGTCGTTGGCGTACCAGTTGCTGTCATAAATCACAATCGCTCGGTTGTTGCGCACCCGGTTGGTGCGGTTTTCGGGCATGGGGACTTTGGTATTCGGGTTCCAGCTCGAGAAAATATTCCACGAGTAGCCGCGTGAATACGGCGGATTGCCGGGAGTTTTGGGCAAGGCAAAGCCGAATTCGCCATCCTTGGCGCCGGGGCACTGAAAAAGTTTGCCGGTCTGATAATTGTCCGCCTCCTGCCGCCCGACATAGATATTAAGGTAGCTGAACCACCAGCGGCTTTGCCCGTTTAAGTAAGATGGCGGGTAAAAGGCGCTGTTGTCCGAGCCGTAAAGCTGAAAAGCCATGCCGATTTGCTTTTGCGACGAGAGGCACGACGTCTGTTTGGCCCGGTCGCGCGCCTTATTCAATGCGGGCAGCAGCATGCTGGCGAGGATGGCAATGATCGCAATCACTACCAAAAGCTCGATTAGTGTAAAAATCTTTCTCATTTGACACCCTTTCGTTTTATATTGATCCAATCGGAAACTTTATTTCATTACCCAATCAGGCCGTCGCACCTTTGCGGAGAGAGTGCTCAATGGTGATCTGACGGTCTTCGCCATGCTGCCACTTGTGCACTAGCGAGTCAAACAACGCCTCGCCCGCCGCCTCCAAATTCATATCCACCGAGGTGATGGCCGGGGTAAAATTATAATACTGCCACATATTGTCAATCCCGACCACGGCGCAGTCGCGCGCCAGATCCTGTGCCGCCTGCCAACCGCCGATGGCGCGCAAATCGGTGCTGGCCACAATCGCGGTCACCTCGGGGCACGCCTGCAATTTGGCCGCCGCCTCCGCCCGGCTGTTTTCCACCAGCCCGCGGTAAATAAAGCAGTCATGCTCCGGGCGGTAGGGTATCCCCGCTTTGCGCAATGCGCGCTTGAGCCCCCGGTGCCGCACCGACTCGGCATAATCGCCGACAAACAAAATCTCGCGGTGGCCGGCCCCGACCAGATACCCGACCGCGTCCTCGGTCGCCTTGCCGACATCGCAGTACACAAGATTCATTTTGCGGCTCACCGGCGCGTTGATATACAACGAGTAAGGTATTTTATTCTTAATCGCATACTCGACCAACTGCTCGCAGTGGTCAAAGTTGAGAAAAATAAACATCGCATTTTCGCGCTCGGCGAGACACTGAAACGACTCCAAATTGGTGGACATAGGGGCGATGTTGACTTGCATCCGGTGCTTGCGGGCGCCGGTCATCACCCCTTTAAGCATCAGCTGGGTGAAACACCAGTCAGGGGACGTGTGCGCCGGGTCAAACATTTCCTCGTAAGCGGCAATGCAGTAAACCGTCGGCGGCGCGGTCTTTTTGACTTCTCTTGCCGTGACATCCTTGGCGACGAAGGTGCCCTTGCCGCTCACACTGTAAATCAGACCCGCGTCATACAAGGGCTCCAGCGCCTTGGTCAACGTCGCCTGACTTACCGCAAAACGCTCCATCATGCTTTTGACGCTGTAAAAACGCCCGTCGGGAAATTTGCCGCCGACAATCTCTTTGCGTAAAACTTCCGTCAATTGCTCATACTTGTAACTGGTCTGTATCATCAAAACTCCTCGAGTATCATATCGCATATCGATACGCTTTATATTATGACACAGACCATTTAAAAAGTCAAGCCTCGAAATAAAAAAATCGGTATCTTTTTGAGAAATCGGGGGGGAAACATGGTATCACGCATAACGGTGGCCCATAACGTCAAGCCGCAAAACTACCTCTCCTCACACCAATAGCGCGAGTTCGCGAGGTCGTCCACAAAACATGTGTCTCCCCGCAACGCCAATCAACATCACTATGCTAACACACGAATTAATAGCGCGGTCAGCGCCGCGAACGCATGTGAGGGCATTGCCGCTTGCGCAGCACCGGCAACGACGGCGAAAAATCGCCGAAGCCGAACGTAGTCGAGCGAAGGCCCCACCGCCGTAGCGGGCGCGCAGCGGTCCCGCGATGAGGTGGCGTGACGGGGCAGCGAAGCATGCTCCGGCCGGCTAACAGCGGAAGTCTATCGCACGGCGTGGCCGACAACCATGATCTGTACCAAGCGGCCACCTAAACGTCAGGTCGCCGGATATTTTCTTCCAAGCCTTCCAACATTCGTTATGTTCTACCAGCTAAACCTCCTCACTCCCCACTTGGGGCGAGTCAGTGCCACTGGTGTTAAAACCTCTTGATGTAATTATTTTTTTGCTTAAAAATTTTAAAATAACTTGCAAATATTTGATTGCGATGCGACAGTAATAGTTGACGATGATTAAGCTCAAAAGCAGTGGAACGTTTTTAAATCATGTTGGATGATATTATTATTTATGTCTTACTTGGGGCGGCTCCGGCTTTGCTCTGGTCATTTCCCAAAACCCGCCGGATGACCGGCGCATGGATCACGGCGTTAAAAACCGTGCCGGTCGGGTGTCTCGCCATGATATTGCTCCCGGTCATGATCGGTGCCATCATCGATTTTGTCAATCGCCGCTGGAAGTTGTTTCCCGCTCACGGGGCGATGTTTGGATTTTTATTGATTGCGGTAACGCTTCTCTGCACGGCCGTCGGGGTTTGGCTGATTATTTATCTTGCCGGTTTAATTTGGCGCAAATACGAGGCTGTCGGGAAACGCTCATGGCTGCCCTTTGTCTTTATTTTTGTCGTATTGGTAATCGGCTGTGGGGTCCTGTCAGTTGCCCTGCCGATCGTCCGGTACACGATTCAAAAAGAAAATTATCAAAAAAGCTGGTCGAGTATTACGCTGCCGGTACCGGGAACCACTGAAATCGCCTTTGAGCAGTGCTCCATCCATCCCTTTTTGGCCGAGTACAAGTACCGCTTGCGCTTTAAAAATAACGGCAAAACCGAGTACCGCAATCTCATCATTAATACCGGCGGCAAAACTTATTTTAATGTGTACCGTCTCCGCGACGGCCGGCTTTATCTGACGGACAAAGACGGCGATTATATCGTCGATCCAGCCAAGTCTGAGGTGCAATATTTGTTTCGCCAAGACGGAAAATTATACGCCGCGCCGTACTCGCAGGGGGAGTTCAACTCCTGGGGCTCTCACATGGAAAACGACAAAATGTTTATCCAACTCGACAATCAAAAATATGAAGCCTATTTACTGTCCGATGAGCTCGACGGCAAAACCTATTACGGCTGCATCACCTATGACTTTTACCCCGCCGCCGAAAAACCGGAGAGCCCGATTGACCAACGCTGGAAACATAATCAGTTTTGAGAAAGGAATAGGACTATGCATCTGAAACGCATTTTGACCTATCAGGTAAAAAATCCCGTCGCCAATCTGGCGTGGCTGACACTGTTGGGGTTTGTGGTATATGTTTTTATCTTTGTCAACTATGCCGCATCGCAGACATCACATTTCGGCAGGTTTTACACCGATGCAGTCGTAGAGAACGGCCTGAGTGTCACTTGGATTTTCATCTCGCTTTGGGTCTTTCTGATGGAGTTTATGCTCAGTTTCCCCAGTCAATACTGGTATGTGCGACTTTGGATGGGGATATTTACGATTTTTATCTTGTTGTATTGTTTGCCGACTTTGTAACCTTAACATGCCAATTTATTTACCGCAGTTTTGATCCGACGGGGTGATGCATTGGACAAAGGTCACATCGTTGAACTGCACGTTTTGGGCGGTATCAAAGACCATGACTTTGCTGAATTCGGGGTAATGTTCCAGCGTGCGGACGGATTGACCGATGGTGAAACGGCAGCGGTCAAAGATGATATCCTTTACCTGATGCTCCATCTTTGCGCTGATAAACGGGTAACCGCAGGCCGAAGCGGTGATTTTGGACAAACGGACGTTGCGGATGCCGTTACAGCGGGCGTCATCCGCGAGGCGAATCATAAAGGGGCCGTGATGCGTCTCCATCACAATGTTGTCAAAAAGGAGATTCTCCACCTCAAACGGCAAAATATTTGCGGGCGGCGGCAGACAATCCGGGCCGCGCGGCGGGTCAAATTGTTTGGTCAAGACTTGCGGGATAAAAATTGAAATCCCGGCAAACGTGTTGCGGATCGCCAGATTTTGAAACACGCAGTCGCGGATCATGTAATCGTTGCTCCAGCCGATCCGTACCGCCGAGCTGCCGCTCTCAATTACGCAATTGCTCACCGTCACGCGCTCACAAGCCTTGGGCTGATAAAGTTGCTCCTGATGCGAGCGCAGCACAATCGCGTCATCACTGCTGCGGATGATGCAATCGCTGACCGTGGCGTCGCGGCAGGCGCTCAAATGGATCCCGTCCATATTGGGCAGCCGGAGGTCGCCGTCAATGCGCAGCCGGGAAATCTGCACATGGTCGCAGTCCAAGAGCCACATGCACCACCCGGCCGAATCCTCGATCATAAAATCCGACAAAAGGACATCCGTGCAGCCGACAAACAGCAAACAGCGGCCGGGGATCAACCGGTCGTCTTTGCGGGCCCAGACGTCATGCAGATCGAGCTTTCGCTCGTCCGTCACCGTAAAAGCTTTGGCATTGCCGTGGATTTTGCCGCGTCCCGTGATTGCCGTATTATGGCAATGCAAGGCGTAAATCAGCGCCCGCCGGTTGAGCCGGGAGCAGCGGCCGGGGATCCAGTACAAATTGTCCGGGACTTCCGGGTAGCACAACGGGTCGGGGCCGCCCAGCAACACCGCGCCCGCTTCAAGATGCAATGTCACATTGTCCTTTAAAAACAAGGTATAAGTAAGCCACACCCCCGCCCCGACCGTCACCGTGCCGCCGCCGCTGGCGGCAGCCTGATCGATGGCCTGCTGGATTGCCGGGGTATTGTCCGATTTGCCGTCGGCGACGGCGCCAAAATCCGCGATATCAAGCATGGTGCGCTCCGTAAATTATCCATTGGTTAACGATGTTTGGTTATATCATAATTATACCACTGACAGCAGTCGTAGTCAACTCAAACGATTTTTATAACATACGGATTTAAGACAAAAAACATACGGTGTGTCTTGACTTTGACCAGACGTTGTGATATACTTAAAAAGCAAAGACACCCCGGAGGCAATCATGGTCAAAAAAAACGTCGGGCTCCCGGTCAACCGCGAAGACATGCCGCCCGATCACCTCTCCGCCGCCGCGAACGGCGTCCGGCGCACCCATTATTACCTCAACCCGGGGGAGTATGAGGATTTCCCGCTGTACACCAACGGCATCGAGGAAGTCTACCGCAATGCGCCAACCTGGTACCGCAACTATCACTCAAGGCATGCAATGGCGGTCATGACCGACGCGGGGCGCATCCGCTACCGCATCAACGATGAGCTGTTTGAGTTGACTCCCGGGTCTTTGCTGTTTATCCCGCAGGGGACCGAGTACTATTTTGAGACGACTCTGGACCCGTGCTACCACAAATTTGTCGCCTTTATTTTGGGGGTCAATCTCTCCGGGGTGTTGCAGACGCTCAAGCTTGACCGGGTACTTTTGATCAAACCCTCCGACCCGGCGCAAACAATACGCCAAATGCGGTTGCTGCGCATTTTGATCCGGCGCGGCGGCGTACACCACATCAGCCGCAATGCCGGACTGACACTCCAATTGCTCTCGGAGCTGTCATTGGCAGCGCACCTGCCCGATCAAAAATCAATGACCATCCGGCTCGCCTGCGAGCTTTTGAGCGGCAATTACACCATTGCCAAAAGCATCGGCGAGACGGCGGCGGCGGTGCACATGACGCCGCGCTCCTTTGACCGGATGTTTCGCAAGCACATGCAAATGTCGCCGCAGGAGTACAAGCTGCAATGCCGGGTCGAAACGGCGCGCAATCTTCTCCGCCGCACACAAATGTCGATCAAAGAGATCGCTTACGAGTTAGGATTTTGCAATCCGTTTTACTTCAGCAGCCAATTTCAAAAACTGACCGGCCAATCGCCCTCGGAGTATCGCCGGGCGGCAAAATCCGTTGACAAGTAATCATTACACTTTGCCGACGGCGCCAAAAGCCTCAAATTTGGCGCGCATCGCTGATCGCATGGCCTCATCCGGCGATTTGCAGGCAACGCTGAACCAGCAGGTCATCTCTTTGCGCTCGTTGAGGAAACGGCGCATCTCCGTATTCCACGCGGCGGTGAGCTCGGAGTAGATGTTGATTTTGGCGATGCCGTTGGCAATCGCCGCCTTGAGCTGATCCTCGGGCGTCCCGGAGCCGCCGTGCAACACCAAGGGGACCGGGGAGACGCGGTTGATTTCCTTTAAAAGCTCAATGTTGAGCTTGGGGGCCGAGACATACACGCCGTGGGTGGTGCCGATCGACACCGCCAGCGCGTCCACGTTGGTCGCTTTGACAAACTCGACCACCGAGGCGGGGTCGGTAAAGACGGTTTCGGTGTCGGCGTGACCGGTTTCACTCGCGCCGTCGGCCGCACCGGTGATCCCCGAGGCGACGTGACCGAGCTCGGCCTCGACATGGATGCCGCGCGGATGGACGAGGTCGGCCACCATTTTGGTCGCGGCGGCGTTTTCGGCAAAAGACTTGGCCGAGTAATCGATCATTACGCTGTGAAACCCGATATCGGCGCAACGGATGCACATCGCCACATCGGGGGCATGGTCAAGGTGGAGACAGACCGGGACTTTGGCGCGTTTGGCGGCAAAAATCGCGCTGTTGTACCAGTAATCCAGCGAGTCGCCGCCGATGTCGGGCGGGATCGCGGCCAAAATCACCGGCGAGTGCAACTCCGCGGCGACTTCGACCGCCGCGCGCATCATGGTGGTGTTGGAGACATCAAACATCGGGACGGCATAGTGACGCAAACGCGCGTCAGCGAGCATTTCCTTTAGGCTTGCAACAGACATGGGGTATTTCCTCTCATTAAATTTAAAAATTGCTGATAACAGATAAATTTTTGCTGGTAAAAATGGGCGCGCTCCGGGTCGGGAGTCACTTGAGCCACCGTTGCGGGCGGCGCAAAACCCGTCCCCGTGACCGCCCGGCAACCGAGCGAAGCCGCCCCACGGCAGCCCGCCTCGCGGACAGTGGTCAACTCCATCGGGAGATTGAGGACATCCGCGCGCAGTTGCACCATCGGCCGGTGACGGAAGCCGCCCCCGGTGGCAACCAAGCGGTTGACCGCAAGTTTGCTCGATTTTAACAACTCCAAATTGAGCTTCATCTCCAAAGCGATCCCCTCCTCGAGCCCTTTTAATAACGTAGCACGCGAAGTGTCCAAGCGCCAGTTAAAAACGCATCCCGGCGTCAGATTGTCAAAATACGGCGTCCCCGAGGCCGTAAAGTACGGAATTGCCAAAATTCGCGTCGGCTCCGCCGGCATCGCGGCGGCCAAAGCGGCGTAATCCTCCCCAAGATCGGGGGCAAACTGGCGCATAAAGTACTCATAAAGGTTGCTGCCGGTGAGTGAATAAGCGACCGAGGCATATTTCCCCGGCACAGCAAAATCATAGGTGCATAAATTATTGCGGCAAAGCTCTTTTGATAATATTTTTTGATCAAACACCGGCACCATGCACTCGACGCTCCCGGCTGCGTACATGGCGCTGCCGGGCTCGGTTGCGCCGCAACCGTAAGCACCGATGATTTGGTCGTGCCCGCCCGTCGCCAGCACAACGTTGGGGGAAAGTTGCAACTCACGGGCGACCTCCGATTTCACTTTGCCGACCGCCGTCCCGGCCGGAAGCACCGCCGCAAATTCACTTTGCCGAAATCCCGCCGCCGTCAAAATTTCATCGTTCCACGTTTGCAAATTAATGTCGTAGAGCATCGTCCGGGCGGCCAGCGAGTTGCCCATCGCCGCTTCGCCCGACAAGGCATGGAGGAGCAAATCCTCAAAGCACAAAAATTTCACGGCCCGTTGCCGCAACTTTGGTTCATGCCGGGCCAAATACAAGAGCTTGGCCAGCGAAAACATCCCAGAGGGGGTGTGCCCGGTGATCGCATACAACCGGTCGCGCCCGAATTGTTCGGCAAACTCGGCCATCACCTCCGTCGAGCGCGAGTCGCCGGAAATCATCGAGCAGGCAAGGATTTCACCGTTTGCCCCCACCGGAGTAAAGGCTTCGCCCTGACTTGACACGGCAATGGCCGCCACCGGGTCGGTGTCTCTTGTCGACGCCGCACATTCTTTAATTACCGCCAAGGCGGCATCGACCACCTCGCGGCTGTCCAGCTCCATGTGCCCCGGCTGCGGCGTCCGGTAACGGTACTGCCGGTAGGCGCTCTCAAGCACGGTCCCGTCAGCGGCAAAGACGACGGCCTTGACCTGACTTGAGCCGATGTCCACACCCAAATAACTCATAGCGTCAGATTTCCGTTTTTTGATAGTTTAAATAACGCCCAAACGCCTCATTGACCGCCCGGCCCCAGTGACCGGGAGCGATGCCGACATGGTGACGGTACCCGGCATAGCCGATGGCGTTGAGCTTGGGCTGCAAATCTTGGATGTGCGCCACGCCGCCGCAGCCGAAGAACCCGTCGCCGAGCGGTTGCCCGGTAAACTCCCCCTCCCCGGCGTAATACATCAATTTGCCGTCCAAGGTCGTGGTGGAGGCAAAGGAGAACGGCATTGCTTTAATGAACCCGACATTGCAGCCGTAGCCGCAACCCGCGCCTAAAGCTTTGGCAAACATCGGGTGATCGACGACTTGGCCTTTGGCCGTCATCAGTTGCTGCGGTACCGGCCCGCAGTGAAACAAAATGCAGCGGTCGGGGTCGTCGCCGTAGTTATTGTTCCAGTCCAAACAGGCCGCCGGTTGCTGCGAAGCAAGGCGGAGGGCGTACATCGAGACCGTGTTGCCGATATCCAGCTCACAGGCGGCGACGATGCCGCGGTCGTTGAGCTCACTCAAGATCACGCACGGCGAAATCTTTAAGGTATGCTGCAAATCGCTCCAGCACCGAAGCGCAATCGCGTCCAACTCGTACTCGGCTATCATCCGGTCAATTGCCACCGAGGTCTTGGCCAAAGCCGTCAGGGCATCGGCGGGCACGCCGGAAAAATCGGTGTAATCCATAAATCGCGCAATTTTGGACTTAAGCTCCGTCGAGTTATCCTTGACCTCTCCGACCGCCACCAGCAAGTCAGAGTTGTCAAAGACTTCGACGCTGATGCCGTATTTTTGGAGCGCCACCTCATCAAAACGGATGGTTTTAAACAAACTCGGCCGGGCGCCGATGGCGCCGAAGCGGGCGCGCTTCAATCCCTTGACGATCCGGCAGACCGCCGTAAAATCGCGCAAATGCGCCGCAAAATCCTGCGACGACGGCGACAAGGTGTGCGGCGCCCAGGCGGTAAAGGGGATGTTATATTGCTTAAATACATCCATGATCGAGAATTTGCCGCAAAAAGCGTCGCGCCGGGAGTTGAAATCCATCTTGTCAAGCTCATCCGGGTATGCCAACAAGTAAATGGGGACGCCGCAGTCGCGCAAGGCCTCGGCCGCGCCGTTCTCATCGCCGAAGTTGGGGAGGACCAAAATCACGCCGTCATATTCGCCCCGGTGCTCCGCCAAAAATTTGGCGTAACGTTTGCCCTCGGCGTGGGTTTCCACCGAGCCGTAGCGGGTCAAATTTTCCGGAGCACAGAGTGCCTCAATCCCCGCCCGGGCCAAAACTTCGCTCACCTCGCGCCGGGCCGCGGCAATCAGTTTCTCCGGGAAAAAGCCGCGATTGCCCAAAAACAATGCCATTTTCATAGGATGATTCCTTTCCTTATTTGATGTTACTATAAGGCTCAATCCGCGAAAACAAATGGAGAATAAAAAAAATACATGTATAAACTGGCATTTTTTGCAATATTGTACTATATTAACCACCGGAGGAAATATGATGCTCAATTACGCGATCGACACTGGGGAGCTCAATCAGATTATGGGGCTTTTGCACCGGGTACTGGACGTCCGGATCACCTTTTTTGACTTGCAGCAAAACGAGCTCGGCGGCTTCGACATCAAAGAGATGTCCGACTTTTGCCGCCGCGAGCGCCAACGCCCGGAGTTCGCCGCCCGCTGCCTTGAGTGCGACCAAACCCACCTCAAGACCGCCAAACAGACGCGGCAAATGCACCTCTACCGCTGCCATGCCGGATTGTGGGAGGGGATCATCCCCTTGTACGACAAACGGCAGATTTATTTGGGAGCGATCGTTTTCGGTCAAATCCCCGACGCCCCGGCCGCCCGGGATAAAATGGCCGATATCGGCAACTTGCTAAAGTATCTAAGTGAATACATTGGCGAAAACGAGCTCATCCGCTACCGCAGTCAATCGTGGGCGGCGACCATCGCCCGCTATTTGGACGAGCATCTCGCCGAGCCGGTGACGCTGGCCAAATTGGCGCAGATCACCGGCAAATCGACCTCGTTTTTGTCGCACAACATCCCGGCTGAATTCGGCATGACGCTCAAGGCCTACGTGCGCGCCAAACGCCTGACCAAAGCCGTCGAGTTGCTGGCCGCGGGCAAGATCGTCCGCGAGTGCGCCTATCTCCTCGGCTACTATGACGAATTTTACTTCTCCAAAGAATTCAAGCGCTTCCACGGCTATGTGCCGAGCGCGGTCAAAAAGAAACAGTGACCATTAAGCACGAATTTGCGCCGCAAGCGCAATACTGATTATCTTTTTTCTATTTTTTTCCTGATTTTCCTTGATTTTTTATTTTATTGTATTAGGTTAATGTTACCACTTCAATCAATAAAGATGGCACTTTCAGAAAAAAAGAGATTTCCGCGGGGGTAAATTGATCCAATCAACGGTGTCGATGACATATGGCCTGAAAGAGGGAAAAATGAGACCATTGATGATTTGACAATCGTATTTTTCATCTTGTCTTGACTGCCCCAATGACAGCCCCGGACAATCGAAATCACCATCATTAAGGAGACAAAGCCATGAATGAGAAACTCAAAAAAGATGTGGAAAGCTTAAAAAGCGATATCGACGCGCTCCACAAAGACCTCACCGACTCGCTGTCCGACAAAAAGGAAATCACCGAGGAAAAAGTAAGCCTGCTGGCCGAAAAAGTCAAAAATGCAATCCATGCCTTTAAAAGCGAAGCCGGCGAAAAACTCGGCGAACTCAACAAAATCGTCAAAGAAAAAGGTCAGGAAGCCGTTGACTCATCCCGCGACATCATTGCCAAACGACCGTTGACCTCGGTGTCCATCGCCTTCGGCGCCGGATTGTTGACAGCCCTGCTGTTATGCAGACACAAAAAGTAAATCAAGGATTGCAAACCATCATCATGATAAAAGAAATCAGTAATATTGTGACGGGGTTGCTGAGATTTCAGGTCAACCATATTTTAGGGAGATTGGAGGAGGTGCAAACGAGAGTCATCCGCCGCGCGGCATTGCTTCTGACGGCGGTGCTCCTCTTAATCGGCGGCTTGGGGATGATTATTTACAGCATTCATACCTTGCTGATCACCATCATCCCCCCGGCCGCATCCGCCCTGATTATCGGCTTAATATTGATTTTAAGCGCGATGATCGTCATGTCCGTTGCCGGACAAAAGTCCAAAGACTGAAAACAAGCCGCTTGAGTCAACGTTTTTGACGTTGACTCAAGTTTCCATTTTCTTATTTTTTGTAGTACAAAAGCGATAACTTTCCGATATTCCCATGGACCAATCAACCGACAAAATCGGCAGCGGGCAGAGTAAAGGCGACAACCGTATCCCCCGCAGCAAGGTCTTTTTGAATCCCTCCCGGCAAAATCATCCGAGCGGTGGCACCATCGGGCACATGGACGGAAAAAGTGATCTCATCATCTTGATTTCTCCAAACGACATGATAGCCCAAATACTTGGCGGAGAGCCCGGCCAGACCGCGGGGAATTTGCGGGACGATATCAAGGTGTTTTTTGCCCGGAAATATTGTCGAATGCCGGAACCCGGCGAAATATCGAAAAATGCACGCCAGAATATCGACAAAGGCCGCATGATTCAAAGAAGCGTCCAAGCCGCTCCAAGTTTCCGGAAAAGTATCGTAATCCAAACAACTGTCCCAGTACTGGTACCCCGGATACTCCGGCTGCGTCATCAGCAAATAAGCCTCGTCGGGATAACCGGCCTCCAGCAAGGCACGGGGCACCACCCGGGAGCCGATGGTACCGTAATCTACCCGGCCGCTGTTTTTGCGGATGATGTTGCAAAGCTCCTTTGCCACCGCTTTTCGCTCTGCGTCCGGTACCAAATTAAAATACAGCGGCAAGGCAAATCCGGTGGAGTTGGGGCTGTCGTATTTGCCGTTGCCCAAATAGTATTTTTGCTGAAACGCCTTGCCGACACGGTCCATCCGCTCCGCGCAATCCATTTCCCATCCGTAGTTGCCGATGATTTTAGCGCAATCCTTGGCAACGCTCAAACAATAATAATAATATGCCGTCGATACGGCTTCGGGATTAACGACCTCTTTTTGCGGTGCCACCCAATCGCCCAGACCGTAACGCAAAATACCGTCCTCTTCGATCCCGGCGCAAAACTCCAAATAACGCGTCATGGCGGGAAAATGTCTTTGGATGATATCTGTCTTGTTTGTATGTAAATAAAGTTGATAGGGAAAAGTGAAAAATGCCGAATCCCATGCCGGACCGTTTCCCCAATTGTATCCCCAACCGGAAGTCGGTGCCATACCGGGGAACCGCCCGTCCGGGCGCTGGGTATCGCCGGCGGTATCTTCAAATGCCGCAAAAAATGACTCCACGTCAAAATTGTACATTGCAAATTCAAACGCCAGCTGGGCTTCGGATGTCCAACCGTTCTTTTCCCGGTGCGGGCAGTCGGTCGGAATCCCCACCATATTTGAGAGAAGCGACCGCTCGCCTTTGTGCAACAAACGGTTCAAACGCGGATCCGAAGTAACGATTTCTCCGTGACGCTCAAAATCTGTATGGACAAAACGCCCCTCAATGCGTTTAAGCTCCGCATTTCCCTCGATTTCGACCTCGATATAACGGAACCCGTGATATGTGAACCGCGGCTCCCACTCTTCAGGGGAACCGCCTTTGAGGATATAAACGTCCGTTTGAAACGTGTCATCAAGGACCAGTCCGCGGATCAAAGTATTATCAATGTGCTTCCGATCAGCGGAGAGTCGTTCGCCATACCGGAGCGTAATTTTTGCGCCGCATTCCCCTCGGACAGAAATTGCCGTCCAACCGGAGATGTTGGCGTTAAGATCAAAAAGCAACGGCGACTCGGATATGCGTTTGGCCGGAATGGTTTTACAGACACGGCAAGGCGGAATCAACTCCTCCTCCGGCAAGCCGCCGGGACCGGCCACAACCAAAGCCTTGCGCCACTCTTGCTCCAAAGCATCATAGGGGGCCGGCCATTGCCCGGCAATGGTGCTGTATTGGCGGGGACACGCAACGGAGGCACATGGAGAAGCCAAATCGACTTCCCGCCTGGCGTCATACACTTCGCCGCCCCTGAGGCTGTCAAACAGGACCGGTCCGGATATCACGCTCCAGGAGGAATCCGAAAAGAGCAATGTCTCTTGCCCGTCCTGTATTTCAAAGATCATCTTGGGATAATCGCGCCAGGTCGCCTTGTCAAAATGCCACACGTCGGGGGTCTGGCAATTGTACCAGCCGTTGCCCAGCATAACCGCGACCGTGTTGTCTCCCGGGCGCAAATATCGGCCGATCGGGTATTGTTTGTACCGCCACCGTTTGTCATAACATGTCACCGTCGGCTCCAACACCTCATCTCCGACTTTTTGTCCATTGATGTACAATTCAAAAAAACCGAGACCGGAAATAAACGCAACGGCCCCCGGCTTGGCGCTTTTAAGCTCAAATGTCCTTTTGAATACCGGTGCCGGAACCGTCGGCCGCCGCCAGTCAACCATACATAGATCTTCGCGGCCGATCCACTTCGCCTGACGAAACACTTTCATAATTAAAAAATTCCCGCTGTTTGAGCCAATGCGACCGGGCAATACGCGGAGACTCCGCGTAATTTGCACCGGTGGATATCGCATATTTTCATCCGGTTAACGACCGGAAAAGATTCCCGAGCGCCCGGTGAGACTCAGCAGTTGTCCGGGATTGGTAAATTTCACCGGCGAACTGCCGGTCTTGACCACTACGCCAATCCGGTCTCCCGGCAGCAGCGTCCCGACGGCAATGCGCTGCAGCGCACCGCGCGTCACCGGTCCCAGCGACATGGCAAAGTCAAGCGTAACCGTGCCGTCCCGCAACGCCGGGCGATCAAGGGTAATTTCGTTTTTGCTGAAACCATCCGCCGCCACCACCGTGCCGGGCACAATCCCTTGCCCGGAGACCGACGCCCCCGGAGCCACCCCGCGATAAATAAAGCTCCCAAGCTTATTGCTGCTGAATTCTCCCGGTAAAGGAGCCGCTTTGACCGTCTTGGCATTGGCGGAAACGATACAGGGCATCGAAGTAATCCGGACGACCTCACAACGGGCGTTATACGGACTCCAATCCATGATAACTTCCAGCCACGCATCCTCCAACCCTTCGGGCGGCGCGGAAATCCAGCCATCCTGATAGAGACCGGCGAAACGGTGTTGCGGATAATCGGCAGTATTGGCGTCATGGGTAAACTTCACCGGCGCGGTGACGTTAGCCGGTACCGGCGTCGTTTCATTGCCGCTCAACATGGCGATTTTTGTATCCGGGAAATTATACTTTCCTCCGATGATACGGGTCAATAGCGACTCCGGCTCCCCGCCCATGTTGCTGAATACGGCGGTATCGCCGATTAAAATTCTGAATTCGGGCGACTGCGAAGCATCGACAATCAACGGGCTGGGACCATGCCCCGTGACATCCCGGCGATAGAAAAACGAGTTCAGATTGATCAGGCCGGTACAATTTTTACCCACTTTAAACAGCGGATCGGTAAGCGTATGAAATCCGTTAAATCCATTGGTATTGCCGTTGATATGCAATTCACCGGCCGAATTGTCGTTCCATTTCACTCCGCGTTTCCACTCCAAGGTGGAGGAGTCAACACGCACACTGGTCGAATACGCGCTTTTATCGGCAAAAATCACCGCCCAACCGCCAACTTCGCCGAAATCATTCAAGTCCGTCTGCATAAAGTTGCAGCCGGTAAACCGGGCCGTACCGCAATTCATTTTGACAATATAATTTTGGTCAAGATCGATTCTTGTTTTTTTCGGCATAACAGTATTAACATGACAGGCATTAAAGATGGCGTCCACAAAACGCCCACCCTGATTGTCCATAATCATCTGGCAATGCGCCAGCCAGCAGTTGGCAAAGAAAAATTCGGAAATTTTAGCAAAATGTTCCACATTGTCCGACGGTATGCCGATGGTTAACGCTTTAATGTTTTTGCGAAAAACGCAATTGATAAAAAATATTTTGTCAATGCTGCAAGCGCCGCCGCGGGTATGAATCCGGGCCAAAGTCGCATAAGTGTCGTCAAACTCCCCCAACCCTTGAAACTCCAAGCCGCTGAAGGTGGCGTCCTGACCGGAAATATCGACCAGATACTCTCTTTTTTCACCCGGCGACCCGACGATTTTTGCCCGGTTGCCATGATATTGAAACATCGGATCCCAATTGGCGTCGCCCCAGTAAAACTTGAGTTGGGTCACCCGGTATGTCCCGGGGGGGAAATAAACACTGCCGCCCTGATCGATCGCCGTCTGTATCGCCTGTGTATCGTCGGCAATGCCATCGCCTTTGGCACCAAAGTCCATGACATTTACTTCTTTATAAGTACTTGCCGCCATTGCGTCACCCCCGGCGATACACATCATCAAAACCGCCAATTTCAAAAAAAACTTTACCATAATGATTCCTTTTTGCTATTATATTGATTACAGTATATCCCGAAAATATCCCTTGTCATATTCCTGCCGGGGAATGTGTCCCCGCGTGACGTGTCCGTCAAAATACAAGATATTGGAAGTACCCTTGTGCCGCTCGGCTACACGGCTAATATCATACCCCCAATAAAAAAACCATTGTCCATAGGTACTGGGATCGCCCTCCATCATGTAAAATCGGGCCGACGGATTTTTAATGCGTGCCATCGGCAGCGGCTGTTGCCAAAGTGAATAGGCATCGACAAGCGCAAACGGCCCCATATAAGATACCCGCCACCAATCGGAAATCCACGGACGCTCAATCTTATGTGTCGGACAAAGCAATTTCTCATTTGCCTTGGGGCCGTAATCGACATTGGGCGTCCAATCCCCCAAATAAGGAATCATCAAATCGGCCCAGGTCGTCCGCATCCCCCCGCCAATGTTTCTGGCGCCCCAGTCGGCTTGTATGATCGGAAAAAATTTGCCGCCGTTATCGCTATTGTACATGACGGCACTGGTGCCGATCTGCTTTAAATTATTCATACACGAAGTGGCCCGCGCCATTTCCCGCGCCTGATTCAAGGCCGGCAACAGCATGGAGGCCAAAATTGCGATGATCGCAATTACCACCAACAACTCAATCAATGTAAACAGTAGTTTTCTCATATTTCCTCCTTTGGAAAGTTGCTCTTATTTATTTTGAATTCAAATCCAAAACGGAATTGCGCTCGATAATGCTCGGCCGGAAATAACAGGAATTTTGTTTATCGGACTCCGGTTTGCTCACCATATCCAGCGCCACTTTAATCTGATCGCGGCAATCGATATCCTCGGTGGTAATCGGCGGGAAATAAGTTTCGGTAATCTTTTCGCCGCCGATGGAGATAATCCCCAAGTCTTGAGGGATGCGCACCCCATTCCGGTTGCAAGCGTTGATCGCGCCCTGCAACGACTCCCCGCAAACCCCGATCAACGCGGTAATCGACAGCCCCGCCTCAATCACCTGACTGAATTTGTAATTGGCTTTTTGAGAGCCGACTTCCCCGCGGATGACTTCACAGTCAATCACTTGGACCTCCATCCCTTGCAGCTCGGCGTAGTCCAGCACGCCTTTAACCCGCTCCATAATAATGCAATCATGCGGCTCGGAGATCAAAATGCCGATCTTGCGGTGACCGCGCTGATACAAATAATGAGCCGCCAAATTTCCGGAGAAAAGGTCGTCGGTACCGACGGACAACATCCCGAACATATCCAAATGCCAGCCCCAGACCACCAACGGGATATCATACTCCAGCAATGATTTCACTTCATTGATGCCAAACATGCCGGAGCTGGGCAATATGACCAAACCGGTGACGTTTTCCTCAAACAGCGGCAACTGGGGTGGGATAATATAAGACGCGTCAAAATAATGGAGCAGCAACCGGTGATCGGGGTACGCCGGACGCAACTCCTCCAGCGTTTGCGCCAGCTCGACGATATCCGATGCCACCCAACGCGGGACCGCCACCATCAACGTAGGCTCATTGGCGACATTTAACTTTCCCACTTTTTCGGTGGTAAATACGCCTTTGCCCGGAATCTGGACCAAGTACCCCTCTTCGCGCAACTTGGATACCGCCATAAACACGGTCATCTGCCCGACGCCGTAACGTTTCATCAACTCACGAACGGACGGAAACTGCTTGCCCGGAAGTATTTCCGGCAGCTCCTCCAACAAACTTTGATAGAGATTTTCAAATTTTAATTTTACATCCGACATGACTGTTCCTCACTGTATCTGCATATATTATACTGCAAAATACACTCCATGTCAAGAGCCGTAACCAAAATATTGTCAAAATAATTTTAACGAAAAAACCGGCGACTTGATAAAAGTAGGCCACCATAAATAAAACGATATCCCCGACCAATTAATTATGAAACTCGCCATTGACGATCAGTTGCGGCGAACAATGATAAAAAATGCCTGATTTCCCGGATTGGCAACTTGAAAAAATCGGGATGAAACATTAATTTATAAGAAAACCGGCGACGGGAACCGTAATTGCACGCTACGCTTACACACCAAAAAACCTGTCATGCCGACCATTAAAAGAGGAAAATTAAGATGAAACTTGCGGCGATATTCACTCAGGGAGCCGTTTTGCAATGTTACTTGCCTATCCGGGTTTGGGGGGAAAGTACCCCCGGCGCGATGGTGCGCTGCCGTCTGGCAAATGTCGAAGCCGTCGGCATCGCCGCCGCAACCGGCGAATTTTTGGTCCAGCTGCCGCCGCTTGCGCCTGGCGGCCCATATGTTTTGGAGTGCACCGATTTGGCAACCAATGAAACCGCCCAAGTCGAGGATGTCTTGATCGGCGAAGTGTGGGTGGCCTCCGGCCAGTCAAATATGGAGTTTAAGTTAAATAACACACCGCAGCAATTCGCGGATTTTTTGCAAAAAATCGCCGGCAACGGCCGCATCCGCATGCTGACGCTGCCGCGCCGCGCCACCGGTGCCCGCGAACGCGCTTTTGACGCAACTTGGACCAAAGGCACCGAGCCGGCGGAAGTAGAAAACTGGTCGGCGGTCGCCGCCGAGTTTGCGCTCAAGATTCACACCACGCTCAACGTCCCGGTCGGCATTTTGCACAGCAGCTGGGGCGGCACGATTGTCGAGGCGTGGACCAGCCGCAACTCGGTGATGGCCGAGCCCAAAGAACGCGCCATGCAAACTCAATACGACCTCACGTTTGCTTCGCCGGAACGCTGGCAGGGCATTACCGCCGACGATTTGGAGAGAGGATTCATCACGCCTCCCATGGCATTTGAGCCCAATGCAACAGTCCCCGAAGTCACGGAAAACCGCGGCGAAAATGAGAATTGGATGAGTCTTGATTATGACGACTCCGATTGGGTTGATTTTAAATTGCCCGGCAGCTGGACCGGCGCCAAACTGGCCGGCAACGGGGTGGTTTGGGTGCGCCGCCAAATCACCATCCCGCCCGAGTGGGCCGGGAAATCGCTGCTTCTCAAAACCGGCGGCATCGACAAACAGGACATCACTTACTTTAACGGCGTCCGCATCGGCAGCACCGGGAGCGGCTATGATGTCCAGTACTGGTGCACCCCGCGCAGCTATCAAATCCCGGCGGAGTTGGTCAAAGCCGGGCGGGCGGTGATCGCGATTCGCGCCTTTTCGTTTATTTACGACGGCCAATTTCTCGGCAGCGGCAAGTCTTACCGTTTGGAGCTGCCCGAGACCAATCAAGAGCTGCAATTTGGCGGCAAATGCAAATTCAAAGCCGAAGTGGACTTTGGCAAGATTGACGGCCGGGTCGTCGCCGCCAACGGCGCGCAATCGGAGCCGGGCCCGCTGAACCAGAACTCCCCGTTTATTTTGTTTGACAGCATGATCCGCCCGCTGATCCCGTACACGATCCGGGGCGCGTTGTGGTATCAGGGGGAGAGCAACGCCAAATCAATCGAGTCCGCGCGCAAATACCAGGAGCAAATGGCGCGGATGATCCGCGACTGGCGCTTTCACTGGGAGCTGGGGGATTTCCCGTTTTACATGGTGCAATTGGCCAATTACATGGTCGAGTGCGAATACAACGAAGACAGTATTTGGCCGGTTTTACGCGAATCGCAGCGTTTGGCGGCACAGCAGACCGAAAACACCGAAATGGCGGTCACCATCGACGTCGGCGAAGCCGCGGACATCCACCCCAAAGACAAACATACCGTCGGCGTCCGGCTGGCCACCCAGGCGCTGCACCACGTTTATTATCAGGCGGTACCGGCCGGAAGTCCGCTGCCGCGCGAGGCGCGGACGGAGGCCAACGGCATTTTGCGGGTCACCTTTGACCGCGCCGACGGCGGTTTGGTCACCCGAAACGGTGCAGCGTTGCAAGGCTTTTATGTGGCGGACGGCTCCGCCGAGCCGACATTTTATCCGGCCAAGGCGCAAATTGACGGCAACTCGGTAGTATTGACCTCGGCCATGGTCAAGCATCCGGTGCGCGTCCGCTACGGCTGGTCCGACAACCCGATGGTTAATTTGTACAACCAATCCGGGTTCCCCGCTTCGCCGTTTGAGCTCTGAGCATTTAGCGCGTGAGCTTGGGGTCGGCGAGCAACACGGGTCCGGCAGCGTTGACATCGATCCGGAAATGGATCGGAAAGTCTTCGCCGGGCGCGGTAAATGTAAAAGTGTACCTGGTCCATGCTCCGCCGTTGCGCTCAATCGCGCCGGACATAAAGGGTTTGTTGTCCCAAGCGGGTACCACTTTCCAATTGTCGCTCACGGCATGGAGCCGGAGGATGCTTTCACCTTTGGCCCAGACCGAGCCGGTGAGTTTAGTGCCGGCCGGATATTTCAGGATTGGCGAGTAGAGCATCGTCACGCTTTTGCCCTGACCCGCCTCGGGTCGCACTTCATAGACCTGATCGGTGAGCGCAGTGACGACCGACTTGCGGCTGGTGCCGTGCTCGGGCCGCCATGCCGCCAAATTAAGCTCGGGGAGCAAGTTGAGCGTCGCATCTTTTGCGTTTAACTTTGCCTGATAGAGGGAAAACGCCTCCGTGTCGCTTTTGACAAAGAGCACCGGGGCATTGACGGCGCCCCACTCGTGCTCCAATTGCTGAGCAATCGTTTGCGATTTTTGCGTCGCCTCCACCGGCCACAAAACCGCCGCGACCGTCCCGTCCGCCGCCGCTCTCACGCCGCGGTTTACCAATTGATCCCAAGCCCGCGTCCCCGGAGCAAGCTCGCTTAACGGCGAAGCCAACGGTAGCGGCACTACGCCGATGACCGTGCCGGGATTGGCGTCGGCGAGGCTGGCGGCAAAGGTTTGCCCGCAGCTCGCCCCCGGCTGCCACACGCCCTCGGGGGATAAGGTCAACATACGGCCATCCGGAGCGGTAACTTTATTTCCCTCGGCACCAAGGAGATAAATCAGCAGGAATTTCTCTCGCGGCACCGCCGGTTTGGAGGCGAGAGCGACCGCAGAGCTCACCTTGTAAATAGGGAACTCGTTGTCGCGGCCGATGGCCGGGGCGATCCGGTAATTTTGCGCTTGGGTCAACTCGCCGATCAACTCTTTGGCGACAGTGTAATCGCCCCGGTTGAGCGCCTGTTTGATCGCTTGGGTTTTATCGGCGCCGAATTGTTTGGTCAACACATAATATTGATAAGGCAAAATTGTCCGCCCGGCTTGCCACGGGTGTTGATTGCGCTTGGCCGACCATTCGCCCAAAACCTCCAGATAAAGTTGACCGTACTGAAAAGTGGGCTCAATGGAGGTACCCTCGGCATAGTCGTTCCAAGTTACAATTTGCAAGGTGTCGGCTTTGCTCGCGTCAAAACGCGCCAAATCGGCTTTGATCACCTCGTCGCCGAGATTCGGCGGATCAAAGCGCGCCCCCTGCCCCCAGCCGCCAACGCCCCGGTCGTCAAAGCCCGGCCCGGCGGTACCGATGCAAAATTTGATTTTACCCGACGTCGTCAGCTCGTCGGCACGCTGTGTCAAAGATTCGGCATGACGCCACAAAAAGGAGTTGAAGCCGTCGTCGGCATAGCGCAATTGCTGCAACACCAAGTCGACATCGCCGCACCCGGATTCCTGTAAAATCCGCCGCCACTCACTTGCGGTAAAGCGCCATTCACCGTTTTGCTCCCCCCACCCTTTGGGGCGCGGGTAAACAAAGCCAAAGACCAATACCACCGGCTTGCCGTCCTTGCGCCAATAGGCTTTGTGGTCAAAATATTTGCGCAAATCCTTAAACTCGCGGACGGCCAGAGCGATGGCGTCTTCACGCGAATGGATCCCGGCGCGGTTGTTGACCCAGTCGGGCCAGCAACCCTTCTCCTCATAGCAAATCCCGGCCTGAAACCCGAGGGCGGCGCTTTGCTCCAACAATTGGCCGAAGCGGGCGTTGAACTCGGGGTAATAATCGACCAAAAAGGCCGAAATCCCGGCGCTTTTGGCGGATAAAATATGGTAGTCGACGACCGCCGGATCGGTCGAGTCGTACACACCGATGCGGGGATACAACACTGAGTAAATATCCCGCGTCCGGTTGCTGTCAAAGCGATCGACGTCATGCGGCTGCGGTTTGCCGCCCCACGACCAGTGGCCGCGGCGCGCCTGGCCGTCCTCCAGCCGAAAGTCAAACCACTGCATATAATGGCAGACCACCTCTGCCGGAGCGGCAGAGAGCGAAAATGCCATGATGACAACCCAGATAATCCCCCAATGCTTCATCATTAAAACTCCTCAGTAACCATGTATGCCATTATTAATAGCGGTAAATCCTGCCACTTTTAAATCGGCGGCGCCGCGGGCGGCCACATGCCCGTCAACATACGCCATGTTGCCGCGCTCGGCGTGCGGCACCGCGGTGCTTGAGCCGTTGATTTCGACCGTCGGACAAAAATTCCAGCCGCTGCAGCCGCGATAGTTGCCGCTGTAGTAGCGGGTGTCGGCGTGTAAAATCACCGCCGAGGGCTGACGGCAGCGCTTTAATGAGTAAAACATACCATCCGAATTCTGAAATGCAAACTCGCCCGTCTGATTTTTGCGGGCATTGTAGTATGCCCCCGTGCCGTCGGATTTAAAATTGTACATGCCGTAGGTGTAATATTGCGCCGTCCCGGTGAAATCGGGCAAGATCGGTTTGTCGCAGGCGGCCGCCGGGACCGATGGGCAAAAGAACTCTTTCATTCCGGATTTGGCGTAACCGTTTTGGTAAAGGATTTTGGAAAACGGCGTGGAGCCACTGGTCGTATAGACCACCACGGCCCCTTTGTTGTCGTCGGCGTAAAGCATCTGAAGCTTCATCACCGTATTCAGATTGTTGACACAGGCGATTGCCCGTGCTTTTTCACGCGCCTGATTCAAGGCCGACAGCAGCATCGACGCCAAAATGGCGATGATTGCAATTACCACTAAAAGCTCGATTAGCGTAAACTTTTTCATCATTGACCTCATTATGATTATTGGGTTTTGTTTAAATCCTGTCCGAGACCGCGGTTGCGGCTGATCGCCTCCGGGGTCAAAAAATACTGCCGTGCGGTCAATGCCGCGCCACGGCTCAAGACCGCAAAGGGTTCGCCGCCCGCGCGGATGGTAAAAGCGGCAATCTCCGCTGCCGTATAATACTTTTGCAACGCCCGCTCAAACTCCGTCTTAAACACCGCAAACGCATCGCGCATTTTGCCCCCGAGGACAATGTATTCGACGCCAAAGAGTTCCAGCGCCGGATACAAGGCATCCGTCATGATTTGGATGGCTTCGGCATACACCGCCCGGCTGGAGGCATCCCCCCGCCGGAAAAGGTCGATCAACTCGGCAATCGTCCGGCAATGGAGCTCGGGGTGCTGCTCCAAAAGTGATAGCCCGCCCACATAAGCCTCCAGACACCCCGCTTTGCCGCAATGGCAGGGTCGGCCGTTGAGCCGGATGCGGGTGTGGCCAAAGTCCCACAGCCCATGATAGCGCCGGGCGGCCGGAGCGGGCATGAGCAACGTTTCGCCGTTGACCATAAAACCGGCGCCGAAACCCTCGCTCCAATCGATCCGGCACATCACCGCGTCACGCGGCGTATCCGAGCTCTCGCCGCGGCACACCGCCAAACCGATGGTATCGGTAAAACACTTTATCCCTTGATCGGCCAGCGTACGATCCGGATTCCAACCATTGAGCACCGGAAAGTTGGCCGAGTTGAGAATGGTACCGTCTTTGGCAATCGCGCCGGGGACGCCGATAAAGCATTGCAGCAAGCGCCCGCCCTCGGCAATCCGGGATTGAGCGGCAGTAAAAATTTGGTCCATAGCTCTTTGCACCTCCGCCAGCGTCGCCTCCGGCCCGAGCTCCGTATTGCAACGGTAGCGCGAGTTGCCGCTGACGTCCAAAAGTTCGGCAAAAATGCCGCTTCGCTGCAACACGATCCCGAGGAAACAATGCGCCTCCAATACCCGCCACAAGCTTGCCGGGCGGCCGCGCCCCGAGGCCTCAAGCTTTACCGGCTCAATCATGTGGTCGGCAATCAAGCGCTGAAAATGCAAATTGCCCGCCGCCTTGGTAATCCCCAAGCATTTGGCCACGGCAAGCTGCTCCATCGCTCCTTGGTCAAACAACAGACACAACACGTCATGCGCCGTATTGCCGTTATTGCCATTGTATTTGATATCGTATTGCATGCATCCCTCTTGACTTGGCTATGCATTAATTATACCATAAAAAAATAATTTTGTCAAGTGCACTTTACTAAATAACCGAAATATTTTTATAAATCGGCACCCCTACCCTTTGGGAAAGAGTTTTTTGAGGTAATCCTGACGGTGCTGCAAAGGAGAGAGGCCATAACGGCGCTTAAACATGGCGGCAAAATAACTTTGATGGGTGAAACCGCATAAAGCGGCGACTTCGCGGATCGAGTGCACCGGACTCAGTACAAAGCGCCGCGCCTCATCCAGCCGGAGCTCCATCAGATAATCGCTGTAAGTAATGCCGCACTCGGCACAAAAAAGGTGGATAAAGCGCGATTCACTTAAAAACACTTTGGCCGCCAGCTCTTTGACCGAGATTTGCGAGCGAAAATACCGGTGGATTTCATCGAGAGCGCTCAAAATCCGCTCGTCATGCGGGACTTTGGGGAGCTTCCCCATATTATTGATGTAAATCTCATGAATGAGATCGCCGAAAATCGCCGGGACAAGGGTCACCAATGAGTGCTCCAACTGAGTTGTCAGCACCGGCAGCTGCTCATAAAGCTCAGCCGCCCCCGGGTATGCGCAGCGCTGACCGGCAGCGCGAAAGGGTCCGATCATCACCACTCCGGTGCACTCCCCCGAGCGCCCGGCAAACGGGATCACCACCTCATAGGCATTGGCATGGCAGACCTTGACCCACGGCGAGAGATTGCGACTCAGGCGCTGCGGGATTTCGCGCCCGTCATTAACGACGCAGCGGCGTTCGACATTGCAGCCGAATTTGACCGCCAGACAAAATTCGCGCTCGTGATAGGTGCACAAGCGCGGCAAAAGCTCCTCGGGGAGCATCGCCTCGCCGACCTTGAAACAGCATTGGGTGCCGGTCATGGCGGCGACCGCCTCCAAACGCTCGCGCAACGCCTGAAACGATGCACTTTTATCACTATTATTTTTAATTTGTTGTTGTTTTAGCATAATAATGATAAATTATAGCACAAAAATGCGGGAAATGCAAATTAATTTGGAGTATAATATAAAGGAAACAAACCCAAAACCATAAACCGGAGGCCGTTGTGAAAAAGATTTTTACTTTGATCGAGTTGCTCGTTGTGATCGCGATTATCGCGATTTTGGCATCAATGCTGTTGCCCGCATTAAATAAAGCGCGCGACAAAGCGCAAAGCATGGCTTGCACCAACAATCTCAAGCAATTCGGCCTCGCGTACACTTTTTATCAGCAGGAGAGCAAGTTTTTTACCCCGGTATACTACTCCCCCTCCGGCGGCTCTTTCCGTTGGGCGCGGATCATCATGCCGTATTTGGGCGGCATCAGCATCGGCAACGTTGCCGCAACCGATTATGTCAAAAAAGTAAAATTTTTCAGCTGCCCCTCCGACCGGCTGGTACGGACTGACCCCAATGCCGCCTACTGCACCTATGCCCTTACATTTATGGTGCAAAACACGGATTTAACTAATATCACTCCGAGTTCCGGGGCCACCGGCGGCACCAATCCGAGCGTCGCCTTTAACCGCGTGCGCAAACCGGCCAACACCATCATTTTGGCCGAGCGGCCGCGCACCGACAACCATGTCAACAACTCTCTGGGCTGCGACCCCAGCCGCGTGGCCGGATATAACAATGTATTGACCGATGAAGTTCACAACCATCGCAGCAATTATCTGATGGGCGACGGCCATGTCTCCGGTTACCGCTGGGCCGAAACCTACCGCAACGGCGGCGAAAAGTGGAAGTTTGAAAAATGAAGTTCTTTCTCCAATTTACAGCATTCTTGACCTTGTCTGCACTCCGGGCCGTCACTTTGGAGCCCAATTGTGATCAAGTGTTGTTTCCTTACCGGCCGCAAAGTGTCAAGGTGTTGGCCGGCAGCCCTCCCGAGAGCGCCGAAGTCGTCAAAAATGCGAGTCTCACGGGCGGCGACTTATTCGCCCTCCAGCCGCAGCGCAAGGGCGAGCGTCAGAGCTTTTATCTCGGATGCGATCAAGTCATCAACCCTGACGTCAAGCGCATCGGCTACTGGCTGTTGACCCGCGGCTCCAGCGCCTGCGAGGTCAATGTGGCCATTGAGGAACCTGACGGCGAAATCAATCTTTACCGCGCCCCGGCCAGCGGCGACAGCCCGTGGACTTTTTATGAGTGGGACGTTGCCGGCCCGGAACAAAAACTCCGCAGTTTTGACCGTGCTCCGGCCTCGGAAAAACGCAAATTCAAGGGGCTCGTCATCCATGTACTCCCTTTTACCAACGGGACTTACCGATTTGGCGATGTGGTGATGAGTGCGAGTATCCGCCCCCCGTCGCGGCAGTATGCGTGGACACTGCGCGATGTCGCCGAGGATTTGCGGCACCAAAGCGCATTTTCCGGTTTCAAATTAGCCTATGAGGGTTGCGAAGCCAAGGCCGCCCTCCCCGCCGAGTTGCTCTTTGGGAACCGTGACGCCGCCAAAATCAAAGGGATGATTTACAACGATGCCGGAGATGTCCTCGACAACTTTGCCATTGACCGCAGTCAAGTTAAAAACCAAAATCTGATTTTACCCGCTTTGCCGCGCGGCAACTACTGGCTCGACCTCAAGCGTTTTGACGGCGACGGCAAACTTTTGACGCTGAACCGCTTCTCATATTTGGTCAATTACTCGCAAACCGCCGCTTTGCCTCCGGCGCAAGCGCCTCAACTCTATGACATTTTACCCGCATTGGCCAAAATTGAGCTTACAGCCGCCTCCCCCGCGCTCGCCGTCCCCCGGCGCACCCAAGCGGGCGATGTCTTGAGCTACTCGTGGCGCAACCCTCATAACCAAGTTGTCTTAAAGGGCGAAAGCACGGATGCCGACATCAAAGTCCCCGCCGTCGATCAAAGACCGATGGTGCTCAAGCTGGATTTGCAACTCTTGCACAACGGCGCAATTATTGACCGCCGCTCGGGCACCGTCACGTTTGCCGGGGTGAAGGCTCCGGTTGCGGAGACGCCCGCGAAAGCGGAGCAATTCTTTCCTTTGGACGAAACCGAGACCGTCTCCGTGACGCAGGATGACATCAAAGCGTCGTTTGCCGACCATCTGGTAGCCAACGGCAGCAACTGGAGTTTAAATTTTTACTGGTCCGAAATCGAGCCGGTGGAGGGAATCATCCTCTACCCGGTGATCGACCGTTATCTCGAAATCGCCCGCCAAAAAAAGATCCCGGTCACACTTACTTTTTATATCCACCTCGACCATGTGCCCGAGTGGCTGTGGTTTGACCAGTTGCTCGACCAAAACGGCCGCAACATGCACTACAGCGCCAGTTTCACCCGCAAATTCAGCCCCGCCTCGGAACGCACGCTCAAAGCCCTCGGGCGCACGGTTAAAGCGATCGTCGGCACTTACAAAAACGACCCGTCGGTCATCGGCTGGAATTTCTCGCAAGGGATCGAGAGCTTTTGGAGCGACGCCTCGCGCAATCACCTCGCTGTCGGCTTTGACCAATCGACGGTCAACGCGTTTATGACTTATGTCAAAAAAAATCAGCTTGCCGTCACCGCGCCGCCCGTAATGACCTTTGACGGAAACGTCGATTTGCGCCCCGAGTATCTCGCTTGGGAAGAGTTTCGCCAGCAATTGGTCAACAGTTATTTCAAAACCATTTTTTCCGCCGTGCGCGAAGCAGGCGGCACCCAGCCGATTAAGAGCTATGCCGGAATGGGCGTCGGCGATATCACCCGGATGCTCCCTGTGTACAAAGAGTACGGGGCCGAGCTTTGTTTCGGCGGCGGGGACTCGCCTGTCCATGCCTTTTTGCAATCACAGGCCCGCCACGCCCAAGTGCCGCTGGTCGGCGAGAGCTTTGCCTTGCCGCCGTTTGCACCTACCCTCAAATTTGTGATGTTTACCGAGATCGCCTACGGCGACATGTTTGGCGGCATCAATATCATGTGGGGCCGTCACTTCAGCCCCGGCCCCGTCCAAACCGAGGCTCTGTCAGCGGCAAACGAAGCCGCGCAACTTGCTCAAACCATCCGCGATCTTGGTAAATCCGAGCTCGTCACCGCCAACGGCGCGTTGATGTTTGGGATGCTGAGCATGGTCAATGTGTCGCGCTCAAGTATGTGGATCGACTGGGTCAACCTCAATACCGACGGCTTTGCCGCCGCGCTCAACGCAGTGGTGCAAAACAATCTCCAAATGCCCTTTGTCACCGACGCGACACCGCTTGAGATATTGAAACAATACCGGATCATCGTCCTCAACGAATCACCGATCTTGCGCGACCAAAGTGCGACCGATCTCGCCGAGTACGTCAAAAACGGCGGCACGTTGATCATCATGGGCCATACCGGGCGCTATAATCAAGATGGTCAGGCAACCGATACCTTGACCGCGCTCACCGGCGCAAAAACCGGAGAGACCATCGAATTCGGCCGCGGCAAAGTCGTCAAACTCGCCCGATCCGTCGACTGGGGCAAGGAATTTATGCCGCTTTTGGGCGCCAACGGTTTCTCCCGCCCGGTGAGGCCCGTCAACGGCAACATGCGCACCGCCTTGCGCCGCCAAACCGTGACCGGCGACTGGCATTTGTATTTATTCGGCAAAACCTGGGAGAGCGGCAATCCGCACGCCGCCGAAATCGCGGGCAAAAAAGTGGAGACCAAGGTCGAAGTCAAGCTCCCCGCCGGAGAGTACCAGCTCTCTGATGTCCTCTCCAAACGCGAATTGGGGGTTTACTCAAGTGAAACATTGCGCAACGGAGTCGATTTTACCGTCAACGGCGGTGAACTCAAAATAATAAAAATGGTAAAAAAATGAAGATTTTAAACGAGTGTGACATCGTCATCGCCGGAGCCGGTCCGGCCGGCATCGCCGCCGCGATTGCGGCCGGTAAAAACAATCAAAAAGTGACGCTCCTTGAGCAAACCGGCACCGCCGGAGGGATGACCACCAGCGCCTTGGTGCCGCCGATTATCTGCCAATGGGACGGCGTCAATTATCTCGCGGGCGACTTTTGCCGCGGCGTAGTCGAGGAGTGCTGCGCCGAGATGGGCATCGCCGAGGCCAACCCCGGCTGGCAGGAGGTAAACCCCGAGATCATGAAGCGCCTCTACGACCGCCGGATCGCTGATTCGGGGGTCAAGCTTTATTACGGGATCAAAGTCGTTGACGTCATCCGCGAGGGCGGCAAACTCAAAGCTTTGATCGTGTCCACCCCCACCGGGCTCAAAGAGGTCCGTGCCAAAGTCTTCATTGATTGCACCGGCGATGCAATGGTTTCCGCCCTCGCCCAAGTCCCGTTTGATCAGGGCGATGAGGAGGGCAACACGATGAGCCCGACCTTGTGCCCGCAGTTTTCCAACGTCGATTTGGCCGCCTACCGGCAGTCGCCGGAGCGCGATTTCCCAATCTGGCACAAATTACTCAAACAAGGAAAAACCCCAACCGACGAGCACCATTTTGTTGGCGTCTGCTGTTACGGTCACGGAACGACAAGCGGCAATTTGGGACACATTTACAATGTCGATACCCTTGACGAAGATGATTTGACCAAGTGTTACATCGAAGGCCGCAAATTGGCCAAACTCTATCACGAGTTTTATGTGCAAAACGTCCCCGGCTTTGCCGAGAGCGATCTGGTGCAAACGGCCCCGATGCTGGGCGTCCGCGAAACGCGGCGCATCCGCGGGCATTACCAACTCAATATGGCCGATTACCAAAAGCGCGCCAAGTTTGCCGATGAAATCGGACGCTTCGCCTACCCGGTTGACATCCATGCCTCCAAGCCCGACCCGGCCGCCCAGCTGGCGGTGGAGGAAAACATCCACCGTACCCGCTATAAGATCGGCGAGAGCTACGGGGTGCCGTACCGCTCGCTCGTACCGTTAACCGTCGACAATCTTTTGGTCGCCGGACGCTCGATCAGCGCCGACCGTGCGATCCAGTCGTCGATCCGGGTGGTGCCGGGGTGCATGCTGACCGGTCAGGCCGCAGGCTGTGCGGCGGCAATTATGGTCACGCAAAACTGCGCCGCCATCGCGGTGCCGATTGCCGAGCTGCAACAAAAAATCCGCGACTTCGGCGGTTACCTCGCATAAAACAATTAAACGCCGTTGCGGGCTTTGCCGGGAGCTACACCGTAGCGCCCCTTAAACCGGGCGATAAAGTAGCTGCTCGAGTGAAACCCGACGGCGGCGGCCACCTCTTTGACGTTTAAATTGCTGTACTGCAACAGCTCAAGCGCCGCCGCGAGGCGCGTTTGATTCAGATAATCATTAAAGTTGCTCTGGTAATAACGGATCAGCAAGCCGGTTAAATGGCTCTCACAGACTCCCGCCGCCCGCGCCGCGTCGCGGCGGCTGATGTCGGCGGCATAGTGGTCACTCACAAACTTGCGGAAACGCTCCAGACCGGCGGGTTCGGGCGACTCCGCCGGAGCGGCCAGACATTTGCGCAAAAGGGCGATCAACTCAAGCAAAGTTGATTTGACTTTGACCACCGCCTCCAAAGAGTGCGGCTCCTTGCGCCACAAAAGTCCGGTCTCGCGCAATACTTGCTCCCAGTGGCGGCGCACCGCTCCGGTCAGCAAAAGCCGGATCGGAAACGGCGGCAAACTCTCGATCCGGACCGGCTCATCGGCATACTCCCAGTAAGCCGCGTCGGCAACTTCAACACTGCGGTTGCCGACCGAGAGCTGTTTTTCTGACGGCACCACCCACGAGAAACACATCGTCCCCCCCGTAAACTTAACCCCGGCATCGCTCCGGAAATCGTGCAGCGTCCCCGGCCCGTAAATCGTCAGCAATCCCGGCTCCAATGCAAACTCTTCGCCATCCAGCATCCCGGTGCCGCTGCCGTCAAAAATATACAAGAGCTGATGGGCGTAAATATACCTGGGCCCCATGCGAAAGGTTTCCCACTCCATATAATTGGCGCCGCGCGGCACCGGAGTGAGGGTAACGAGCTTGACTGTCTTCACTTTTATTATCCTTTTTTAATATAAAAAAGCATAAATCAGCATTTTTACAAGCAAGAAACATCTTAAAGTGATATTTTACATCCTTTTTTAGCATTGCAAAAATCCCGCATGATGGGTATATTATAACCAGGGTTCGCCAAAAAACGAAATACACAAGATGGATCAATCATTTTCGCTCCTCATCAAACCGGCGTCGTTTGACTGCAATTTGCGTTGCAGTTATTGCTTTTATTTGCCCAAAGCGGCGATATTTGGCCCGCAACCGCACCGGATGAGCCGCGAAACGCTGCAAAAAATCACCGCCAACTATCTTGCCCTTGCGCTCAAACAACACACCTTTGGCTGGCAGGGCGGCGAGCCCGCGTTGATGACGCTTGACTTTTTTCGACAAGCCGTCCGCTTGCAGCAGCAATACGGGCGCGGCAAAACCATTGCCAACTCGCTGCAAACCAACGGAACATTACTCAATGACGGCTGGGGAAAATTTTTGCATGATCAAAATTTTCTGGTCGGGATCAGCATTGACGGACCGGCAGAATTGCATGACCGTTTCCGCCAAAATGCCGGCGGCGCGGGAAGTCACGGTCAAGTCATGCAAGGTTTGGCAGTATTGCAGCGTCATCGGGTCGAGTTCAACGCTTTGACGCTCGTCTCCGCCGCCAATCAAAAACACGCGGTCACGGTTTACCGGTATTTGAAAAAGCTCGGCATCCATTTTCACCAATACATCGAGTGCGTCGAGTTTGATCAAAACGGTCAGCGCCAACCCTATGCCCTCGCTCCCGGCGAATGGGGCAAATTTTTGTGCCAAATCTTTGACGAGTGGTTTGCCGGCGATGTTGGAAAAGTCTCGGTGAGACTCTTTGACTCGATCCTTTCTCGCCTCGCAACCGGCGTACCCACCGTCTGTCCGATGGCGGGAAATTGCTGCAATTATCTTGTTGTGGAGCATAACGGCGATGTTTACCCCTGCGATTTTTTTGTCAAAGCAGAGCTTAAGCTCGGCAACATCAATCAAAGCAGTTTTGCCGAACTTCGCGCCCTCCCCGGCTACCGCGACTGGGGCATGCTCAAAAATCCGCGCCAAGAGCGTTGCAGCCGTTGCCGCTACCTCCCATTATGCATGGGCGACTGCCCCAAACACCGCACCGGAGGCTTCAGTACCTTGTGTCAGGACTGGCAAATGTTTTATGATTACACCATCGGCCGTTTTGAGGCGATTGCTCAAAAAATCAATGACCGGAGCATAAGATGACCTTAGATCTTTACACCTTTGCGAGCACCTTATTGCTGGGAAGCGCCGTCGGCGTACTGACCGGCTTTTTCGGCGCCGGGGGTGGCTTTATCCTGACCCCGGCATTGAATATCTTTTTGGGCTTGGATATGACGCTTGCCGTGGGCACGAGCTCGGTGCAAGTCACCGCCGCCTCGGTTTTTACCTTGCAGCAGCGACTCGACCGGCGCTGGCTGGGGCTTAAAGTCGCGCTGGTTTCGGCCGTCGGCATTTTTCCGGGGGCGTGGCTCGGCGGCAAAATGGTCGAGGCCTTAAAGGTCGCGGGGGCGGTGCCCCTCCCCACCGGGAGCAGCGTCCCGGCGGCGGATATGGTATTATTACTCCTCTTTGCCCTCTTATTGGCGGCAATCATTATGGGAATGACGTGGGAGCTCCGGCACCCCAACAATACAGGAGTCTGCCGTCCGGGCTTGCTACATACGTGCAAAATCCCCCCGCTGTATGATTTTCGCACCATTCCGACGGGACCTTTCAGCATCCCGGTGCTCATCACGCTCGGCTTCGGCATGGGGATATTGAGCGGCCTCTTGGGCATCGGCGGCGGGGTGGTGATGCTCCCGGTGTTGCTCTACCTCGTGGGTCAGGACGCCAAACACGCGACCTTGACCACCACCATGATCGTCTTTTTGTCGGGCGTCGGCAGCACCGCGTTTCACCTCTTGCACGGCAATCTCGCCTGGCCCTTGCTGCCCGAATTGTTGATCGGCAGTTTTTTGGGGACGCATCTGGGGGTCCGGCTGCAAAAAAATGCAGGCGACCGCCAGATGCGCAAATATTTCATCTGCGTGGTGGCGCTCGCCTTGCTGATGGTCGGGTGGAAACTTTGGAAACTTGCAATATAAAGGCAATCGGATCATGAAAAACATCGTCTACCTCCATACCCACGATACCGGACGTTGCATTTCTCCCTACGGGTACGCGCTCGACACGCCGCATTTGATGAAATTTGCCAGCGGCGCGGCGCTGTTTCGCCAGGCGTTTGACTGCGGCCCGACATGCTCACCTGCCCGCGCATCGCTGCTCACCGGGCAATATCCGCACCAGTGCGGCATGCTGGGGCTGGCGCATCGCGGTTTTTCACTCAACGATCCGGCGAAACATCTTGTCAACTTTCTCCGCGGCAACGGTTATCACACCGTATTATGCGGCATCCAGCACGAAACTTCCGAGCAAGAGGAGCACATACTCAACTACAGCGAGCGCTACCGCGAAAAAAATGAGAGCAACCATCCGCACGGCGGGATGGGCCAGGATCTGGCCAATACCGCCAAGGCATGCGAATTTCTCGGGCGGCCGCATCAACAACCGTTCTTTTTGTCTCTTGGGCTCAATGCCACTCACCGCCCCTACCCGGAAACACCGGACGCGATCGATGATCCCGATTATATGAAACCCCCGGCGCCGATCCCGAATAGTCCGGAGTGCCGGCGCGACTGGGCAATGTTTGCCACCATGGTTCGCCATGCGGACAAGTGTTTCGGTCAAATATTTGCCGCCATTGCGGCCAACCAACTCAATAACGACACCTTGATTTTGGTGACAACCGACCACGGCGTCGCCTTTCCGGGGATGAAGTGCAATCTCAACGATCACGGCTGCGGTGTCATGTTTCTCCTCAAAGTTCCCGGACTCGGTGGCGGTATCGTGAGCGATGCATTGATTTCACACCTTGATTTTTACCCGACCGTCTGTGAATGGGCCGGGCTCAATGCACCCGGTTGGCTGGAGGGCAAATCACTGTATCCGTTGCTGCGCGGCGAATTCGGGCAAATTCACGACGCGGTCTTTGCCGAAATCAATTACCATGCCGCGCGCGACGTGCAACGGACAATCCAGACGCCGCGCTACCGTTATGTCCGCCGCGGCGATGCTTTTTCCAAGATTATTTTGCCCAACATTGATAACGGGCTCACCAAACGCTTTTTGCGTCAGAAGGCCGATTTGGACACGCGACCGCGCATTGCCGAAGAGCAATTATTTGACCTCTGGCACGACCCGGCGGAGAGTCACTCCTTGGCAGCCGAAATTGCTTACCGGCCAATTTTAACCGAGCTTCGCAACCGCCTCGACCGCTGGATGCTTGACACTGCCGACCCGCTGCTGACAGGCCCGGTGGCAGCACCAGCTGGCGCCCGGGTCAACCGGCAAAGCGGCATTGAGCCTGATGACGGCGACTATGAGCAATAAAAATGACCGGAAATGATCTCCCCCCGGCAAACCCAGACAACTCAAGTAATCTAGGACATCAAGACCGCCAGCAAATTCCAGTTTAAAAATCCGGGCCCGGAGATCCCGCGGCCGGTTTCCGGGCTGTAGTACTCGTGCATGACCCCGTTGTCGGCGCAATCACCGGCGAGCAAGGTTAAGACATTGTCGGCAAGCTCGCGCGCTTCGGCGTCAAACCCGTAATTTTTCAACCCGCGCCAGACCACAAAGCTGGTGATGATCCAAATCGGTCCGAGCCAGTTGGAGGGGTTGCCGCGCGAAACTTCCGGCGAATACATCCTTTCGTCCGCCGCCAGCGACCGGATGCCGTAGGGAGTCCAAAAGCGTTCGGGCTTGACCAGATGCTCGCGCACCATGCGTTGGGCCTGCTCTTGGGTGGCGACTTTGCACCACAACGGCATAAAGGAGCACCACGAGCCGATTTTAAGCGGCAACACATGCCAAAACGGCTCCAGCGAGTGGTGGAGATAAACATTCTGCCATTTGGGGTGCACAGCGACACACTGGACGTCCACCGTGTAATACAGGCCGTCGCGCTCGTCAAAGCAGTATTTTTGGACGGCCGCTTGCAATTCCTTAGCCTGCTCGGCAAAAAACCCCGATTCTTGGGCAAATCCCCAGCCGGCGGCGAGTTCGGCGGCGGCGGAGAGATCGGCAAACACCAGCGAGTTGAGATAAATATGGGCGCTCGAACCGGCCGGCCGGGCCCAGGCGCTCGGGTCGTCATCAACGCCGATGGCGGTGTCGGTATTCCACACATAGAGACCCGACGGAGATTTTTTGGAGCGGTTCATCCGGCACTCGGCCAAGCGCCGCAAACCGTGGATAATCACCGGCCGCTCCTCCAAAGTCAACGCGCCGTGCCGCTCCAGCAACCGGGCAAACTGGGCGATGACCGGTTTGGCGATATTGTTGCTGCTGTTGCGCGAGTCAAAGGCATCGGGGTTGTTTACCGTCAGCAAAATCGGCATGCTGCCGTCCGTGTGCTGATAATCAAAAAAGGTCAAGAGTGACCCGCGGGCATGCTCCAGCGCCGTCCGGTAAAACTCCGCTTTTTCGGCCTCAGGCAGCAAATCCGCGATCCCAAGCAGCGCCTCCGCCGCCCAATACGAGTCCCAGTCCCACAAATTGCTCGCATACTGGGCGCCCGGGTCAAGAAACGGCCGCTTTAACACCCCTGACGGAGCATTGAACATTTTGCGGGCGTGCTGCAACACAAAATCAAGCAATACAGCACGTTTTTTTTCGGTATTTGACATCTTTTTATTTTTCCTTGATTGACTGTTTTTGGTCACATTATGCTAAACTTTTTATAGTATAAAGCCAATCATGCGAGTACGCAAGTGTATTGTCGGTAAAAAAACCGAAATTTTACGCGCTCCCGACGACATTAACAACAAACGCATCAAATGATTCAATCTTGTGTTGCATTTTTGCAACAGTATGATATATTAAGGGCGTAACCTTCTTTTTAGGGAAATTTTGCCATGGACGACCGCGCCATACTGGAGAGCATTTCCGACGGGGTGTTTACCGTCGACCCGGAGTTCCGGATCACCTACCTCAACCGCTCGGCCGGGGAGATGATCCATATCCTGCCCGAAGAGGCCGTCGGCCAACTCTGCTGCGACGTCTTTCACTCGAGTTTGTGCGAAACGGGTTGCCCTCTTCGCAAAACGTTGGACGAAAACCGCCCGGTCATCGATTTAAGCTGCTTTATCATCAGCAACGAGGGCCGCAAAATCCCGATCAGCATCTCGACGGCAGTCTTGCGCGACGACCGGGGCAACGTCATCGGCGGCGCGGAAACCTTTCGCAATTTAAGCGATTTAAAAAAGCTCCAAAGTGAAATCGATTTTTTTCACCAGCTGGGCGACTTTGCCAGCCGCAGCAGCTCCATGCAAAAGATGTTTTCGCAGCTCGAAGCAGTCGCCGGCAGTACCGCCACCGTGCTCATTACCGGCGAAACCGGCTCCGGCAAAGAGCTGTTGGCCAACACCATCCACAACCACAGCCCGCGCCGGGACAAGCCTTTTGTCGCCATCAACTGCGGCGCGTTTCCGGAGACACTCTTGGAGTCGGAGCTCTTCGGCTACCAAAAAGGCGCGTTTACCGGGGCCGACCGCGACAAACCCGGGCGCTTTGCCTTGGCCGAGGGGGGTACGCTCTTTTTGGATGAAATCGGCGAAATCTCACCCGCCATGCAAATCCGCCTTTTACGCGTACTGCAAGAGCGCTCGTTTGAGCCCTTGGGCGGCACCAAAAGCATCAAGAGCGATGTCCGGATCATCGCCGCCACCCACCGCGATCTGGAAACAAGAATACGGGAGGGGTTGTTTCGTCAGGACTTGTTTTACCGGATCAACGTAATTCATCTCGAGCTCCCGCCATTGCGCCGGCGGCGCGAGGACATCGAGTTTTTGGTCGAACACTTTATCAACCGTTTCAACCGCCTGATGCATAAAGATTTGGACGGAATCAGCAGCTCGGCGTTAAAAATCCTCAATGCCTTTGATTGGCCGGGCAACATCCGCGAGCTCGAAAACGTGATCGAGCGCTCGATGGTCTTCTGCCGCGGCCGGGTGATCAATGTGGAGGATCTCCCCGATTATCTCAACGGCCGCGCCACGGTCACGACATCCGGCAACTCCATCCGCCGGACGATCCAAGCCACCGAACTTGCAGCCATCCGCGACGCCTTGCGGACCACCGGCGGCAACCGGCGGCAGGCGGCGCAACTTTTGGGGATCGACCATACCACGTTTTACCGCAAACTCAAAAAACTCGGGCCCGGCGACCTCCCGCCCGACGGTCGCAAGCGGGGCAAAAACGACACGGTAAAACCTTAACAGTGTGGCAAAATTGCCCCTGTAATTATCGATTGCGGAGACATTTTAAGCTCAAAAACGATTTTGATCAACTTGGCACGCCTTATGCTACAATATCATCAAACGATAAATCGAAAGGTCGATGATGAAACTGGCAATTACCGTCAATTGCGACACCGGGCGCATTTCGCCGGTCTTTGAGTCGGCGCATACCTTGCTGATTTTGCAGTGCTGCCGCCGCCAAATCGCCATTGAGTGCGAGCTCGCGCTCCCCGCTGAAGATGCGCTCAAAATCGACCTTCTCAGCCAATACAAGCTCTGTGCGGTCATTTGCGGCGCCATCGCCAACGAGACGCTGCAATATTTTAACGAACGCCGGATCCGTATCGTGCCTTTTGCCGCCGGCGACTGGCGGCAGGTGGCGGAAGCGTTTGCCGCCTCGCGCCGCCGCTTAAATGTCAATCACATCATGCCCGGTTGCCGCCGTCATTTCCGGCAATGCTGTCAAAATACCAAACCCCAAGAGGATTTATGATGAGTGAACAAACTT